>DATJVI010000028.1:0-3667 GCA_035501875.1 Burkholderiales bacterium
GAAAAGACGATTCGTCATCGGCTCGCGACGTGGTACGCGCATCAATTGCCTGATGGGCATCCGCTATTGGGATAGAGGCGGTATCGTAAGCGCCGCGTAACGCGCCCGGTCCGCGGAAGGGCGGCAGGGAAGCGATCGGCCAGGAGCGGACGTACACCGGAGCGCGCTAGATTTCCCAATGCGGACGACTGGGTGGCATCGCATTGACTAGCCGCGTCGGATACAGCGTTGGCGATAGCTTGCAGGGCTCACCAGGGGGTTGCCCTGTCAACTTGAGTGCACCGGTCCGCCGGGAACATCTCAGCGCGAGCTCGGTCCATTCCCATCAGATATCGGCTCTCGGGGATGGGGGATGGCTGCGTGGGAGAGCCGAACACCTGGAGGGTACGACGAGTTACCGCGTTCGCCGTGGTCGTGGCGTTACACGCAGGGCTGTTCATTATCTTGACGTTTGCGCTGCGCACCTCGACTCGGCAGCCCCTCTCGGCAGAGTTCATTACGACGTTCATCATTCTCCCATCGCTGCCACTTCCGGCGATCAACCGTCCGCCCCCACCGATTCCTAACGAGAGTGCACCCCTAGCGCCTGTACAGCCACCCATTGGGCCTCCACCCCGATTTAGCGTTCGGAGCGGTGCGGGCACGTCCACGGACTGGGCGGCTGAGGCAGAGCGCGCCGCCCGAGCGGCCGCCGCCGCGCCGCGCACGCGCTCTTTCGGCGAGATGCCGCGGGCGCCGGACTGGGTCCATTCCGCGCCCACCTCGCCGAAACATTACGCAGGGGAGGCATACCGGCTCGAGACTGGTGAATCCATCGTCTGGGTCAACGATCGCTGCTTCCTAGTTTCTGAGCCGCCGCCGCTCGGAACGCCGGATGTGTTCGCTCGTTCGTTCAGCACGCGCATGGGATGCCAAGCCCCTCCCGGCCCGCGGGAGGGCGAGCTGTTCAAGGACCTGCCCGCCTACAAGAAATACCACCCGCAGTAGTACCAGCGCTGCCCGTATGCGAAGGCCGCTGACTCCCAAGGTCGCTCGCGATCGGCCAAAAGCCGACCTTGAACGTAAGGGTCTAGGTATCTCCAAAGCGGCCCTTCACTAGTGCCCCCGGACTGAGCGCATCGGCGGGGAAACTTGGTGTGGGAATTTCGGTCTCTTTGCGAGTCTTGTCCTAGATCCTGATACTTGCCCGTCTACGAGCGCACCGAGGGCATCGCCACTGTGAAGTTCATGCCGCTGGTTTGGGCCGCACTGTGGCGCAACCGCACGGAGTCCGTGCTGACACTTCTTGCGCTGTCCGTCGCCTTCGCACTGTTCGGCACCATGATCACCGTCAAGGCCGCTTACGAGCGCGCCATCGACGACACCCGAATGGACCGCCTGATCGTCGCGTGCGCCTTTGACTGCGGAGTGATCCCGCTCGGCTATCGCGAGCAGCTCTCGCGTATCCCGTACGTCACAGCGGTCGGCGGTGAGCTATGGGCCTCCTCCTGGTACGGGCAGGACTTGGGCCACCCGATAACGGTCACGTTCATGGATGAGGGAATGCGTTCCGCCTGGCCTGAGCTGCCGATGAGTCCGGTGGACTGGAGGGCGCTTGACGCCACTCCCAACGGGATCTTCCTCACTCGTAAGGCGGCGGCACGCCGGAATGTGAGAGTCGGTGACACCGTGACCATGAACAGCGGTCCGGGCGCGACGGCGGACGGCACTGGTACCTACTACTTCACAGTCCTCGGATTCATTCCCGATCCACCAGGGTCGGCAGCGGGGTCTCCCGGTCCCCGGTGGAGTCCGGACACCATCATCGGGAACCTGCGTTACCAGCAAAATTGGGGTCGCCTTGACGAGCGGAACTTCGTCCACGTGATGCGCGTCGCCGTCGATCACCCCGAGCACGCGCGCTCGGTCTGCCGTGAGATCGAGACGCAGTTTACCAACGCGACTCCCGCGCTCTACTGCGTTCCTGCGAGAGAGGATGCAGAAGAAACGGCCGATGCAAACATCAACATGCGGCAGATCAGCCTTGGCATCGGCGCTGCCGGACTCTTCATGATCCTCTTCCTGTGCGCGAATGGGGTGGCCGAATCCGTTCGCGAGCGGCTTTCCGAGTTCGGAGTCCTGAAGGCCGTGGGGTACGGGGACGGCACAATCGCGGCTCTGGTGATCCTGGAGGCCGCGGTCCCGACGGTCCTGGCCGCCTCGATCGGGTGTGTGCTCGCATGGGCGATAGATGCCCTCGTCGCGCGCCTCGCGATCAAAGGCGTGATCGACATGCCAGAAGTACACCCGTCTGTCGTAGCGTTTGGCGGGGCGCTTGTCTCTGCGTTGCTCATTGCTCTCTTGAGCGCCGTGGCGCCGCTTTACCGGCTCCGCCACACCGATGTCGCCGCGGTGATGGCGGGACGATGAACGAGCTGCGTCAAATAGCGGCAGTCTCCCTCATCGGCATTGGCAGCTTGCGGGAGAGATATGGCACGGCGCTCGTGGTCATCGTCGGCATTGCGTGCGTCGTTGGGGTTTTGACCTCGATGCTGTCACTCACCGCCGGATTGACGCGCGCCTACCTCAGGCCCGACGACGCGACGCGTGCCATCGTGTGGGCCGAACACGCCACCTTCGACCAGAGTCGCAGCCTCCACCCCGACGCGATTGACACGATCCTCGACGCCCCTGGGATCGCCAGGGGAGCCGATGGGGCGCCGCTTGCGGATCCCGAGTTTCTGATGCGGTTGCTGTCGATGGAGGGATTTGCCGCTGGCTCGCTGCAGCTGCGGGGAGTGGGTCCGGCCGGCCTCGCGCTCCGACCTGACTTCAGGATCGTCGCCGGCCACCTGTTTCGCACAGGGACGCGGGAGTTGGTGGTGGGCGTGGGCGCAGCACGGAAGCTCGGCCTCGGCGTGGGAAGCGAAGTCCGGATGCGGGATGGCAAATGGCCGATCGTCGGAGTCTTCAGCTGCGGGGGCGACATCATCGAAAGCTACCTTGTCGGAGACGCGCTCACCGTGATGGCGGCGAGGCGGCGCGCAGGCTTCGCTCAAGTGATCGCACAGCTAGTGGACGCCAAGGCGTTTCCGGAATTTCAGAGGTGGCTGACACAGAACCCGGCGCTGACTATCTCCGTGGAGCGAAAAACGGACTACGATCTGCGGACGGCCGGAGCGAGCACCGCCTTCTTCACGCGGATGGCCTACGTGATCGGCACAATCATGGCTCTCGGCGCGCTGTTCGGCACCGTGAAGATAATGTATGGGGTGGTCCGTGCACGTACCCGCGAGATCGGCACGCTGCGCGCCATCGGCTTTGGCGCGACACCGGTTGTCGTGTCGGTCCTTGCGGAGGCTGCACTGCTTGGTGCAATCGGAGCGCTCCTTGGCGCCGCGATAGCTTGGCTGATATTTGACGGCCGCGACATGTGGGTATGGGGCGCGTTCAAGCTCCACGTTTCACCGAGCCTTTGGACGCTCGGTCTTGCGTGGGCGCTCGCTACAGCGCTCCTCGGAGGTCTGTTCCCCGCGCTGCGAGCCGGGCGCCTTCCGCCGTCCGTAGCGGTTCGAGTCCAGTAGATGACAGCCGCTGCTGCTCTCGAAGCCCTTGTGATTGCCGCAAGGATTCAGCCATGACGCGATTCGTTCGAGCCCTTGTGACACTGGTCGCCCTCACAAGCTGC
>DATJVI010000029.1:0-77991 GCA_035501875.1 Burkholderiales bacterium
CCTACGACGTGTCGTTCTCGCTCGGCGATGGATTGCGGCCGGGCTCGATCTACGACGCCAACGACGAGGCCCAGATCGCCGAGCTCAAGACGCTGGGCGAGCTCACGCAGATCGCGTGGAAGCACGACTGTCAGGTCATGATCGAGGGGCCGGGGCACGTGCCCATGCACCTGATCAAAGAGAACATGGATCTGCAGCTCAAATATTGCAACGAGGCGCCGTTCTACACGCTGGGACCGCTCACCACCGACATCGCGCCGGGCTACGATCACATCACCTCGGCGATCGGTGCGGCGATGATCGGCTGGTACGGCACCGCGATGCTCTGCTACGTCACGCCGAAGGAGCATCTGGGCCTGCCGGATAAAGACGACGTCAAGGACGGGATCATCGCGTACAAGATCGCCGCGCACGCGGCCGACCTGGCCAAGGGTCATCCCGGCGCACAGATCCGGGACAACGCGCTCTCCAAGGCTCGCTTCGAGTTCCGCTGGGAGGACCAATTCAACCTCGGCCTGGACCCGGACAAGGCGAAGCAGTTCCACGATGAAACGCTGCCTCAGGAAGGGGCCAAGCTCGCGCATTTCTGCTCCATGTGCGGCCCGCACTTCTGCTCCATGAAGATCACCCAGGACGTGCGCGATTTCGCTGCGAAGCAGGGGCTTTCCGAGGAACAAGCGCTCGAGAAGGGGATGCAGGACAAGGCAGTGGAGTTCGTGAGCAAGGGAGCCCAGCTCTACAGCAAGGTGTGAGGAGGAAGGCGAGGTGGGCGCTCCGCAGAAGGCGGTTGCCTGGATCAAGCCGGAAGAGTATCTCGCGCTGGAGGAGAAGGCGACGGCAAAGCATGAGTATCTCGACGGCGTCGTGTACGCCTGGCAGGGGTTTCTGCCGGAATCCATAGCGGGGGGCAATCGCGCCCACAACCGTGTCATACAGAACTTGGTGGTCGCAGTCCGCACCCGCCTCAAGGGCAAGCCGTGCGAGGTGTACGCGACGGATGTGCGGCTCCATGTGCGTCAACGCCAAGCGTACTTCTATCCCGACGTTGCGGTCACGTGTTCACCCGGCGACAGTCCTGCGATAGCCGCCGACGCGGCTGAGTTCTCGGAACCGTGCGTGATCTTGGAGGTGCTATCGGATTCGACCGAGGCCTTCGACCGAGGGGAGAAGTTCCAAGCGTATAGACAGATCCCCACGCTCGAAGAGTACCTGCTCGTCTCGCTGCGAGGTCGTCACATCGAGCTGTTCCGGCGTGCACAAAGCTGGGCCGGGGAGGTCCAGCAAGCGGCACCGGCGCGTCTGCTCAGCCTCGGGATCGCACTTGATCCGGCCGAAGTGTTCGAAGGGCTCGCCTGATCGGAACGGTCATCCGTCCTGCGCCCACCCAGCTCGACTTGTTCCTCGACTCGCGGGCGGTTGTGCTCGCCAACGAGCTCGCCGCCGCCCTGCGCTCGCGTGACACCCAGAGTGCGCTCGAGTACTTGCGCGAGCTGGAACGCACGGGCCCCGATCATCCGAGCCTGCCCGCGCTGGCGACACTGACCGGCGCTCTGGCGCGGTGGCAGGTGCGTAGCGGCGATATTTCGGCGATCGCGGATGCTGTAACGCGCCTCCAGAACGAGATCGGACCCGCGGCGGAGTCTGCGCTCGGAGCCGAAGCGCGGGCGTTTCTGAACGGGTTCTATCGCGAGCTGGCCGCAGCGGCCATCGGTCTTGGGTACGATCCCGACAATCCGACCGCGCACCGTGCCTGGCTCTCCCTTCGCTGCGATGAGCTCGCTGTGAGCGAGGAAGCGGCGCTGTCGATTCCGAACTGGGAGGCGACCCCCGACGCGCTCCGCTGGCTTACCGTCGCGCGTCATCGGCTGCGTGGGCTGGAAGCGGCACGCGCTTCGCTATTCTGGCTCGCCTGGTGCCAGCCGCAAAGCGTCGGCGCCTTGATTGCCGAGCTGGGTGACGAGCTGCTGGAGCGGGATTGGCGTGCGTTCGGCTTCGCGTGCGATTGGGATGAGGTGCCGGAGCATGAACTTCCCGCCTGGTTTCCCGCCTGGTATGTGCTGGAGCATCCGGCGGTCTGCAATCAGCTGGCGGACATGACCTTCCCGGACGGTGCTGCGCCCGCGGCGGTGAGCCTCCTGCTGCGTCTATTCGCTCTGGAGCGGCAAGGCAACACCAAGGCCTTGATCGCCCAGCGCGAACGCCTGCGCGATCTCAACCAGACGTTGTTCGGGCTGTACATGCGACGCAGGGCCGTGCAGCACCCCTGAGGCTGCCTCAGCCTTCCCGTGCAACACGGCGCAGACCGTGTCGCACGCCGCCGGAGGCGGACCGGTGCGCGTCGTGTGACGATGATCACTCCCTGCGAGAAGGACAGTCAACACGGCGGGCGGCCTGCTCCGAGCCGCGACTCAGTCGGAGTGCGCTCCTCCGCGGCCTGCGGTCGGTTAGAATGCGCGCGCCATGCATACGATGCTCTTGCTCAAGGCGCTCATCCTGGGAGTTGTGGAAGGCTTAACCGAATTTCTCCCGGTCTCGAGCACCGGCCACCTCATCCTGGCCGGCGACCTACTCGACTTCAACGACGAGAAGGGAAAGGTGTTCGAGATCGTGATCCAATGCGGCGCCATCCTCGCAGTGGTGTGGGAATACCGCGCCAAGCTGTTTGACGTGCTCCGGGGTCTGGCGTCGGAGCGGGCGGCACGAAGATTTGTCGCGAACCTGTTCGTAGCATTCCTGCCCGTCGCGGTCCTCGGTCTGGCGTTTGGCAGGGCGGTGAAGGCGGCATTGTTCAAGCCCGTACCCGTCGCTATCGCCTTCATAGTCGGCGGCCTCATCATCCTATGGGCCGAACGGCGCAACCACCGAATTCGCGTCAACTCGGTAGAAGAGATGACCTGGAAGGACGCCCTCAAGGTCGGGCTGGCGCAGTGCTTCGCCCTCATTCCGGGCACATCGCGCGCCGGGTCTACGATCGTCGGTGGGCTGCTGTTCGGGTTATCGCGCCGAGCCGCGACCGAGTTCTCGTTTTTCCTCGCCATCCCAGTACTGTTTGCGGCATCGGGCTACGAGCTGGTCAAGAATCGAGCACTGCTGTCCGCTCCCGATCTCGAACCGTTCGCGGTCGGCTTTATCGCGGCGTTCGGATCGGCGTTCCTCTGCGTGCGCTGGCTGCTGCGCTACATCGCGCGGCACGACTTCACCCCGTTCGCCTGGTACCGGATCGGCTTCGGGCTGCTCGTCCTGATCACGGCGTACACCAAGCTCGTCAACTGGACAGTAACGTAGGGTCGTGGCGTTCAACTCTGATACCATGGCAGGCCGGCCGCGCGCCAACCGCCGACCGTATCCCGATGCTTGTTCTCGTCCCTGTCGCCCTGAAATCCCTCGAGCACGTTGTAGCACTGCGTGTAGCCGGCCGCTGTAGCGGCCTCGGCGGCGTGATGTGAGCGCGCACCGCTGCGACAGATGAACATCACCAACGATTCCTTGTCGACCTGTGCTTGGAGCTCCGCGAGAAAGCTGGGATTGAGGCGCCCCTCGGGGTAGACCTGCCATTCGATCTCCACGGCGCCGGGAATGCGGCCGACGTAAGTCAACTCGGCGCGCGTCCGGATGTCGACCAGCTTCGTGCCCGGCGCCCGCGTTTGCAACTCGTGGGCTTCCTGCGGCACCAAGGCGCCCTGATAAGACAAACTCTTCTGCACTCCGCGCTGTCGCGCGGCCTCGAGAATCTCTGAAATCGTGGGCATGGGGCCTCCAATCGGAATCACCAAGTGAGACTTAGAGCCGGTCCGATCTCGATCGTGCGAAGCAAGATTGAATGGCCACGGCTCCCTATCGTTGCTATCATGCACCGGTTCGGTGCGGACGCAAAAAACGCGCACCACGGCAGGGCGGCAGCATCTCCAGCATATCCTCGCATCCCATTGTAATATAATAGTATTTTGGCAAAAAATGCTGGGCACGCTTTCTGCTAAAACCCGATCCGCTTCTCGCTCGAGAAATGCGATAGCGATTTTTTCCTTTAGGAGACCTGTATGGCGACGGCAGCCGACGTACTGAAAATGATCAAAGACAACGAGGTGAAATTCGTTGACCTCCGGTTCACCGACACCCGTGGAAAAGAACAGCACGTTTCGGTTCCCGTGAAAGTCTTCGGGCAAGACAAGTTCGATGACGGCCACGCCTTCGACGGCTCGTCGATCGCTGGGTGGAAGGGCATTCAGGCCTCCGACATGCTCCTGATGCCGGATCCAGCCAGTGCACGCATGGATCCGTTCACCGACGAACCGACACTGATCCTCACCTGCGATGTGCTGGAGCCGACCGACGGCAAGGGCTACGATCGCGATCCGCGAACCATCGCCAAGCGTGCGGAAGCCTATCTCAAGTCCACGGGGCTCGGCGATGTAGCCTACTTCGGCCCCGAGCCCGAGTTCTTCATCTTCGATGCGGTGCAGTGGAACGTGGACATGTCGGGCTGCTTCGTCAAGGTCACTTCCGAGGAGGCGCCCTGGTCTTCCGGGGCCGACCTGGAGGGCGGCAACAAAGGTCACCGTGCGCCGATCAAGGGCGGTTACTTCCCGGTCCCGCCTGTCGATTCGCTGCAGGATATCCGCTCGGCTATCGCGTTGGCGCTCGAAGAGCAAGGCGTGGTCGTGGAGGTCCATCACCACGAAGTGGCCGCCGCGGGCCAGAACGAGATCGGGACCAGGTTTGCTCCTCTCGTTCAGCGCGCCGACTGGATGCAGATCCTGAAGTATACGGTCTGGAACGTCGCCCACTCGTATGGCAAGACCGCCACCTTCATGCCCAAACCGATCGTGGGTGACAACGGTTCGGGCATGCACGTCCATCAATCCGTGTGGAAGGGCGGCGAGAACCTGTTCGCCGGGAACGGATACGCGGGCCTGTCGGAATTCGCGCTCTACTACATCGGTGGGATCATCAAGCATGCACGCGCTCTGAACGCGATCACCAACCCCGGGACCAACTCCTACAAGCGCCTGGTGCCGGGCTTCGAAGCGCCGATCAATCTCGCCTACTCCGCCCGCAACCGCTCTGCTGCGTGCCGAATCCCGTATGTCTCGAGCCCAAAGGCCCGGCGCGTGGAAGTGCGCTTCCCCGACCCAACCACCAACCCGTATCTCGCCTTCGCAGCGATGCTGATGGCCGGTCTGGACGGAGTGCAGAACAAGATCCATCCCGGCGACCCGGTAGACAAGAACCTCTACGATCTTCCGCCGGAAGAAGCGAAGAAGATCCCCAATGTGTGCTCGTCGCTGGAGATGGCGCTCGAGTACCTCGAGAACGATCGCGAGTTCCTGACTCGCGGGGGCGTGTTCTCCAACGACATGCTCGACGCATATGCCGCGTTGAAGATGGAAGAGGTCACCAGTTTCCGCATGACCACCCATCCGATCGAGTTCGCGATGTACTACAGCGCCTGATTTCTTGCGCCGGCGCGCCCCGAGAAGGGCGGGAAAACACCCGCCCTTTTCTTGTTTCTCGGAGCAATGAGGCCTACATTGCCTAGCGCTGAGGACCGCCTTAGACTGCGCGAGGCTTACTCGGCCGGTCACGGCTATCGCCATGTCGCACCTGGCATCTCGGATTGCCATCCCGCTCGGCTGGATCGGTCTGCTGCTCAGCTGGACCGCCGCGGCAGACACCTGCAAATACGTCGACAAGGACGGGCGGACGATCTATTCGAACGTGCCGCTGAAGAATGCTCGCAAGGTCTCCTGCTTTCAGCTTCCGCCTCCGGTCTCGACCGAAACGTCTCCCCGAGAAAGCCCCGAGCAGGCGACGCACGCGACCGCACCCAGCGACGGGAAGCCGTCGAGAGCGCCGATGTCTGCCCGGCACCAGGACGACGCCCGGCAGACGATAGAGGAAGCCCTCGATCGCGAACGCTTGGCCCTCGCCGAAGCGAAGCGAGCGCTCGCTCAGCAAACGCGGATGGCCGCGGCCAACGATGCCGACCTCGAACAGCGCCTCAGACCCTACCGAGACGCCGTCACGCTGCACGAAAAGAGCGTGAAGTCGCTCAGCGAAGAGCTCGCCAACTTGAGGTAGCCGCGCCTGGGCATTCATGCTACGCGGAGGCAGACACCGCTGGCATCGCCGCCGCGCGCGGAGGTGATCCGTCACGCATCCGGCTTCACCTAGACAACGGTTCCCTCCCGCGTCGCTGCGATGCACAATAGCGAAGTGGACAAGCGCGTTATCTTCCATGGCGGCTTTGATTCGCCCGATGGGGAAAGTCGCATGCGGCCATTCTCCACCTCCGGCCTGGATGCGCTGACGACACCGGTGATCGCTTTGACCCGTGAGCAGGACGTTGTGTACGCGAACCCGGCGGCGGAAAACCTGTTCAAGTTCAGCGGGAGGAGCGTCGTCGGGCACGCTCTCTCGGACGTGTTTGCGAACGCCACGCTGCTCGCCACGGCAATCCAGCAGGCGGACGAACGCAATTGCAGTTACGTGCAGCACGAGCTGATCTTGGCCAACGCGGCACAAGAGAAGTTCGAGGTGAGCTGCACGGTAACGCCCGTCGACGGCTGGAGCGGGTATGTGCTCGAGTTCACGGAGCTCCAGCAACAGCTGCGCATTGCCCGGGAGGAGCGCCTGCAGGACCAGACCGAAGCCAGTCGCTGGCTCATCCGCAATCTGGCCCACGAGATCAAAAACCCGCTGGGCGGGCTGCGCGGCGCGGCCCAACTGCTCGAGCGCGAACTGGAACGGCCGGAGCTCACCGAGTACACCCAGGTGATCATGAAGGAAGCCGATCGCCTGCAGGGCCTGATGGATCGGCTGCTCAGCCCACAGCTACCGCCTCAACTCGCTGCGCTCAACATCCACGATGTGCTCGAGCGCGTCCGGGCGCTCATCCTGGCCGAGTTCCCGGACGGGGTCCGAATCCAAAGGGACTACGACGTCAGCCTGCCGGCGATCGAAGGGGACAAGGAGCAGCTGATCCAAGCGTTTCTCAACATCGGGCGCAACGCGGCGCAGGCACTGAAGGGAAACGGCGAGATCCTTCTGCGCACACGCGTCGCGCGTCAAGTCACATTGGCGCGCCGGCTCCATCGCCTCGGCCTGATGGTCCAGGTGATCGACAACGGTCCCGGTGTCCCGGCGCACCTTCAGGACAAGATCTTCTTCCCGCTGGTGTCGGGGCGGGAGGGAGGCACAGGACTGGGATTGACGCTGGCCCAGACTTATATCAGCCAGCACCAAGGAGTCATCGAGCTCGACAGCCAGGCCGACCGCACCTGCTTCACCATTCTCCTACCGCTGCATCCCGGAGGAAGTTGAGGCTCTGCGCCAAAGACATAGGCGAAAGCGACCATGAAACCCGTCTGGATCATCGACGACGACCGCTCCATCCGCTGGGTGTTCGAGAAAACGCTCATGCGCGAGGACATCAGCTTCAAACTGTTCTCGTCCGCTCAGGAAGCGCTCAACGCGCTCAACTCGTCCGTACCGCAGGTCGTGGTGAGCGATATCCGCATGCCCGGCGGCTCGGGTCTGGATCTGCTGCAGCGGGTCCGGGAGCGGTATCCGAACCTGCCCGTCATCATTATGACGGCGTACTCGGATCTGGAGAGTGCGATCGCGGCTTTCCAAGGCGGTGCCTTCGAGTATCTGCCGAAGCCGTTCGACGTCGACCATGCCGTGGACCTGATCCGCCGCGCCATGGAGGAGAGCCTGCGCCAGGACGAAGTGTCGGAGGTCGCCGAAACGGGCCCGGAGATCCTGGGGCAGGCGGCCTCGATGCAGGAGGTGTTCCGCGCCATCGGCCGGCTCACCCAATCGCATGCGACGGTGCTGATCAACGGAGAATCGGGGACCGGTAAAGAACTGGTTGCGCGCGCGCTGCACCGTCACAGTCCGCGTGCGGCGAAGCCGTTCATCGCGATCAACACGGCGGCCATCCCCAAAGACCTGCTCGAATCGGAGTTGTTTGGCCACGAACGGGGCGCCTTTACCGGCGCTCAGAGCATGCGGCGCGGTCGTTTCGAGCAGGCGGAGGGCGGGACTTTATTTCTGGATGAGATCGGCGACATGCCACCCGATCTACAGACACGATTGCTGCGCGTGCTGTCGGACGGGAATTTCTACCGCGTGGGCGGACATCAACCGATCAAGGCCAATGTGCGCATCATCGCCGCCACGCATCAAGATCTAGAGAACCGTGTGAAACAGGGGCTGTTCCGAGAGGACCTGTTCCACCGCTTGAACGTGATCCGTATCCGGCTGCCGTCGCTGCGCGAACGGCGCGAGGATATTCCGCTGTTGGCGCGGCATTTCCTGGCCAAGAGCGCGAGGGAACTCGGGGTGGAACCGAAGCGGCTCACCGACGCGGCGGTGAAGTACCTTTCGACTCATGACCTGCCTGGAAACGTGCGCCAACTGGAGAACCTGTGCCATTGGCTGACCGTCATGGCGCCCGGCGTCAACGTCGACCTCCAGGACCTCCCGCCGGAGTTCCGAGCCGATCAGCGGGCGATGACCACCGAAACCTGGGTCAGTGCGCTGGAGAGAGAAGCGGAGAATGCGCTCAACCGCGGGGAACAAAACATCATGCACGAGATGGCGCGCCAGTTCGAACGGGCTCTGATCACCAAGGCCCTGGCACACACCGGCGGACGCCGGATCGAGGCTTCACATCTGTTGGGCCTCGGCCGAAACACACTCACCCGCAAGATTCAAGAACTGGACATCGAAGGCAAGGAGGCCGCGGTGAGAGTGTCCGAATGACCGCCTTCAGCCCGCCGGTTCCGCGTCCTGCGGTTTGAGCGCGAGGCTGGGCGGGCCGCACAGCGGTATTGCGCTGGCCGGAGCCGCTTAGCTGTCGCGCAGTTCGGTGATCACCGGCGCATGGTCCGACGGCCGCTCCTGGGCGCGGGCCGATTTGTCGATCCGGCTTCCGGACGCGTGCCGCGCCGACTCCTGGGACAGCAGGATATGGTCGATGCGCAGCCCGAGGTTGCGCTTGAACGCGTTCATCCGGTAATCCCACCAGCTGAAGGTCCTGTCGGGCTGGTCGAACAAACGGAAGCTGTCCTCCAGGCCCAGGTCTAGCAGGCCCCGGAACGCGGTGCGCTCCGGCTCACTGAAGAGGACCTTGCCCTCCCACAGCCGAGGGTCGTGGACGTCGCGGTCTTCTGGCGCAATGTTGTAATCGCCGAGCAAGGCCAGGCGGGGGTGGTGGGCTAGTTCTTGCCGCACCCAGTCGTGCAGGGCCTGCAACCATTCCAGCTTATAGCGGTACTTCGGGGAGTCGATGCTCTCCCCATTCGGGACATAGATACAGACCACGCGCAACCCGTTCACGGTGGCCGCGAGAACGCGCTTCTGCTCGTCCACCAAGCCGGGTATCGCGGTCACGACCTCGGAGGCCGGCGCACGCGTAAGCAGCGCCACGCCGTTGTACGTCTTTTGCCCGGAGAACAGCGGCTCGAAACCCGCTTGCCGGACTTCTTGGGCGGGGAACGTCGCGTCTTCCGTTTTCGTCTCTTGCAGGCATATGACGTCGGGCTGCTCGCGGCCCAGCCACTCGACCAGCTGTGGCAAGCGGACTCGAAGCGAGTTTACATTCCAAGTGACGAGCTTCACCGGAGTCGAAGCGGGCACCTATTTGCCCGGGGCCTCCTCATCGTCAGAGGGGTCGTCATCGTCGTCATCCTCCTCGGGCTTGGTCACAGGCTTGGGCTCAGGCGCTCTGGCGGTCGTCGCCGGCGCGCGGGCCGCGGCCGTTCCTGCTTTCGCATAACCGGCGGCATCCAGCGTGGTGTTCCACGCTCCTTCCTCGAATCCTGTGAGCACCTGCTTGCCTACCTTGAGCACCGGGACGAGCAGCTTGCCGCCGGTGAGTGCTTTCAGCTCTTCCGCGAAAACCGGATCGCGTGCCGACTTGTCGGTGAACGGGACTCCCCGCTTCTTCAACAATGCCGTTGCCTTGGGGCAGGCATCTGCGCAGTCCGCGTTGTACAAGGTCACGGGGAAATTCTTCACCGCGATCTGCAGCGAATAGGACAGCGGACCCGTGCCCGGTTTGTCCCCGAACTTCCGGCGCTCCTGCGCCTTTACGTCCTGCCCGGGCGGCTGGTCGGTATAGTGGACCTTGCCGTCCTTGTCTACCCACTTGTACAGCTCGCCCGCAGCAGCCCAGCCGGCGGACACCGCGAGGAAAACGATAGCAACTATGGCCTTGATCATGGACCCGCTCCCAACCCTGCGTGACCCGGCGTATCAAGCAACCGCCATGCCGCTATGGCGCAGGAGAGCATCGATCTTCGGCGCGCGCCCCCGGAATGCGACAAAAGAGTCCAACGCGGGTCGGCTGCCCCCCACTGCAAGGACCTCCCGGCGGAAGCGACGCCCCGCCTCGGGATTGAGCACGCCGAGTTCTTCGAACAGGCTGAAGGCGTCTGCCGAAAGCACCTCCGCCCACTTGTAGCTGTAGTAGCCGGCCGCATAGCCGCCGGCAAAGATGTGCGAAAAGCTGTTGGGGAACCGGTTGTACTCAGGCGGGAACACGACCGCAATCTGCCGGCGCACTTGGTCGAGAAGCTGCAGGGGCGTGGTGGTCGCGTCCGGATCGAAATCGAAATGCAGGTGCATGTCGAACAGTGCGAACTCGAGCTGTCGCACAAATTGCAGCCCGCTCTGGAAGTTCTTCGCCGCCAGCATGCTGTCGAACAGCCGCCGAGGCAACGGCTGGCTGGTCTCCACATGTGTGCTCATGGCCTCGAGCACTTCCCATTCCCAGCAGAAATTCTCCATGAACTGGCTGGGCAGCTCGACCGCATCCCATTCCACGCCGTGGATGCCGGACACCCCGCGCTGCTCGACCTGGGTGAGCAGATGGTGCAACCCGTGGCCGAACTCGTGGAACAACGTGATCACCTCGCTGTGCGTGAACAATGCGGGTGCATCGGGCAGCGGAGCGGAGAAGTTGCAGTTCAGATAGGCCACCGGCGTCTGGATCCGCCCGCCGATCCGCCTACGGCTGACGGCATCGTCCATCCAAGCCCCTCCGCGCTTGGACGGCCTGGCATACAGGTCGACGTAGAACTGACCCACCAGCCCCCCGCCCGCATCGCGGATATCGAAGAAGCGAACATCGGGATGCCAGGTCGGCGCCGCCGCGGGCGTGATGCGGACGCCGTAGAGCAGCTCCACGAGCCTGAACATGCCCGGTAGGACTTTCGTCTCTGGGAAGTAGCGCTTCACCTCCTGCTCCGAGAATGCGTAGCGCTCCTGCCGCAGCTTCTCGGAGGCCCACGCAACATCCCAGACGGCCAGTTGTTCCAACCCAAGGCGCGAGCGCACGAAGTCCGACAGCTCTTGCCAGTCGCGCTCGGCAAACGGCTTCACCTGTTTCCCCAGGTCCTCGAGGAACGCCAGAACCTGAGCCGGCGATTCGGCCATTTTCGGCTCCAGAGACACCTCGGCATAGCACCGATAGTCCAGCAGCTGCGCCAAACGCCGCCGCAGCTTGAGAATCTCGTCGACGAGCTGCGTGTTGTTCCATTCGGGGTTGCCGAACTCCGCGGCACGAGTGACGTAGGCGCGATACATCAGCTCGCGCAAGGAGCGATCATCGGCATATTGCATCACCGGCAGATAAGATGGCATATGCAGAGTGAGCTTCCAGCCGTCTTTGCCGTCCTGCCGTGCCGCCGCCGCGGCCGCCTGCAGCACGTCCTCCGGCACGCCGGCGAGCACGGCCCGATCCGTCACATAGTGTGCAAAAGCGTTGGTGGCATCCAACAAGTTGTCGCTGAAACGCGAGGACAGCTTGTCGAGCTGCTCGCGCAGGCGCTTGAACTCAGGCTTTTGCTCGGACGGCAGCTCGGCGCCGCCCAGGCGGAAATCGCGCAGCTCGTTCTCGACGATCTTCCGTTGCTCCTGCGTCAGTCCGGAAAACGCCGCTGACCCGTGCAGCACCTTGAACTTCGCGTACAACCGGTCATCCTGGGACAGCTCCGTGTAGTACTGGCTGATTCGGGGAAGATTGGCGTTGTACACCTCGCGCAGCTGCGGGCTGTTCATGACGGCATTCAGGTGCGCGACCTGTCCCCAGGCGCGCGCCAACCGTTCATTGGCGTCGTCCAGCGGGCCGACGAATCCGTCCCAAGTCGGCAGCGCGGGATCGCCAGCGAGGCGTTCGACCAGCGCGCGGTTCTCCTGCAGCAGTTGGTCGACAGCAAGCGTGACATGTTCGGGCTGGATCTCAGCGAAGCGTGGCAGGCCGCTAAAGTCTAGTAGGGGATTCATAGCTGGAAGAAGCGTTTGACGTGACCGCCGATGCACCACGACATGGGTGCGTCTTCTCGAACCTCAAGGACCCCGGGTTGATCGTCAACGGGAGTTGGTTTCGAACACGATTGCGCCGTCGACCAGCGTGTAGCGCACTCGTCCCTGAAGCTCCATGCCCATGAGCGGTGTGTTCTTGCCCTGGCTGTAGAGCGCCGAGGGCTCCACTCGCCACCAGGCCTGCGGGTCGAACACGCAGAGGTCGGCCGACTGCCCAGGAGCGAGCCCGGTCAGCTCCATCCCGAGGATCCGCACGGGCGCCGTCGTGATCCGCGCCAGCGCCATCGGCAGCGCATCGCCTGCCTCTCGGGCCCACTTGAGCGTCAGCGGCAACAGCAGCTCCAGCCCAGTGGCGCCGGGCTCGGCTTCGGCGAAAGGAAGCTGCTTGGAGTCTTCGTCCACCGGCGTGTGATCCGAGCAGATGGCGTCGATCGTCCCGTCGGCCAGTCCTGCGCGCAGCGCGTCTCGATCACGCAAGCCGCGCAGCGGCGGGACCAGGTTGCAATTGGAATCGAAGAATCCGATGTCCATCTCGGTCAAATGGACATGGTGGATCGCCACATCGCAGCTCACCGCGAGACCCGATCGCTTGGCCTGGCGCACCAGTTCCACCGCCTCCGCAGTCGATATCCGACACAGATGCAGGCGCGCACCGGTCTCTCGAGCGAGGATCAGCATGGTCGACAGCGCCACCGTCTCGGCGCACACGGGGATCACCGGCAGCCCCAGACGGGTCGCCACCTCACCGTCGTGCGCGACACCACCACGAGACAGCGTGGCATCCTGAGGCCGCAGCCAAACTGCATACCCGAACGTGGCTGCGTACTCGAGAGCCCGCATCAGCACCTGCAGGTCCGTGAACGCCGCGTCCGCCTGGCTGAACGCAATGCAACCCGCATCGTGCAGCTCAGCCATCTCGGTGAGACGCTCACCATGTAACCCCTGCGTCAGCGCGCCGAGCGGGAACACGCGAGATCGATGCAGGCTGCGCGCGCGGTGCTTGAGCATCTCCACCAAGCCCGGTTCATCGAGCGGCGGATCGGTGTCCGGCGGACACACCAGGCTCGTGACGCCACCGGCCACGGCTGCTTGGGTCTCGCTCTCCAGGGTCGCTTTGTACTCGAGCCCGGGCTCGCGCAGCCGCGCCGACAGGTCCACCAATCCGGGGCTCACCACCAGCCCTGTGGCGTCGATGACGCGGTCCGCGCGGAATCCCGCCGGCGCAGCCCCGATCGCCGCGATACGCCCCTCGGCGATGTAGACGTTGGCCCCCCTGTCGGCGCCCGCGGCCGGGTCGATCACCCGGCCATTGCGCAGCTCGATGTTCATCGATCGGCGATTCGCTCTCGCTGTTGGGCTGTCGATTCTCGGCGCCGGCCTCGGCGGGCGAACCGAACCCCGACAACCGACGGCAGCACTCAGTTGCCCGCCAGAATGCTCATCACGGCCATGCGCACCGCGATCCCAAAGGTGACCTGGGGCAGGATCACCGACTGCCGGCCGTCTGCCACGGCCGAATCGATCTCGATGCCCCGGTTCATCGGCCCCGGGTGCATGACGATTGCATCGGCCCTGGCGCGCGCCAGCTTCTCCGGCGTCAGGCCGTAGGACTTGAAGAACTCTCCTGCGCTCGGCAGCAGCGCGCCGCTCATCCGCTCCTGCTGCAGCCGCAGCATGATGATCACGTCCACGTCCTCGAGACCCACCGCCATGTCGTGGTAGACCTGCACGCCCAGCTTCTCCACCTGCCGCGGCAGAAGCGTACGCGGCCCGATCACGCGGACCTCTGGGACTCCCAGCGTGGTAAGCGCATGGATCTCGGAGCGGGCGACGCGCGAGTGCAGGATGTCTCCGACGATTGCGACGCGCAGCCGGTTGAAGCCCCCCTTGTAGTGCCGGATGGTGAACATGTCCAGCAGCGCCTGGGTCGGATGTGCATGCCGTCCATCTCCGGCGTTGATCACGTGAATCCCGGGTCCGACATGCCGCGCGATCAGGTGTGCAGCCCCGCTCTGGCTGTGCCGCACGATGAACATGTCGGCGTGCATGGCGGTCAGATTGGCGACCGTATCCAGCAGCGTCTCCCCCTTGGTCTGCGACGAGGTAGCGATGTTGAGGTTGACCACATCGGCAGACAGGCGTTTGGCGGCGATCTCGAAGGTCGTGCGAGTGCGCGTGCTCGGTTCGAAGAACAAATTGAAGATGGCCTTGCCTCGCAGCAGCGGCACCTTTTTCACCTCCTGCGCGGTGACTGACATGAAGGACTTGGCCGTGTCGAGCACGTGCAGCAGCACCTCCATCGGCAAGCCCTCGATCGTCAACAGGTGCTTGAGCTTGCCGTCCGTTCCGATTTGCGGGTTGAACGCCACGCGCTCACTCTCCACGCCGTGTCACCCTAAGGACCAGTCTGCCCGACTCGTCGCGCTGCAGCTCGATCAGCTCGTCGCCTTCCACCTGCACTTGAGCACCCACATACTGCGGGCAGATGGGAAGCTGCCTGCCGCCGCGGTCCACCAGGGCCGCGAGTCGGATCGACCTCGGCCGCCCGTAGTCGAAGATCTCGTTCATCGCGGCACGGATCGTGCGCCCCGTGTAGAGCACGTCGTCGACGAGGATGATTTCGGCGTCCTCCACCGGAAACGGAATATCCGAGGGTTTCACTCCGGTGCGCAGTCCGGTCTTCCGGTAATCGTCTCGGTAGAAGGCGACGTCGATCGTGCCCATCGGGGTGGCGAGCCCGAACATCTCGTGCAGCCGCTGCGCGAGCCACACTCCTCCCGTGTAGATCCCGACTATCGCCGTCTCCGGTTTCAGGTCGCGGCGGATCTGCTCCGCCAGGGCGGCCAGCAAGCGCTCGGCGTCAGGCGGCGTCATCGGCGGGCAAGGAGAAGAAGGTCTGCAAGATCTGCTGGGCGGCCACCTGATCGACGACGGCCTTTTGCCTGGCCCCACGCACCCCTGCGTCGGCCAAGGCTTGACCGGCTGCATGCGAGGTTAGCGTCTCATCGACCAGGCACGTGGGGATGCGAAATCGGGCCTGGAGCCGCTCGGCGAATGCCCTACACCGGGCGCTCAGCGCGTGCTCCGCACCATTCAGGCTTGCGGGCAGACCGACGACCAGCAGCACCGGGGCCCACTCCTCGACCAAGGACGCCACGCGGCGCAGGCGTTCTCGGTCGGCACTGGCGTGAATCGTCTTCAAGGGATGTGCCATCCGGAGAGACAGCTCCCCCACTGCGACGCCGAGGCGTTTCTCGCCGAAGTCGAAGGCCAACACGGTGCCGCCGGCCCGAGGCTCTGCCGTCGGGCTAAGGTTGTCGTCTTGGCTCGTCGTGGTCACGCCGCATTGGACACCTGGGATCGAGTTCACGCGTGTCCGACGTCGTCGGACAGGCGCGCCAGGTCGACGCCGAGCAGCTTCATCGCAGCAGAAAGCCGCTGCTCCGGGGGAAGGTTGAAGATCACGTCCAGATCGGCGGGAACGGTCAGCCACGCGTTCTGCGAGAGCTCCTGCTCGAGCTGCCCGGGGGCCCACCCGGCGTAGCCGAGCGAGACCAGGATCTGCTCCGGGCCGCTTCCATCGGCCACCGCTTGCAGGATGTCGCGGGAGGTCGTCAATCCGACTTGTTGGTTGATCGACAGCGTGGACTGCCACTCGCCCGCGGGCCGGTGCAACACGAACCCGCGGTCAACTTGTACCGGGCCGCCGAAGTACACCGGCATGCGTCCCCGGTGATCGTCCGACAGCGGGATTTCGATCTGCTCGAACAGCGTCCTGAGGGTCATGTCGATGGGCCGGTTCACCACGACTCCCAGCGCGCCCTGATCGTTGTGCTCGCAGATGTACGTCACGGACTTGGCAAAGTTTGGATCGACCATGTTAGGCATGGCGATCAAGAAGTGGTCGGTAAGATTCACGAGGCGGCGGCGACAGCGTTTGAGCCTATTGTAGACGCCCCGGGAGCCTTCAACAAATCCGCGTCGTTACAGGGCGTTATGCGCGCGAACGAAGGCCGGCTTGGGCGCTGCTGAGGATGCACGGGCGGGGAGGGTTTTGCTACCATGCGCGCTGCGCTGGCCCCTCCCCGCTTTCGATCAACAAGGCAACCTCCTCTGGCGACAGAAAAAGAGCTTGCGACCTTCCTGGCTGAAGTCGAGCGCCGCGCGTTCAAGCAGGCAGTCTTCGCGGTCAGGGACGAGCACCTCGCCCTGGATCTCGTGCAGGATGCCATGCTCAAGCTTGCCGAGAGATATTCCGGAAAGCCCGCTGAAGAGCTTCCGCTCCTGTTCCAACGCATTCTGCAGAATACCATCCGCGACCACTATCGCCGGCTGAAAGTCAGGTCGCTCTGGAGTACCCTCTTGTCCTCCCTCCGAGGCAAGCACGAGGAGGAAGAGTACGATCCCCTCGATACCCTGGAGGTGGTCGAAGGTCCAGGAAGACCTCTCGGTCCCGCCCGGGAATTCGAGCGCTCGCAGGTCATGCGACTGATCGAGCAGGCGCTGGAGAAGTTGCCCCGCCGTCAACGCGAGGCTTTTCTCCTGCGTTACTGGGAAGAACTCGACGTGCAGGAAACCGCCGAAGTGATGGGGTGCTCGGAGGGCAGTGTGAAGACTCACTGCTCCCGGGCAACACATGCATTGGCACAGTTCCTGAAGGCGAAGGGTATCGACCTATGACCCGCGACGACTTGCCGGAACGCATTGCCAGGAAGCTGGACGAGGGCTTGGACGAGCTCCCGCCAGGGGTTCTCTACCGGTTGCGCCTGGCGCGCGAGGCGGCTCTGACCCAGGGTCAAGAAAGTGATCGGCGGGGCTCGCTGCATCTATCCTCACGGTCATTTCGGCACCGAGTCCTGGTGCCGACGTTCGTGCTGGCGCTCTGCCTGGCGGCGGTGCTGTACTGGCAGCAACACGCCACACCTCCAGCAGACCTCGCTGACCTCGACGCCCAGGTGCTTTCCGACGAGCTTCCGGTAACCGCCTACCTGGATCAGGGATTCGAAGCTTGGCTCTCCGATCACCGCTCTACCGATTAGCGGCCGTACTCGCGCTAGGCCTGCTCCTCAGCGGGCCTGTGCAAGCCGTCCAGCCCGGGGTGCGGGCGAGTGGCCCGGACTGGTCTCAGCTCACGCCGGAACAGCAGAGCATCCTGGCCCCTCTTTCCGACGAGTGGGGCCACATCGAGCCCAAGCGACGCGACAAATGGATCGAGATCGCCAAGCGCTACCCCAGGATGAGCGCGCAACAGCAGGAGCGCTTGCGTTCGCGGATGAAGCAATGGGCCAGCCTCAAGCCCGAACAGCGCGCGGAGGTGCGTGCCCGATACAAGAAGCTCAAGGAGATGTCGCCCCAGAAGCGCGAGGAGATCCACCGCAAGTGGCGCGAATACGAGCAGCTGACCGAAGAACAAAAGCACGCGCTGCGCAAAGCGCATCCCGGACGTTCGGCCAAGTCGGTTTCGGTTCAGGATTTCGACTGACGAGCGACGGCCGGGATCGCCGGCCCAAGCTTGCCCCTCCCAGACGGGAGGCGCCGAACGCGCGATAAAATGGTCTGACCACCCACGCGCGTGAGCGCAGGAGACCCGATCGCACTTGACTGATGCCTGGGGTCCGCACGTGCCGGATCAGGGAGTGCGACACCGATGCATGCACAGGATCCCTACCGTTCCTGAAGCGGTAACCGCAGATCCACAGAACGGTCTCGTCGCATCGACGCCACCCTGCGGCCCGATTCTGGAGCTTGCCGGCCGGTGGCGTCGCTTCGCCAGCCTCGCGTACGAAGCTGTCTTGCTGGTCCCGGTTCTGTTCATAGCAGGATGGCTGTATACCGCAGCCACCGCAGGGCTTCGCGCTTCCTGGACCCGCCCGTTGCTCCAACTCTGGTTGCTCGTCGTGGTGGGCGCCTACTTCGTCTATTGCTGGCACAGGGGCGGTCAGACGCTGGCGATGAAGACTTGGGCGGTGCGCGTCGGCCGTGCCGACGGATCGGGGATGCCGGTCTCGCTTGCAGTGGGACGCTTTGCGCTGGCGCTCGCTAGCCTGCTCCTATGCGGGATTGGGTTTTTATGGACGTTCGTGGACCGGGACGGCCAATTTCTGCACGATCGCCTGATCGGCACGCGCCTGTTCCTCGTGAGTCGACGGCAACGGTAAGCGGCATGGTGGTCGAGAGCAGGCGCTAGCGTCGCTCCAGTCTCTGGATCATCCATACGGCCAGCGCCATGAACACTACCGTCGGCACGAAGGCCGCGAAGATCGGTGGCCACGCCGCCAGTTGCCCTAGGTGGCCGAACAGCCGATTGAGCAGATGAAATCCCAGCCCCAGCATGATTCCGGCGAAGATCTTGGTGCTCACGCCGCCTTCGCGCACGTTCAGGTAGGCGAAGGGCAAGGCGAGCACCATCATGACTAAGACGGCGAACGGATAAATGATCTTGTTCCACAACGCGATCTCGTAGCGCGCCGACTCCTGGCGGTTCTCCCGCAAGTGCTGCACGTAGGAAAACAGCGTCCACAGCGACATCTTCTCGGGCGGCACGAGCAGCACGCTCAAGATGGCCGGTGTGAGGACCGAATGCCAATCGGTCTCAGCCATTTGCACGACCGAGGTCCGGTTGTCCTCGAAGCGGGTTTGCACGACGTCCTTCAGTTGCCACAAGTTCTGCCGTACGAACTTGCCTTCCCGCGCCTGACTGATGGAACGCAGACGATACTGGTCGTCGAAGCGGTAGATCCGTACGTCCTGCAGCGTTGCGTCGTAGAGGACCCGCGCGGCGTTGACGAAGCTGTCCTCGTCTTTCACCCATAGGCCGGAGCGGAACGCCTGGGCGACGACGCTGCTCGTCTGCCGTAAGCGCAGCTTCTGCGCCGCCTCTTCCGAGATCGGGGCCAGATATTCACCCGTGACGAAAGTGCCGACGGCAAACACCAGTCCGGTCTGCATCAGTGCGAGAGCGATGTTGACGATCGAGACGCCCGACGTGCGCATGACCGCGTACTCGGAATGGATCACCAACTGAGCCAGTGCAAACAGGGTGCCGATCAGAGCCGCCACTGGGAGCAGCTCGTACAGATGGCCTGGAAGGCTCAACGCGACGAAAGTCAGCGCAGCCGTCAGGCGATAGCCCTCCACGCCGACGTCCTTCAATTCGTAGATTAGATCGAAGAAGGCGAACAGCATCAGCAGCGCGGTGAGCACCAGCACGATGCTGGCCACGACCTGCCGGGTTAGGTATCGGCGCAGGACCCTCATCCGGTGCGCAGGAAGCGAAAGCGGAAGCCGAACATCCGCCGATAGATCAAGAGGAGCAGAAGTACTGCCATCGCCGCATGCACGCCCCACATCCCCAAGGGAAGGCCGATCTCGTCCTTCGCCACCCACGCCTGGAAGATGCTGATCAGGTTGCTGTAGATCATGAACAGCAGCACCGCCATCAGGATGTTGAAGAAGCGCCCGGTTCGCGGGTTTACCGCCGACAGCGGGATGGCCATGAAGGCGAGCACCAGCGCCGACACCGGAAGCCCCACGCGCCAGGTAAGCTCCGACCGGTTGAGCGGCGTGGAGTTGTCGATCAGGGTTCGCGTGGGCAAGGATTTCTGCGTCGGGAAAAAGGACTTGCTCTCGGATTGCTCGATGCGCACCGAGTAGCGCTCGAAGCGCACGATGCGGTAATCGGCCTGCCCTGGTGTGCCTTCGTACCGCCGGCCGTTGAGCAGTACGAGATAACGATCTCCGTTATCGGCGAGCTCGGTGTAGCCGCGCTGCGCGACCATCACTCCCTGGTGTCCGTTCTGGGACGACTGCACGAAGATGTTCGCCACCTGGCTCAAGTCGGAGCTGACCTTCTCGACGAAGAACACTCGGTCGCCGTTTTTCGACTCCTTGAATGCGCCCGGTGCGACGGCCGAGACGTCGTCGCGGTTCTCGAGCTGATGGCGGTATTCTTCGGTCTTGCCGATGGCCCAAGGGGTGAGATAAAAGCTGAATACAGCCACCAGGAACACGATCGGCGCGGCGTACAGAGCGACCGGCCTGAACCAAGACACCAATCCCCGGCCCGAGCTCTGCCACACGACCATCTCCGAATCCTTGTACACCCGCGTCAGGGTCAGCAGCACCGACAGGAACAGCGCTGCGGAGAGCAGGATCGACAGGTACCCAAGAGCCGAGAACCCGAGCAGGATGAGCACGGCGTCGGTCGGAATACCGCCGCGCGCGGCCAACCCCAGAAGGCGGATGAGCTGCGTGGTGAAGGTGATGACGAGCAGCACCAGAAACACCCCGATGCCTGCTGTCGTAAATTCGCGCAGCGTGGAACGCAGGAAGATCATTGCCTGTCGCTTTGACTTTCAGGCAGTGCTGACGTGATAATCGCCCATCATTAAGCGGTTAAATTCATTCGTGAAAGCGGGGGCGCAGGGTGAAATTTAGCATAACTGTCGGGAGCCCGGAGCGGCAGAAGTCGGGCTGCGTCGTGGTCGGTCTGTTCGAGTCGAACCGCCTGAGCGAGGCGGCCAAGAGCGTGGATCGTGCCGCGAAGGGCCAGCTCACGGCGTTGATGCGCAGCGGGGACATCAGCGGCCGGCCAGGCTCGACCCACTGGCTCCACCGACCCGGCGGAGTCGTCGCGGATCGAGTGCTGGTTGTCGGGCTGGGCAAGGAAGAGGCATTTGGGCCCTCGCAATTTCGCGAAGCAGTCAGGAACGCGGTGCGTGCCGTGGCCGACAGTGGCGCCGCCGACGCGATGTTCTATTTCGCCGAACTGCCGGTCAAGGGACAGAACTCCGAGTGGCAAGCCATGCAGCTCGCGATCGGCGCGGGTGAAGCCACCTACCGGTTCGATCGCCTCAAGAGCAAGAAGGAGGACCGCAAGCACAGCGTGAAGTTCGGCCTCGGGATGCTTGCGAAGCCGGCGCCTGCGGTCGCTCGCGCGCTGGAGCGCGGCGCGGCGGTAGCGCAAGGCATGGCGCTGGCGAAGGACCTGGGCAATCTCCCAAGCAACCTCTGTACCCCGAGCTACCTCGCGCGCCAGGCGCGGGAACTGGCGAGAAAGTACCGCCTCAAGTGCCGGGTCCTCGAAGAGAAGGACATGCGCCGGCTCGGCATGGGGGCGCTGCTCGCGGTCACAAAGGGCAGCCGCGAGGCTTCCAAGCTGATCGTTGTGGAATACCACGGCGGGACAACAGGCGAGAAGCCGGTGGTGTTGGTCGGTAAAGGCATCACTTTCGACACGGGAGGCATCTCACTTAAGCCCTCCGCCGAGATGGATGAGATGAAGTACGACATGTCCGGGGCCGGAAGTGTGCTGGGCACGGTCCAGGCGGTCGCGGAGATGAAACTGCCGTTGAACCTGATCGGCATCGTTCCGTCGTGCGAGAACATGCCGGGCGGCAACGCGATCAAGCCGGGCGACATCGTCACCAGCATGTCTGGGCAGACCATCGAGATCCTCAACACGGACGCCGAGGGCCGGCTCATCCTGTGCGACGCGCTGACTTACGCCGAGCGCTACAAACCCGCGGCGGTTGTAGATATCGCCACGCTGACGGGCGCGTGTGTCATCGCGCTGGGGCATGTCGCATCCGGTGTCTACGCCAATGATGACGAGCTCGCAACTGAACTGCTGCAGGCCGGACAGGAGGCGTGGGACCGCGCGTGGCACATGCCGCTGTGGGAGGATTACCAGGAGCAGCTTAAGAGTCCGTTTGCGGACATGGCCAACATCGGCGGGCGGCCGGCGGGGAGCGTGACCGCCGCCTGCTTCCTATCCCGGTTCACCAAGAGCTACAAGTGGGCACACCTGGACATCGCGGGCACTGCGTGGCGCTCCGGAAGGGACAAGGGATCCACCGCCCGGCCGGTGCCCCTGCTCAGCATGTTCTTGATCCGGCGCACCTAGACCAAGTGAAGCCGGAGGCAATACGCTCTTGCCGGTCCGGCGATCGGCGACGATCTCGCGCCTAACCTCCGGCCTGAGCCATGACCCAGATCGACTTTTACACGCACGCCGAGAACAAACTGCAGACGCTGTGCACGCTCGCCGCGAAGGCGCTGGCGAAAGACCTCCGGCTGCTGGTCCTCACGCCCGATGAGGTCGCCACCGAGCGGGTGGGGAAGCTGCTGTGGACGCAACCGGCGATCGGCTTCTTGCCCCATTGCCGCAGAGACCACCGGCTGGCCCCGGTCACTCCGATCATCGTCGATCACGTGACCGATCCGCTGGTGCACGAGCAGGTGCTTGTAAATCTGTGCGACGAATGCCCATTGGTGTTCAGCCGCTTCGAGCGGGTGATCGAGATCGTGACGCGGGATCCATCCGACCGCGAGTTGGCCCGAAATCGGTTCCGCCTCTACCGAGACCGTGGCTACGAGATCCGCACGCACGATCTCGGCTCCGCCGCGTCCTAGCGGGCCACCGGACACAAGCTCGCCACGACGAAGCGGTGATTCGTCCCTTTCCTACCTCGTAGAAGACATGGACCTCGCAAAGAGCTTCGAGCCCCAAGAAATCGAGCGCCGCTGGTATCCCGAGTGGGAGCGGCGCGGCTATTTCGCCGCCGGGCTCGCTGCGGGCAAACCCGCCTTCTGTATCCAGCTCCCCCCGCCCAACGTGACGGGCACGCTGCACATGGGTCATGCATTCAATCAGACCATCATGGACGCGCTGACCCGCTACCACCGCATGCGAGGGTTCAACTCGCTCTGGCTTCCCGGCACGGATCACGCCGGCATCGCCACACAGATCGTGGTCGAGCGCCAGCTCGAGAGCAAAGGCGAATCGCGTGCAGGCCTAGGGCGCGGGAAGTTCCTGGAGCGGGTCTGGCAGTGGAAAGAGCAGTCGGGCTCGACCATCAGCGAGCAGATGCGTCGCCTCGGCGCTTCCTGCGACTGGGCGCGAGAGTATTTCACCATGGACGCGCGCCTATCGCCCGTAGTGACCGAGACGTTCGTGCGCCTGTACGAGCAGGGCCTGATCTACCGCGGCAAGCGGCTGGTGAACTGGGATCCCAAGCTCGGCACAGCCGTATCCGACCTCGAGGTCGAAAGCGAGGAGGAGCAGGGGCAAATCTGGTACATCCGCTACCCCCGCGCAGACGGCGCAGGTCACGTGGTCGTTGCCACGACGCGTCCGGAGACGATGCTTGGCGACGTGGCGGTGGCGGTGAACCCGAAAGACGATCGCTACCGTGGACTGATCGGGAGCCAAGTCGAGCTGCCTCTCAGCGGCCGGCACATCCCGGTGATCGCCGACGAATACGTGGACCCCGAGTTCGGCACCGGCTGCGTGAAGATCACACCGGCGCATGATTTCAACGACTGGCAAGTCGGCCAGCGCCACGGCCTTCCCGCCATCGGCATCCTCACGCTGGACGCCAGGATCAACGAGAACGCACCGGCGCGTTACCGGGGGCTTGACCGCTTCGAGGCGCGCGGCCGAGTGGTCGCCGACCTCGAGGCACAGGGCCTGATCGAGTCGATCAAGCCGCACCGCATGATGGTTCCGCGCTGCGCCCGTACCAACGAGATCGTGGAGCCGATGCTCACCGACCAGTGGTTCATGGCGATGTCCAAGGCAGCTCCGGGCGGAACCCTGTCTCCGGGCAAGTCGATCGCCCAAGTGGCCATCGAGGTGGTGGAGCGAGGCGCGGTCCGCTTCTATCCCGAGAGCTGGGTCGGCGTGTATCAGCAATGGCTGCGAAACATCCAGGACTGGTGTATCTCGCGCCAGCTTTGGTGGGGGCATCAGATCCCGGCGTGGTATGACGATCGGGGTCGGGTGTACGTCGCCCGAGACGAAGCCAGCGCCTGCGCGCAGGCGGCTGCGGCCGGGTACAGCGGAACGCTGTCGCGCGACCCGGACGTGCTGGACACGTGGTTCTCGTCCGCACTGGTCTGCCACTCCACCCTGGGATGGCCTGCGCCGAGAGGCGAAGACGCCATCGCTTACGACCTGTACCTGCCCTCCTCGGTGCTGGTCACCGGCTACGAGATCATCTTCTTCTGGGTCGCGCGCATGATCATGATGACGACCCATTTCACCGGCCGCGTACCGTTCCGCCACGTGTACATCCACGGCATCGTGCGCGACGCCGAAGGCAGGAAGATGTCGAAATCCGAGGGCAACACCATCGATCCGGTCGACCTCATCGATGGCATCTCGCTGGAACAGCTGCTGCAAAAGCGCACCGTAGGACTGCGCAAGCCGGAGGATGCGCCGACGATCCGGGAGCGCACCAAGCGCGAGTTCCCCAACGGGATCCCCGCTTACGGCGCGGACGCGCTGCGCTTCACGATGGCGGCTTACGCCACGCTCGGGCGCAACGTCAACTTCGACTTCAAGCGCTGCGAGGGATACCGCAACTTCTGCAACAAGCTGTGGAACGCCACTCGCTTCGTCCTGATGAACACCGAGGGCAAGGACTGCGGGCAGGATCCGGCGCTGCCGGTCGAGCTGTCCTTCGTCGATCGCTGGATCGTCAGCCGGCTGCAGCGCACGCAGGCAGAGCTCGCCCAGGGATTTGCCGACTATCGGTTGGACAATGTAGCGAACGCGATCTATCGCTTCGTCTGGGACGAGTATTGCGACTGGTACGTGGAGCTGTCGAAGGTCCAGCTTGCGCAGGGTAATGAGGCTCAGCAGCGCGGAACGCGGGCGACGTTGGTGCGGGTATTGGACGCGGTGCTGCGCATGGCGCACCCGCTGATCCCGTTCATCACCGAAGAGCTGTGGCAAAAGGTGGCGCCGTTGGCCGCGACCCCGGGAGCGAGCGTGATGATCGCGCCTTATCCGCAACCCCAGCCGGAAAAGATCGACGAGCAGGCCGAAGCCCAGGCGACCGAGCTCAAGCAGCTGACCGACGCGTGCCGCAACCTGCGCGGCGCGATGAATCTTCCCCCGGGAGAGCGGATCCCGCTCCTGGCTGTCGGCGAGCGCGCCAAGCTGGGCGCTTACTTTCCCTACATGCAGGCGCTTGCGCGGCTTTCCTATGCCAGCGTGGTAGAGGTGCTGCCCGATGCCGAGGCACCTACAGCCGTGATCGGGGAGGTGCGACTCATGCTGGAGGTCAAAGTCGATCTGGGTGCCGAGCTGGCGCGCCTGGAAAAAGAGCGCACTCGGATCGTAGGCGAGACGGCCAAAGCCCGTGGCAAGCTGGCCAACTCGGATTTCGTTGAGCGCGCTCCCGCCGCGGTCGTGGCGCAGGAGCGCGACAGGCTCGCGCAGTTCCAGGCCACGCTCGAGAAGCTGGAGGCACAGCTGGAACAGCTCCGGCGCAAGGCCGGCTGACGTCGTCCGCAAGACCGTTCGGTGCCCTCGCTCCGCCAGCGCGTGCGAAGCATCCCCGCCCTGCGGGCATTCCGCCATCGCAACTTCCGTCTGTTCTTCGCCGGTCAGGGGACCTCCATGATCGGCACCTGGATCCAGCAAATCGCCCAGAGCTGGTTGGTCTATCGGTTGACCGGTTCCCCGCTGCTGCTCGGCTTGACGAGCTTCGCGGGCCAATTCCCGATTCTGCTGCTCGCCCCGGTGGCCGGGCTGCTGAGCGACCGTATTGCACGCAAGCGCCTGTTGTTGATCACGCAGAGCTTGCTCATGCTGCAGGCGGCCACGCTCGCGGCGCTCACGCTCACCGGCCTGGTGCAAGTCTGGCACGTCCTGCTGCTGGCGTTCTTCTATGGCGCCGTCATGGGGTTCGACAGCCCAGTGCGGCAGTCCCTGCTGGTCGAGCTGGTAGGCGATCGCGCCGACCTGCCCAACGCCATCGCGCTCAACTCGCTACTGATGAACTCCAGCCGCCTGCTCGGTCCGTCGCTCGCCGGCATGCTGCTCGCGGTGGTGAGCGAGGGCACCTGCTTCCTGATCAACGCGGTGAGCTACACGGCCGTTCTCGCCGCCGCGATCGCGCTGCGCATCCCTGCCCGCACAGGCGGACCCGTGCCCGGAGGTCTGCGGCGGGGGTTTGCGGACGGGCTGCGCTACGCTTGGAACTCTGTCCCCATCCGCATGCTCCTCCCCATGGTGGCACTGGTGAGCTTCGCCGCTTCTCCGTACGTCACGCTGATGCCTGTGTTCGCAAAGGAGGTGCTCGGCGGCGGGGCACATACTTTAGGTTTCCTGGTCGGTGCCGCAGGGCTGGGCGCTCTCGCCGGCACCTCTTGGCTCGCCATGCGCAGCAGCGTCCGCGGGCTGGAGCGCTTGATCCCGCGCGCCGCCGCAGCCGCCGGCGTGGGACTGGTGCTGGTGTCCTTCTCCACGCGCCTGTCACTCTCGCTGCTGTTCATGATCTGCGTCGGTTTCGGCATCATCGTCACCGCCGCGTCGGTCAACACCATGCTGCAGATGGTCGTCGACGACGACAAGCGCGGACGAGTGGTGAGCTTCTACGCCATGGCTTTTCTAGGCGTCGCCCCGCTGGGTGCGCTGACGGCGGGAGCGCTGGCGGGCCGGATCGGCGCGCAACACACGCTGCTCGCCGGCGGCGTTTGCTGCATCGGCGGCGCATTCGTGTTCTGGCGTCACCTGACACGCTTCCGGCATGCAATCGGGGCCGCTTATCGCCGCCTCGGCGTCGTCGATGGATAGCGCTGGAATCGAGCCGTAGGCCGAACGGGCGAAAAAAAGCGGGCGCCCGAAGGCGCCCGCCGTTGTCCGATTTTCTGGACAGCTCTGGCTTAGAAGGTGTGCTTCAGGCCGATCGTCGCGCCCCAGATGTTGGAGCCCAGGCTCACGCCAAGATTGGGACCCGCGCTCGTACCGCCACCAGCCGGCAGGTACGACTGCAGGTTGCCGTTCTTGATGTAGTTGCCCACGACGTAGGCCTGAGTCTGCTTCGACAGGGTGGCATAGTAGCCCAGGGCAAAGAACTTGCCTTGGGTGCCACCGGCGTCGCAGGCGGTGCCGTCGGCGAGCGAGCAGCTGCCGTTGTTGGCCATATCGAACTGGGCGCCGACGTATCCGGTCGCCAGGTTCCACTTCAGGCCGATCGACGCGGCACGGCGCTTGTACTGATTGAGTACCGGACCGGTGAGCCCATCCTCGGTGTACTTCAGCGCTTCGTAGTTGATGTATACGAACGCGTCGCCGAAGGTGTAACCCACGCCGATCTGGGCAGCGTAATCGCTCGAACTCGTACCCGTGGTGCCGGTGCCCAAGCCGCCGTTAAGACCCATCCCGGCCGTGATCGCGTTGATCCCGTACAGGTCCTTGTGCCGCTCGTAAGCGGCCCACGCCTGGATCGGGATCTGGGGTCCTACATACTTGCCGCCGAGGCCATAAATCCACGGGTTCGGGGGGTTACCCGGCCCTGGATTCGTGACAGGATTGCCCTGCTTGTACGCCTGCAGTGTCGTGTACAGGCCCAACGTGAAGCCGCCCCAGTTCGGGCTGTCGTACCACAGCGTATTCTCCGTACGACGATAGAAGCCCGCGCAACCGACGGCCGCACCCGCAGCGTTCGTGCAGTTTGCGGGATTGTTGGTGGGCGCATCGAACACGGTGCCGAAGCCGGGCGAGCCCAGCATCTGCAAGTTGCCGCCCATACCGGCCGCGCCGTCCAACGGGTCGACCGTGTACAGGTAGCGCTCGTACAAGTTTTCATTCGTGCCGTACCAGACCCCACCCCAACTGTCGCTCACCAAGCCGATGTGGCTATCGCGGTTGACGAGCGAGCCGTTCTGCTGCAGCGGCGCGATGATCTGGAAGGCGAAGTCGAGCTTTAGCCCGCCGCCCAGGTCTTCCAACGACCCGATCGTGACGTTGGAATAGTTGGTGTCGATCCCCGTGCGGGAGACACCCCCTGATTGCGGGGCGTTGATCGTGACGAGGCTGTTAGACGCTTGACTGGTGCCACCGCCCTGGTGGTTGTATGCCAACCCCATATTGATGGCACCGCTGATGGTGACATCAGCGTAGGCTGCCGGTGCCGCAAACGCAGCGCCCACAGCCAGTGCGATTAAACTCTTTTTCATACCATCTCCTATCGAGGCTTAATGTGAATTACGGATGCGGGCTGCCGTGATTCTTCTTCCCCTGGCAGGCTACATTCGCAAACTCACTCTCCGGGTGCTGGGAGAGTGTGCGGATTTTGCCAAACCACAACAAAATCTGGGGGGTTAAAGCAAGAAAAATGCAACGATTGTTGCATTACTGCAACAACCAAACTGTGAAACAAATGTCAAATTGCGCCGGGATAGAAAAGACGGGCCAGCTCTTGCCCAGGATCGGATGCCCGCATGAACGTCTCGCCAACCAGAAAGCTCTGAATGCCCCGTTCGCGCAGCCGCGCCACATCCGCGGGGCTGGCGATGCCAGATTCGGTGATCACCAGCCGGTTCGGAGGGATATGGCTCAGCAGTCCGAGCGTGGTTTCCAAGCGGGTCTCGAAGCTCCGCAGGTTCCGGTTGTTGATCCCGATCAATGGGGTTCGAAGCTGCAACGCTTGCTCCAGCTCCCCCCTGTCGTGCACCTCGACGAGGACCGCCAAGTTGAGCGCCAGCGCCGCAGCCTCGAGCTCCTGTAGGCGACTGAGATCCAGCGCAGCGACGATCAACAACACGCAGTCGGCGCCCATGGCGCGCGCCTCGAACAGCTGATAGGCGTCGACGATGAAGTCTTTTCGCAGGACCGGAAGCCCGCTTGCTTCCCGTGCCTGACGCAGGTCTTCGGAGCTGCCGAGGAAGAACTGGGCGTCGGTCAGCACCGACAGGCAAGCCGCGCCATGCCGGGCATAGCTGGCGGCGATCTCGGCCGGCCGGAAGTCCTCCCGCAGCAGCCCCTTGCTCGGGCTCGCCTTCTTGATCTCTGCGATCACCGCCGCCTGGCCGGCTGCGATCCGGGAGCGCAGCGCGCCGATGAAATCGCGTGGCGGCGCAGCCAGCTCCGCTTCGCGCCGCAGCAGCTCCAGGGGTCTCGCCCGGCGCGCGGACGCGACTTCCTGTAGCTTGACCTCCAGTATCCTGTCGAGGATGTCGGGCACTTTCTAGCGGGACTGGACGCGGCAAGTCAGACAGCAAGTCCTTGCGGCACGCGCTGGCCACGAAACCGCTGCGACCGACGCTTCGCTGGGGCGATCTTGTCTTCGGCGGGCCTGCTGCATTCGGTGCGTCTGGTTCTACTCGCCCCGAGCGGATGCCTGCGTGAACTCCACCAATTCGTCGAGTTTGCGGCGCGCCGCCCCGCTCGCCAACACACCGCCGGCCCTCTGCACCCCGGCCTCCAACGACTCGGCCAGCCCGGCGGCATAAATCGCCGCGCCGCCGTTCACGGCTACGATATCCCGCGCCGGCCCCGGCTGATTCGCAAGCGCCGAAAGCAGCATTTCGCGCGACTGCATGCTGCTGGCAACCTGGATGTCCTTGACCTGGCTAGCCCGAAGACCGAACTGCCGGGGATGGATCATGTACTCGCGCACCTCACCGTCTTTGAGCTCGCCCACCATGGTCTCGCCGCTCACCGAGATCTCGTCCAACCCCTCAATGCCATAGACCACCAGCACGTGCCGGCTGCCCAAGCGCTGCAGGACCCGCGCCTGGATGCCGACGAGATCGGGATGAAACACCCCGAGAACCTGGTTGCGCGCACTGGCCGGATTGGTCAACGGCCCGAGGATGTTGAAGATCGTACGCACTCCGAGCTCGCGCCGGACGGGAGCCGCGTGTTTCATGGCGCTGTGATGGCTGGGAGCGAACATGAAGCCGAGGCCCACTTCGTCGATGCAGCGCGCCACTTGATCCGGCGCGAGCCCGATGTTCACACCCAAGGCCTCGAGCACATCCGCACTCCCCGATTTGCTCGACACCGAACGCCCGCCGTGCTTGGCGACTTTGGCGCCCGCGGCCGCAGCCACGAACGCAGCCGCAGTCGAGATGTTGAAGGTATGAGCGCTGTCCCCGCCCGTGCCGCAGGTGTCGAGCAGATGCGCGTGGTCCGCAACCTCGACTTTGGTGGCGAACTCGCGCATCACCTGCGCCGCGGCGGCGATCTCGCCGATGGTTTCCTTCTTGACGCGCAACCCGATGGTGATCGCGCCGATCAAGGTCGGGGAAATCTCGCCGCTCATGATCTGGCGCATGAGCGACAGCATCTCCTCGTGGAAGATCTCGCGATGCTCGATGACGCGGACCAGTGCCTCTTGTGGCGTCATGTGTGCCCCGCCGCGGCTCGCGCCTACACTCCGGACCGGAGTGCGAGAAAATTCCCCAGCAGCTCGTGACCCTGCTGGGTCAGGATGGACTCGGGGTGGAACTGCACGCCCTCCACGGGCAGCCTGCGGTGCCGAACGCCCATGATCTCCCCGTCGTCGGTCCAGGCGGTCACTTCCAATGTATCCGGCAAGGACTCGCGCTCGATCACCAGAGAATGGTAGCGCGTCGCCTCGAAGGGCTCCTGCAGCCCGCTGAAGACGCCCTTGCGCTCGTGGTGGATCAGGGACACCTTGCCGTGCATGACCTGCTTGGCATGCACGATCTTGCCCCCGAACGCCTGCCCGATGCTCTGATGCCCCAGGCATACGCCCAGAATCGGGATCTCGCCCGCGAAGCGCTGCACCAGCGGAACCGAGATGCCGGCTTCGTCCGGCGTGCAAGGTCCGGGCGAGATCACGATGTGCGCAGGGCGCATCTCGGCGATCTCCTCGAGCGACACCTCGTCGTTGCGGTACACCACCACCTCCTGGCTCAACTCGCCGAAGTATTGCACCAGGTTGTACGTAAAGGAATCGTAGTTGTCGATCATCAGCAACATAGGTACTCCAGCCATCTGATCCTCCACCTGGCTTCTCGACGGAAGCCGCCCGAGCGTCCAGGTTGGTGCTTGCATTGGGATTGCGCCCGACCCAGCGCTCGCGCCCCAGGCCGGCGCTCAGAAGCCGCGACCGGCTAAACGGAGGAGGTCAGCGCCATCGCCACACGCACGAACGCGCCGGTTCGTCGAGGGCGATCGAAGGGAAGGAGGATGGCATCTAGGGAGACCTTCTGGCGTCGGTGGAGATCTTAACCAGTCTCGGCCATCGATACAACCGCCCGCCGAGCCCGAAGACCGCCTGGGGGAGTACCCGTCCCGCTGCGATGCATTGTCAAGCGCCGGGCGGGCCAGCCAGACCCTCTGCGACACAGGCGGGCTCGACCCGAGCTACTCGCCGGACCCTTTGCGGTGCCTGGCAGGCAGACGGCCCAGCGTGCGCCAAACGAGCGGCCGAATCTCCCAGCGCTGCTCGAACAGCAGGTACAAGACGGGCAGGACGATCAACGTCAGGATGGTCGCACTGATCAGCCCGCCGATCACCACGAGCGCCAGCGGGCGTTGCGTTTCGGCACCGATGCTGGTCGAAAGCGCCATCGGCAGCAGGCCCAGCATCGCCAGCAGCGCGGTCATCAGCACCGTACGCAGGCGCACCTGCGCCCCGTCGATGACCGCTTGCAGCGCGGAGAGTCCCTGCGCGCGCAGCTGATTGAAGTACGTCACCATGACCACCCCGTTGAGCACGGCCTGCCCGAACAGGGCAATGAACCCGATGGCGGCCGAGACCGAGAGCGGGGTGCCCGTGGCATACAACGCGAGGATGCCCCCGATCAGCGCGAACGGAATGTTGAGCACGATGAGCAACGCGTTGCGCAGCGATTTGAAAGCGTCGAACAGCAGCAGGAAGATGAGCAGGATGCTGATGGGCACGATGATCGCCAGCCGCGCCATCGCCCGCTGTTGGTTCTCGAACTCTCCCGACCAGGCGATCGTGTAACCCTCCGGCAGGTGGATCCGATCGGCGACGCGCGCCTGCATGTCCGCCACCACGCTGCCCATGTCGCGGTCCTTGATGAACACACCGATGGACAGCACGCGGCGGCCGTTCTCCCGGCTGATGTTCATGGCGCCACTGGCCGTCCTGAACGTCGCCACCTGAGACAGCGGAATGAACTGGCCGTCGGGCGTGCCCACCGGGATGTCCGGCATGCGATCCAGCGCGCGCTCGGCATCCGGGAGGCGCACGACCACCCCGAAGCGCCGCTCGCCCTCCCAAATCTGCGTGGCGGCACGCCCTCCCAGCGCAGTCTCGATGACATCGTCGATGTCGGCTACGTTCAGCCCATAGCGTGCGGCGCGGCCGCGGTCGATATCGATCATCACCTGCGGCAGCTCGCCCTCGCGGTCGATGAAGGCGCGCACCACGCCCGGCACGTCGTGGATCGCTTCCAGCGTCTTTCTGCCTTGATCCTTCAGCACGGCGAGGTCGTCGCCGACCACTTTGACCACGATCTGCCCGTCGATCTGCGAGATGCTCTCGAGCACGTTGTCTCGGATCGGCTGGGAGAAGCTGGTGTCGAGCCCCGGTAAATTCTGGTCGAGCAGGCGATCCATCTGGTCCAGCAGCTGCCGCTTGGTCACGCCTTCGCGCCACTGCGCCTCCGGCTTCAGGTCCACCAGCAGCTCGGCCATGCTCAGCAGCTTGGGGTCGGTGCCGTCCTCGGGCCGGCCGGCCTTGGAAATGACCGTATTGACCTCGGGAATCGTGCGCAGGAGCGCGCGTACCTTGGCGAGCAGCGTCTGCACTTCGGACACGGACACGCTCGGCGGCATCGGCAGATTGATCCAGATCGAGCCCTCGTTGAGTTCCGGCAGGAACTCGCTGCCCAGCCGCGGCACCAGGGCCAGGCTGGCCGCCAGCGCCACGCCTGCCGCCGCCAGCACCAGCGCCTTGTGCGACAGTGCCCATCCGAGAAGCGGTGCATACGCGGCCTTGCTACGCCGGACTAGCGCGTTGTCCTCCTCCGGCAGCTTCTTGCGCAGCAGGATGAGGCACAGCAGCGGCACGAGCGTCAGGGACACGACGAGCGAACCGACCAGCGCCGAGGTCACCGACCATGCCATGGGAGCGAAGATCCGCCCCTCATGGCGCTGCAAGGTGAAGATCGGGATGTGGGCGGCGATGATGATGAGCATCGAGAACAGCGTCGGGCGCCCGACCTCCACCGCGGCATCGAGAACGCGGCTCAGACGGCGCTCGCGGTCCAGCTCGCCGTGCGCGGCCGACAGCTTGCGGAAGATATTCTCGACGACGATCACCGCACCGTCGACGATGATGCCGAAGTCCATCGCCCCCAGTGAGAGCAGGTTCGCAGGGATGCCCACCCAGGACAAGCCGAGGAATGTCGCCAGGAGCGACAGCGGGATGACCAGTGCTACGATCGCCGCGGCACGAAGGTTGCCGAGGAACAGCAGCAGCACGAGCGTGACCAGTGTGGCACCCTCAGCGAGGTTGGTGAAGACCGTGTGCAGGGTCTTCTCGATCAGCCACGTGCGATCGTAGAAGGGAACGATTCGCACCCCTCTGGGCAGCACATGTCGATTCAGGTGCTCGATCTTTTGCTTGAGAGCCTCGAGCACACGCGAAGGGTTCTCGCCTTGACGCATCAGCACCACCCCGGTCACCACATCGGCGGCGCCGTCCTGGCCGACGAGTCCCTGCCGGGGTACTGCGCCGACGTTGACCTGTGCGATGTGCTTGACCATGACAGGCGTGCCGCTGCGCGCAGCCACCACGACGTCGCCGATGTCTGCGCTGCTGCGGAACATGCCGATGCCGCGGATCAAGAACTGCTGGCGGCCCTGCTCGACATAGCTGCCCCCCGCATTGGCGTTGGCGTTGGCGAGCGCCTGGAACAGCTGCTGCAGGGTCACGCGGTAGAGCTTCATCCGTGCGAGATCGGGATTGACCTCGTACTGTTTGATCAGGCCACCCATGGTGACGATGTCGGCCACGCCGGGCACCTGCTTCAGCTCACGCTCCACGGTCCAGTCCTCGATCGTGCGCAGCTGCATGGGACTCAAGTTGTCTCCGCGCAAACGGTAGCGGTAGACCTCCCCGATGGCAGTCGACAGCGGAGCGAGCGAAGGGGTGATGCCGTTCGGCAAGTCGGCATCGCGCAGGCGCTCTTCCACCCGCTGGCGCGCAAAGTACGGTGTCGCGCGGTCGTCGAACGTCAGGATGAGGTAGGACAGGCCGAACTGAGTATGCGAGAACATGCGGACGGCATTGGGGAGGCCGGCGAGCGCAACCTCGAGCGGAATGGTCACCTGCTTCTCGACCTCTTCGGCCGCCCGGCCGGGATACAGCGTGATCACGGTGACCTGGGTGTCGGAGACGTCCGGGAAGGCCTCGATCGGCAACTGGTGGAAGGCAGCCAGACCGCCCGCGACGAACAAGGTCGTGCCGAGCAGCACGAACAGCGGTTGGCGCAGACAGAACGAGACGATTGCCCGGATCACGCGCGGCCCCCCGGTCGGCAATCCACTGGCGCGCCGGATCAGCCGCCGCTCTGTGCGCCGAGCATCTGCTGCAGCAGGAGCCCGCCAGCCGTGACGACGCGCTGGCCTGGCTTCAGACCGGAGCCAACCGCGACCCGGCCGCCCACCTCGCCCGTACGGTTCACCTCGGTACGCGTGTAGTGCCCTTTGCCATCATCGACGAACACGAAGTGCCGATCGCCGACGAGGAACACGGCTTGCGCTGGGACCAGTACGCCGCCGCGCGCCTCCTCGGTGATCTCGCCGGTGACGAACATCTCGGCCTTCAGCGCACGGTCCCGGTTGGGTACCGACGCGCGCACTTTGATCATGCGCGTGTTGGGGTCCACGTAGTCGGAGACCGCCTCGATTCTCCCGTTGAACGCGCGGTCGGAATAGACCGGCGTGCGCAGCCTCACGGCCAGGCCCGCGCGCAGGAACGCCAGATCGCGCTCCGTCGCATCGAGCTGTACCCACAGCAGCGCCGGGTCCGTGATGACGAACAGCGGCGGAGCGTTGGAGGTGAGCTGATCGGGCCGCACCTCCTGGCCCGGATTGATATTCTTCTCCACCACGATGCCGGCCAGCGGCGCCTGCAACGGGTAGAGCTGGTCGACGCTGTCGCCGCCCCCGTACAGCTTCTTGCGCGCCTTCACGCGTTCGAGCTCCACGCGCGCCCGCTCGAAGTCTGCCTCCGCTGCGTGCAGGTCCTTTTCGGCTGCCACGCCGTGAGCGGCTAAGTCGCGCAGTCGTTCGAGATTCTTCTGGGCGACCGCGAAGTCGGCGGCCGAGCGGCTGGCCTCGGCCTGAGTCTGGCCGAAATCGGGAGACGCAACGCTCGCCAGCAGCTGGCCCGCAGCAACGCGCTCGCCGACCTTGACGCGGATCGACTGGACGCTCCCGGAGAACGCCGAGAACACGCGCACCGTACGGTCCTCGTCCCATACCAACCGCCCCGTGAGCGTGTGCACGATGGGCTGCGTCGGCTGCACCGCCTCGGTGGAAAACGCCGCGAGCTGCGGGCTGCCGTCGGGAAAGGAAAGGCTGCTGCCGTTGACTGCGGGCGTCTGCGCTGCGGCCTCGCGGGTCTTTTCTCCGCACCCCGAAACGAGCGCGGCCATCGCGATGCCGATGCCCACCGCCCTGAGATAGCCTGCCGCCTCTAGCGTCCGCATTCTCGCCCGTAGTTCACAGCGGCGGCGCGCCAGCCCCGATTGCGGCCCGCCAGGCGGCCAGCGCCTTCGCGTAGTCGGCCTGCGCCGAAGCCGCATCCAGGCGAGTCGCGTACCAAGTGCGGCGCGCGTCGAGCAGATCGGTTACACCCACCGCGCCACGCTTGTACGCGTACTCCGCGGCATCGGCCGCGCGCTGCGCCTCTTTGAGCAACGCGTCGGTATAGCGCTGCACGCGGTCCTGCGCAGACTCGAGGTCCGCTCGGGTGCGCGCAATGTCCGCGCGCGCGAGCGCCCGGGTCCGCTCCATTTCCTCCTCGGCAGAGTTCACCGACACCTCCGCCCGCTTGATCTCACCGTCGAAGTTGTAGAACAGAAACAGCGGCACGCTCACGCTCACGCCGAACGTATTGTTGGTGATCTGGGTCGGGAAGTGGTCGTACTGGACTCCGACGGTGACGTCATGCACGCGGGCGGCACGCGCCAGATCGCGATTCTTTCTCGCCGCCTCCAGGCGCTGGCGTGCCGCCTGCACGTCGGAGCGCTGATCGACGATGTCGTCGATGCTCTTCGGCGGCGGCACGGACACCAAGGCCGGCCATTCGCCCTCCGCGTGGATGCGCGCGGCGCTCTTCTCGAGCCCGAGGAAATATGCCAGCATCACCTGCGTCTTCTCGCGGTCGGCCCGGGCCTGGCGCACGTCGTTCTCCGCACGCAGCGCGTCCACCTTCAAGCGCGAGAGGTCGGAAGCGGCGATGTCGCCGGACCGCAGCCGCAACTGCGCCGCATCGACGCTGCGGCGAAACAACTCCAGAGTGTCCTGGCTGACGCGTGCACGCTCCTGGGCGAGCAGCAGGTCGTAGAATGCCCCGCGCATGGCCAGGGTCTGTTGCCGCACCGTGTCCTGCAAGTCGTCGCGGGCTGCCTCGAGATTGCTCTGCGCCGCCTCCGTGCGCAGCTGGCGCTTGTTGCCACGCTCGAAGAGCTGGCTGAACTGCACCCCGGTATCGATCGGTTTGTTCGGGAAGCCGGATGCCGCGCTCCAGTTGGCCGCGCTCAGCGCCGAAGCGCTGGCCGACAGCGTCGGGTTGGGGAACTGAGCGGCGGTAATGCGATCCGCCTCCGCGATTTCGATGGCGCGCTTTCCGGCGAGCAGCTCGCGGCTACGGTCGCGAAACAGCGCCTCGGCCGCCTCCAGCGTCAGGTGCTCGGGATCGGCTGCGGCCGGTATCGCCGACGGCTCGGCTGAGTTCGCGGATTGCATCGAACCCGGCACGAGGGCCAGCACGAGCCAAAACAGAAGCGGCCTGCGCATGATTGGATTAAACCGTGTTCTCGGTCGCGACGAGGACCCAGGAGGTCAAGACAGGAGGGTACGGAGGGACCCTTACAGAACTCTGACATCGGCCCTCCGGCTCACGCCGGCCTTCGCCGATGACGCCCTCGGCGAAGGCCGCGGACCGATGCAATCCATGCACGAAGCTTCCAGCCGCAGCCAGCCGGACTCAGCTCGCCGGCAAGTCTCCCAGCCGCTCCGGCCGATCCTCGGCCAAGCGGGACGATCGATGAGGGCGCGAGAGCGCGCTCTCTTCCGCGAACAGCGGGAACAGCAGCGGGAGCAGGACCAGGGTGAAAAGGGTAGCGGAAACGATCCCGCCCACGATGACGACCGCGAACGGGCGCTGCGTTTCGGAGCCGATCGCGTGCGACAATGCAGCGGGCAGCAGCCCCAGGCCGGCCATCAGCGCGGTCATCAGTATGGGACGCAAACGCGCGACAGCGCCGTGGAGAACGCTCTCGTCCATGCCGCGGCCGTGGCGCAAGTTCTCGATGAACTGCTCCACCATGATCACTCCGTTCTGCACGCAGATTCCGGCCACCGCGATGAATCCGACCGCGGCGGAGACCGACAAGTGCAGCCCCGCCACAGCTAAGCCGGCGAGCCCTCCGATCAACGTCAGCGGCACCATGAGAAGCACTAGCAGCGCCTTGCGCATCGAGCGGAAGGCCCAAAACAGCAGGACGAAGATCAGCAAGGCCGATAACGGGATGATGATTTTCAAGCGGGCGAGCGCCCGCTGCTGATTCTCGAACTGCCCGCCCCACGTCAGGTAATAGCCCGGCGGCAGGCGTACCTGGCTGGCAACCGCGCTCATCGCCTCGGCGACAAAGCCGCCTTGGTCGCGCCCCAGGATATTGGTCTTGATCGCCGCGATGCGTCCACCGGCCTCGCGCGTGATGCGGGCCGCGCCCTGACGCGTCTCGATCCGCGCCACCTCGCCGAGCGGAATGGTCCCCTGCCCGCCGGGGAGCGCGATCGGGAGCTCCGGCACGTCGTCCACCGCATCGCGGAACGGCTCGTCCGCCCGAAGCGTGACGTCGAAGCGCCGATCCCCTTCGTAGAATGCGCCCACGGCCATACCGCCGAACGCGATCTGCACAGCGTTATTCGCGTCGGCTACGTTGATCCCATACCGCGCGAGACGGTCGCGGTCGAGCTTGATCTGAAGCTCGGTCTGTCCGCCGATCCTGAGCGCGCCGACATCGGCCGCTCCCCGGATCCCCGACAGCACCTGCACCACCTCGGACGCCTTTGTCTCCAGGATATCGAGGTCGGGCCCGAAGATCTTGACGGCGATCTCGCCCTGCACGCCAGACAGCGCCTCCTCCACGTTGTCCTCGATGACCTGAGAGAAGTTTGTCGGCACACCCGGGATGGCGCGGATCCTCCGTGTCATGTCCTCGATCATCGCTTCCTTGTCCGGGAAACGCCAAGTGCGGCGGGGCTGAAGATCGGCCATGATCTCGATGTTGTTGGGGCCTTTCGCATCCGTACCGTCGTCGGGCCGCCCCACCTGGGTGACGACGTTGCCGACTTCGGGATAGCTCCTAAGGATTGCCCGCACCTGCCGCTCCACGCTCTTGGTCGCAGCCAGGTCCGTCGCGGTCGCGAGCCGGATGGTGAGCCAGATGTTGCCCTCGTCCAGCTTGGGAAGGAACTCACTGCCCAGCAGCGGAGCGGCGGCCAAGGTCCCAGCGAGCAAGACCAGCGACGTGCCCACGATCATCGTCCTGCGGCGTGCCGCCCGGATCAGCACGCTTCGGTAGCGGCGCCGCGCCAGATCCATCCATCCGGAATGCTTCTCGGCCAGGCCATCGCCGCCGACCGCGTAGCTCAGTAGCGCCGGAACGAGGGTCAACGTGAGCAGGATCGCGCCCAACAACGCGAAGCTCAACGTGAACGCCATCGGCGAGAAGATCCGGCCCTCGACGCGTTGAAACGTGAAGATGGGCAAGAAGGCCAGAATGATGATGGCCTTGGAGAACAGGATCGGATGGCCCATCTGCACGCACGTGCCCTTCAACAGCTGCAGGCGCCAGGCGATGGTGTGGGATTGCGGGTTGGCATCTTGCTGCGCCAGAGCCAGGCGCACCATGAGCGCCTCGACCACCACCACTGCGCTGTCGACGATGATCCCGAAGTCGATCGAGCCGAGGGAGATGAGATTGGCGGCCACTCCGCGAGAATCCATGACGAGGAAAGCGAACAACAAAGCGAGCGGCAGCACGATCGCGATGATGGCCGCGGCACGCCAGTTGCGCAGGAACAGGAACAGGACGCCGACCACCAGCGCGGCTCCCACCGCGAGATTCTCGGTGACCGTTCGCACCGTGTGCCTCACCAGCTCGGTGCGCTGATAGTAGGAGAGGAGGCGTACGCCCGGCGTCAGCCTGGGACCTAGGCGTTCGACTGCATCTTCGACGGAGGCAACCACGCGCGATGCGTTCTGCCCCTTGGTCATCAGCACGATGCCCTCCACCACATCGTCGCGATCGTTGAACGCAACGATGCCCGACCGTGGATGCTCGCCCACGGCCACCTGGGCCACGTCGCCTACCAGGATGGGGTTGCCGGAGCGCGACGCGACGACAGTGCGGGCAACATCGTCGATGGTATTGAATAGGCCGATGCTACGCACCATGAGCGCCTCGTCCCCGCGCCGCAGGATTCCACCGCCGACGTTGCCGCTGTTGGCGCCTAGCGCCTGCCCCACCTGGTCTATGGTCAGCCCATACTTGCGCAGCAGGAACGGGTTGATCCGAACCTGATATTCCTTGACGCTGCCGCCGAAACCCACCACGTCGGCCACACCGGGAACCTGGCGCAGCGCTGGGCTGACCACCCAATCCTGCAGCGCCCGCACCTCATACAGAGGCATGCCTGGGGGCGCATCGATCACGTAACGGTAGATCTCGCCGACGCCGTTGGATAGCGGCGCGAGCCCCGGTTGGAGGCCGTTCGGCAGCGTCACGTCCTGAAGCTTCTCCAGTACCTGCTGACGTGCAAAGTAGTCGTTGGTGCCGTCGGCGAAAGTCAGCGTAACGACCGACAGCCCGGTCATGGACACCGAGCGCAGCTGCGTCATGCGCGGCACGCCGCTCAGCCCTCGTTCGATGGGTATCGTGACCGCCCGCTCCACCTCCTCGGGGGCCTGCCCGGGCACCAGGGTGATGACCTGCACCTGGACGTCCTGTACGTCCGGGAAGGCCTCGACCGGCAGCTCGCGCCACGCAACCCAGCCGGCGATCGCGAGCACGACCGCGCCGCCCAGGACGAACACTCGCTGTTGGATCGCGAACCCGACGAGCCGGTCCAGCACGTCAGCTCCCCGCGTGCAGTTCCGAGTTGAGCAGCAACGCGCCGCTCACCACCACCTTGTCACCCGATGCGAGACCCGCCTGCACGAAGCTGTCTGTGTGGCCCTGCAGGCCGAGGCTCACGCGGCGCCGCTCGAGAACCCCGGGCGCCGTCTCCACGAACACGAACGTCATTACGCCCTGCGTCACCACGGCGGAGTTCGGGATGCGAATCTGCTGCTTGCCGCTGGCCGCAAGCGGTGCCACCCGAGCGTACATCTCGGGGCGCAGCAGCCCGTCCGGGTTGGCGACCGTACAGCGTGCCTGGATACGGCGTGTGGCCGGATCCAACACACGACCGACGTGGGCCACTTGACCGCGGAACTGCTTCCCCGGGAAAGCGTCGACCTCGACTACGACCGACTGGCCTGAGTGGACCTTATCCAGATCTTTCTCCGGCAGATCGACCATGACCCAGACACGAGATAGGTCGGAGATGACGAATAGCGGGTTGGCGGCGTCGGGCCGCACCTCGCTGCCGGGGTTGATCTGACGATCCAACACCATGCCCGCGATCGGCGCGCGCAGCGCAAAGCGACCGTCCTCTCCCATGCCCGCATGCGCCAGGTTGCGCACGCGAGCGCGCGTGCGCTCGAGCTCGACCTCCGCCTCTCGGTAATCGGTTTGCGCCGCTTCGTAGTCCTTGCGCGCCAGCACCTCGCCTGCATACAGGTCCTTGGCACGGTCTAGGGCCAATCTCTTCTGCGCAAGGTCCAGCTCGGCTTTACGCGCATCGGCGACGGCCGACGCGAAATCCGGCGCATCCAACCACGCGAGCGGCTGGCCCTGGCTCACGCGTATCCCAGCCTGTGCCTCGATCTGCGTGACTCGCCCGGCGATCGGCGAGAAGACGCGAACGGTATGATCCTCGTCATAGGCGACACGAGCATTCAAGGGATCGAGCAGAGCCTGCGGGTACTCGGCAACCGGCTCGATCTTGAGAAAGCTCAGCTGCGCAGCTCCCGGTTCATAGCGCACGACGTTCGCCGTTGTCGGCTCCGCCGCGTGCTCCTGCTTCTGTTCGCCGCGAGCCGGCGCAACGGCTCTGAGCAAGCCGTAGCCGGCGCCAGCCGCAGCACCGAACAGAAGCAGCAGCAGGACCCCGCGGTTCGCGTCCATCAGCGGCCTCCGCTATCGGTCGCTCCTGCGTGCACCGGCACGCCTGCGAGAGCAGGCAGCCGAATGCATAGCGAGATGCGACGTTCCGGTCTTGGTTTCATCTACTGCTGACGCGCGCGCACTGAGCTCGGAGGAGTAGCGAGCCGAGTTCGCGCTGGCGTGACCCCGCGGCTCAACCTCGATGCCCCACCACGATCACTCCGGCGAGCCGGTCGAGCGTCCTCGATCCACATTACCGAGGCAGTCGCAGCTTAGCCGAGACATGCTGTCGGTTGCCTGACGCAGCATCAGGAATATGCTGCACTGGGTTTTCTCGACGCCGTTGCTACGCGCATCGTCAGCAAACTGACAGCCTCATCCCTGTATCCTGCCGCCACTCCTGAGCGACGCTGCGACGCCAGCGCAGTCGCGGTGGTGAGCGATGCGGCTGACGCTGCAACGGATTAAACTGGACGTCACACAGATCGGGTACGTCAACGCACACCGCGCCGATACGTCGATGGGCGCCACAACCGACACGGTCGCGCTCGACTCGACTGTCTGGAACGGACGCACTCAGGGGCCTGGTAAGCTCCCCCAGAACCGTGCGCGGCTATCGGATGGGGCTGGCGGACGCGATCGAGCCTGCGGCGACCGTGCTCGCCATGACAACAGGGTAAGAGCGCTGCTGTACGATTCCTTCGCCTTCGGCGGGGTCAGCGCGTGCCGGATCTCCGGCAAGTATCCGCACGCCCGCTGACTCCGGTCCGGCCGCCGCGCCAGCACTCACGCGGAATTCCCCTCGCTGCGATGCGCATCCTGGTGGTGGAAGACGATCCGATGGTCGCGGACGGTCTGAAGCTCGGACTGGAACGCGCGGCCTTCGCGGTGGATGCCGTGCCGTCGGCCGAGAAGGCGGAGGCGGCGCTGCGCGGCGAATCCTTCGACCTCGCAATCGTGGATCTGGGGCTGCCGGGCGCCGACGGTAAGGAGTTGGTGCGCCGGTTGCGGCGTCGGGGCGAGCCGCTGCCGCTGCTGATCCTCACAGCGCGCGACACTCTGGAGGACCGCGTGACCGGGCTGGAGTTGGGCGCCGACGATTTCATGGTCAAGCCGTTCCAGCTGCCGGAGCTGGTCGCGAGAGTACGTGCACTGATCCGGCGCTCTCGATCGGTGCTCAGCTCGGAGATCGACCACGGGCCGCTCAAGATGGACCTCTCCCGTCGCAGCGCGTCGCTGGCGGGCCAACCCATCGAGTTGACGGGGCGGGAGTGGTCGATCCTGGAGTGCCTGCTCCTGCATGCGCCCAAAGTGGTGAGCAAGGAGAGGCTTCTGCAAAGCATCAGCGGGTGGGACAGCGAACTCACCCAGAACGCCATCGAGGTCTATGTCTCGCGTCTTCGCTACAAGCTCGAACCCGGCGGGATCCGCATCCGCACCGTTCGCGGCATCGGCTACCGGCTCGACGAACCAGGTAACCAGGCCGGATAGCGTGCGCAGGCGCTTGCTGCGCCTGCTGCTCGTCCCGCTGGTGGCCTTGCTGGTCGTGAGCATCGGGAGCGACTACCACACGGCGGTGGAGCCCGCGCGCACCGCCTACGACCAGGCACTGGCCGACGCTGCGGTGGCAGTCGCGGCCCATGTACGCGTCGCACAGGGACGAATCGAGCTGGACCTGCCGCCGCAGGCGATCGCCGTGCTGCGCACGGACCGCTACGACCAGATCTACTACCGCGTGGCCGACCCCGCAGGGACGTTCCTAGCGGGCGATGTGGCGCTGCCGCCGGTGAGCGTGGTGCCGGACCAGAACCCCGTTTTCGTCGACACACACTACGAGGGACAGCCGGTGCGCATGGTGGTCTACCGCGCTCCCACGCCGATAGGCGAGGTGACCATCCAGGTCGCCGAGACGACGGTCAAGCGCGAGCGGCTCACGAAGCGCATCGTCGCGGCGCTGATCATGCCCAACGTCATCCTGATCTCGGCCACGTTGCTGCTGGTCTATTTCGGCGTGCGCTTCGGGCTCGCGCCGCTCGCGCGCCTGCGCGCGCAGATCGAATCCCGCTCGCCCAAGGACTTGAGCCCCCTGCAGCAGGTCGGCGTGCCGGAAGAGGTGCGGCCGCTGGTGCGCTCGCTGAACCGGCTCCTCAGCCTGGTGCGCGAATCGTCCGATGCGCAACATCGCTTCCTCGCCGACGCCGCCCACCAGCTGCGCACGCCGCTGGCCGGGCTGCAGACCCAAGTCGACCTGATCCCGCTGGAGCGAGTGCCAGACGAGGTGCGAGGCCAGCTTCGCCTCTTGCAGGAGGCTACCCGCCGGCTGGCACATCTATCGAGCCAACTGCTGGCCCTGGCCCGTGCCGAGCCATCTGCCAACCTCGTGCAGGGGATGCAGCCGCTCGACCTGCGCGACATCGTCGAGGATTCCGCCTCACGCCACCTCGACCAGGCGCTCGCCAACGACCTGGATATCGGCTTCGAGGCGGGATCCGCGTCGATCGACGGATCGGAATGGCTGCTGCGCGAGATGGCGGACAACTTGATCGACAACGCACTCACCTACACGCCGCGCGGCGGCCGGATCACCGTTCGCTCCGGAATCGACGGCGACATGGCGTTCCTCGAGGTGCAGGACGACGGCCCCGGGATCGCTCCATCGGAGCGGCAGAAGGTGTTCAGCCGCTTCTATCGAATCCCGGGTTCGCCGGGAGCGGGCTGCGGTCTGGGGCTCGCCATCGTGAAGGAGATCGCCGAGCTGCACGGGGGGCAGGCCGAGATCCGCTCGCCCAGAGAAGGGCGCGGCACGTGCGTGCGCGTGCTCTTCCCCCGCTCGCGGCAGGTCGTCGACGAGCCGGATTCCCCGGAGGCTTCCGATCGCGCATTTGCTCCCGGCGCCGCCCGCTGAGCGTGAGCGGAAACAAGCGGGCGCTCCGTGCGTCCTGCGAGCCCGCTTATCCGGCGTCCGCCGCCTTTGATTGCAGCCCGGCCTGGGCCATCTCGGCAGCGCGCAGCACGGCGCGCGCCTTGTTCTGCGTCTCGGTCCACTCGCTGGCCGGCACCGAGTCCGCCACGATCCCGGCGCCTGCCTGCACGTAGAGGCGCCCATCCTGGACCACCGCGGTGCGAATGGCGATCGCGAGGTCCATGTCGCCGTTGAATCCGAGGTAGCCGACCGCACCGGAGTAGATGCCCCGCTTGGTCGGCTCCAGCTCGTCGATGATCTCCATCGCCCGCACCTTGGGCGCGCCGCTTACGGTGCCGGCGGGGAACGTCGCCCTGAGCACCGACAGGGCATCCAGGCCGGGTTTGAGCTTGGCCTCCACATTGGAGACGATGTGCATGACATGCGAGTAACGCTCGACGACCATGTTCTCGGTCACGCGAACGGTACCGATCTGCGCCACCCGGCCGATGTCGTTGCGCCCGAGGTCCATGAGCATCACATGCTCGGCGCGCTCCTTCGGGTCCGCCAGGAGGTCTTTCTCGTACGCCTCGTCCTGGTCGCGGCTGCCCCCGCGCGGGCGCGTGCCGGCGATTGGCCGCACCGTCACCGTATCGCCCTCCAGGCGCACCAGGATCTCGGGAGAGGCGCCCACCACGTGGAACCCGCGCATGTCGAAGTAGAACATGTACGGCGAGGGATTGAGCGCGCGCAGCGCCCGATACAGCGATAGCGGCGAGGCAGCGTAGGGATGGCTGATGCGCTGAGACAGCACCACCTGCATGATGTCGCCGTCGTAGATATAGCGCTTGGCCCGTTCCACCGCAGCGAGGAACGAGCGCTCGCTGAACTCCGACTGCGCCGCACCCGGCTCCAGCGACGTCTCTTCCGGCAGCTCGATTTGCGTGCGCAGCCGCGCCGCCAGCTCCCGCAATTGGGCTTGGGCTCGGCGGTAGCCGTCCTGCTCATGCGGGTCGGCAAACACGATCAGGGATAGCTTCCCGGAAAGGTTATCGACCACCGCGAGCTGCTCGGACAGCACCAGCAGAATGTCCGGAGTCGCCAACGGATCGGGCTTGGCGGTGTGTGCGAGCCGCGATTCGATATAGCGCACCGTGTCGTAGCCGAAATAGCCCACCAGGCCGCCGCAGAAACGCGGCAAGCCTGGGCTCACCGCTGCCCGGAACCGCGCTTGGCACGAGCGTACGAACTCGAGCGGATCCTTGTGCTCGGCCTGCGCGACGAGCCGGTCATTGCGATACTCGGAGCACAGCCGGCCGCGTACTTCGAAGCGGGTGTCGGCGGGAAGTCCGATGAACGAGTAGCGGCCGAACCGCTCACCGCCCTGCACCGATTCCAGCAAGTACGACCAGGGCCGGTTGGCGAGCTTGAGATAGACCGACAGCGGGGTGTCGAGGTCGGCGAAGGTCTCCAGGACCAGCGGGATCCGGTTGAACCCCTGCGCCGCAAGCTGTTTGAATTCGGATTCGGTCATGACGACTCCACGGAAAGTGAGACGACGGAGAGAAGCGAGGTAGCACGCGAGACCAAGCGGCGCCAGCTGCGCCAGGCGCCCGTCACGAGCAACCAGTTCTTTCCGATCTTCACGATCCCGTGGGTCATGACCTTTACTGCAGCGGAGCGATGAGTGTATACGCTTCTACCAGGTCGCCAACTATAGCATCGCAGTCCAGTTCGCGCACCGGCCGGTCGAGGTAGCCGTATGGCACGCAGAACACGGGGCAGCCGGCCGCGTGTGCCGCTTGCACGTCGTTCACGGAGTCTCCGACCACTAGCAGCCGTCTGGGAATCACCCCCAACTGCTGCGCGCAGTACAGCAGCGGAGCGGGGTCGGGCTTTTTGCGCGGCAGGCTATCGCCGCTCACCACCAGGTCGAAGTACGCGCTCAGCCCAGTGGACGCGAGCAACGGCTCGGTGAAAGCGGCCGCCTTGTTGGTGACGCACGCCAGCTTCAGTCCCGCCGCCCGGAACGCGCGTAGCCCGTCCACGACACCGGGAAAGGGAGCGCTGCGACGGGTCAGGGTCTGCCGGTAGTGCGCTTCGAACAGCGGCAGCGCCTGCGCGTAGAGGTCTTGCGGCGGCTCGCCGTCCAACTGACCAGTGAGCAAGCGCTTGGTGAGTCGCGGGATACCGTTGCCGATGTAGCGGCGTACGACCTGCTCGCCCGCAGCGGGGCGACCCAGATCTCCCAGCATCAGGTCGGCCGCCTCGGCGATGTCCGGCAGCGTATCGAGCAGCGTGCCGTCCAGGTCGAACGCGATCGCGGCAACTTCTAGCAGCGGCTTACCCATGGGAGCACGGAGCGACCGAAGCAGATCTCGACCCGAGAGCGGACCACGCAGGCGCCGAAGAAGACCGCCTCGGACGGCTGGCCCTGCGGAACCGGCGCGGTCGTGATCCGGCGTCGCATGGCGGCAACATCCGTTGACGCATGCTCGAGGTCGTGCCCGTGCCGCGCGGTGCGCGCTTCAGGCTTTAGCCAGCTCCGCACGCATGGCGGCGATGGTGGCGGCATAATCGGAGGTAGCGAAGATCCCGGACCCGGAGACGAACGTGTCGGCGCCCGCACGCGCCACTTCCGCGATGTTGTCGACCTTCACGCCGCCGTCCACCTCGAGCCAGATGTCGCGGCCGAGCCGATCGATACGCGCGCGGGTCGCCCGCAGCTTCTCCAGCGCATAGGGGATGAACTTCTGGCCGCCGAAACCAGGGTTCACCGACATGATCAGCACCAGATCCAGCTCCGGCAGCACATAGTCGAGGTGGTCGAGCGGCGTGGCCGGATTGAGCACGAGTCCGGCGCGGCAGCCGCATTCCTTGATGAGGCGGATGGTGCGGTCCACGTGCTCCGAGCCCTCGGGATGGAAGCTGATGATGTCCGCGCCCGCTTTGGCGAAGTCGGGGACGATGCGATCCACGGGCTTCACCATCAGATGCACGTCCACCACCGCTTTGGTGAGCGGACGGATGGCCTCGCAGACCAGCGGACCGATCGTCAAGTTGGGAACGTAGTGGTTGTCCATCACATCGAAATGCACCACGTCGGCGCCTGCGGCGATCACCGCCTGGATCTCCTCGCCGAGACGAGCGAAGTCGGCGGACAAAATGCTTGCGGCGATCCGGTACGCGGCTGGTCTGGGCATTGGAAGGCTGGACTGATGTGCAGGACGGGCTTGGATTGTAGCGGGAATCTCCCTCCCGATGCGCTGAACGCCTTGCCTCCGCCCGCAAAATCGTGTGCAATGCCGCGAACATGAAGAGCGAACGGTATCAGATCAGCGTCTCGGCGCGCTCGAGCTACGTACCCGAACAATCGGACGAAGAGGCCGGCCGGTTCGTATTCGCCTACACGATCACCATCACCAACACCGGTACCGTCGCGGCGCGCCTGGTGAGCCGCCATTGGATCATCACCGATTCCGACAGCCACGTGCAGGAAGTGCGCGGCACCGGCGTAGTGGGCGAGCAACCGCTGCTCAAGCCGCGCGAGAGCTTCGAATACACGAGCGGTACGGCCATCGCCACGCCAGTGGGCACGATGCGTGGCAGCTATCAGATGGTGGCCGAAGACGGCACGGCGTTCGACGCACCGATCCCGGAGTTCACGCTTAGCGTTCCCCGGGTGCTGCATTGACTCGGCGCGGTACGAGGCGTCACGCACCGCGGCTGCTCGCGCGCGGAGGGTGCCGCCCAAAAGATGGCGCCTTCGCGTGACCCTCCGTGTCAGCCACGCCCTGCTCGTCCCGTTCTGAAAGCTGGCGGTCGGGCGCGCACGGGAGCGCGCACGGCAGCTCCAGGTCGTAGAGGATCGCGGCGTGCTAGTCGGCGGGTGGTTTCGCCTGTTGCGGCTGAGATGCGCTGGAGCGCGCTCCCTTTTCCGAGTCCTTCCCCTCGACACTGCTGCGATCCCGCCGGCGCGGGAGAGTCCACCACACGATCAAGACGGCGAGCAACAACGCAACACCCATCTCGATGAAGAACCAGATCATTGGCTTGCCTGTCGTATCCGGGCGGTGGCGCTTGGCATCACCGCACGCGTGCAAATCCCAAGAGTGAAGAGGTCTACAACGGCACGATCCGGCGCGATTGTGGCCGTCGGCGCGATGATCGTCCTCGTCGGCTGCGCGAGCGCCCCGAAGAGCCCCCCTGTCGCACGAGCACCTGCTGCCGCTGCATGCGAGCCGGCGGCTGCTCCGACGCCGCCACCCCCGCCGGCGGCAGCGCCCGCGCCGCTGCCGATCACTCCCGCGAACAATCTCCGGCTCGCCGCATGGGGCGACCTGCCGGGCTGGCCGGACGAGTCGCTCACCGACGCGTTCGTTGCCTTCCTGCACGGTTGTCTCATTCTCAAGGGCAAGCCCGAATGGCAAACAGTGTGCGCCGATGCCGCCACGCTGCCGGCGCCGGATCAGGCCGCGCTCAAGCAGTTCTTCGAGCGCGCATTCGCGCTGTATGCCGTGGTCAACCCCGACGGCTCGGCGCAAGGCTTGATCACGGGTTACTACGAGCCGGTGCTGCACGGAAGCCGCCGCCAGAGCGCCAAGTATCGCCAGCCTGTCTACGGCGTGCCGGACGACCTTCTCGTCGTCGACCTCTCAGAGGTGTATCCCGACCTCAAAAACCTCCGGCTTCGGGGCCGCATCGATGGACGGCGCGTCGTGCCGTACTATACGCGCGCCGAGATCGACGCGGGCAAGGCGCCGGTTGCGGGCCGCGAGATCCTCTGGGTAGAGGACTCGCTGGAGCTGTTCTTCTTGCAGGTCCAGGGCTCAGGCAAGGTGGTGCTCGACACCGGTGAAGTGGTGCGCGTGAGCTACGCCGATCAGAATGGCCATCCGTATCGGTCCGTCGGCCGGGTTCTCGTCGAGCGGGGAGAGCTGACGTTGGATCAGGCCTCGATGCAGGGGATCAAGGCTTGGGCCGCACGCAATCCCGACAAGGTCACCGACCTGCTGGACAATAACGCGAGCTACATCTTCTTCCGCGAGCAACCGGCGGACGGACCCGGGCCTAACGGCGCTCTGGGGATCCCGCTGACTCCGGGACGCAGCCTGGCAGTCGATCCCCGCGCTGTTCCGCTCGGGGCGCCGGTGTTCTTGAGCGCCACCTGGCCTAACTCGCAACAGCCGTTGAACAGGCTGATGGTGGCGCAGGACACCGGCGGAGCGATCAAGGGCGCGGTCCGAGGCGACTTCTACTGGGGCTCGGGAGAAGAGGCGGGCGCGAAGGCGGGCCGCATGCGGCAGAACGGCCGCATGTGGGCCTTGTTGCCGACCGGGTTTCCGCTGGCGGCAACGGCGTCGACCGCCGCTAATGGAGTGCCTGCTGGGCAAGGCCGCGCGTCTCTGGCGGCCTCATGCGTACCCTGATCGCGATGCGGCTGCGCACGGCGTGTCCCTCGCGCTGCGCCGGCGAGAAGCGCGCCGACCGGAAGGCAGTGAGCGCTGCATCCTCGAAATAGCCGGGCGGTTGCGCATCCACCACCTGCATGTCCTGGACGATACCGGCTTCATCGATCAGCAGGACCAGGGTCAGCTCACCGCTCACACCTGGGTTCGCGGCAGAAACCGGGTACTCCGGTTCCACGGGCGCGACCAGGCGCGGGTAGACGTCGAGATCGCGCGCCTCGTACCAAGTGGGGTCGACGATCACGGCGACATCCACTTTGGGTTTCAGACTCTCGTCTTCGGGGAGGCGCGCAGCGACCGGTCTCGCCGAATCGGACATCGCCTGGACCAAGCCAGGCCGGGCGACCTCGGCGGCAGAGGGGACCGAGCGCGCCCGAGCAACAAACTGCCGCGGCGTCGCATCCTGCGGCGCTGCGACCAGCCGGGCCTCGATCTCGCGGAAGGCGGAGGGTTGGCTCGAGCCGATTCCTACGCCGTAAAGCAACGACAGGTGCAGCGTGACCGACAACGCCAGCGCGACAAGCAGCCGCACACCCGCTTGGCGCTCCATCCCGTCGCTCCAGGTGTCAGTTGCTCTTCGTGCTGGAGAGCAGCTTTTCGATCTGAGGCGCGCTGATCGCGCCTGGCACGCGCTCTCCGTTCGCGAACACCAAAGTGGGCGTCCCGTTGATATGGTGCTGGGTTCCGTACTTCGCCAGCTTGTCCACCGGGTTGTCGCAGGTGGGTGCCGCCGTGGGCGCAACGCCTTTGTTCATGTAATCCTCCCAGGCCTTGACCTTATCCGGCGAGCACCAGATGCGCTTGGCTTTGTCGCCAGCCTGCGGATGCAGGCTTTCGATCGGATACAGAAACATGTAGATCGTGACGTTATCGAGCTTCGCCAAGTCCTGTTCGATGCGCTTGCAAAACGGGCAATCGGGGTCCGAGAACACGGCCATCTTCCGCTCGCCTTTGCCCTTGACGCGTTTGAACGCGAGGTCGAACGGCAGCTCGTCGAAGGGAATCGCCGCCAGCTTGCGCTTGCGCTCCTCGGTGAAGTTGCGGCCGCTCTGCGTCTCGATGATGTTGCCGTCGATCACATACTCGAAGTTCTCGTCGGTGTAGAGGACATCGTTTTCGATCACGATCTCGTACAGGCCCAGATACGGGAGCTTGGTGACCGACTGCACGGAAGCGCGCGGAAACTTGGCTTGCACCGCCTTACGGATGGCCTCCTCGTCGGCTCTCGCCATGCCGGCGGCCAGGACCAGCGCGATCGCCGCCAGAAGTGAAACTCGTTTCAGCATCGATGCTCCTATCGCTGTTGGATTGGTTCGGCGCCCAGCGCGTGCTTGACGAGCAGTGCCTTGAGCGGCGTCAGATGATCGGTAAGGCTCAGACCCACGTTGCGCAGCCATGCGAGCGGTGCGACGGAGTTGTTGAACAGACGCTGCAGGCCGTGGGTCACAGCCGTCATCGCCAGAATGTCTTCTCGTCGCGCGCGTTCGTAGCGGCGCAGCAGTGGCAAGCACCCAACATCGGCTTCCGGGCCGCGCGCCTTGAGCACAGAAGCCAGCTCACGCGCATCCTGGAAGCCGAGGTTGACGCCTTGCCCGGCGAGGGGATGCAGATTATGCGCGGCGTCCCCTACGAGCGCAAGGCGAGGCGCCACGAGACGGTCGACCCGGATCAGCCGGAGCACGAACCCCGCCGCCGGGGTGATCAGCGATAACGCTCCGAGCCGGCCACCGGATGCGGCGTGCACTTCGTCGCAGAGCTGCTCGGCGGGCAGTGCCAGCAGTCGATCGGCCAGGTCTTGCCGAGCCGACCACACCATCGACGCACGCTCTCCCGGCAGGGGCAGCAATGCGAGCACACCATCGGTACGGAACCATTGGAAAGCGCTGCCACGGTGCGCTAGAGCGGTCGCGAAGTTGGCCACCACCGCGGTCTGACCATAGCCCGTCTGCGACGAGGCGATCCCCGCCCGCCCGCGCAGCCAGGAATCGGCGCCATCCGCGGCGACCATCAGCTTCGCCGTGAGCTGGTCTCCGCTGTCCAGCGTCAGCACCGCGCGGTCGGGTTCGAACTGCACGCCGCTGCAGCCGGTGGAAGCGATGTGGGCAAATTCGGGCTGGCCGCGCAGCGCATCCCGCAATTCGCCCACCAACGCTGCATTCTCGACGACAATGGCCAGATGCGGCACATGAGCCAGGTAGGCGCTGAAGCTCAATTCGCTGCCGGCGCGGTCGCCGAAGATGCTCATGTGCGTGATCGGTGTCATTCGCGCGGCGTCTCGCGGCCACGCGCCCAGGGCCGTCAAAAACGCCTCGCTGCCGGGACTGATCGCAAAGACCCGTACGTCCCAGGTCTCTGGCGAGGGCGCAGGCACGGGATCGCGCTCGACCAAGCCCAGCCGCAGCCCGCTGCCGGCGAGCGCCCGCGCCAGGCTCAAGCCGACCAGGCCACCGCCTGCGATGAGGACGTCGAACTGCGTCGCACGCATGCCGGATTGGATCGCCATATCGCTCTAAGGTTCTGATTACGCGGACGCACCCAGGGAGTCCGGCGGGGCTGCGCCTTGACACACCGAGGCGCGCTCAGTACGCTTTCGACCCCTGTCATCGCGGACCGGTCCGTTTACACAAACATGGCGAATTAGCTCAGCGGTAGAGCAGAGGAATCATAATCCTTTGGTCGGGGGTTCAAATCCCTCATTCGCCACCATCGCTCCTTTTTCCGTGCTCCAGCCTCCCCGCCGCCTGACACCGAAGCGCATACTCCGACTGGCTATCGCTCTGTTTGCCTGTGTCGGGCTAGCCGCAGGCGTTGTCGCTGGCCGGCAATTACCTACCGATGCCCAGTTCGCCAAGGATGCCGCGTTCGCATACCCCAACGTCCGGGTCGGTAGCGACACGCTGCGCTTGGCCGTCGGAGGCAGGATCTACAATCAGGACAACATCATCATCCCGCCGAATTCGGCGCCCGCCACCGCGGCGGTTTTGTACAAGACGGACTTCCGCGGCGAGATCTCGCAGATCTGGATCCTGAGCGACGAAGAGGCCAAGGGCTACGCGCGCAAACCGTTCAAGACCTTGGATCCTCCCGGTCCCGACGGTGCGAGGAAGCAGTAGGGGATCGCCGATGAAGCGCAAGGTGTACATCAAGACGTTCGGCTGTCAAATGAACGAGTATGACTCCGACAAGATGGCCGATGTGCTGGCGGCGGCGGCCGGTTTCGAGCCCGCTGCCGACCCCGAACACGCCGATCTGATCCTGTTCAACACCTGTTCAGTGCGCGAGAAGGCGCAGGAGAAGGTGTTCTCCGATCTCGGCCGCGTGAAGCACCTCAAGCAGCGCAACCCGCATCTGCTGATCGGCGTAGGCGGCTGCGTCGCCAGCCAGGAGGGGAAGGCGATCGTGGACCGCGCGCCCTTCGTAGATGTCGTGTTCGGTCCCCAGACGCTGCACCGCTTGCCGCAGCTCCTCGAAGCGCGGCGCCGCAGCGGCCGGCCGCAGGTGGACGTGAGCTTCCCGGAGATCGAGAAGTTCGATTGCTTGCCTCCGCCCCGGGTGGAAGGGGCGAGCGCCTTCGTCTCCATCATGGAGGGCTGCAGCAAGTACTGCAGCTTCTGCGTGGTGCCGTACACGCGGGGAGAAGAGGTGTCGCGCGCGTTCGATGACGTCCTGACCGAGGTGGCGGACCTGGTGGATCGCGGCGTCAAGGAGATCACACTGCTGGGCCAGAACGTCAACGCCTACGGTGGGCGTATGGCTGACGCGCAGGAGGCCGACTTCGCGACCTTGCTCGAATACTTGGCTGAAATGCCGGCGCTGGAGCGAATTCGGTACACCACGTCGCACCCGAAGGAATTCACGCAGCGCCTCATCGACGTCTACGCACGCGTCCCGCAGCTCGTCGATCACGTGCACCTGCCGGTGCAATCCGGCTCCGATCGGGTGCTGAGCGCGATGAAGCGCGGCTACACCGCTTTGGAGTACAAATCCATCGTGCGGCGGCTGCGCGCGGTACGGCCCGCGATCTCCGTCTCCACCGACTTCATCGTCGGCTTTCCGGGCGAGAGCCAAGCGGACTTCGAGGCCACTCTGCGACTTGCGCAAGACGTCGGCTTTGATCGCAGCTTCAGCTTCGTCTACAGTCCGCGCCCGGGAACGCCGGCGGCGAGCCTGTCCGACGAGACTCCGGGGGAGGTCAAGCTGCAGCGCTTGCAGCAACTGCAGCAGCGGCTCGACCAGCAGTCCCAGGTCATCAGCGAGAGCATGATCGGGAGCCGGCAGCGGATCCTCGTGGAGGGCAGATCGAAGAGGGATCCGCACGAGGTGGCCGGACGGACGCAGAACAACCGGGTCGTGAACTTTAGTGGCGACGAAGGGTTGATCGGCCAGTTCGTGGACGTGATCATCCAGTCGGTTCTACCGCATTCGCTTCGCGGTGCACTCGCCACGGCAGAGCACTGATCCCCCGATGCGACACCTGCACTGCGCCCTCCCCTGCGGCGCCGCGCCGCGGCTTCTCCTCCCACGCCGAGCCACCTCGCATTGAAGCCGCTCGAACTCTCCTTCACGCCGACGGACAACGAGCGGTTGTCGAACTTGTGCGGCGTCCTGGACGAGAACTTGAAGCAGATCGAAGCGGCGTTGGACGTGACCATCTCCCGGCGCGGCGAGAACTTCTCCGTCTCCGGCGAGCCCGGCCAGGCGAAGCTGGCGGCCGAAGCGCTCGAGCGCTTCTACCGCATGGCTGAGCAAGGCCTGTCCGTGGAGGACGTGCAGCTCGGCCTGATCGAAGTGGCCAACCCCGCCCGCACGGCTGCCGCGCAAGCCGACGAGCCGGTGCTCATCACGCGCCGGCGCGACCTGCACGGCCGAACGCCGCATCAGATCGAGTACCTGCGCCACATCCAGGAATATGACATCACCTTCGGCATCGGGCCGGCCGGCACCGGTAAGACTTATCTGGCGGTCGCCTCCGCGGTAGACGCGTTCGAGCGCGATGCGATCAAGCGCATCGTGCTGGTGCGGCCCGCCGTCGAGGCCGGCGAGCGCTTGGGCTTTCTTCCGGGAGATCTAGCGCAGAAGGTGGACCCCTATCTGCGTCCGCTCTACGACGCGCTGTACGACCTGATGGGATTCGAAAAAGTCGGCAAGCTGTTCGAGCGCGGTTCGATCGAGATCGCCCCGCTGGCTTACATGCGGGGGCGCACGCTGAACCATTCCTTCATCATCTTGGACGAAGCCCAGAACACCACTCCGGAGCAGATGAAGATGTTCCTCACCCGGATCGGTTTCGGCACCAAGGCCGTGATCACGGGCGACATCACCCAGATCGACCTCGCACGCGGACAGAAGAGCGGGCTGGTCGACGCCCGGGAGGTGCTCAAGGATGTACGCGGCATCGCGTTCACGCTGTTCACCAGCGAGGACGTGGTGCGCCACCCGTTGGTGGCCCGCATCGTCAATGCCTACGAGGCGCGGAGCAAGCGCGAGGGCGCCTGAGCCGCGGCGCCCACCCCGCCTCGCGCTCACCGTGCAGTACGCCTCACGCGCGAGCGGGCTTCCGGGGACGAGGCAACTGCGCCGCTGGACCATGGCCGCCCTGCTGCAAGACGCTGCGGTCACGCTACGTATCGTCGGCGCACCCGAGGGACGGCGGTTGAACCGCGCCTTCCGGGGCAAGGACTACGCCACCAACGTACTGAGCTTCCGCTACCCCGATGAGCGGCCGCTTGCCGGTGACATCGTGTTATGCGCGGCGGTGGTCCGCCGCGAGGCGCGGGAGCGGGGCATCAGCTTGGAGGCACACTACGCACATCTGGTCGTGCACGGCGTGCTGCACCTGCAGGGCTACGACCATGAGCGGCGGCCAGAGGCGCAACGCATGGAGCGCAAGGAGACTGAAATCGTCTCGCGTCTGGGGTATCCTGATCCTTACTCGGTTTGAGCCGGCTGCGGCCCCGATGGCCGGCGCAATGCATGGACCCACACCCTAAACCCACGCTTCTCGAGCGCATCGGCGCGATCCTGATGCGCGAACCCGAAGACCGGGAGCAGCTGCTCGAGCTGCTGCACTCCTCCTACGAGCGCAACCTGATGGACGCGGATGCCCTGTCCATGATCGAGGGCGCGCTGCAGGTCTCGGAGCTGCAGGCTCGCGACATCATGGTCCCGCGCGCCCAGATGGATGTCGTGGACATCCACGAGACTCCCGAGCAGTTCCTGCCCAAGGTGATCGAGTCCGGCCACTCGCGCTTCCCGGTGATCGGGGAGAGCAAGGACGATGTCATCGGCATCCTGCTCGCCAAGGACCTGCTGCGCTACTTCGCCGGACACGAGTTCAACGTGCGTGAGATGCTGCGCCCGGCCGTGTTCATCCCCGAGTCCAAGCGCCTGAACGTGCTCCTCAAAGACTTCCGGCGCAACCGCAATCACATCGCCATGGTGGTGGACGAATACGGCGGGGTGGCCGGGCTGGTCACGATCGAAGACGTGCTGGAACAGATCGTCGGCGAGATCGAGGACGAATACGATTTCGACGAGACCGAGGCCAATATCCTGCTCGACCGCAACGGCCTATACCGGGTGAAGGCGCAGACCTCGATCGAAGACTTCAACGCCACCTTCGGCACCGAATTCGGCGACGGCGAGTTCGACACCGTGGGAGGACTGCTGCTGTCGCACTTCGGCCGCCTGCCCAAGCGCGGAGAAGAGCTCGTGCTCGACCACTTGCGCTTCCGCGTACTGCGCGCCGACAGTCGCCGGCTGCACTCGCTGCTGGTCGAGAAGCTGCCCGCGCCTGAATGACGCGGGGCGCACTGCGGCTCGGCGAGCGCCTGCGGCTTGCCCCATTGTACCCCGGCGCCGTACGCTTGCTGCTGGCCGCCGGCCTAGGCGCGGCCAGCGTGCTCGGGTTCGCGCCGTTTTATCTGTATCCGGTCCCCGTGCTGACGCTCGCCGCGCTCGCCTGGATGTGGCGCAAAAGCTCGAGCGCGGGGCAAAGCATGCTCATCGGCCTTGCTTTCGGCGCCGGATACTTCTACAGCGGCGCGAGCTGGGTCTACGTCAGCATGCACGATTTCGGCGGCATGGCCTGGCCGGTGGCCGGCTTTGCGACGTGGTTCTTCTGCACCTACCTCGCGCTGTTTCCCGCAGTTGTGGGGTGGCTGTTCGGCTGGTCCAGGGCGCCGGACTGGGCTCGGCTGCTCCTGCTGTTTCCCGCGGCGTGGGCCGTCGCGGAGTGGATGCGGGGCTGGCTGTTCACCGGCTTCCCCTGGCTCGCGGTGGGCTACTCGCAGTCTCCCCTAGGTCCGCTCTCCGGCTATGCCCCCGTACTGGGCGCATATGGCGTGTCGCTGCTGACGGCCGTGAGCGCCGGCTTGCTCTGCCTCGCGCTCCGAGTTCACCGAGGGAGCGAGCCGCCGGCGCGAGCGCCGCGCGCGCCCAAGTGGCCTGCGCTCGCAGGTGTCGTTGCGTTGTGGTTACTGGGCTGGGGGCTGCAGCTGGTGCAATGGACCGCGCCCTCGGGCCCGCCGGTCTCGGTGAGCCTGGTCCAGGGCAACATCAAACAGGATATGAAGTGGCGCCCCGAGTGGCTGCAACGCTCGCTGGAGACTTATCTCGGACTCACGCTCATCGCGCGTGGCACGCTCATCCTGTTGCCGGAGACCGCGGTACCGCTGTTCAGCGCCGATGTCCCCGCCGGCTATCTGGACGCGCTGGCCCGGCACGCCCGAGAAAGAGGCGGCGATCTGCTGCTCGGCATCCCCGAATACATTGCCGGGAAACCGCCTCGCTACTACAACAGCATCATCAGCCTGGGAACCGCACCGACTCAGACCTATCGCAAGTACCACCTGGTGCCCTTCGGCGACTATTTCCCTCAATGGGGCTTCTTGACCTGGATCATGAACGCGCTTGAGATCCCCATGTCCGATTTCTCCCGCGGCGATCCGGTCCAGCGGCCGCTCGATGCGGCGGGCCAACGAGTGGCCGCGAACATCTGTTACGAGGACGTTTTCGGCGAGGAGATCATCCGCCAACTTCCTCGAGCGACGCTGCTCGCCAACTTCACCAACGACGCCTGGTGGGGCGAGTCGATCGCATCGATGCAGCACCTTCAGATCGCACAGATGCGCTCCCAGGAAACCGGCCGCTACATGCTGCGCGCGACCAACACAGGAGTGACGGCCATCATCGATCAACGCGGGCGCGTGGCGCGTGCCGCCCCGCAGTTCGTGGCTTACGTGCTCGAAGGCGCCGCGCAGGGATACACCGGTCGCACGCCGTTCATCTTCTGGGGCAACTGGCCGTTCCTGGCCCTGAGCCTAGTGGGGCTGGCCGTGGCCTTGGCGTGGCGGTCACCCAGAGCGTGAGAGATCCACGGCCGCAATCCGAGCAGTCCGCGTCGGAGCAGACCTCGAATCGACGCGCGGGAAACACAGTAAAATCCGCGTTCTTTTGACCGCCTGCGGCAACGTAAGAACGCTGTCGCCAAGACACGCAAGATGAACTTTCAGGATCTGATCCTGCGCCTGCAGACGTTCTGGGGCAAACACGGGTGTGCTCTGCTGCAGCCGTACGACATGGAGGTGGGCGCCGGCACTTTCCACACCGCCACCTTCTTGCGCGCGCTCGGCCCCGAGCCTTGGAACGCGGCGTACGTGCAGCCGTCTCGCCGGCCCAAGGACGGGCGCTACGGTGAAAACCCGAACCGACTGCAGCATTACTACCAGTACCAGGTGGTGCTGAAGCCCTCGCCCGACAACATCCAGGAACTGTATCTCGACTCGTTGCGCGAGCTGGCGATCGACCCGCGCGAGAACGACGTCCGCTTCGTCGAGGACGATTGGGAATCCCCGACGCTGGGCGCTTGGGGTCTGGGCTGGGAGGTGTGGCTCAACGGCATGGAGGTGACGCAGTTCACCTACTTCCAGGAGGTCGGCAGCCTCACCTGCAAGCCGGTCCTGGGCGAGATCACCTATGGGCTGGAACGGCTGGCGATGTACCTGCAGGGAAAGGACAACGTGTACGACCTGGTCTGGGTCGACGGCGTCAGCTATGGAGACGTCTACCACCAGAACGAGGTCGAGCAGTCCACCTACAACTTCGAGCGCTCCAACGTGCAGATGCTGTTCGAGCACTTCAACCAGTTCGAGTCCGAAGCCAAGCGCCTGATCGACTCGGGGCTGCCTTTGCCCGGCTACGAGATGGTGATGAAGTGCTCCCACGTATTCAACTTGCTGGATGCCCGCGGCGCGATCTCCGTCACCGAGCGCGCCGCGTACATCGGTCGCGTGCGCGCCTTGGCGAGGTCGGTTGCGCAGGCGTACTACGAGTCGCGCGAGCGGCTGGGCTTTCCTATGCTCAAGAAGGCACCACACCTCGCCTAAGGTCAGCGATGCCAGACGCGCTGCTCATCGAGCTTCTCACCGAGGAGCTGCCGCCGAAGTCGCTGCGCCGCCTGGGCGAGCGGTTTGCCGACAGCATAGGCGAGTTTCTCAGCGATGCCGGCTTGCTCCGGCCTCATGCAACGGCACACCAGCCGTTCGCAACGCCCCGACGGCTGGGCGCATTCTTCCCCGAGGTCCTGGACAAGCAGCCCGACCGCCACGAGGAAAAAAAGGGCCCCTACGTCTCGATCGCGCTGGACGCCAACGGCAAGCCGAACGAAAAGCTGATCGGATTTGCCCGGCGCTGGAACCTTTCGCCCGACCAGCTCGCGCAGGCAACAGACGATAAAGGGGACTACTTCCTCGCCCGTCTCACGCTGAAGGGGGAGTCCCTCGACCGGCTCCTCGCGCAGATCGTGGAGCGGGCGCTGAAACAGCTGCCGATCCCCAAGCTCATGCGCTGGGGCGAGCGCGACACCGAGTTCGTCCGCCCAGTGCACGGGTTGGTGATGCTGCATGGTCGCAACGTCGTGCCCGGCGAGGTGCTCGGCTGCACGAGTGGCCGCACCACGCGCGGCCACCGATTCATGAGCGCGGGCGAGATACGCCTCGAGCATGCAAGCGGTTACGCGAGCACGCTCGAGCAGCGGGGCGCGGTCATCGCCTCTTTCGACACACGTTCTGCGCGCATCCGCGAGCTGCTCCTGAAGGCAGCGGGCCACGCAGGGCTGGGAGCGTTCGAAGGACTGCTCGACGAGGTGACCGCGCTGGTCGAGAGCCCGGCGGTCTACGAGGGCCGCTTCGACGAGTCGTTCCTGGCGGTGCCGCAGGAATGCCTGATCCTGTCGATGAAGCAGCACCAGAAGTACTTCCCCTTGCTGGATCCGAAGACGGGCAAACTGCTGAACCGCTTCCTCATCGTCAGCAATCTCAGCACGCCCGACCCGCGCAACATCGTCTCGGGCAACGAGCGCGTGCTGCGTGCACGCCTCTCCGACGCGCGGTTCTTCTTCGACCAGGACCGCAAGATCCGGCTCGCCGACCGCGTCGAACGCCTGGCCAATGTCGTGTACCACAACAAGCTCGGCACCCAACTCGAGCGGGTGCAGCGCATCCGCAAGCTTGCGAGCGGTATCGCCGAGAAGCTGGGCGCCGATGCGGAGCGGGCCGAGCGTGCGGCATGGCTGTCGAAAGCCGATCTGATGAGCGACATGGTCGGCGAGTTCCCGGAATTACAGGGCATCATGGGACAGTACTACGCTCGCCACGACGGCGAGCCCGAGATCGTTGCACGCGCGATCGAAGCGCACTACCACCCGCGCTTCGCCAACGACACGTTGCCCGAGGACAACGTGGGCTGTGCCGTGGCGCTCGCCGACAAGCTCGATGCCTTGGTCGGCATCTACGGCATCGGCCTTGCCCCAACCGGCGACAAGGACCCGTTCGGGCTGCGGCGCCAGGCGCTCGGCGTGCTGCGCATCCTGTCGGAGAAGGCGATGCCGCTGGATCTGGTCCAGCTGCTCCAGGCCGCGAAGCTGAGCTTTTCGCCCGGCACCCTGCATGACAGCGTGAGCGTCGATCTGCATGCGTTCGTGCTGGAGCGCCTGCGCAACTACCTGCGCGAGCGTGGGTTCGCCCCGGACGAGATCGAGGCGGTGGTGAGTCAGAACCCCACTCGAGTCGATCTGGTGGTGCCGCGGCTCAAGGCAGTGCAGTCGTTCCGAACGCTGCCGGAAGCGGAGAGCTTGGCCAGCGCCAACAAGCGCATCCGCAACATCCTCCGCAAGACCACGGTGACCCAGGCCGAGCCGGATGCAGTGCTGCTGCAGGAGGCCGCCGAGAAGAACCTGTACGAAACGACTTCGCGCCTCATGCCCAAGGTGCGCTCACTCGTGGAGTGCGAGGACTACACCGAGGCGCTGCGGCTGCTTGCCGGCGTGCGCAAGGATGTGGATCTCTTCTTCGACGAGGTGATGGTGATGACCGACGAGCCCATCATCCGCAATAACCGGCTAGCCCTGCTCGCCCAACTCGAGAGCCTGATGAATCAGGTCGCGGATATCTCGAAGCTGGCGGGCTAGAGATCGCGCATCCCGCCGGGTGGCGTCGACTTCACCTGCTGGAGCAGCTCCGCCATCGCTGTGGGTGTGCCATAGATCACCGATCCGCGGTCGATCTTGCGATCGAATTGCTGGGCGATGAGGACGAAGCGCTCGGTCTCCCAGATGCGGATCTCGTCGTTGAACCGGCCGGCCATCCCGGCGCGGATGACCACTGTCCAGTCCTGGCCCTGACCGAGGCGCTGCGAAATGAGCTGCTTCACCTCTGCAAAGCGCCGCTCAGGGAAGTAGGCTGCGACCTGGGCCAGCTGGTCATCGATGAACAGCGCCTCGACGTCAGCGAGCGGGACCGTGCCGAGCTGATCGAGGGCGCCGGCCAGCGGGCGGCAACGCCGCATATAGGGTGCATCCGGCTCCTGCCTGCACGCCAGCTCCGCTCCTTCGAGCACCGCGCTCAGCTCGGCCCCAGCGACCTCCGGGGCGAGCCCATCGAAGAGGTCGCCGGCGTAGGTCTGGAGCGGAGCCGTGCAGGCCGACAGCAGCACTGCACACGCCGCCAAGCGCTGCGCTGTGAACATCGATTATAGTCTTCCAAACTCCTTGATCACGTGTTGCTGGCGGCGGCTCACGGGAAGGCGCTCGTCCAACCCGCGCACCTTCACCACCCAGCCGCTCTCGCCGGCTGCTTCGCTGCCGCGCTCGAAGCATTCCACGTATTCGCGTGCCACCAGGCAGCTCCGATGGATGCGGACGAAGCAGCCCCGAAACTCCTGCTCGAGGCGCGTGAGCGATTCCTCCAGCAAGTACTCTCGCTCCGCAGTGCGGATGGTCACATATTTGAGCTCGGCGCGCATGTACAGGATGCGTTCCACCGGCACTAGGATCACACGCCCGCGCTCCTGCACGGGAAGATGCTTGCGCGGCTCGGGCGCGATCTGCTGGAGCACATCCTGGCGCAGCGGCGTAAGCGCGCGCACGCGCGACAGCGCCTCTTGCAACCGCCGCAGCCGGATCGGCTTCAACAGGTAATCCACCGCATGCAGATCGAAAGCCCGGAGCGCATAACCGTCGTAGGCCGTGGTGAAGATGATCGAAGGCGGATCGGGCAGGTTGAGGATATGCTGCGCGGCCTCGACGCCGTCCATCTCGGGCATGCGGATGTCGAGCAACACCACGTCGGCCGGTGTGCGCTGGAGCACGTCGATGAGAACGCGCCCGCTGGGCGCTTCGCCCACGATCTCGAGTGCGAGGGTCGCGGCGCAATCTTCCAACAGATCGCGGATACGGCTTCGGGCGGGTGCCTCGTCATCGGCGATGACGACGCGCAGGGCCTGAGCGTGCTTGGTCATGATCCTTCCCCGTACGCGGATGCCTCAGGGCGCCTCGGTCCGATAGGGGATGACGATATGCACCCGATAGGCATCATCCGAGACGCTGGTACGCAGGCTGGCTTCCGCATCGAAGTGCAATGCCAGCCGCTCGCGGATGTTTCCCACCGCCATCTTGTTGCCGGCGTGGTGGTTTCCCTGTTGGCGGTAAGGGTTGCGCAGCACCAGGTGCACTTCGTCGCGGACCTTGTAGATGTTGATGCTGATCACTCCCGGTTCAGAGGACGGCTCGATGCCGTGGTAGACGGCGTTCTCCACCAACGGCTGCAGCACCAGAGGCGGGATCTGCGCCTCGCCCGGCAGGTTGTCGGCATGCCACTCCACACTCAGGCGCTCGCCGAGGCGCAGCTGCTCGAGGTCGAGGTATTGGCGCGTCAGCTCGATCTCGTGTTCCAGCGTCGACAGCTTGCGGTTGTCCGCCATGAGTACGCGGAACAGGTCGGCCATGTCCTCCAGGGCGGACTCGGCGCGCTTGGGCTCACTGCGGATCAGGCTCAACACGGCGTTGATGCTGTTGTAGAGAAAGTGCGGCCGGATGCGAGCCTGAAGCGCCTGCAACCGCGCTTCGGTGAGGGCAGGGGACAACGCGCGGTTGCGCAGGTGGCAGTAGTAGAGAATGAGCGCGGTCGCACCGGTGGTGAATACGCAGTAACGCGCCAGCCGCCCGGAGGGATCCCCGCCGAACAGCGGGTCGCCGGCGTGATGGATGAAGGTCACCACGATCAGTTCGATCAGAAACACGGCGAGGATGCCGGAGCGGTAGTCCAGCCGGTGCAGGGGCCGGCTCAACAGCATCAGGACCAGCAGGCTCAGCCCCAGCACCGGTTGCACCGGCGCCGACACCTCCAAGAACCGGTCCATGACGTTGTGCCAACCCTCGGCCTCCGCCAGAGCCACGGTCGCGGACAATGCGAGCACGATCAGCACGATGCGCAACACTACACCGACGTTGCGAAAGTCTGGCAGCGCGTCCCGGTGGACCTTTTGATCTATACTCTTCACCGCTCCAACCGCCTGTCCGATCGGGCTTTTTCGGGCCTGGCTGGGCCAGATCCGAGAGCCGCAGCACAACATGTGCCAGAGGCAGTCGGCGTGCCTGGCGCGGCGCTCTCGGGACGACCCGCGTCAGGCGCGCCTCCGGTGCCCAGACTGCGGCTGAGGTCCGAAGCTCCACATGAACGGTACGCAATCCGAAGGTCAACCCTGGTCCGGGCGTTTCGGCGAGCCGGTGGACCAGCTCGTCCAGCAGTACACCGCGTCGGTCGATTTCGACTGGCGGCTTGCCGAGTTCGACATCCAGGGCTCGCTCGCGCACGCGCGGATGCTTGCGCGCGTGGGCGTGCTCTCCTCCGACGATCTCGCCAGCATCGAGCGCGGGATGACGCAGATCCTGGCCGAGATCCGCGCCGGCACCTTCCGTTGGTCGGTGGCCCAGGAGGACGTGCACCTGAACATCGAGAAGCGCCTGACCGACCTCGTGGGCGAGGCCGGCAAGCGCCTGCACACAGGCAGATCACGCAACGATCAGGTGGCCACCGACGTGCGCATGTGGCTGCGTGCTGCGATCGACGTGATCGACATGCTCATCCGAGCCCTGCAATCGCAGCTCGTGGAGCTCGCGGACCAGCACACCGAGACCGTCATGCCCGGCTTCACGCACCTGCAGGTGGCGCAGCCGGTCAGCTTCGGCCATCACCTGATGGCTTACTACGAGATGCTCAAGCGCGATCGCTCCCGTTTGGCGGACTGCCGCACTCGCGTGAATCAGCTGCCGTTGGGCGCCGCCGCGCTGGCAGGCACCACCTACCCGATCGATCGCGAGAGCGTTGCGCGCGACCTCGACTTCGAAGGCGTGTGCCTGAACTCGCTGGATGCGGTATCCGATCGCGACTTTGCGATCGAGTTCGTCGCCTGCGCGGCGCTGCTCATGACGCATCTGTCGCGCTTCTCCGAAGAGCTGGTCTTGTGGATGAGCCCGCGCTTCGGCTTCGTCATGCTGGCTGACCGCTACTGCACCGGATCTTCCATCATGCCGCAGAAGAAGAACCCGGACGTGCCGGAGCTGGTGCGAGGCAAGACCGGCCGGATCAACGGCCATCTGGTGGCGCTGCTGATGCTGATGAAGTCGCAGCCGCTGGCGTACAACAAAGACAACCAGGAGGACAAGGAGCCGCTGTTCGACACGGTGAACACGCTGGTGGACACGCTGCGGGTGTTCGCCGGAATGATGGGCGGGCTCACGGTGAATCCCGAAGCGATGCGGCGCGCGGCAGCCGAGGGGTTCGCCACCGCCACCGATCTGGCCGACTATCTGGTTCGCAAGGGCGTCGCGTTTCGGGAAGCCCACGAAGCCGTGGCCCGCGCAGTGCGATTCGCGGCGGAGCGAGGCATGGACCTCGCAGCGCTCCCGCTTTCCGACCTCCAGCGTTTCAGCGGTCAGATCACGGACGACGTGTTCCAAGTGCTCACGCTCGAAGGCTCGCTCGCCGCCCGCAACCACATCGGCGGAACCGCACCTGCGCAGGTGTGCGCTGCGATTGCACGTGCGCGGGGTGAGCTTGCAGGCTGAGCAGCCCAGGTGAAGAGGTGAAAGAGTGAAAAGGTGAAGAGGTAGACGCACAGCCCGTTGCGCTCCCCCTCCGGGAAAGGGCGAGCGTAAAGGCTCCCTCTCCCCAGCCGGGGCGCCGGCCGAAGCGAGGGGGCTCACCTGCTTCACCTCCTCCACCTCCCTCACCTCGTTCACCTCCCTCACCTCATTGACCTCCTTCACCTCATTCACCTCATTCACCTCCTTCACCTTTTCACTTCTTCACCTCTTCACTGGCCATTGCGTCTCGCTTGAGAACTCCCCCCCAAGCTGATAGATTCGCCGCCAGCTCCAGCTGACAGCGCACTGGCAGGATCATTCCTTCGGCTGTATCAGAACAGCCTCGCAAGAGGGGGGAGGCATGCCGTCTCGCACATCGTTCCCAGGACGCTACGCAGCAGCCGCGCTGCTGTGCGCGCTGGCTACCTGTGTGCTGGCGCAGGACACCAAGCCCATCCGCATCGGTTTCGTGACCTTCCTGTCCGGACCGGCTGCCGGCCCTTTCGGCATGCCCGCAAAGTGGGCGGCAGAGGCGATCGTCGAATCGCTCAACGCCGGGAACGTGCCCGCGCCCTATGCCGTGCGCGGCTTCGGCGGGAGACCGCTGGAGCTCACGGTAGTCGACGAAGCCGGCGGCGCGACCAAGCAAGTGAGCGAGTTCCGCAACCTCGTCGAGCGCGCGCGGGTCGATTACGTTGTCGGCTACATCTCCAGTGGCGATTGCCTCGCCGTCGCACCGGTGGCCGAGGAGATGCAGAAGCTCACCGTCCTGTTCGACTGCGGCACCCCGCGCATCTTCGAGGAGGCGAGCTACAAGTACGTGTTCCGGACACGGCCACACGCCACGATGGATGCGGTGGGCGCCGCTCTCTACCTGCTCGAGACGCGGCCCAGCGTGAGGAGCTTCGGCGGCATCAATCCGAACTACGCGTGGGGACAGGATTCCTGGAGCGACTTCACCGCGGCGATGAGCGTTCTTCAGCCAGACGCAAAGACCACGACCTCTCAGATGCCGAAGTTCGGCGCCGGGCAGTACGGCGCAGAGATCTCTGCGCTGCTCGCCAGCGGCTCCGAGGTGATCCATTCCAGCTTGTGGGGCGGAGACCTGGAGGCGTTCATGCTGCAGGCCGCCCCGCGCGCCCTGTTCGCGAAGAGCCAATTGGTGCTTGTTGCGGGAGAGCCGTACCTGCGCGCGCTGGGCGGCATCATCCCCGACGGCACCGTTGTGGGTGCGCGCGGAACACATGGAGTGTTCGCCCCGAATTCCGCGCTGAACACCTGGCTCCGGGATATTTACCGAGCCAAATCCGGCGGCGCGAACCCTAGCTACCCGGCATACGACGCTGCGCTCGCCTTCCTGGGGCTCAAGGCCGCCTACGAGCGTGCCAAGATCGCGAAGCTCGCCGCCTCCATTCCGATGGGCGCGAACAAGGGTGTGAAGGAGGCGATGGAAGCAGCCTACGGCAGCGGCCCGAGCCAGGAGGAAGTGGTCGCGGCTTTCGAGCACTTGAGCTTCGACTCGCCCAGTGGGCGCATGAGCATGCAACTGGGCAAAGGGCACCAGGCCGCGTCCGGTACCGCCTACGGCACGACCAAGGTGGTGAACGGTCGGGTCACCGTCACCAACATCCGCTATTATCCGCCTGAGCGCGTGCAGCCGCCCGACGGAGTGAGCAGCGCCGAGTGGATCAAGTCCGGGATGAAGCCGGCAAAATAGCCCCGCATCCAGCCGCAGTCGCAGCCATCGTGGACCAACTTCCCGCTGTCATCATCGACGGTATCTTGTACGCCTCGTGGATGTTCGTCATCGCCGTGGGGCTCACGCTGATCTATGGCGTGATGAAAATCCTCAACGTCGCGCATGGCAGCATGTACGCCCTGGGCGCGTACACGGCAAGCACCTTCGCGGGCTACTGGCTCGCGCACGGCCACGCGCCGTACGCAAGCTACGCAGTACTCGTGGCGGCGGCAGTGCTGGTGGGTCTGGTGGCCGGCCCGGTCATCGAGCGGGGTCTCCTGCGTTTCATGTACGGCCGCGACGAGGTGGTGCTCGTGCTCATCACTTATGCCGTGTTCCTGATCCTGGAGGACGTGACCAAGCTCGTCTTCGGGGTCGATCCGATCCTCGTGGCGGAACCGTACGGCATGCTGGGCAACTTCCAGATCGGTGATCTCGTGTATCCGGTGTACAGCCTGGTCCTCGTGGTCGTCGCGGTTCTGGCCGGTGTGGCGCTCGCGCTGGCACTCAACCATACGCGTCAAGGCAAGATCCTGCGCGCGGTGATCCACGATCGGGAGATGAGCATGGCGCTGGGGATCAACGTCTCTCGCGTCTACTTCGTCACTTTCACCATCGGCGCGATGCTGGCCGCGCTCGGCGGCGCGTTGACCGCTCCCACCACATCCGTCCAGCTGGGCATCGGCGCCGAAGTCATCGTGCTTGCCTTCGCCATCGTGGTGATCGGCGGTCTGGGCAGTTTGAGCGGCGCCGCGCTCGGCGCATTGATCGTCGGCCTGGTCCGCTCGGCCGCCGTGCATTACCGGCCGGAAGTCGAGCTGTTCAGCGTGTACATGGTGATGGCTCTGGTGCTGATCGTTCGGCCCAAGGGGCTGTTCGCCGCAGCCGAAGCCCGCAAGATCTGACCCGGGCGTGAAGCGCGACCGCACCCTGCTTGTCCTGATCTCGGCGCTCGTCGTGCTGCTCGCGATCGGACCGATCCTGCCGCAATGGGCGGTGTCGTTCGTGAGCGTGGTGCTGTATCTCGGCATCGTGGTCTTGGGCATGGCCCTTCTGATGCGCACGGGTCTGGTCTCCTTCGGGCAGGGGCTGTATTACTGCCTGGGCGCGTACGCCGCGGGGGCGACTCCCGAGCTCATCGAGTTGGTCGACGGCTTCGCTCGCGGCTTGTCTCAACCGCACTGGGCGCCGGTACGCCTCGTGCTGAACGCCTTCACGGGCGCGCTGAAGCTGGTCCAGACGCCCTTCGGCCCATCCGACCTGCTCACCATGGTGATGGCGGGAGCGCTGCTCGCTGTGGTCGTGGCGGCCGTCCTGGGCCTGTTGCTGGCGCGGTACCGGGGCATCTTCTTCGCGATGCTGAGCCTCGCGTTCTCCATGATCCTGTATGGGCTGCTGGTGAGGACTTCGGAGCTGGGCAGCACCGACGGCTTCGGACTGTCTGTGAAGAGCTTCGCCGGGATTGCGCTGAGCACCCACTGGGCCCGGGACGCGATCTATGCTTTCTCGGCGGTGACCGCCTTCGCCTGCGCCATCGCCTTGCACCGCTACTTGAACTCGTATCGCGGCCGCCTCGCGAGCGCCATCCGCGACAACGAGCTGCGCGTGGAGTATATGGGAGCCTCGGTGCGCAGCCTCATCCATCTCAACTACGTAATCAGCGCAGCACTGGCAGGGATCGGCGGCGCGCTGATGGCCGCCACCATCGGACATGTCGACCCCGAGACCACCGCCAACTGGACGACTTCGGGGGACTTCGTGTTCATCACGATCCTGAGCGGCACAGGCAACGTGGCTGCGCCGTTCCTCGGCGCGGGCATCTTCGAGGCCGTGCGCACTTTCGCCCTGGAGTACGTTCCCAACACCTGGCAGATGACCCTCGGGATCACCATGCTGCTGGTGATCATGTTTCTCCCGGACGGGCTGTGGTCGATGTTCGTCCGCCGGCGCAGGAGCGCGTGACATGACCGCCGTGCTGGAAGCGCGCGACCTGAACAAGAGCTTCGGCGCCGTGACCGCCGCCGCGCAAATCAACGTCCAGATCGAGCAGGACAGCGTCGTTGGGCTGATCGGCAGCAACGGCGCCGGCAAGACCACCTTCATCAACCTCGTGACCGGATATCTCACCCCCACCTCGGGCCGGGTACTGTACCTGGGACGCGAGATCACCGGTCTCAACCCGCGTCGGATCACGCAGTTGGGCATTTGCCGCTCGTTCCAGATCCCGCAGCTCTTCAATAGCCTTAGCGTGAGCGAGAACCTGGCCGTGGGCGTAGGCATCGCCGCCCGCTCTACGCGTCGCGACGCGTCCGACGGCGGCCAGCCGGCACAGGTGGAGCAGCTCATCGAGCGTTTCAACCTGCGTGGCTATGCCGGTCAGCTGGCCGGGCAGCTCCCCGAGGGCGTGCGCAAGCTCCTCGATATCGCCATGGCGGTGGCGGGCCGGCCGAAGGTTCTCCTGCTCGACGAGCCAACCAGCGGCGTGTCGGCGGAGGAGAAGTTCCGGCTGATGGACATGGTGATGGGTGCGCTCACGGCCGAGGGCGTCACGGTCCTGTTCGTCGAGCATGACATGGAAATCGTCGGGCGCTACACGCATCGAGTGCTCGCCTTCTACGAGGGGCGCATCATCGCCGACGGCGACCCCGCAACGGTGCTGAACGACGGCGAGGTGCGCCGCTATGTGATCGGCATGCAGAACCAGCACAAGGAGGCCGCCGGTGCTGCGCATTGAAGGCCTGGATGTGGCCATCGGGCCGGTCGGCATCCTGCGCAACGTGAACATGGAGCTGCCGACCGCCAAGTTCACCGGGCTCGTTGGCCGCAACGGCGCCGGCAAGACCACGCTGGTGCGCTCGATCATGGGCATCCTCACGCCGCGCAACGGTTCGATCCACTTCGACGGCGCGACCCTCGATACCGCTTCGACCCACCAGCGCGCGCGCAGCGGCATCGGCTACATGCCCGAGGACCGGAGGCTGGTGCCCGACTTGAATGTCGAGGAGAACGTGCTGCTTCCAGCGTGGGCATCGGGTCAGCCCGAAGTGGAGTCGCGGCTCGCCAAGGTGTACGAGATGATCCCGGAGGTCCAGGCACTGGCATCGCGCAAGGCCATGCTGCTCTCCGGCGGTCAACAGAAGCTCGTCGCGCTGGCGCGAGCGCTCATGTGTGGCACCAGGCTGCTGCTGCTGGATGAACCGTTCGAAGGCGTTGCGCCGGTGCTGGCGCGCCGTCTGGTCGAGGTCATCTCCGATCTGAAGCAGGAAGGCTTATCCATCCTGCTCACCGAATCCGACCTCACTCATTCGCGGCAGATGCTCGACGCGCTCTACATGATCGACCGCGGAGAGGTGAGCCCTGCTCCGCTTTGAGGGCGCCTCCCCTGCACCCTCGAAAAAAAAAGCCCGCATGCCGTCGCATGCGGGCCCGCTTTACAAACGTCTGCTATCAGGTCAGCGGGAAGCCGACTGCGTTGACGTAAATGGCATAGATCGACGTGCTGCCGGTCATGAACAACCGGTTGCGCTTGGTCCCGCCGAAGCACAGGTTGGAGATGACCTCCGGTGTGTGGAGGAATGCCAGCTTATCCCCGCTGGGTGCGTGCACGCGCACCCCGTTGGTGTCCGGGCCACCCCATCCCCAGCTGCACCATACGTTGCCGTCGGTGTCGCAGCGAATGCCGTCAGTGAAGCCAGGGCTGAAGTCGGCGAACTCCTTGGGATTGGAGAGCGTTCCGTTACCGCTCACGTCGAACACGATGATGTTGGCGGGATATTGTGGCCCGTCGGTCTTGCCCGTGTCTACGACATAGCACCTCTTGAAGTCAGGCGAGAAGCAGATGCCGTTCGGACGCCGCATCGGACCCTCAGCCGCGATACTGGCCTGCCCCTGGGGATTGATGCGGTACACGCGCGTGGGCAGCTCGAACGGGGCCAAGTGTCCCTCGTAGGGCCCGAGGATGCCGTAGCCGGGATCGGTGAAGTAGATGGAGCCGTCGGAATACACGGCGGCATCGTTCGGTGCGTTGAGTTTCTTGCCCTGGTAGTTGTCCATCAACACCGTCCAGGTGCCGTCGTACTCACGGCGGCGCACCCGACGCGTGTCGTGCTCGCAGGCGATCAGCCGGCCCTGATTGTCGCGCGTGTGTCCGTTCGAATACCCGGATTCAGTCTGGTACACGCTTACGTGGCCGTCGTCCTCAGCCCACCGCAAAACACGATGGTTCGGGATGTCGCTGCAAATGAAGCAACCCCAGTCGCCAAACCAAGCGGGGCCCTCGAGCCACAACGCGCGGTCATTGCCCATCCCGTGCCAGATCCGCTGCAGCGTCGCGTTGCCTTGTCGTGCATGGAAGCGCGGATCGAACACCTCCCACGCCGGGTCCGGGTAGGTGACGGTAACTTCGCCTGTCCAGTCGCGGTCTGTCGCGAACTTGTTGAGGGCGAACGCGTCGGTTGCGGCCGCGGCAGTGGTCGCCGCCGCCGCGGTCAGAAACGTACGTCTCGTCATTTCCATGAATGAAGCTCCTCCAGAAGTTGACTTGATTGTGTGAAGGCTCCAGATGAACCTACGGCTTCACGCCTTGTACCGATCTGTTGGCCGGTTTTGACGCGAGGCGACTGCGACGCCGGTACCCCCCTGGGCGCCAGGCCGAAGATTACAGCATCTCGAGCGGCCGCACACGGGTCCCGATAAGCATCGACGGCCGGCTATTTACACCTCACGCCGGGTATCGTTGCGCATAGCCGCGCGCGCGGACCCGAACGCACGAGGCTGCCGTCAGTGCGTGAGGTTTAGAATATGCGCGCCAGGAAAGATTCCCGATGCGCCGAACCGATCCTCGTCCTGCTCAGGTGATGGAGCACCTCAAGCGGCTGATGCTCTTGCGCTGGGTGCTCGCATGCGCGCTCGGCGCAGCCCTGGCGGCGGCCGCATTGGGTCTCGGCGTGAGCGTGCCGTGGGCTCGTCTGACTGCAGTCCTGCTTCTCCTCCCTGCCGCAAATCTGGTCGCGCAGGCTCGGATGCGGCGCGAGGATCGGGTGGGAGAGGCCGAGTTCTTCCTGCATCTGTTGCTCGATGTGGCCGTGCTGTCCGCGCTTTTCTACCTCAGCGGGGGATCGACCAATCCATTCGTGTCGCTCTATCTGCTGCCGCTCGTGATCGCGGCGACCACTTTGCCAGCCCGTTACGCATGGAGCATGGCTGCGATCACGGCAGCGAGCTACGGCCTGCTATTCTTCTTTCACCTCCCGCTCATCCCCTCGCATCCCGGTCACGATGCGACGGCCTTCCGGCTGCATCTCGCCGGGATGTGGGTCAACTTCGTGCTGAGCGCCGGAATCATCGCGTTGTTCGTCGCGCGCATGGCGCAGGCCATTCGTGACCGCGACGCCGAGCTGGCGCGTCGGAGGGAGCAGGCCGCGCGCGACGAGCGCATCGTCGCGCTCGGGACGCTAGCGGCCGGAGCTGCGCACGAGCTCGGCACACCGCTCTCGACGATGGCAGTGGTCTTGGGCGAGATGGCGAAAGACCATGCCTCCGACGCCGGTCTGGCGCGAGACCTCGCTACGCTGCGCCAGCAAGTGGACGCATGTAAGCACACCATCACCCGCATGGTCGCCGACGCGGGCCAGGCACGCGCCGAGGGAGGCGGCGCACAAGCGGTCGACGAGTTCCTGCGCGAGACGCTGGAGCGCTGGCGGCTGCTGCGCCCTTCGGTGAGCCTGAGCCAGCGGCTTAGCGGCTCGACACCAGTACCGACCATCCTCACGGAGCAGACGCTGCGGCAAGCGATCGTGAACCTGCTCGACAACGCGGCAGACGCCTCCCCGCATAGCGTCGAGCTCGACTGCAGCTGGGGGCGCGATCGACTGCGGCTGGAGATTCGCGACCGCGGGCCCGGACTCACTCGTGAGGCCGAGGCGCACGCGGGCCAGGCCTTTTTCAGCACGAAGCGGAAAGGCGAGCGCAGCGGCATCGGCCTGCTGCTGGCCCGCGCTACGCTGGAACGCCTGGGCGGGCATCTGCGCCTGGAGCGGCGCGCTGGCGGCGGCGTTTGTACGCTGCTCGAACTCCCACTAGGCAGCCTGGTGCCAGGAGAGCGCGTGTGAACCCCGCGCCGGCGCTGCTGCTGGTCGACGACGACGTCACATTCTGCGATGTCATGCGACGCGCTCTGGCCCGGCGCGGGTTCCGGGTCATGCCGGCGCACGGAGTCGACGAGGCGCTGGCGTACGCTCGCAAGGAACCTCCGGCCTATGCCGTCATCGATCTCAAGATGCGGGGCGATTCCGGGTTGATCCTGATCCCGCAACTGAAGGCGCTATCCGAGCCGATGCGCATCGTGGTGCTCACCGGCTACGCGAGCGTGGCCACGGCCGTTGAAGCGATCAAGCTGGGTGCGACTTATTACCTGGCGAAGCCGGTGGACGCCGACGAGGTACTGGCGGCTTTCGGTCGCGACCTTGGCGACCCCAATGCGGCCATCACGGCGCGGCCGTGGTCCGTGGAGCGGCTGGAATGGGAGCATATCCAGCGCGTCCTCGAGGAGCACGACGGAAACATCTCCGCCACCGCCCGCAGCCTGAACATGCATCGGCGCACCTTACAGCGAAAGCTGGCGAAGCGCCCGGCACGCTGAGCGGCGTTGCGCACGCGGATCCGCTGCGCGATCGACGCTGCCTCTGCGCACAGAGCCGTCCCGGCGATCGCCGTTCGCCGGTCTCGCCAGGGCGCCGTCCAGGATGTAGACTTGTGCCCGCCGCGGGGCCGTGTCCGGCGGGCGTTCCGTCCCGTCCCCCCGCGCGCCCACTTGGACGCTCGAGAACACTTCCGATGCCTGCAAACAACCTCCTGGACCTGATCGGCAACACGCCGATGCTGGAGATCACCCGGCTGGACACGGGCCGCTGCCGCTTATTCGTGAAGCTCGAGAACCAGAATCCGGCGGGATCGATCAAGGATCGCATCGGACTGTCGATGATCGAAGCGGCGGAGCGCGACGGTCGGCTCAAGCCGGGCGGAACCATAGTCGAAGCGACTGCCGGTAACACCGGGCTCGGGCTGGCGCTGGTCGCGTCGCGCAAGGGGTACCGCCTGATCCTGGTGGTGCCGGACAAGATGGCGCGCGAGAAGATCTTTCATCTCCGGGCGCTCGGTACCGAGGTGATCCTGACTCGGTCCGACGTGGGCAAAGGACACCCCGAGTATTACCAGGACATGGCCGAGCGCATTGCCCGGGAAGCCGGTGCCGTGTACATCAACCAGTTCGCCAACCCGGCCAACCCGGAAGCGCACGAGACGACCACCGGGCCCGAGATCTGGGAGCAGATGGGGCACCAAGTGGACGCTGTGGTCTGCGGGGTCGGCTCCGGGGGCACGCTGGCTGGGTTGTCCCGCTTCTTCGCGCGCGTCTCGCCCGACACCGAGATGGTGCTGGCAGATCCGGTGGGCTCGGTGCTGTGCGATTACGTCAAGACCGGTAAGTACGGCGAGGCGGGCAGTTGGGTGGTCGAAGGCATCGGGGAGGATTTCATCCCTCCGATCGCGGACTTGAGCCGGGTCCGGACGGCATACTCGATCAGCGACCGGGAAAGCCTCCAAACCGCGCGCGAGCTGCTCAACCGCGAAGGAATACTCGGCGGCTCCTCATCGGGCACGCTGGTTGCGGCCGCATTGCGCTATTGCCGAGAGCAAACGACGCCCAAGCGTGTGGTCACGTTCATCTGCGACACCGGCAACAAGTATCTGTCGAAGATGTTCAACGACTATTGGATGGCGGATCAGGGCTTCATCGAGCGCGAGCGCTATGGCGATCTGCGCGACGTCATCGGCCGGCGGGCCGACGAGCGCGCGGTGGTCTCCATCGGGCCGGACGACCGGCTGATGACGGCTTATGCCCGCATGAAGCTGTACGACATCTCCCAGATCCCGGTGCTCGAGGGCGAGCGGGTGATCGGGCTGATCGACGAGTGGGACCTGCTGAGCGCAGTGCAAGAAGATCCGGCGAAGTTTCGCCTCCCGGTGCGCAGCGCGATGACGCAGCGGCTGGAGACCGTCGGCCTCGATACACCGCTTTCGGATCTGATCGACACTTTCAAGAAGGGATATGTCGCGATCGTGGTCGACGACGGAAAGTTTTGGGGGCTCATCACCCGCATCGACGCACTCAACTACCTGCGACACAAGGCGCCATGACACAGAGGAAACATCCGGCCGGGTTTGCGACCCGCGCCATTCACGCCGGCCAGCAGCCGGATCCCACGACCGGGGCCGTGATGCCGCCGATCTACGCGACCTCCACCTTCAAGCAATCCTCGCCTGGCGTGCACACGGGCTATGAGTACGCTCGCACCCAGAACCCGACGCGGATGGCGTTCGAGCGCTGCATCGCCGACCTGGAAAGCGGCGCGCACGGCTATGCGTTCTCGTCGGGGCTCGCAGCGATGGCCACCGTGCTGGAGCTCCTCGATGCGGGCAGCCATCTGGTGGCGGTTGACGACATGTATGGCGGAACTTGGCGCCTGTTCGAGCGCATCCGCCGCCGCACGGCCGGGCTGCGAGTCACCTATGTCGACCCCAACCGGCCGGAGACGATCGAGCAGGCGTTGCTGCCGGACACGCGGATGATCTGGGTGGAAACGCCCAGCAACCCGCTGCTCAAGGTGACCGATCTGGCGGCGCTCGCGCGTCTCGCGAAGCCGCGGCGCATCCTCACGGTGTGCGACAACACGTTCGCGTCGCCGGCGCTGCAGCGCCCGCTGGAGCTGGGGGTGGACATCGTGCTCCACTCGGTCACCAAGTACATCAACGGCCATTCGGATGCGGTGGGCGGCATCGTGGTGATCGGGGACAACGCGGAGTTGAAGGAGAAGCTCGAGTTCATGCAGAACGCGATCGGCTCGATCATGGATCCGTTCACGAGCTTCCTCGCCCTGCGCGGCGTCAAGACGCTGCCGTTGCGCATGAAACAGCACAACCAGAACGCGCTCGAGCTGGCGCACTGGCTCGACGCGCACCCCAAGACCGAGAAGGTGATCCACCCCGGGCTGCCCAAGCATCCTCAGCATGCGCTCGCAGCCGAACAGATGCAGGGCGGGTTCGGCGGGATGATCGCGGTGTATCTCAAGACCGACCTTGCGGGCACGCGCCGCTTCCTGGAGCGCTGCCACCTCTTCACACTGGCGGAAAGCCTGGGTGGGGTGGAGAGCTTGATCGGCCATCCGGTGCTGATGAGCCACGCGTCGCTGCCGGCCGAGCGCCGCGCGCAGCTCGGCCTGACCGACAACCTGGTGCGGCTGTCGGTGGGAATCGAAGACGTGCACGATCTCATTGCCGATCTCGAGCACGCGCTCGCGGCGATTTGAGCCGGCGCCATCGATGCCACTCTTGCTCCGGCCGCGGCTTGCTTATCTCGGCGTGTTCCTCGCCTGCGTCGGCCTGATGGGCTTCGGGCTCTACTTGCAGCATGTCGAACACCTCGAGCCCTGCCCGCTCTGCATCCTCCAGCGCTATGCCTTCGTCGCGACGGGACTGATCGCGTTCGTCGCGGTCGCTCACAACCCCGGTAGGATCGCACGCTGGATCTATAGCCCGCTGCTGATCCTGTCTGCGGGCGCTGGCGCGGTGATCGCCGCTCGGCAGACCTGGCTGCGCTATCACCCGCCGCAGGCGCTCGACTGCGGCCCGGACCTCGCCTATTTGCTGGACTCGTTCCCCCTGACGCAGGTGCTGCCCAACGTGTTCAAAGGCGAAGGCGACTGCGCCAAAGTCGTGTGGCAGTTTCTCGGCTTGTCGATCCCCGAGTGGGCGCTCGCCTGGTTCGTCCTGTTCGTGCTCACCGCAGCGTGGGCGCTGGCTGCGGGCAGACGATCGCACTGAGCCCGCATCGAACTGCGCGCACTCGCGCCAGCACCATCACGCCAGTCCCATGTAACGCCTGAGGTCGAGCGCGTTGCGGACCGCATAGCCTTGCTCGTCGTTGTTGAAGTAGGCGTAGACGTCGATGCCCTGCGCCAGCCACTCCTGCATGCGCCTGGCCAGCGCGGATAGGAACTGGGCCGAGTAGCTTCCCGCATAGCGATCCCCGTGAAAGCGCAGGTACGTCCAGGGCGCCGTGATGCGCCGGGGATGGTTTACGAGCATGTCGTGCACGCACAGCGCCGCACCTCGTCGCTCGAGGATGGCATACACCTCCTCGCACAACCAGCTGTCGTGGCGAAATTCCACCGCCCAGCGTCGATCCCGAGGCGCGGCATCGAGGAAACCCGCGAGCCGGACTTCGTTCGCTGCAAAGCCGGGGGGCAGTTGCACGAGGATCGGGCCGAGGCAGATTCCCAGACGCTTGGCCAGTCCGACAAATCGCGTGATGGGTTCCTGCGGGTCCTTGAGTCGCTTCAGATGCGTGGCGTAGCGGCTGAACTTCAGCGCATACAGGAAACCCCGTGGCGCCGCCTCGCGCCAGGCGTCGAACGTGGTGGCGGATGGCAGGTGATAGAAGGTGTTGTTGATCTCTACCGTATCGAAGTGCTGCGCATAGTGCTCGAACCAGCGCCTCTTGGCCAGGTCGCGCGGATAGAAGGTTCCTCTCCAGTGGTCGTATTGATAGCCGCAGGTCCCGATGCGTGCACGGGCGCTCATGCGCGGCGCAGTTGAGCCGACGTCACGATCTCAACGCCGTTCCGGATGAGGTCCGCTCGCACACGCTCGTCCGATGCAGGATCGACCGGGCGCGTGAGATCCCAGACAAAGTAGCTCTCGAAGCCCGCCTCGGCAGCATCCTCCGCGGTCCACTTCACGCACACATCACGCGCCAGACCACAGCAGAATACTGCGTGGATGCCGCGCTCCTTGAGATAGCCGGCAAGGCCGGTCACGGGACGCC
>DATJVI010000030.1:0-35063 GCA_035501875.1 Burkholderiales bacterium
CGGGCGCAGCCCCTACTCGCGGCTGCGTGCTGTGGCGTGCCAAGCCGATGTCGGCTATATTCCTCGGCAGCTCGTTCGCCAGGCCGGACGAGGGCTAGAACGATAATGCGCCGCGCGGTGACCGACCGTGCCGGATCGCCCGACGAGACACTCATGCGAGATCGCTCCCCAACGACTTTGCACCCGCGCTCAAAGCGAGCCGGTTTGAGCGCGCTCGCGCTGGTGGCCCTCCTCGGGGCGTTCGCTGCGTGCGCGTCGAAGCCGAAGCCGACGCTCGAGCAGCGCGCCGAAGCCGAGATGCAGGCCTTCAAGGCCCAAGTCCGAAAGACGGTAACCGATCCGGCGCGGGCCGATCGGCTTGTCGCCGCGGTCGACGAGTGCGAGCGGATCGTCCGTCAGGCTGCCAGCATGGCGCAGGACTACCGGACCAAGGTGCAGGCGCTGGACGCAGATTACAGCGCGACGCGCGCCGAATATGCCGCGCTATTCCGCCAGCAGGGCGCGCAGCGCGCGGCTTTGATCCAGCAGGCGCTGGCGCTGCGTGGCCAGATCACCACGCTCACCACAAACAGCGAGTGGGAGCAGCTCAAGCAAGCACGTCTCTCCGCGCTGGAGGAACTTCTCGGAGTGGTGTCGACCCCGTAGCCGAAACCACCCGCGCCCACGACAACTCACGCACGAGAACGAACCTTCCCATGTTGATCGCCACGCTCACCGCGTTGTACCTGCTGTTCTGGTCGTCGAGCTCCGCGCCCCTGCTGTCGAACCTGGACCAGACCGAAAAGCTCATCAAGGCCAACGTCGAGAACGACGCCCGTCGCGAGCGGGCGCTGCAGATTGTGGGACGCATGAAAGATGTGCACAAAGCGTACTGGACACAGCGCGGAACGGTCTCCAAGTCCTTGGCCGCTCTGCTGGAGACCCGGGCTACCCAGCCGTCCGCGCTGGAAGCGGCGCTGAATCCGCTGCTGGCCGACAGCGACAGAATGCGCGACCAGTTGGTGGATCTGCGCTTCCAGCTGAAGTCGGTGTTGACCGCGAGCGAATGGGCGGCGGTGTTTCGGCCCCCCAAGGTCGCCCCCTCCGCTGGTGGCAAGGTGAAGTTCGCTCGGCGGCGGACCGAAGGGTGGCGGTCGTGATCCGCTAGGTGGAGAGGTCGCCAAGCGGGGGCCTCTTCGGCCTCGCGCGCTGAAGCTCCGAGTATGGCGCTGGCAAGCCACAGCGCGGAGTTTGGGAACGCCGATGGGCCGGCATAGGACGGCAGGCCCCGCCTAGCGTTACCTGATCACGCCGTCACTCGACGTCCACATCGGCGGAAACCTTCCCCGCGGCGCTGAGGTAGGCGGTGAACACGTCCCCGTTCTCCAGTCTGTAGACGCCAAGCAGGCTTAGATCCTGCACGGTCCCGTGCAACTGCACGCTGCCGCGGCGGCGGTTCAGCACATCGTCCAGCGCCTGCGTCATGCGTTGTATACCGTCGGTCATATCGACCCGGAATCGGCTGCGCAGCCGTTCGCGAACCTCGTCCTCCGCCACCCAGTTGGCTGCGCTCAACAGGGTTTGCTTCGTGTCGAGCGTGTAGTCGAGGTCGGGGAAACTGAGTGTGCGGGTGTCGGGATCGTAATACGGCGTCCCGGTGAGGTAGGCCGTCCCGCTCAGATCACCGGCGAAAGTGAGCTTCACGACCACGTTCGCCCCCTGACCGTAGATGTCCGCGCCGGTGATGCGCACGTTATACCCGCTCAGCGAGAGCGTCGTGCCCCCGCCGCCAAGATCCAGCGACTGGTTGAGCCTCGCTTGGACGAAGGACTGCTGCAGCTCCACCGGGATCTGCAGTTTGAAGCTGTCAGAGGCCTGCGCGACCTCCGCCTGCGGCATCGGCTTGGGATTCGCCTTGGGCTTCGCGCCCGCGGTGACCACGGGCCTTAGCCGGACCTGCAGGCCGGTACGCAGTTCTCCCGCGGCAACTGTGACCGGCACGACCCCGAGGCCTTCGGGGTTCAGCGCTAGCCACAGATTGGGGCGCAGCTCGGAGGGCTCGCTCATCCTTGCCCAACCGGCCAGCGCGCGCCGCCTCAGATCCAGCGCGGCGGAGAGCCGCTTGTCCAGAGCGGGCAACATCTGGGTCAGCGTCGTGTCGAACCCCCTCATGACGCTGTCGGTGACATCCACCTCGAGGGGGTGCAGAACACAGCGGTTGCCCGGTACGAGCCGCCGGAGCGTCGAGCGAGCGGTGGTGGCAAGGTTCGGATCGATGGAGACGGTGGAGTCGACGAACACCGTTGCGGTCCGAAACGCCTCTCCCTCGGTGCCGCAAGATCCGGTGATCACGGGACCGGGACAGGGCACCTGCTTGCGGCCCTGCAGCCAGTAGCTCAGCTCGACGCTGGTGGTGATCGCTTCGCTGGAGCCGGTGATCGCCAGCGGCCCACGCCCGATCGAGTAGCCTGCATCGACGCCGCAGGCCGGCGGTGAAGCACCTCCGTCCAGACGATCTTGGAAAGGCTGGATCCCACCCGAGCGCGGCATGTCGTTGTCGACCGCTCTCGCGAGCGGCTCGAGCGGAACGCTGATCGCGATGTTGAGATAGGACAGCTCCGGAGAAGGAGGCGCCTGCGCAGGCAGCGGCGCTTGGGACTGACAACCCGAAAGCGCCGCGACCGCAATCACTGCACTGTGCCAGCGCTTGACCTGTGAACACACGCGGGACGCAAGACCATCTCGTTCCACTTCGGTCTCCCCTGAGGTCACTGCTTGCAACGAACCAGCACGCCGGAATGCACCGGTGCAGGCCGGCAAGGCCGGTATCTTACGCGCTCAGGCTTACGCGGGGTCGCTACGGGGCAGAGGATCGGCAGCCGCGGAGATGTCTCTTACTGCATCGCGACCTGCCAGACGCCATTGACCCCGCTACCCCGGTTGTCGCCGGGCTCCGTGTCCCCGGAGAACAGATAGAGCGGCTTGCCCTTATACGCCCATTGCCTCTGCCCGCCTTCGCGCGCGATCACGGTGAACTTGCCGCTCGACTTGGCGTCGGGGGTCGCCAGCAAGGGCGGCCACGTGAAGGCACATCTCCCGTTGCACTCGCTCTTGCCGCTGCCGGGCACATCATTGTCGTACGTGTACAGCGTCATGCCGGTGGAGTTGGTGAGCACGCCCGCCGTCACCCGTATCGGTGGCGCATCCACGGACGCATGTCCGCCGGGGCCCTGATTCCCGGACGTCGAAGCGCACGCGGTCACGACCGTCGCCGCTAAGATGGCTACTAGCTTATGCATCGTAGATCCCCTTCCAATGAAGAAGTTCGGTTCGCGGTCGCTCCGTCGAAGATGTCGGCGCGCATGCCGCGATCGTGAGCTGCACCCGGCCTGGCCGCCCCGAAACGCGTCGCGATTATAATGGAACGTTGCCGCTGTCCAGTCGGTCGCGCGCGGCCGCCTCGACCCGCGGCCGCCGCCTGAGCGACAAAGCCAGAGGACCCAGCAATGACCTTGCCAGCACCGGGCATCGCCGCCGCCATCTTCGTCGCGCTGCTTAGTCTCCATGCCCGAGCGGCCACGCCACTGGCGGAATGCGATCAAACCGCCTCCGACCGCTTGCAAGTGCATGCCTGCCTGGAGCAAATGACGAAGACGGACTCGGCTGCACTGGTACGCGCGGTAGCCCTTACTCGGAGCCGGTCGCGCAGTTTGAGCCGCCGCTGCCTGGATCGCACAGGCTCTGGGGCCGCGCCGCGTCACCACGCCAGCTAAATCCGCGCACGGCAGCGCCGGTCTACTCGAAAGTGCGCGATGTCTTCGCGTGCTTAAGATTTCGTTAAGCCAGCATTCCTACCGTTGCGGGCGTTGCAGGAGGGTTTGCCTTGCGACACCTTCAACCCAGCAAAGGAGTGCATCCATGCAGCACAAGATTCTGGTCCGCAGCTTGATCGCGGCCGGCCTCGTCACAGCGCTTGTGGCGGGCTACTCTCGGGCCGGCGTCCCCGCGCCCGCGCAACCTCAGGCAGCGACCGCGCCTGCGGCCGTCACCGCACCGGCGGCGACGGCGCAGTTGCCCGGTTTCACCTGGATCGTGCAGAAGTACGGCGCGGCGGTGGTCAACGTCAGCGTCACCACCGAGGGCAAGGCCATGGCGGCGGCCCCCGAAGCCCCGGGTCTGGATCCGAACGACCCGTTCTACGAGTTCTTCAAACGCTTCAAGGGACCCATGCCGCGCGGCAAAGCGCCGATGCATGGTCAAGGCTCGGGCTTCATCGTCAGCTCCGATGGCCGGATTCTGACCAACGCGCACGTCGTGGACGGCGCGCAGGAAGTCACCGTCAAGCTCACCGACAAGCGCGAGTTCAAGGCCAAGGTCGTGGGTGTGGACCGGCAGAGCGATGTCGCTGTCCTGAAGATCGATGCGTCGAATCTGCCGACCGTGCAGTTGGGCAACTCCGCCGACACCAAGGTGGGCGAATGGGTGCTGGCGATCGGCTCCCCCTTCGGTTTCGAGAACTCGGTGACCGCCGGCATCGTGAGTGCGAAGGCACGCGCGCTGCCCGACGAGAACTACGTTCCGTTCATCCAGACCGACGTCGCGGTCAACCCCGGCAACTCCGGTGGCCCTTTATTCAACATGAAGGGGGAAGTCATCGGGATCAACTCGCAGATCTATAGCGACACAGGCGGCTATCAAGGCTTGTCCTTCGCCGTGCCCATCGAAGTGGCCGCCAAGGTGCAGGATCAGCTCGTCGCGCACGGCAAGGTCACGCGCGGCCGGCTGGGCATCACGATCCAGGGCGTCAACCAGGCGTTGGCCGACTCGTTCGGATTGGGCAAGCCCACGGGCGCGCTGGTGAGCTCCGTGGAAAAAGGCAGCCCTGCCGAGAAAGCCGGCGTGGAGCCTGGCGACGTGATCGTCAAGCTCGATGACAATGAGGTTGCCGACTCGAGTGACTTGCCCGCGCGCGTGGCTGAGATCAAGCCGGGCGCTACCGCGAAGCTCGAAGTCATCCGCAAGGGTGTGACGAAGCAGCTGGAAGTGACGGTGGGCGAGCTGAAGGACAAGAAGGTCGCAGCGAGCTCGGATGCGCAGCAGGAGCCGGGCCGGTTGGGAGTCGCAGTGCGCCCGCTCGATCCCGAAGAGCAGCGCCAAGCCGGTGTCAAGGGCGGGCTGCTGGTCGAGAACGCGAGTGGTGCGGCGGCACGTGCCGGCATTCGGCCGGGAGACGTGCTCCTGGCCGTCAACGGCACACCGATCGAAAGCGTAGATCAGCTTCGCACGCTGATGTCCAAAGCGGACAAGCGCGTGGCCATCCTCGTCCAACGCGAGGAAGCCCGGATCTTCGTCCCGGTCGAGCTAGGCTGACCTCGCTCGAGTCAACCGCCGGCGGTGCGCGGCCTCAGGTCGCGCACCGCCAGCCGATTGGGGGGGCCAATGTTTCCTCGGCGTGGCTCCGCCGGTTCGGGCGCCTCGCGCTCTTCTCGGGCGCGCAGCTCAGACGAGCTTCTGCTTCTGCAGCGTTCCGACGATGAGCTGGGCGAAGTCGAGGATGTCTTTCTTGACGTCGGTGGGCGCGAAGGTGTGCGTCGTCCCGGACCAGAGCAGCTGGGATTCGTTGACACCGTACAGGCTGGTCTGAAGCACGATCGTGTTGGTCTGGTACACCATGGGCGGATCGTAGAAGCCGGACCAGGCTCCGGCATATCCGGGATAAAACCCCATCCCCGCACCGGCGTACGCCGGAACGACTTGGGTGTTCACATCCACCCGCACCAGGCGCGTGATCAGCACGCCGTCGGAGCCGGCTTCCTTCACGGCCTGCTTCAACTTTGTCTGTTCGGCCGGACCGCTTTCCGGGATGAATCGGTAGCTTGGGGCGGCGTCCACGCCCACTGCTTTGAGCTGGCTCACGAACGTGTCCTCGAAGTTGCGGCGCAAGTCGGGCTGGCTGGACACACCCACCACCAAGATCTTCTGCAACGGCGGGCCCTTGTAACCGGGGTCCCTCCACGAGTCGGTCAAGGTCGTCGCGGCGCAGGCAACCAACCCCAGGACGACTAGGCACACTACCGGCTTCATGACGCTGTCAAGACGTCGCTTGTTCATTCGCAATCCTCCCTGCAGGGGCGATACGCATTCTGCCTGAACTTTCCCGGATCCGCCGTCTCCCGCTCCTCGGCTGTACTCTCTGGTCGTCCCGCCGCGGTCCGCCACCTCGTCGCCTAAGCGAATTGACGCGGCGGCCAAGCCGGCTCGTCATGGCCGAGGCGCACCGGCGGTCGCGCCCAACGCGGCGGCGTCTCCGCCATGCGTGCAACCGGTGCGAGGTGCCGGATCAAGCCCGCGGGCGAGAACGTCTCCATGGTGATGCGGGCGATCTCTTCCTCCGGCAGCTCCCTGGGAGCATCCGCGATCGATGCGGCATCCAGCAGGCCGAGGTCTACGATCCATTTGCCGGTGCGCGCCAGCGATACGCGCACGTGCCAGCTCCCGCCTTCGCGCGCGCGGCGCAGGAGTGCGACCATCGCGCCGAACGCCATGAGATAGCCGCTCACGTAATCGATCGCCGACACAGGCATGATCTGCGGGCCTCCGCTGCGCCCCTGAATGAGCGCCATGCCGCTCGCACACTGCACGAGCGTGTCGAAACCCCGCCGTGCGGCCCACGGACCGGCACGCCCCCACGCGCTCAGCTCGACGCAGACGATCCCCGGGCGCAGCGCTGCGAGAGCCTGTGCGCCTAGCCCCCGCCCCGCGAGAGATCCCGGCCGATACGACTGCGAGAACACGTCGCAGCGCCCGTCGCGGACGAGCGAGAGGAGCGCCGCGAACCCCGCCGGCTGGCGCAGATCGAGAAAGGTGGAAAGCTTGCCCAGCCCGTTGTCGATCTCGGTGTCCCCCGAGTGCGGCAGGTGGGGCCCGGACACCTTGAGCACATCGGCGCCGTGCTCCGCGAGCGACCGGGCGCACGCGGGACCCGCCAGCACGCGCGTGAGATCGAGGACGCGAACTCCGTCGAGCGGCCGCTGCCCAGAAGCCAGCGGCTCGGGCGGCGCATCGCCGAGCCGCTCGATCTCGACAACGGGCAAGGACGCCACCGCCAGCGATTGCGGATGGCGTGACCATTCATCGGAGTCGCGCACGAAAGCGGCACACCCGCGCGCGGCATGCACCGCATCCTCCAGTGCGAGGCCGTCCCATTCGCGCAGCGCGCGGGCGACCGCTTCCCGATCGGCATCCGACGCAAGGCCAAGCACGCCCAATGCCGCCGCGCGATGGTTCGGAAAGTTGCAGTGAAGGTATACCCAGCGCTCGCCCCTCGCTCGGTACAGCCCGCTGAGGGGATCGGCAAGGGACTCCGGAACCGCGCCGCCGATGCGCAGATAGCGTGCGCTTCGCAGCGCCGCGACCGCGTGACGCAGGTCGACCGAGATCCGCTGGCGCCGGTTCTCATCCGCGCGCAGCGCCCACATCTCCGCCGCAGCCATAGCGCAGGCGGCGATCGCCGCAGCCCCTGCCGCGCCGATCCGGAAACGCGTCGGGAACACAGGATCGGTGCCGCGGATCTCGACGTCGTCGCCTACGGGCCGGGCGAGAGCGGCCAGGTTCAGCAGCTCGTTCAGTGCGGCATGGGGCATGGTCGCAGCCTGGCAGAAGCTACGCCAGATGCACGCCGGGTGCTTGCGAGCAAGGCGATGCCGAGCCCTCTCCGAGGGCCGGTCGTCCGGCGAGCTGCGCTTCGGCGGCTAGCGTCTGCTCGCCTGTGCTCTTGTTCCCGCGCTTCGAGCGCGGCTGCCCGTCGTGCTCATTTCTGGTCCGCCTTCAGGCAGGCTTCGAGCGACTTTTTGAACTGCCGCATCCACCGTCCTTCCGCGAGCATCTTCGCGAGGCGCTCGCGCTCGTCCTCGTCGGAGATGTCGGTATAGGTCTTGTACCCCATGCGGCGCGCCGCGCCTTCGACGATGCCCAGCGCATCGTCGAGTGACTGCTTCGCCTGTGGGTCGCCAGCTGCGGCGTCGACCGGATCGATGCATGTAGTGAGCTTCGCATCCGGGATCTCGTCGTGGGGGAACAGGTCGTGTCCGAGCATCAGCAGCGTCTCGCCCTGTTCCGGGGTGAGGTTCTTGAGACCCGCTGCCCACGCGCTGCTGGAGTCGGCCGCCTGGCTGGAGAGCGCCGCAAGAACGAGGCCGAGCACGCCGGCGGTCAGCACCGACGCGACCTGGTGCTTGCCGCGGCGACGAGTGAGGAAAATGTAGGCCACTGTCTCCTCCCGATGTGGACCGCGGTCATTGTCCACGAAATCCTGCACCCCCGCTATGCCTGAAAGCTGCAGCGGCCGGCCGAAGCGTTGTTCGTGTGCGGCACCACCGTTCGAGCCACCCGCTGCTACTCGATATCGGCTGCCGCGCCGAGTGTGGACCCGATCTCGGCGTGGATGACAAGGTCCGCGTGCGCGTCCTGTGCAGTCGCTTCCCGGTTCACGATAACCAGCTTGGCTCCGCGGAGCTTGGCCATGCGCGGCAGCTCCGCGGCGGGGAGGACCGCGAGCGAGGACCCGAGCACCAGGAACAGGTCGGACGCTAGAGCTTCGTCCTCGGCGCGCTGCATCGCTTGCAGCGGCATGCGCTGCCCGAATGAAATGGTGGCAGTCTTCACAATGCCTCCGCAGCTCACGCAGACGGGCAGCGTGCCGGCTTGCTCGAAAGCAGACAGGATCGGATCCAGCTCGTGCCGCAGACCACAGTCCAGGCAAGCGGCATACGTGCCGTTGCCATGCAGCTCCACCAGCTTGTCCTCGGGGACGCCGGAGCGCTGATGCAGCCCGTCGATATTCTGCGTCAGCACGCACGCGCAGATGCCGCTGCGGACAAGCTGCGCCACCGCCCGGTGCCCGCGGTTGGGCTCCGCCGCGCGCAGCGTGCGGTCGCTGATAAGCTTGCGGCGCCAGGCCTCCCGGCGCATCGGTTCGGAGGTCACGAAGTCCTGATAGTCGATCGGCTGCATGCGCGACCACAGCCCGCCCGGGCTGCGGAAGTCGGGAATGCCGGATTCCGTGCTGATGCCGGCACCGGTGAAACACACGGCATACTTGGCAGCACGAAGCAGCTCACGCAGATGGGCGACGGGGTCGTGCATCTCGGCAATGTGCAGCGGCGATGTGCCGTTTGAATACCATCGCCGGCCGCACCGTGTCAAATGCCCCGGCCGGCGCCCTGCTGGGTCCCTGGGAGAGAATCCACGCACGCAGGGCATGCGGTAACATGTGCTTCGATTCCGGACGAGGATAGCCTATGGAAGGCCCAACAAAGATGATGAGCGCCGACGCGCTGTCCGCGCGCGTGGGCACCGTTTTGGGCGTCTCGGAGTGGATCCGGATCGACCAGGACATGATCGACGCATTCGCCGATCTCACGCAGGATCACTACTACATCCACGTCGATCCCGCGCGCGCAGCTTCCACGCCGTTCGCCGGGACGATCGCGCACGGGTTTCTCACCCTGTCGATGCTGTCGGTGATGGCATACCAGACGTGCCCGACCGTCGAGGGCACGAAGACGGCGGTCAACTACGGATTCAACCGGCTGCGCTTTGTCGCGCCCGTGCGCACCGGGTCGCGCGTGAGGGGACGGTTCGTTCTGAAAAGCTTCGACGTCCAGTCGGGTTCCCGCTGGCGGTCGATCTACGAGGTCACGGTGGAGATCGAAGGCGCGCGCAGGCCGGCGCTCGTCGCCGAGTGGATCGCAGCCGGGTTCCTATAGTTCCACATCCTCCGAGAGCCGCGGCGATCGACGGCGGTCGAGCGAACGGCTGCCGCGCGCTGGCGCCGCCTTGCGCGGCCGGTACCTCAAGCCGATAAGTCCCTCGGCGTGCTTGTCACACGCGGCCTGCGCCGGGTGCGCATCTTCGCCTTCCCGGAACGCAGGTTCCACACGTCCTTCAAGATGTCGAGCAGCGCGTCGATCACCGGGTCTCGCTCCCGCTCGCGCAGATAGAGGAACTGCAGGGTCGTCGCCAGCCGGACATCGTTCCACAGACAGACTTCGCCCGCTTTCTGCGCCTCGAGCGCGAGATCTTCCCGCATCAGTGCCATGCCCAGGCCGGAGACCACGAGTGAGCTGACCACGGCTTCGTCGTCGGCTTCGACGACCTTGGTGGGTACGACGTCGTGCTCCCGGAACAGCGCACTCGCGAGTTGGTAGTGAGTGCTGATCGAGGGCGCCATGATCCACGGCTCAGCGGCCACCTCAATCCAGCCAGCGCTGCCAATTCGCTCCCGCCAGGCGGCGGGCGCGACGATCCGGTAGGCGATCTCGCGCAGCGGACAGCTGGCGACGCTGCGGTGCGTTAGCTCCCCGTAGTAGAAGCTCGCGTCCAATTCGCCGTCGCGTACCTTGGCGAACGCCGCGCCCGAGACTTCGTGGTGGAGCTGGATCTCGATCAGCGGGTAACGCTCGATCGCGGCACTGGAAAGCTCGGCGACCCGGATGAATTGCGGGTCGGATACGGTTCCCACGCGCGCGATGCCGGTGGTCTCTCCCTTGATCGCCCGCGCCTCGTTGCGCAGCGCTTGGGCGGCAGAGAGCAACATCTGAGCGTCGCCGACGAGTCGCTTCCCCGCGGACGTCAACACCATCCCGTTGGGGGTGCGCTCGAACAGCGCGACCTCCAGCTCATCCTCGAGCGCCTTGATCTGCGCGCTCAGCGCGGGCTGGCTGAGATGCAGCTTTTCCGCGGCACGCGTGAGATGACCGAGCGCGGCGACCTCGACAAAGCTGCGTAACTGATAGAGCTCCACCCATCCTCATCCAGAACTCGACAGACCATACTCTAGCACAAAATGGTGCGACGCAACGTGAACTCGGCCGAGGCATAAGAAAAACGGATGACGGCCATCTAAACATGCGATTGGAGTTGCCGGCCGACCTCGGGTAGGCTGGTGTCCGTACCGCTGGATGACTTTAACCCTTTGCTACATAAGGTGTTTAGTATGGAAACGAGAACTCTTTGGAATGAGCGCCTTGGCGTCTTGATCGCGGGTGCGGGGCCCGCGAGCGCGCTGGCCTATGCGCTGGGCAAGACCGTCTTCGAGCCGATGATGTTGCAGCGCGCGACCGTTTCAGAAGAGATCGGCTCGGCTGCCGTGAAACCCGTCTTCGGAGGCGCCCCCAAACGCGGCGAGCCGGCGCGATCCGGCGGCCGGGACCGGTCGCGAAGCTGGCTGATCCGGCTGTTCGATCGCCTGGAGACGTGGTCCTGGGAACGTCAGGTCCGCGAGCGCGAGGCCTATCTCGCACAGTCGCGAGACCTGGCCGACCTGGAGTACCGGATGCGCCGGCTCGACCGAACCACGCTCTTGCGCGGGCGCTCGCTGAGCTGACGAGCCGCTGACTTGGCGTGGTCCATCCCAAGGTGTAACGCCTTCGTTCTCAGGTTTAGGAGATACGCATGAAAAATTGGACGGATAAGGTCGTGAGCTGGCTCGTAGGGGCCTGGATCGGCAACGTCGGAATCGAATCTGCCCAAACGTCCGACCCCGAGCGTCGCATTCGAGAGCTGGAGGAGCGCGGGCGTAAGCTGTTCCTCCCTTGATGCTTGCAGCATGTACTCGGCGTCGGCCCGGCCGCTGCATCGCATCCTCGGCTCTCGGCCCTGCACTCCCGGCGCAACGCCAGCCAGCACAGCGGGCGGAGTCTAGCTAGGGGATAATGGCCGGCGTGCCGCGTCTCAAGCGCTGCCCGTTCGCCGCACGAAACAGGCTCGAATTCGAAGCTCGCGACGCCGGTCCGCAGACCATGGCGGAAGCAGCCGAGCCATCCGCCGGAGGAGACTGGATATGACCGCTGTCACGCCGAGAGCCCCCAATCACGCCAACCTAGCACCGCTGGCCTCGCGCTTCGTGGAGGTCGCGGCATTGCCCTGGGAGAAGACCCTCCATCCCGGGTGCGAGACCAAGACGCTCGTCGTGGACCGGGAGTCCGGGTTGCTCACTATGTTGTTGAGGATGGCCCCGGGCGCGAAGCTGCCGGATCACGAGCACGTGCTGGTCGAGCAGACCTACGTCCTCGAGGGCAGCCTCGTGTGCGGCGAGGGCGTGTGCAGGGCCGGAGAATTCGTATGGCGGCCCGCGGGCAGCCGACACGAGGCGTGGGCCGGACCGCAGGGCGGGCTGATGCTCGCCATGTTCCAGATCCCGAACCGCTTCCATCAAGCCGACGGGCGCGAGGTCGACTTCCTCGGCAGCGATTGGGAGAAGACCTGGGGCGCAGTCCACGCGCGCCAGGAGCAAGCGAAGTTCGCCTGACCGTCTCGAGCGCGCGCCGGGTTGGCGCGCCAGCCGGCCTGCCGTTCGAGCTCCTCACGGCAACGCACTACTCCGCCACGCGCAGATCAGCTTCCAGAGTGGCGCCTGAGTCGTCGAGATCCGCTTCGTGCCCAGCCCGCCGGCTTCGATCCCGCCCTGGAGGCTAGAGTCACGGGAGTGGTTGTCTGAGGCCGTTGCTCGGCGCTAAGCTGGTGACTTCCTTGTGCATGAGGCGAGCAACCGTGACACACGGCAGGATCGTGACCGCGGAGGTCACTTATGCGGTCGATACCGGCGAGAAGCCGGTGAACGAGACATTCGCCGCCGGGCAGATCATCCGCCGGCGCACCGGAGCGACCGAACGGCGCGCCATGCCGATCCGCGACGGCCGGCCGCTGACCGGCCAGTTCTCGCTCGACCAGAACGGCTTCGCGCTCGTAGAGCACAAGACCGCGGTAACGGACTTTTTCGACGCCGGGCAGATCGCGAGCGTGTATTACCCGGAGATCGTGCGGCTGGTGCAGTCCGTCTCGGGTGCGTCGCGAGTCGTGGTCTTCGATCACACCCTGCGCAGCGGCGATCCGGCGCAACAGGAAGCGAGAAAGATCCGCGAGCCCGCGCTGTGGGCGCACAACGACTACACCGAGCGGTCCGGACCCCAACGCGTGCGCGACATCCTCCCCGATGAGGCGGAGCGCCTTTTGCAGCACCGTTTCGCGATCATCCAGGTGTGGCGCGCCATCGATGGACCCATCCAGTCGCATCCTCTGGCTCTGGCTGACGCACGCAGCGTTTCCTCGGACGACCTGCTCCCGGCTGAGCGCCGCTACCCCAACCGAGTGGGCGAGACCTATCAGCTCAAATACAACGCGGCGCACCGCTGGTTCTATTTTCCGCACATGCGGCGCGAAGAGGCGCTGGTATTCAAGGTCTACGACTCCGAGCGCGACGGCAGGGCGCGCTTCACGCCCCATACCTCGTTCGACGATCCGACGTCGCCCACGGACGCGCCGCCGCGACAAAGCATCGAGGCGCGGACCCTCGCCTTTTTCCTCCCCGAGACGCGGTAAGTCGAAGTCGGCATGGCACGGCAGCGGCGCGCACTGGTCATTGGCGGCTCTCTGGGCGGGCTGTTCGCCGCAAGCCTGCTGCGCAACGCCGGATGGCAAGCCGACGTCTTCGAGCGCGTGCCGGAGGAACTGGCGGGTCGCGGCGCGGGTATCGTCACGCACCCCGAGCTGCTCGAGACCCTGGCCCGGTGCGGAGCCGAGGTCGACGAAACGATCGGCGTCGAAGTTCCCGCACGGATCACGCTGGACTCGGCGGGGCACATCATCGGGGAGCTCCCCTTCAAACAGATCATGACGTCGTGGGGCCGGCTATACGCGCTGCTCAAGGACTGCTTACCGATCGACGCGTATCACCCAGGTCATTCGCTCGAGCGCATCGAAGAGACACGACAGGGCGTGGTCGCGCGCTTCGAGAATGGCCTGCGGGTGGAGGGCGACCTGCTCGTTGGCGCGGATGGCATCCGGTCCACGGTCCGTGCACAGGTCCTGCCCTCAGCCACGCTCCAATACGCCGGGTATGTCGCATGGCGGGGGCTGGTCGAGGAGCCGGCAATTTCCGCGGCGACCCACGCCATGCTGTTCGAGCGACTCGCCTTCTGCCTGCCACCGGGAGAGCAGATGCTCGGCTACCCCGTGGCCGGCGCCGCGAACACGACCGAGCACGGACGCCGGCGCTACAACTTCGTCTGGTATCGGCCCGCGGCGGAGGATTCGAGCCTCCCCGAGCTGCTCACCGACGAGAGCGGACACGTGCACCAGGTATCGATCCCCCCGCCGCTCATCCGCAGGCAAGTCGTCTCCCGCATGCAGCAAGATGCCGATACCTTGCTCGCACCGCAGTTCGCCGAGATCGTGCGCCTCACGCAGCAGCCGTTCTTCCAGCCGATCTATGACGTCGAGTCGCCGCAGTTGGCGTTTGGCCGGGTAGCCCTGGTGGGTGACGCAGCGTTCGTTGCGCGCCCGCATGTGGGCATGGGGGTGAGCAAGGCAGCCGGGGACGCGGTCGCCTTGGCCGACGCGGTGAGCGCCGTCGAAGATATCGGCGAAGCGCTGCGGCGATACGAGACCGCCAGGCTGGGCTTTGGCGCCGCGATTATCGCGCGCGCGCGGCATCTGGGAGCCTACATGCAGGCGCAGATCAAGACGCCGCACGAGCGACAGATGGCGGAGCGCTATCGTACGCCCGAGGCCGTGATGCGCGAGACGGCCACGCCAGAGAGCATGTGGAGTACGAATCCGGCGTAGGATGAGCGCAACGCGCCCTGCGCGGCCCTGTCCAACCATCGATCAGCAAGGAGGAGAACCATGGCAACCACCATCGGCGATGTCATCACGCCCGGCCAGGAGAATGCGTTCACGGTGAGAAGCACGCACCCGGGATCGCTCAGGGACCTGGCGCCGCAATACAAGCAGCTTCTGAGCGAGCCGGTCACCGCCTCGCTCACCACCGTGAGCTCCAAGGGCGAGCTGCAGGTCACCCCGGTGTGGGTCGGCAACGACGGCACCTACATCGAGCTCAACTCCGCGCGCGGGCGCCTCAAGGACCGCAACCTGCGCGCCAACGGCAAGGTGACGCTGCTGTTCATGAACCCGAAAAATCCCTACCACTGGATGTCGATCAACGGCAAGGTGGTCGACATCATCGACGAAGACGACAAGGCGCGCGGGCAGCTGGCCACCAAGAGCATCGACTCGCTGGCGCTGCGCTACGTGAACCAGACACCCTATCCGTTCCGCGACCCGAAGGGCGAGGTGCGCGTGCTCTACAAGGTCGAGCCGACGCAGATCCTCACCTTCGGCAACCCCTGAGCGGTAGACCGGCCTCGTAGCCGCAACGCTCGCGTACGGCGCAAGCACGCCGTGCCGAGCCGTACGCTCGCCAGGCCTTACCCGATCGTCATCATGGCACTTGACTCCTCGCTCCTCGAGGTCGATGCGTATCGCCGCTTCAGCGAGGCCGAGCTACGCACCCTCGCGCACGAAGCGGACTCCGACGCGCTGATCGCCCAAGCCGGCCGTTGGCGCGATCTGGCGCACGGCGACGTCATCTCCTACTCGCGCAAAGTCTTCATCCCGCTTACCCGGCTGTGCCGGGACGTGTGCCATTACTGCACCTTCGCGCAGCCGCCGCGCGCGGGAACGCGCTGCTATCTGACTCCCGATGAGGTGCTGGAAATCGCTCGTGCGGGCGAGCTCGCGGGCTGCAAGGAAGCGCTGTTCACGCTGGGGGATAAACCCGAGCTGCGCTACTCGGCGGCGCGCACCGAGCTGGCCGAGCTGGGACACGCCAGCACCCTGTCTTACCTCGCGCGGATGTGCGAGCTGGTGCTGCGCGAGACGAGCCTGCTGCCGCATGTCAACCCCGGTGTCATGACGCGCGAGGAGATCGCGCTGCTTCGCAGCGTGAGCGTGTCACAAGGCATCATGCTGGAGAGCGTCTCCGAGCGGCTGTGCCGCAAGGGCGGCGTACACTATGGCTCGCCCGACAAGGCGCCCGCCGTCCGGCTCGACACCCTGCGCGTCGCCGGGGAGCTCAAGGTCCCGTTCACCACCGGCATCCTCATCGGCATCGGCGAGACCCGTGAAGAGCGCGTGGACTCGCTGCTCGCGATCCGCGCGCTGCACGAACGCTACGGGCACATCCAAGAAGTGATCGTGCAAAACTTCCGCGCCAAGCCCGGCACGAAGCTGGCGCGCGCAGCGGAACCGGAGCTCGAGGACCTGATGTGGACCCTGGCCCTGGCGCGCCTGACCTTCGGTCCCGAGATGAACCTGCAGGCGCCGCCGAACCTCACGCCGAGCGCCTACCCACGGCTGATCGCGGCCGGGCTGAACGACTGGGGTGGGGTATCACCGGTCACGCCCGATCACGTGAATCCGGAGGCGCCTTGGCCCGAGATCGCGCGGCTGCAAGAGAACACCGAGAGCGCCGGCAAGGTGCTAGTCGAGCGGCTCGCCGTGTATCCCCGCTATTGCCGGGACGCGCAGAGCTGGCAGCATCCTGACCTTGCGACGCGCGTACTGCGCGCAGTCGACGCGGACGGATTCGCGCGCACCGACGATTGGTCGCCGGGTCAGCTCGAACCGCCGCCCACCGCCGGTCGCTCCGGCTCGGTCGGCTCCACGATCGAGCGCATCCTCGCCGACGCCTGGGATGGCGCGACGTTGTCCGAGCGGGACATCGTGCGCCTGTTCCGCGCGCGCGGCGCGCAGTTCCAAGCGGTGTGCGCCTCCGCCGACGAATTGCGCCGGCGCACGGCCGGCGATGTGGTGCGCTATGTGGTGAACCGCAACATCAACTACACCAACCTGTGCGCCTATCGCTGCCAGTTCTGCGCGTTCTCCAAGGGCAGGCTGGGCGACGACCTGCGCGGCGCGCCCTACGACCTGGCGCTGGAGGAGGTCGTGCGGCGCGCCCGCGAAGCGTGGGACCGCGGCGCAACCGAGGTGTGCATGCAGGGGGGAATCCATCCCGATTACACGGGCGAGACCTATCTCGCCCTGTGCCGCGCGGTGAAGTCGGAGCTCCCGCACATGCACGTGCATGCGTTCTCGCCGCTGGAAGTCGCGCACGGTGCGCACTCGCTGCGCATCCCGGTACACGAGTTCCTGTGCCGCCTCCATGACGCTGGCCTGGGGACGCTGCCGGGAACGGCGGCAGAGATCCTGGACGACGAAGTCCGCCGCGTGATCTGTCCCGACAAGCTCGCGACAGGGCGATGGCTGGAGGTGGTGGAAACCGCGCACCGCGTGGGCTTCCGCAGCACCGCGACCATCATGTTCGGGCATGTCGAAGGATACGAGCACTGGGCCCGCCATCTGTTGCTGATCCGCGCGTTGCAGGCGCGCACCGGCGGCTTCACCGAGTTCGTGCCGCTGCCGTTCGTCCACATGGAAGCGCCGATGTACCTCAGAGGCAGAGCACGCAAGGGGCCGACCTATCGGGAAGCCGTGCTGATGCATGCCGTCGCACGCCTTGCCCTGCATCCGCTGCTGCCCAACGTGCAGGTGTCCTGGGTGAAGATGGGGCCCGACGGCGTGCGCGCATGCCTGCAGGCCGGCGCGAACGATCTAGGCGGCACCCTGATGAACGAGAGCATCTCGCGCGCCGCAGGCACCTGCCACGGGCAGGAGCTGCCGCCGCGGCAAATGGATGAGCTGATCGCATCCTGCGGCCGCGTGCCGCAGCAGCGGACTACCCTCTACGCGCCACCGCCTCCGGAGCAGCGCGAGCGGTCCTACTCCGCGCAGCCGCTCGAGCCGATCGTGCAGACGCCAGCGGGCAAGCGCGCACGGATCGGGGCGCGGCCGACGGCGCCAGCGTCGCACTGACTCCCCGCACATCACGCACGAGGAACGATCCATGGACTATGGCTTCAGCATTCCGACACGAGGCGCGCTCGCGACCCGAGACGCAATCACTTCGCTCGCCAAGCGGGGCGAGCAGCTCGGGTTCGCCTATCTCGCCATCCCCGACCACATCGTGATCCCACGCCAGATCGAATCGCCCTATCCGTACAACGTGGCGCGCAAGATGGTCGGCGCGGCCAGCGGAGACTGCCTGGAGCAGCTGGCGTTGATGGCGTATCTCGCAGCCGCGACCAGCAAGGTGCGGCTGCTCACGTCGATCATGGTCGTCCCGCATCGCAGTCCCGTGTTCACGGCCAAAGCCCTGGCCACCATCGATGTGCTCTCGCAGGGACGCGTGACCGTCGGGTGCGGTGTGGGCTGGATGGACGAGGAGTTCCAGGCCGTGGGCGCTCCGCCGTTTGCCGAGCGCGGCAAGGTCACCGACGAGTATCTGCGGATCTTCAAGACGCTGTGGATCGAGGACGCGCCGCACTTCGAGGGCAGCTATGCGCGCTTCGCGAACATCAGCTTCCTGCCGAAGCCGTTGCAGAAGCCGCACGTGCCGCTGTGGATCGGCGGCGAGAGCCCGGCGGCGCTGCGCCGTGTCGTTGCGCTGGGGGATGCGTGGTATCCGATCGGCTCCAACCCGCAATTCCCGCTGGATACCGCGGAGCGCTATTCCCAGGCGCTCGCCGGCCTGCGCGAGGAAGCAAGCCGCGCCCGTCGCGATCCGGCGAGCATCGAGCTTGCCTACTGGGCATCCTGGTACAAGGAGGGTCAGAGCGGCACGGCCGACAACGGCGAGCGCCAGTTGTTCACCGGCAGCGATGCCGACGTGGCGCGCGATATCGACGGGTTCCGATCGCTGGGCGTGCGCCACCTCTTGTTCAACTTCGTGCGGGCCACGCTGCCCGAATCGCTCTCGGCGATGGAGCGCTTCGCCGCGCAGGTGCTGCCGCTTGTCGGCCGATGACATGAGCTCCGTGGAGCACGATCGCCCCAAGATCGCCGTTCTGGGCGGAACGGGCAGCGAAGGCAGTGCGCTGGCGCTGCGGTGGGCCTATGCCGGCTATCCGGTTGTCATCGGCTCGCGCAGTGCCGAGAAGGCCGCAAAGGCATGTGCTCAGATCAACGCCCAGCTCAGGCGCACCGCCGTGTCGCACGACACCTACCTAAACGCCGCCAACGCCGCCCGGATCGTGGCGCTGAGCGTTCCCTACTCGGCGCAGCGCGCGATCGTCGAGGAGGTGCGCGATGCGCTGCACGGCAAGATCTTGATCGACACCACGGTGCCGCTCAAGCCGCCCAAAGTCGCCCGGGTCCAGCTCCCGCAGGGGGGCTCGGCGGTGGCGGCGATGCAGCAGTTGCTCGGCGAATCGGTCAAGGTCGTGTCGGCGTTCCAGAACGTCTCGGCGCATCTGCTGCACGATCTCGGCCAGGAGGTGGATTGCGACGTGCTGGTGTGCGGAGACGACGCGCAGGCGCGCGAGACCGTCATCCAGCTTGCCACCGACATCGGATTGCGCGCCTTCCACGCCGGCCCCATCGTCAACTCCGCCGCGGCCGAAGCGCTCACCTCGATCCTCATCTCGATCAACTCGCGCTACAAGGTGCGCGCGGCGGGCATCCGCATCACCGGCCTGGACACGTCGGATCAGTAGCCTGGAACGGTTCGGGGGAGGCGTGCGTGGGATCTGTGGCGCAAACGCGCGAGGTTCGTCTGGTCGCACTCGGCGGCGTGCCGCTGGTGCGCGAGGGCGACGACCTGTGCGAGACGGTTCTGCGCGCGCTCACCGACAGCGCAGAGGAGCTGCGCGGCGGGGACGTACTGGTCCTGGCGCAGAAGATCGTGTCCAAGGCGCAGGGCCGCTACGTCGACCTCGCCCAGGTCGCGCCTTCCAGCCGTGCCCGGGAGCTGGCCGCAACGGTGGACAAGGACCCGCGCGTCATCGAGCTGATCCTGCGCGAGTGCTCGGAGGTGCTGCGCGTCCGGCGCGATGTGATCGTCGTCGTGCACCGTCTCGGGTTCGTGATGGCGAACGCAGGAGTCGACTTCTCGAATGTGGCCGCCGGCAGTGCCGATGCGCGCGCGCTGCTTCTGCCAGCCGACCCGGACGCCGTGTGCGAGCGGCTGCGCGAATGCTTGCGCCGGCGCGCCGGCGCCGATGTCGCGGTCATCATCAACGACAGCCATGGCCGCGCCTGGCGCAACGGCACTGTGGGTGTGGCCATCGGAGCGAGCGGCATCCCGGCGCTGCTCGATCTGCGCGGCAAGCCGGACCTGTTCGGGCGCGCGCTTCGCATCACTCAGGTCGCGCTGGCCGACGAGCTGGCGGCGGCGGCCTCGCTGCTGATGGGCCAAGCCGATGAGGGAACGCCGATCGTGCTGATTCGCGGCGTCCCGTACGAGCGGCGCGCAGCGACCGCGGCAGAGCTGATCCGGCCCAAAGAGCTGGACCTGTTTCGCTGAGGAGAGTGGGCAATGGGGGCGAATGCAGCTCGACCCGCAAACGCGACGCTTCCGTGGTTCCCGGGGTTTGTCGGCGGGCGCCGCTCGATCCGGCGCTACCTGCCGTTGCCGGTAGCGCGCGATGTTGTCGACTCGCTGCTGGAGGCGGCAACCGCTGCACCATCGGCTCACAACCGCCAGCCGTGGCGGTTCCTGGTGATCGAGCGCCCGTCGGCGAAGCAGGAGTTGGCGCGCGTCATGGCCGAGAGGCTGCGATTGGACCGCACGCGCGACGGCGACACGCCGGAGGACATCGAAGCCGATGTGTCGCGATCCGTTGCGCGCATCACCGGCGCACCCATCGTGATCGTCGTTTGCCTGACGATGGCAGATATGGACCGCTACAGTGACGAGCGCCGCGCCCGGGCGGAGTACCTGATGGCGGTGCAAGGGACGGCGATGGCCGCACACAACCTTTTGCTCGCAGCACATGCCGCCGGTCTCGGCGCGTGCTGGATGTGCGCGCCGCTGTTCTGCCCCGATGCCGTGCGCTCCGCGTTCGGGCTGGCGCCCGATTGGGAGCCACAGGCGATCGTCACGCTGGGCTACCCTGCGGAGCGCGGCAAGCCGTTCCGGCGCCGCCCTGTTGCGGGCCTCATCCGTCACGAGGACCGGGAGTGATGATCCTCGCGCTCGCCGGCGGGGTGGGAGGCGCCAAGCTCGCCAAGGGCCTGGCCGATCTCCTTGGCGCGGAGGAGCTGATCGTCGTCGTCAACACCGGCGACGATTTCGTGCATCTGGGGTTACATGTCTCCCCGGACTTGGACACGGTGATGTACACCCTCGCGGGCATCAACGATCCAGACCGCGGGTGGGGCATCGCGGGCGAAACGTGGAGCTTCATGCAGGCGCTGCAAGCGTTGGGCGGTGAGACCTGGTTCCAACTGGGAGATCGCGATCTCGCGACGCACGTCGAGCGCACCCGGCGACTGCGCGCGGGCGAAAGCCTTGCCTCCGTCACCGCACAGCTGTGCGGGCGGCTTGGCATCCGGCATCGTGTCGTCCCGATGAGCGAGCAGCCCGTGCGCACGCTTGTGCATACCGGCGAGGGCGTGTTGTCGTTTCAAGAGTACTTCGTCCACCGGCGTGCGCAGCCATCCGTCACGAAACTCGAGTACGATGGAGCGGATCGGGCCAGGATGTCGGAGGCCTTCCTGCGTGCGCTCGACGACCGGGCTCTGGACGCCATCGTCATCTGTCCATCCAATCCTTATCTGAGCGTCGCGCCGATCCTCGCCGTAGCCGGTGTACGCAACGCACTCGCGCGACGGCGCTGCCCGGTGATCGCGGTATCGCCCATCGTCGCGGGACGAGCGCTCAAAGGCCCCGCCGCGAAGATCATGCGCGAGCTGGGCAAGGATCCTTCGGCTCTCGAAGTGGCGCGCTTCTACCAGGGCGTAATCGACGCGCTGGTCGTGGATCGCACCGACTCCGCGTTGACCGAAGCCATCGCCCGGCTGCAACTCCGGCCGCTCGTCACTGACACGGTCATGTCGAGTTCGGAGGACCGCGTCGAGCTGGCGAGGCAAGTCGTCCAATTCGCGCACACATTGGATGGGCGCCGCGCAACCGGAGTACCGGCATGAGCCTATGGCTCGTGGTTCCGGTCAAGTCTCTGCGCGAAGGGAAGAGCCGCCTGGCGAGTGCGCTTGAGCCCGGACGACGCGCCGCATTGGTCGAGCAGCTCCTCGTCCATACGCTCGACCAGGCCGCGCAGTTTCCGGGGCTGCAACGCACTCTCGTCGTGAGCGCGTGCGAGCAAGCGCGCGGACTCGCCCGCGCGTGCGGCGCGCGAGCCCTCAAGGAGCGTGCGCCGGGGGGATTGAATGACGGGCTGCGCCAGGCGCATGCTGTGCTCGCCGAGCTCGGCGCCACACGGATGCTGATGGTTGCGTCCGATCTGCCGCTGCTGTCCGCGGATGACCTGGAGCAACTCGCAGCCGCCGCTTCGGCGAGCATGGTCGCGCTCGCCCCCGATCGCAGCGGCCAGGGAACAAACGGACTTTGCGTGCCGCTGGCCGCGCCGTTCGAGTTCGCATTCGGCGCGAACAGCTTCACGCGTCACGTGAGTTGCGTGCAGCGGCTCGGCATGGGCAGCGTGATCGTCGAGCGCGCTGGGCTGGCATTCGACGTCGATTTGCCGGAGGACCTGTCCGCTCTTCACGCTCTCGAGATGCCACCCGCGTCGTGATCGTCCAATGCCAAGACGCTCGGTGATCGATCTGCAGCGTGCGATCGGGTAGGCTGCATACGGTGCTGCCGATTCGCCCATTGCCATGAAGAGGGGAGCCATCATGAACCGCTGGTTCAGAACGGGACGGCGTGCCGTGGCTGCGTGCAAGCTGGCGTTCGGCATCCTCGGAGCGGGTGCTGCACTCGCGAGCTTCCCGTCGACGACGTTCGCACAATTGTGCGTCGGATTTACCCCGAACGGTTCCGCCAGCTGTTATCTGATCGGGACCTACGAGCTGCGCGAAGACGCGGTGACGACCCTGCACATCATCAACCCCACCGGCCACACCGTCCCGGTCTATGCGTTCTTCTTTGACGACAACCAGAAGCCGCTCGCATGCGTCCACTCGAATCTGAGCGCGAACGATCTGTGGGAGATCAGCGTCAACAAGCTCGCCCTGCAGCCCAAGGCGGGGTTCGGAGTGGTGAAGGTGATCACCTTCGTCAACGGGGTGGTTGCAATCCAGGGCATCGTGGGCAACCAGCGCATCTCGTTCGGGACGCCGCAGGGCGTGAGCGAGACCGGGCTGCATCCCGTCCAGCCGGAGCTGATCCGAGAGGACTATTCCAAGGTACTGAGCTCGCTGGTGCCCGGCTGCAAGTCGATGTAGGGCCGCGCGGCGGCGGCGAACGATCGGCGCTACGCCAGCGCCGGCTGCGCGGAAGCTCGGCGCAGCAACCACAGCGCAATCGTGAGGTTCAGCAGGTTCCAGCCGATGCCGTTCACGAACGCAGCGCGGTAGGAGTCGGTCAGGTCGAAGATCGCCCCCGACATCCACCCGCCCAAGGCCATGCCCAACATCGTCGCCGTCAACACCGTGCCTACACGGGAGCCTACCTCTTCGGGCCGGAAATGCTCGCGGATGATGATGGCGTAGGAAGGCACGATCCCGCCTTGGAACAGGCCGAACAGCGCCGAGATCACGTACAGGGAAACGAGACCTTTGTACGGCAGAAAGAGCAGGAGCGCGATCCCCTGCAATCCAGAGCCCACCAGCAGCGTGCGCAGCCCTCCGATACGGTCGCAGATCCAGCCGAAAGTGAGCCGGCTTACGATGCCGCAGCCGAGCATGATCGAGAGCATCTCGGCGCCGCGCGCGGGACCGTACCCCAAATCGCCACAGTACGCCACGATGTGGACCTGCGGCATCGACATCGCAACACAGCAGGCCACTCCGGCGACGCAGAGCAACGCTTGCAGTGCGCCCGGTGACATTCCGAGCGGGCGTTGCGAATCGGATCGCGTGCGTGATGCCTGCGCGGCCGACGCAGCGAGCGGGGGACGCCGTCGGAGCAACAGCGCCAGCGGCAGCATGCTCGCGATGAAGAACACGCCCATGCCGACGTAGGTCTGGCGCCAGCCCACCGTGCTGAAGAAGTGCTGCGCGATCGGCGGCCAGAGCGTCCCGGCCAGATAGTTCCCGCTCGCGCAGATCCCCACGGCGATGCCTCGGTAGCGCGCGAACCAGAGCGACGTATCTGCGATCAGCGGCCCGAAGGTGGCCGAACTGCCAAGCAGCGTCACGAGCAAGCCGTTGGCGGCCGCGAACTGCCACAGGCTTCCCGACGCGCCGGCCAGGATGTACCCGAGCCCTACGCACAGCGATGCCCCGAGCAACGGGACCATCACGCCGAAACGGTCCGCCAGCCGGCCCATCATGATGCTGCCGATGCCGAACCCGATCATGGCAGCCGTGAACGGGAGAGAGGCGCTGGAACGCGTGACGCCGAATTCCGCCTGGATCTGCGGGATGGCGACGGTGACGACGTACATGCCGGAGCCGCCGAGCGCCATCAGCAGAACCGAGACGACCAGGCGCTGCCACGCCGCGGCGGAGTCCACCATGGCGTCGGCTGCGTCCGGCGGCCGATCGTGGATGCCGACAAGCTTGCCTTCGGCGGCGCGCAGCTTCGTCATCTTATTGCCGCGTCAGCGTCGCGCGAGGCTCGAGGGGAGGGAATGCGCGCCGCCGGCACACGGGATCCACAAGAAGGTTTGAAGAGCCACAGACGAGGGCGCAAGCGTTTGCGCCACTGGCTTGACGTGCTGTCGAGCTCAACGGAACGAGTACCGAGGGGGACAACGCCGCGCGCGGACCCGCTAGCTCCCCTTGAACCGCGGCGTGCGCTTCTCCAGGAATGCGCGCCGGCCCTCGATATAGTCCTCGCTCTTCATGCAGCGCTCGATCAGCACGCGGGACTTGGCGAAGTCGCCGTGCGCCTCGATCAGCGCACCGATCGTGGTCTTGGACGCGGCAATCGACAGCGGCGCGTTTGCCGCGAGCGTGAGAGCGATCTGTTTCACGTGGTCGTCCAGCTCGGCATCGGGCAGCACGCGATTCACGAGCCCCATCGCGAGCGCCTCCTCGGCGCTGAATCGGCGTCCGGTGAACATGATCTCGCGCGCGGCGGCGTGGCCGACGGTGGCGACCAGCCGGTTCGTGCCGTGCACGCCATAGCCTATCCCCAAGCGTGCGGCCGGGATCGCGAACTTGCTGGAGGCGGCTGCGTATCGGAGGTCGCAGGCGAGTGCCATCTCGAGGCCGCCACCGATGCAAAAGCCGTGGATCAGCGCGATCACCGGCTTCTGCGAGTCTTCGACTGCATGTTGCGCGGCATCGACCAGGCCGTCGTATTGCTTGATCGCGGCATCGCTCGCACGGCGCTGCTCGAACTCGGAGATGTCCGCCCCGGCCGCGAACGCGACCGTGCCCTCCCCGCGCAGCACGATGCAGCGGATCTCGGGATCGGAGTCGAAGTCGCCCATGGCCACCGCAACCCCACGCCACATGTCCCCGCTGATCGCGTTGCGGCGCTCGGGGCTGTCAAAGACCATGCGCCCGATCGGTCCGTCGCGCTCGACTCGCAATCTCGGTTGACTCACTCGCGCTCCTCAGATCACTTTCGCCGCGCGCAGACCGGCGATCTCCGCGTCGGAGTAGCCCACCTCGCGCAAGACTTCCTCGTTGTGCTCGCCCGCCGGTCCGATCGTGCGTTTCATGCGCGCCGGCGTGCGCGACAGCCGGACCGCCGGCCCCACGAGGCTCAACTCGCCCCCTTGCGGCTTCGCGACCGGCACCGCCAGGCCCAGGTGCTTCACCTGCGGATCGCCGAACACCTGGTCCATCTTGTAGATCGGCCCGCACGGCACGCCGGCTTTGTTGAGCAGCGCGATCAGCTCCTGCGAGCTGTAATGGCGCGTGCGTTCCGCGATGGCTTCGTTGAGCGCCACCCGGTTCTTGGAGCGCAGCGCCTCGTTGCTAAAGCGCGGGTCGACCGCCAGCTCGGGGGCACCGATCGCTTCGCAGAAGCGCATATAGATCACCTTGCCCGCGGCCGCGATGTTGACGAAGCCGTCGGCCGTCGGATACACGCTGGTCGGCATGGAGGTCGGGTGGTCGTTTCCCGCCTGTCCCGGGATCTCGCCCTCCACCAGCCAGCGCGCCGCCTGGAAGTCCATCATCGTCACCATCGCGGAGAGCAGCGAACTCTGCACCCACTGGCCTTTCCCGGATCGGCTGCGCTCCTGCAACGCGATCAGCACGCCGAGCGCCGCGAAGAGCCCCGCGCTCAGGTCTGCAACCGGGATCCCCGCGCGCACCGGTCCTTGCCCCGGCAGCCCCGTCACCCACATCAACCCGCCCATGCCTTGCGCAACCTGGTCGAAACCGGCATGGTCGCGATACGGGCCGTCCTGTCCGAACCCCGAGATGCTGGCGTAGATGAGCCGCGGGTTCTCCTTGGCCAGCGTCTCGTAGTCCACGCCGAGCTTGTGCTTCACGTCGGGCCGGTAGTTCTCGACCAGGATATCGGCAGTCTTGACCAGGCGCTTCAGGACTTCGACGCCACGCGCGTCCTTGAGGTTGAGCGTGATCGAGCGCTTGTTCCGATGCAGGTTCTGAAAATCCGAGCCGCTACGCGGCCCGAAGCCGTCGTTGTCCTCGGTCGACGGCATCTCGACCTTGATCACGTCCGCACCCCAGTCGGCGAACTGCTTCACGCACGTGGGTCCCGCGCGCACGCGTGTGAGGTCGATCACCCGCAGATGGGAAAGGGCTTCGGGAGACGTCATCTTCTCGTGCAGCGTCAGGCTAGAAAGCGCGCCGGCTGGAGCGTGGCTGGACAGCCGCGGTCACTGCGCGCGCGGCGCCCAGCGCCCCGTCTCGACCTGGTGGAAGAAGTCTTCGACCAGACGGTTGAAAAGCTCCGGCTCCTCCAGGTTGAAGACATGGCCGCTCTTGGGCAGCATGGCGAGTGCGGCGGTCGGAATCGTGCGCTTCATGAGCAGAGACGCTTCGAGCGTGGGCTCGTCTTCGTCGCCGGCCACGATCAACAGCGGCGCCGCGATGCGCGCCATCTCCGCCGTCAGGTCGTACAGCGACGGCCGGCGCGACTGCACGCCGAGCATCGTGTTGGCCGAGCCCTGCGCCGAGTGCTCCGAGAAGTTGCGGATGAACTCGGCGAATCCGCGCGGGTCCTTCGCCTGCAGCTGCAAGCGCGCCGGGCCGTGACCGTAGCTCGCCGCCACCTTCGCCATGCCGTCTTCGCGCATGGTGCGAGCGAGCGCACGCGACTGCTCCTGGAACTGCGCATACTGCGAAGGATGTGCACCGTACCCGCAGCCGGCCACCACCAGAGACAAGGCACGCGGCGAAAAAGCGATGCCGAAATGCAGCGTCGCGAAACCGCCCATCGACAAGCCCACGACATGCGCGCGCTCGATGCCGAGCGCATCGAGCACGGCGCGGATGTCGTCGCGCGCGCGCTGCTGCGAGTAGCGCTCCACGTCGGAGGGCACGTCGGAGGGGGGATACCCGCGCGCGTTGTAGGTGATGCAGCGGTAGCGGCGCGAGAAGTGCCGAACCTGCGGCTCCCAGCTGCGGAAGTCTCCGGCGAACTCGTGTGCGAAGACGATCGGCGTGCCGGAGCCGGTCTCCTCGTAGTACAGCTTCACTGCGTCGTCGGTGGTGAGAGTCGGCATTCTGGATCCTCCTCGTGGAACCCGCGTGCGCCGTCGGCGAATCGCTTCCCGCCAGCCTCAAGAGTAACGAAAAAATCGCCAGGCGGGGAGGGGTACCCACGGCCGGCAGCCCTGGGAGCTCCATGGCCACGGCCGTCACGTCAGCCGAGCGATCTGTATACCGCGGTTTCGAACGCGTGGAACAGCGGCAAGGACTTGTGGTCGGCGAATGGCAGGATCTGCGTCACATAGACCCCGCCGATCCCCCGCGCCGGGTCGATCCAGAAATACGTGTTTCCCAGCCCGCCCCACGCGAGACTCCCTGCAGAGCGCCCCGTCGGTGCAGGCATGGCGTTGATCATGAAGCTCAGGCCCCACTTCTTCGACATGCCGGGGAAGAACTCGGCATCGTTGGATACCAGCGGCATCGCGCTCTTGAGCGGCGTGACGTTCAGCTCGCCGATGTGGTTGCGCGACATCAGCTCGACCGTCTCGGCCCGGAGCAGGCGGCCCGCTTCGCCTGCGCCGCGGTTGAGCATCATGCGCACAAACCGCAGATAGTCGGGCGCCGTCGAGTACAGGCCTCCTCCGCCCATCTCGAACTCGGGCTCCTGCGGCACCTCGAGGTCGATCGGCTGCAGCCCGCCGTCCTCGCCGCGCTGGTGCACCTTCGCGAGCCGCTCGCGCATCGACGGCGTGATCTTGAACGCCGTGCTGTCCATGCCCAGCGGACCGAACAGATTCTCTCGCAGGACCGCGCCGAGCGTCGCGCCGGTGGCCGCCTCGACGACCTTCCCGGTCCAATCGATGTTGATTCCGTACCACCAGCGCTCGCCCGGATCGAACAGCAACGGCAAGCGCAGGGCGGCGTTCTTGCACGTGCCGGTAGCCGGAATCTGCTTCGCCTGCTGGTAGCGCCCGACCGCCTCGCTCCACACCGCGTAGCCGAAACCGGCCGTATGGGTCAGCAGATGGCGCAACGTTACCGGCCGCTTGGGTGGGCGCACGCGCGGTTCGCCGGCATCGTCGAAGCCCTCGAGCACCTGCACGGACGCGAGCTCCGGAATCCATCGGCTCACCGCAGCGTCGAGGTCGAGCTTGCCCTGCTCCACGAGCTGCATCGCGGCGGTCGCCGTGAGGGCCTTGGTCATCGAGGCGATCCACGCCACGGTGTCCGCCGTGATCGGCGTGGGTTGGTTCAGAACGCGCTTGCCGAACGCGCCTTCGTAGATCGTTCCGGTCCGGTCGGTGGCCATCGCCACCACGCCTGGCACCTCGCCATCCTCGACCGCCTGGCGTAACAGCGAATCGGCCTGCTCTCTGAGCGCCACCGGCATCGTCTCCCTCCGCGCGACTGTTATCGGCAAGCGTAGCGTGTCTCGCCCGCGCTTGCACGTCGAACGCCTTGTGCTCGCGCCGCTTCGCATGGACAATCGCGCGGTCCCGCCGACTCGTCCGCCGTATCGATGCCTCTCGAGAAGCCGTCCGCCCCGCCACCGGATCTGCGCCATGTGCTCGCGGACTTCGGTGGGCTGTACCTGGTCAACGGGGTCGTCGCATTTCTCTTCGCGGTATCGGGGCCCGTGGCGATCCTGCTGGCCGTGGCGATGAGGGGCGGACTCAGCCTCTCGGACATGTCGTCGTGGATCTTCGGCGCGTTCTTCATCAACGGGCTGATCAGCATCGCGTTCTGTTGGCTATACCGTCAGCCGCTGGTGATCCTGTGGACGATCCCGGGAGCGGTGCTCGTGGGCCCCGCGCTGGCGCACCTGGCGTTCGTCGAGGTGATCGGAGCCTACGTCGCGACCGGGCTGCTCATCTTAGCGCTCGGCCTGAGCGGATGGGTGCGGCGCTGCATGCAAGCGGTGCCGATGCCGATCGTCATGGGGATGGTGGCGGGCGTGTTCCTGCGGTTCGGCCTCGATCTCGTATTCGCGATCCGAGACGATTTTTGGATCGCGGCGCCGATGGCGGCATCGTTTCTGGCCTTGAGCGCGTTTCCGGAGATCGGGAAGCGCATGCCGCCGTTGATCGGTGCGCTGATCGTGGGCGCGCTGATGGTGGCCCTGCTCGGGAAGTTCGATCTTGCCGGCGCTGCGACCTTATCGTTCGCGCGGCCGAATCTGTATATGCCGGCATTCTCGTGGCAAGCCATGATCGAGCTGGTAGTGCCGCTGGCGATCACGGTGCTCGCGGTGCACAACAGTCAGGGGATCGCGGTGCTTCGCGCCGCCGGACATGAGCCGCCGATCAACGCCATCGCGGTCGCCTGCGGCGTGGGCTCGATCCTCACCGCCGCCGTCGGATGCGTCCCCACGTGCCTGACCGGGCCCGTGAACGCGATCGTTTCCGCCTCCGGCGACAAGAACCGGCACTATACAGCGGGGCTCCTGGTGGGCATTCTCGTGATTGGGTTCGGCCTGCTGTCGCCGCTCTTCACCCGCTTGATGTTGGCCACACCGCATGCATTCATCGCCGCGCTTGCGGGGCTCGCGATGCTGCGCGTGCTGCAGGCCGCGTTCACGATCTCGTTCCGGGACCGCTTCACGCTGGGCGCGCTGGTGACGTTCCTCGTCACAGTCGCCGACGTGTCGATCTTCAACATCGGTGCGGCGTTCTGGGGACTGGTCTTCGGGCTTGCCATCTCGTGGCTGCTGGAGCGCGACGAGTCACGCACGCGCTGAGCCGCCCGGGCACTGCGCTCCCCGCGCGCAATCGCGTAAACTTGACACTACGTCCGCGCCGTTACGTCGACAACCCATCCCGCACTCATGTCGGAAACCAGCACCTGGGCATTCCCGGAAAACCTGCAGCCTAGACCCGATGAGGTGGGCTTCGATCTCGAAGATGCCCTGAGCTCGGTGGTGTTGCTGCGTTCGGAGATCCCTGAGGACGCATTCACCGCCTCCATACTCGGCACCGAACGGCTCGGCAATGGCGTCGTGATCCGCGAGGATGGCCTCGTGCTCACGATCGGCTATCTCATCACCGAGGCGCACACGATCTGGCTCACCACCAACGCCGGCAGGGCCGTGGCCGGGCATCCGCTGGCCTACGACCAGGCGACGGGCTTTGGGCTGGTGCAACCGCTCGGCCGGCTCGGTGTTCCCGCACTCCCGCGCGGATCCGCGGCCTCCTCTGCCCCAGGCGATGACGTGATCGTGATCGGCTGTGGAGGGCGCCACCATGCGCTGAAGGCCAAAGTCGTCGCCAAGCGCGAGTTTGCCGGGTACTGGGAGTACCTGCTCGAAGAAGCCCTGTTCACCGCGCCGGCACATCCGCAATGGGGCGGCGCGGCCGTGATCAATGCGGATGGCCAGCTGCTCGGCATCGGCTCTCTTCTGGTCCAGGAGGTGCTGCCGGGAGACACGGTCCAGGGCAACATGATCGTGCCCATCGACCTGCTCGACCCGATCCTCGACGACCTGCTGAAGCTCGGTCGATCGGCAGGCAAGCCGCGCCCATGGCTCGGCATGTACACGACGGAAGCGAACGGGCAGCTCGTGGTAGGCGGGCTGGCGAAGGGCGGCCCGGCAGAGCGGGCCGGCGTGAAGATGGGCGATCTGATGCTCGAGGTGGCCGGCGAGCGGGTGTCCGGACTCGCCGACATGCTGCGCAAGGTCTGGCGGCTGGGCCCGGCAGGCACCGAAGTTCCACTCACGGTCGCCCGCGGCGGCGCGCCGGTGCGCGTGCGGCTGCGCTCTGCGGATCGCAACGACTTTCTCAAGAAGCCGCAGCTGCACTAGGCTCGGCCTCGCGGGACACCCGGTCTGTGTCCGCAGCGCGGCAGTGCGTACGTTCGCGGGATCGTTGATCTAGGTCAAAGCAGCGCTGCTCCGGCCTGCTAGGATTTGCATTGCGCATCGAGGCGGGGGCAAGGCGGATGCAGGACCGCTTCAGGGTGCGCCGGGCGTTCCGGGGCTGTCTAGCTTCGGATGCGCTGAAGAGCGCGGATTGGCTTGGCGCTCGAAGGAAGGGCCTGGGCCGCGGGTGCAGTTGCTTTGCCTTCGGTTGGAACTCGGAGGGCGTGAAAGGCGCTCTCGCTCCTCGCAGAATCGGGTGGACCCCGCTGCGAGGTTCACCCGGACGAGGACTTCGGAGGCGAATGCGAGGAGGCAACCCCCTGTCTCCGCCGATCGGGTTCCCCATGCAGCGACGGGGACTCAGTACTCCACCGGCCCCTCGGGGTGTGGGCCTTGGCGCCCCATCCGCATCCGACCTCGGTGAGCGAGGGATTCCCGCGCTGGAGACAAAGGCCTGGGCCAGATGAGCCCGGGCCTTTCTTTTTTCCCGGCGAGTAAGTTCCCGCCAATCCCGCGGCGTGCCCCGCACGAACGCAGGCTAGGAAACCTGCCGCACGAGTTGGCGGAACACCGGAATCCACCACATCCCCTTGGGGAAGCGGGTGCTCAGCCTGACGATCACCACGCGCGCGCTGGGAGAGACGTAGATGTGCTGGCCAAGCACACCCATGGCAAAGTAGTCGTGCTCTGAGTCGCTCAACCGGTGTCCCCACCAGAGGTACTTGTAGTAGTAGTTCCCGCTGGAAAGGATCGGACCCCACGGCCGGTTTCGGTAATAGCGGAAGTATTCCGGGTCGTTGCGAGCGCTTGTAGGGCCGGTCGATTCATCCACCCACGCTTGCGGCACCACCTGCGTCCCCAACCAAGCGCCTCGATTCAAGTACAGGAGTCCGAACTTCGCAAGATCCTGCGCGCAAGCAGTCAAACCGCTTTCCATGTGCTCCAGGCGGCTTGCTTCGCTGTCGTAACTCAAGCTCGCGGAGAACTGCGTGCCGATGCGTTTCCACAGGGTCCGTTCCAGAAAAGCGGACACCGACTCGCCGGTCGCACGCTCGAGGACCATGGCGAGCAGGAAAGGGTGGTAGTCGTTGTAGTGGAAGAAGCCACCGATCGAGTCGGTCACGCGCGCGGAGAGCGCCGCAGTCCGACAATCCGGTGAGTAGTAGGACTTCACCTCGTCGGACCAGGGCAGCATGCCTTCCGAGAATCGGATGCCCGAATGCATCTGCAGCAGGTGCCCGATGGTAAGGGCTCCGAGTGCCGAAGCGGTGAGCTCGGGCAAGTAGCGCTCGATGGCGTCGCCGACGCCGCCGAGCTTGCCCTCAGCGATCGCGATCCCGATCAGTGCGGACAAGACCGACTTGGTTACGGAGAAACAGCGGTTGGCGGTGTCGGGCGAACCGCCGTTGGGGTAGGCCTCGTAGAGCAGTTCCTGGTCCCGCACGATGACGAGCGCCGTGGTGCCGGTGCGTTCCAGCAGTGCCGGCAACTCGGCCGTCGTCTCTGTGCCACCTCTGCGAACGCGTAGGCGTTCGAAAGCTCGTGCCGCGCCAAGCCTGCGGAACAGGAACGGGGCTTCGGAAGGGGACAGCGTACGGCCAGGGAAGCGCAGATGGTCACGGTTCGTCGGCGCGTTCCACAGGATGTAGCGGCCGAGCAAGGTCGATGTCAGTCCAAGCATGCGTTCCGGTCGCGGGTCGATGAAGGGACGCGACAGAGGTCCGTTTCATCTTACCGCAGTGGCACGCGCACGCCGCAGAGTTGCTGCCTACATCCTTCGCGCGTGACGCATGAGACCCGTTCGTGGGCAGGTTGTCTTACGCTGGTGGACCGCCTACACTTCATCCACTCTCTGGCCGCGCATCGATGCCTGGGCGCGTGCGGCCCGTTCAATTCATGGGGAGAAGATGAGCGTGAAGCGATCTCTTTGCGTGCTCGCTGCGGCGGCCATGCCTGCGTTCGTTGCGGCGGCAGCCGGCGATGAATTCGATCGCGGTTACGCGCTAGCGCAAGCCAAGGGCTGCTTCGAGTGCCACGCACTGGGCACCGGCTATATCGGTCCGTCCTTCAGCGCGATCGCGCGGCGTTATCGGCGCGATCCCGAGGCAGGCGCGAAGCTGCCCTACGTCATCCGGGGAGGCAGCGTCGGGCACTGGGGCGAGCGGTACGCCATGTGGCCGCAGCAGCAGTTGACGGATTCGGAGGTCAAACTGCTGGTCGACTGGATCCTGTCGCAGTAGCTCCGCTAGCGGCGGTCCGCGGCCTAGCGAAAACCGGCCTGTCGCCGCCGATACGCCGACGCCCCCAACACACCGAGCGAGCCTGCAGCGCTGGCCGCTCCGGCAAGGACCATCGGCCCGCTGTGCACCACGAGCCAGCCGTAGAGCACTGTCACCCCCGATGACGCCGCGAAGAGGCTCCAGGTCAGCAAGGAGCCAGCTTGAGTTCCCGTCCTGTCGATCCACGCGGCCCGTATCTGCGGTAGATAGACGAGAGAGACGAGCACCCCGTTGGCGCTATACAGCGCGGCGAGAACCTGGTGCAGCAGCATGACTGAGGCGGACGACGACGGTTGCAACGAGCGGCTTGGCGCGGTTTTCGGCAGCCGCCCGGAGAATCTTTAGTCCAAGGCGGGGTCAGATCTTGAATCTTGAATTGCCCTGGAGCAGGTCTGAGAGCCGAGTCGTGAGTCGCGCTGCGCTGGCGGGGCTTCTTATGCCCGCTGCTTCACGATTTTGCTGATCGTAGAGTAATGCAGTCTCAGTGCGCTGCCGATTTCGGCCAGGCTGTAGCCGTGATCGAGGTGCGCTGCGCAAATGGCGCGATCACGCTCCTCTCGCTCCTTCTGCGCGTACGGACGTAGCAAACGGCTCAGAGCCGGCCTGTCTACCAGGCGCTGCCGCCGGGGAATTTCCTTTTGCCGCTGCTTGTCTTGGAGCATCGGGCTGAGCCGTTCGACGAACTGGGCTGGACCCAGCAGGACCTGGCCCTGCAACTGCTCCCACGGCGAGCGCTGCCCGACCCCCTCCAAGACGAACTGCCAATAGCGCCGCCTCGCGGCCGCCCGCTGTTTCGCGAACTGCGACAACACCCAATCCACAGCCAAGAACGGCGGGGCAGCCTCGAGTCCCGCAGTCGCGCGAAAGCTCGACCAGCGGTACGCATCTGGCTTCTTTACAGCTTGCGCTCGCACCGGGTTGAGCACGACGTAGCGCGCGAGCTCCAGGAGGTAGCTGTCCTTGTCTACGAGGATGGCTTTGAAACGACCTTGCAGAACATGGCCGACGCGGGTGTGGCGACGGTTGAAGGCCTGCGTGTAGACGCCGTTGAGCTGGCGCAGGGCCTTGGACAAATTGCCCTCGGGCGTTTCCAGCAACAGGTGATAGTGGTTGTCCATGAGGCAATACGCATGGACTACCAATCCGGAGCGCTCGGCCACCTTCTCCAGCACCCTGAGGAAGAGCAGCCTGTCCTCGTCATCCAGAAAGATGTCCTGCCGCGCGTTACCGCGCGCGGTGACGTGGTAGACCGCGCCGGCGAACTCGATGCGAAGGGGACGCGCCATCGGGCAACGTTACACCGACGCCGTTCACGATTCAAGACCTGACCCCGGGCCACGCACGATTCAAGACCTGACCCCGGGCCACGCACTGGACAGCGCTCGCCGCGCGCTCACAGAATAGCCAGTCGCTGCATCCGGAACCAGCGCCATGCCCACGCCATCCCATGCCGCAGCCGAGCTGACGCCTGCACCCGTCAGGCGCGTTCCCATCACTCGGCCGTTCCACTGGCTCCGCTTGGGCTGGTGCGACTTGACCCGTGCGCCTTTCCCCAGCCTGCTCCACGGCGT
>DATJVI010000031.1:0-3216 GCA_035501875.1 Burkholderiales bacterium
ATGGCGACGATTTTGTATTACAGCGACATCCACATCGAGATCCGCGAGAAAGAAGGCGGGACAGGATGGACGAGTCGGTATCCGCTGGCTCTCGGCCCGGACTTGCGCGCGCACGCCGGCAGGGCCGATCTCCTCGTGCTCGCCGGCGACATCGGCAGGATGCGCTCGCGCCGCAACGTCTCGACACTCGCCTACGCCGCTCAGGCGGCCGAGTGCCTCGGCTGCCCTGCGCTGGTCGTGCCGGGAAACCATGAATACTACCGCGGCTCGTTCGACGAGGAGCGCGAGGCGCTCCTCGCAGCGAGGCTCGAAGGCGTAACGGCGATCGACCGGGGAGAGGTCCATTTCCCGATCGACGGACGCATGCTGCGCGTGCTCGGCGCGACGCTGTGGACCGATTACGCCGCGAACGGCGACTTTTTCGAGGCGATGCGCCGCGCGCAGGACACGATAGAGGATCATCGCCTGATTTCCCGACGCGGCGGCGCCTCGTTCCTGCCTCAGGACGCGCTCGAGGAGCACCGCCTGTCGCGCGCCTGGCTCGCGGAGCGCCTGGCCGAGCCGCACGCTGGGCCGACTCTCGTCGTAACGCACCACGTGCCGCATTCGGCCGCGTGCAACTCGAAATTGGGCATCACGCCGCTCTCGCCCGCGTTCCACAGCGATTGCGACGAGCTGGTCGACGCCGCGGCGCGCGCGAAGGTCGCGGCCTGGATCTTCGGCCATCATCACTGGTGCCAGGAGCTCGAACTGCGGGGCGTACGCCTGCTCTCGGCGCAGACAGGGTACCCGGGCGAGGCGACCGGTTGGGTCGGCCCGGGCTTGCTGGACCTCTGAGGCGCGCCTATTCGTGCGGGCGCGGCGGCCGCGCGGGCGTGCGCGCGATCAGCGCAAGGAGCAGCGCGCACGTCGCGCTCCAGGCGAGCGCGATGAGCGCCGTGCCCAGGGGCGGAACGCGGCTGCGCGAGGGGTCGCGCCGCGCCTTGAGCATCCGCGTCATTGCCATGACGTTGAGCGTGAGCGTGCCGAGCGCGCCTACGGTAATCATGTGAAGCGCCCCGAAGACCTCGATCCCGCCCGCGCGCGATGCACCGAAGAGCGCGAGCCCCCACAGCGAGCCAGTCCTATGTGTTCATAGGCCCAGCGCCATTCTCGGCTACTAAAGCAAGTTATCTGAACACACCACGGATCACCCATCCGAAACCGGGGCAACAATCAAGATAGGCATAAAGGTCCGCTTTTGGCCGGTCAGAGAAGTTCGCGAAAGGTCCGCTACTTCGAGTAAAAACCGTGGCTGAGGTGTGATAAGTGCGTCATTGGCTCTCGACGGCGAGCTATTAGTGACGCTGGGCCGCGCAAGCCGCGTCAATCAGTAGCTCGCGAACGACTACCTCATATCGTCGATCTCCGCCGGCGGGTAGTAATACCGGCTCCCCAGTGCATCCACCCGTCTCCAAAACTCCGGCCCAGACGCCAGCCCGCGTGTGTCCTTCGCCGCCGCTTGCCGCCACATCGCCCATGAATCCGGATGCAGCCGGCTGGCCTCGGCCATCTGCACTTGCGCTTCGGCCTCCTGCCCCTCGCGCAGCAGATACCGCCCGAGGTGGAAGCGTGCGTGTGCCTCGGCGATCGTGGCATCGGGGAGCTTCAGCTTTTCCGCAGCGTGGGCTGCGTTCATCGCGTGCACGCTCTCCGAGCCACGCAGCACCCAATCGCGAACGGCGTCGAAGTACCGCGTCTTGACGCGGTTGCGCTCGGCCATCACTTCGTCGGGGATCGTTAAGGTCTTGCGATCCATCGCGCGGAACGCGTCCATCGATCCCGCGGTCTCAGGCGGGCGGACGATGTGGCCTTCTTCGTCGATCCACACGGCCTGAGGCACGTTCACTAGGTTGTAGAGATCGGCCAGATGGTGATCGCGATCGATCAAGCAAGGGTAGGTAGCGCCCGCCGCCTCGATCCACGGCCGCGCGGTCTCGGGCTGGTCCAACGCAACGGCCAACACCATGAAACCATGATCCTTCATTTCGCCGAACAGTGACTGCCACACGGGCAAGTCAAGGCGGCACCCTCACCAGGAAGCCCAGGTTGCGAGGAAGACCTTGCGACCACGGTACGACGACAGCGAGTGCAGACAGCCGTCGAGATCGGGCAACGTGAAGTCCGGCGCGTGCAGCGTGGCGAGCGCGGCACTGCGTTGCGCAGCGCCGCTACCGAGAACCCACACGCTCGACGCGGCGTCGTGCACCACAGGCTGGCCGCTATGACGCCACATGGCAGCAACGTTCAGGCGACCGCCGCGAACGAACTTGTCCGTGTGCACGCGTGGCAATGGGACGCACACGTCGCCGTGGCACAGGCCCTCGGCTTTCCATGACCAGCCGGTGGCCTGTTCGATGGCCGCGTGGTCAAGCCATAATTCCTCGCCATGGGCGATCGCATCGGGCAAGCGCGTCTCGCGCTGTTCATGAAGGACGGTTATCACGACGATCGCCTCCCTTGGTTCGACGGATAGGAAATCGAACCGTATCACCTGTCGCGGTGCGGCTCAAGCCAGGAAAACTTGGCCCGCGAGCCCGTGGGAGGGGCTGCGATAGCGCTCCCGAGCGGGGCTGCAAGCGGTTATGGGCGCCTACCCCCGGAGCGACGGCGCCATCCGCGTGAAACTAGAGCGATCGGCGGGGTGACCTAAGAGTTCAGCTGAGTCGAACGTCGTCTGTTGGGAACTTCCCGGGACATGCACTAGTCACCGGTCTTGGCCGGCAGGCGCCGTACCCACGCAGCCATGGATGACGGTCGGTAGCGATCGAGAGAAGCTTCTGCCCTGGTTCTGGGTTCAAATCTTTCCGGGCACGTCGATCATTGAGAGGCGCTACGGTTGTCAGGCATTGCCGAAGTACTGCAATACGCCGCAGTACCCATGGATGTGGCGGTGGGTTAGCCGGTCTGCTCGGGATAGCGCCACGGCATGGCGCCAGTCGGTTGCGTTGCATCCAAAGTCCACAGCGGGATCGCGATATCGGGACCGGCGGGTGCAAACACCGCGCGTACGCGCGACCCCATGCCAGCGGTGCGGACCATCTCGGGCGGCGCGAGCGCTGCGTCCGGGGTTGCGAGATTGCCCACCATGCGAATCGCTTCATCTTCGGTCGGCCGTGCGCGCTGTTCGTCTAGTTCCACCAGCAGGGCAAGATACGGCACATGTGCGCGAAACGC
>DATJVI010000032.1:0-99556 GCA_035501875.1 Burkholderiales bacterium
GCTGCGACGCCGAGGGGATCCGTATCGTGGACGTGCGCGACGAGCGCGCCGCGGTGTACATGGCGCATGCGCACAGCGAATTGACCGGTAAGCTGGGCGTGGCGCTGGTGACCGCCGGCCCGGGCATGACCAACGCGATGACCGGGATCGCCAACGCGCATGTCGCGCGCGCGCCGGTGCTCGTGCTCTCCGGCGGCCCGCCGCGCGCGCAGGAGAACCGGGGCGGCCTGCAAGATCTGCCGCACGCCGATATCGCCCGGCCGATCACGCGCTATGCACGCACCGTGCGCGAGCCCTCTCTCGTGTTGCAGGAGTTGGACGAGGCGGTGTCGCGCGCCTTCGGTCAGGGCGGGGAGCCCGGTCCCGTGTATCTCGACTTTCCGACCGACACGCTGCGCGGCGAAGTGCCGAAGCCGCTGCAGCTCGAGGAGCACTTCCGCCCGAAGCCGCGCCCCGTGCTGTTGCCGGCCGAGGACGACGTCATGGCGGCGGTGGAGCTTCTGTGGTCGGCGGAACGCCCGCTGCTGATCAGCGGGCGCGGCGCGCGTGGGGCCGGCGCCGAGCTGCGTGCACTTCTGGATCGCCTGGGCGCGCCGTATCTCGATACGGGCGAGAGCAAAGGGCTGCTGCCCGATTCGCACCCGAGCGTCGTAGCCGCGATGCGCGGGTCGGTGATGGGGCAGGCAGACGTGGTCGTGACCGTCGGCCGGCGGCTCGACTTCCAACTGGCATACGGCTCCCCCGCGGTGTTCGGAGCCGCGAAGTTCTTGCGCATCGGCGATGCACCCTCCGAGATCCGCGATAACCGCCGGGGCGTGGTAGAGCTGTTCGCGCAGCCGGCCGCCGCGCTCGCAGCCATCGTGCGCACGGCGGGCGAGCGCAAGCCTGCGATCGACCGGGCCTGGGCTGAAGAGCTGCGCCGCAAGCACGAAGAGCGTGCGCGCAGGCTGCAGGCTTCCATGGAGAGCGCGGCCTCGGACTCCGAAGGACGCATTCATCCGAACCGGCTCCTCGCAGAACTGCAGGCACAGCTCTCGCCCGACGCAGTGGTGATCGCCGACGGCGGCGATTTCCTGAGCTTCGCGCGCGTGGCGCTTTCGACCTCGAGCTACCTCGACCCCGGCTCGCTCGGCTGCATCGGCGTCGGCACGCCTTTCGGCATCGCCGCCGCGCTCGCCTTACCGGGCCGTCAGGTCGTGGTGGCCACCGGTGACGGCGCCTTCGGTTTCAACGCGATGGAAATCGACACCGCGGTGCGCCACCAGGCGCCGGTGCTGATCGTCGTCGCCAACAACGGCGCGTGGCAGATCGAAGTGCACGACCAGACCGACACGCACGGCAAGGTCGTCGGTACGCGGCTGCGGTTCTCCGACTACGCGCAGATGGCCCGCGCCTTCGGCATGCACGCCGAGCGCGTGGAGCGCGCAGAGGACCTGAAGCGCGCGATCGCGCGTGGGCTCACCCACCGCCCGGCGCTGCTCGATGTCGTCGTGTCGCCGGAAGCGCGCTCGTCTGACGGCAAATCGGGGCTCGCCTGCGTGCCGGACCTACAGCCGCTCACAGCATGGGACGAAGCGGAGCGCAACTGGCGAGGCGGAGCGCAGCATCGCTAGCGTGCATGGCCGCGAGCTGCGTCGCCGCGGCGCTCGTCACATCGCGGTGCCGCCGTCCACGTTCAGCACGTGGCCGGCGACGAACGACGCCTCGGGCGAGGTGAGGAAGGCGATCACGTCGGCGATCTCCTCGGCCTGCGCGACGCGCCCGATCGGCGTCATCGCGATCACGCGGTCGAGCGTGCCGGCGGGGAGCCGATCGAGCTGGCGTTGCGCCAGGTCCGTCATGGTGAGGCTGGGAGACACGGCGTTCACGCGAATGCCGGACTTGGAGAACTCGCGTGCCAGCGCCTTGGTGAGCGCGATCACCGCACCCTTCGAGGTCGCGTAGGCCGCGGTTCCGAGCAGGCCACCGCCGCGCTGCCCGGCAACCGAGCTGACGTTCACGATGCAGCCGCTTCCCTGCCGCAGCATCGCCGGGATGACCGCCTGGCAGCACAGCCACACGCCGGTCGTGTTCACTCGCATCACGCGTTCGTACTCCTCGAGGCCGATTTCCAGGAAAGGCTTGGAGCTCTCCACCCCGGCATTGTTCACCAGGATGTCGATACGGCCCCACCGGCCCAGCACCGTCTCTGCCAGGGCGCGCGCACTCGCTTCGTTGGCCACGTCCACGGCGAGCGGCTCGACCTCGAGCCCCTCCCCCCGCAGCCGCGCCGCCGCCTGCTGCGCCGCGGGCAGGCGCAGGTCGGCGACGGCGATCCGCACGCCGCGCCGGCCGATCGCGCGCGCAGCCGCCTCGCCGATTCCGCCGGCGCCGCCGGTGACGATCGCGACTTCCGTTGCATGGGACATGGCATTCCTCCGCTCGGGCAATGCAGTTTGGACGTTGCGGCGCGCCGCGCTTCGCATCGCGCACGCATCGGGACGTCGCCGGCGCCGGTGGACAGCGTTGGGCGACGTGCAATGTTGAGCGCTTCGGCGAAGAAAAGGCTTCCTTTTTTCCGCGCAGGCGCGGCAAGACCAGAAGGTTATTCTGCGCCCGGCTGACGACCGGGGCTAGCGGCGCCACCGCTCCACCAACGCAGCGCGATTCCGAGCGCCTCCCGCGGCAGTACAGCGCCGTCGAAGCGTGCGTTATCGGACAAGCGCAGCAGCTAAAGCGGGACGGCCGCCGGAAACAGATGAAACAAAGGAGAAATCCTTCTAATACACTCGCTGAGTACAATGCGGCGTGATCCCGGTGTCATGAGAATGCACCGTCGCTCGGCATTGCCATCACATGCCGCGCACGTCTCGTGAGCGCCACGGCACAGGGGTTCTGGCTTTCACACTGCGGTCGCGTGACCCAGGCCAAACAGCGCGCTGTCTCCGTCCTCTCGCGGGAGGCGACACCTGCCCGCTTCGCGTGGAGACAGGGTCCTGCGTCACAACGACTGAGAATTCCTTAATCTCACAGCAACGAAGGAGGCAACCATGAGTGAGCTGAACATTCCCACCAACCGTCGCGATTTCCTCGGGCTCGCCGCGACGACGGCTGCAGCCGGCTTGGGCGCGATGGTGCCGGTCACCGCGGTGCAGGCGGCGGCAGGTGCGAGCACCGACTTCACACGATGGCTCGACAGCATCCCCGGCACGCAAAAGCAGCTCTACGACATGCCGGAGCTCAACGGAGGAATAGGACTGGTGTGGTCGTTCGCGTTCTTGCTAACCGGTGCGCCGGCCTACGGCCTGCCGCAAAGCGAGCTCGGAGTCGTGGTGGTGCTTCGGCACAATACGATCCCGCTCGCGCTCAACGACTCTGCGTGGGCGAAGTACAAACTGGGCGAGGTCTTCAAGATCAACGATCCGGAGACCAAGGCGCCCGCCTTGCGTAACCCGTACTACCTCGATGCCAACGCCCTGCCCGTACCGATTCCTGACGCTGTGCTCCAGAAGCTCATCGCTCGCGGCGTGAAAGTGGCGGTCTGCAACCTCGCGATCACCGTCTACAGCGGCATGGTTGCGCAGAAGATGGGCCTAAAGGCAGACGATGTGAAGAAGGACTGGACCGACGCGGTGCTCCCCGGCATCCAGCTCGTCCCGTCTGGCGTGGTGGCCTGTAATGGGGCTGTCTCGCGCGGGTGTACCTATGTCTTCGCCGGTTAGGTACAAGCGGACGGTGGCGGCCTTCTGACCATTCCGCTGCTGATGATGTGCAACGTGCCGATACTCCAGGCCATCGGCACGTGCTCGGCTCTGCTGCTCCCGATCGCAGGGGCCGGCTCGGTCGGCTCTATCTGGACCTCCCTGGGGCAGCAGCACCTCCCGCGATTCAGCCTCGGCTATGTCTACTTGCGGGCGCTGGCGGGAATCGTGCTGGGAACTTTGATCACTGTGCCTTGGGGCGCGATGGCGCCCCACCGGATGCCGGTCTCCTGGCTGAAACGAATCTTCGCGGTCGTGGTGCTCGCTCTCGCCGCCAACATTCTGCTCGGATTGCGCTGAGACTCCGAATTACGAACCGCTGAGCCCACTCGCGGAGCTGCCTCCTTCAGAGGATTACACGGAGGCAGGCCGCGGGCGACGATCCGCAACTCCATTTAGACCACACGTGTGTATGCAGGCAAGCGGCCGAGCTGTTCCACCGTGCGCGCCGCCAGTTCGACCGGCTCTACGACGGGGGGCCCGAGTCGGCACGGATCATGGCGATCGCCGTGCACCCCTACATCAGCGGCGTGCCGCAGCGGATCAGGCACTTCGAGGCCATCTACAGCTACAGGAAAGAAAAGCCCGGCGGGCTGGCCTGGAAGGGAGAAGACATCCTGGATTCGTATCGCCTGGGAACCGGCCGGGGCTGACGCTCGGTCGCGGCGCAACCCGCGCTGGAGAACGTACGCTCGCCGCCACCCATCGTTGACGCACGTCAAATCCGCCCGGCCAGCCGCCGGGTAGATTGCTTTGAACCGTGGCATCCTGCGACATTGGTTCGTGCTGCCGCGGCAGGCCGTGCGCTGAACATGGCGCACCGATCGAACAGACGAGCGTTCTTCCCTGGAGGTAGATCATGAAAAGAACTCTGTTGGCGGTGGGCCTCACCGCCGTCGTCACCGCCGGCGGGTCGCCGCTGGCGAGCGCCAAGGACACCTTTACCATCGGGCTGAGCAACGGCTGGGTTGGCAGCGAGTGGCGCACCCAGATGATCGACGAAGCGGAAGCGGCAGCGAAGGAGTGGGCCAAGCGCGGCGTCACTGTGAAGACCATCGCGCAGAGCTCCAACGTGGACGTCCCCGGCCAGATCGCGCAGGTGCGCAACTTCATGAACCAGGGCGTGGACGCGATCATCGTCAACCCCAACAGCCCGACGGCCTTCGATCCGATCTTCGCGCAGGCCAAGGCCAAGGGCATCATGGTCATCGCCACCGACGCCGAGGTCTCTTCCAAAGACGCGATCTACGTCGGGATCGACCAGAAGGGCTGGGCCATGCAGTCGGCCGAGTGGCTCGCCAAGACGCTCAAGGGCAAGGGAAACGTCGTGGCCATCAACGGCGTGGCCGGCCACCCGGCCAATCAGATGCGCATCGCCGGCTACCGGGAGGTGTTCGCCAAGTATCCCGGCATCAAGATCCTGAACGAGGTCAACGCCAACTGGGACGAGGCCCAGGGGCAGCAGGCGATGCAGAACTTGCTCGCCACTTATCCGCAGATCAACGGCGTCTGGGTGCAGGACGGCATGGCCGCCGGCGCGTGGCGCGCTCTGGTCGACGCCAAGCGCACCGACATCGCCGCCACCGGCGAGATCCGGGTCGATTTTCTCAAGACGTGGAAGGAGCATCACTACAACAGCGGCGCGTCGGTCAATCCGCCCGGCTGCATGGCGAGCGCGCTGAACGTCGCCGTGCTGCGCCTGCAGGGACATCAGCTCAAGGACGGCATCTTCAAGGGCCAATACGGGAATGCGATCTACATCCCCATTCCGCTGATCGACAGCTCCAACTTCGAGAAGATCTACGACGCTTGGAAAGACAAGCCCGGCTACATCTCGGTGAGCACGATCGTGACCCCCGACCAGGCCCTGCAGCTCTACTTCAAGAAGTAGCCTGGCACGCCGCCGGCCCCGCAAGCGCGTGCACAGATGCCCGTTCTGGAGGCGAGCGGTGTGCGCAAGCAGTTCGGCGGCGTGGTGGCGCTGGCCGGCGCCGAGTTCGCGCTCGCCGCCGGCGAAGTCCACGCGCTGATCGGCTCGAACGGCTGCGGCAAGAGCACGCTGTGCAAGATCATCGCCGGCTCGGTGGCCGCAGACGCCGGCCGGCTCCTGCTCGACGGCCGTCCGGTTTCGTTCCCCGGCCCACGCCAAGCGGCGGAGGCAGGGATCGGCGTTTACTACCAGGAGCTGAGCCTCATCCCGCAGATGACCGTGGCCGAGAACATCTATCTCGGTCGCGAGCCTCACACACGCGCTGGAATGGTCGATCGCGAGGCGCTGCGAGCGATGGCGCTGCGAGCGCTGGAGCAATTCGGCAAAGTTCTGGGGCCGGGCGTGCAGCCCGAGTCCCGGGTGGCGGATCTCTCCGCCGATCAGAGCCAGCTCGTGGAGATCCTGAAGGTCCTCGCTGCCAACCCGCGCATCATCATCTTCGACGAAGCCACCGCCGCGCTCGACCGCAATCAAGTGGACGCGGTGTTCCAGCGCATTCGGGCGCTCAAGACCGAAGGCCGCTCGATGATCTTCATCACGCACCGGATGGACGAGGTGCTGGAGATCGCCGACCGCGTGACGGTCATGCGTAACGGCGCCACCGTGCTCACTCGTCCGACCACGGAGACCACGCGCGATATCCTGGTCGCCGCGATGGTGGGTGAGACGGCGGCAGCCGAGACGCGGCGCAGACGCCACACGCCGTCGGAAACGGTGACGCTCGAAGCCGACGGCCTCACCTCCGCCAAGTTGAGTACCGTGTCCTTCCAGCTCCATCGCGGAGAGATCCTCGGATTGGGCGGGCTGCACGGGCAAGGCCAGTCCGAGTTGCTGCGCGCTCTGTTCGGCGCGCTGCCGCTGCGCGACGGCAGCATCCGGGTCGACGGAAAGCCGCTCGTTCCAACGAGCCCGCGCTTCGTCATGCGACACGCCATCGCCTATGTCGCAGGCGACCGCGCACGCTACGGCGTCATGGCAATCCGCCCGATCTTCGAGAATCTCGTCATCGCCCTGCTCGCCCGAGGCCGACGCTGGACCGTGGCTCGCGAGCGGCTGGAGAGCGAGATCGCGCCTTTCATCGAGCGCCTCAAGCTGAAGTTCTCCTCGCTGCAGGCCTCGGTATCGGAGTTGAGCGGCGGCAATCAGCAGAAGGTCGTGCTCGGCCGCTGGCTCGCGACCCGGCCCAGCGTGCTGTTGCTCGACGATCCCACCAAAGGAATCGACATCCAGACCAAGGAGGATCTGTACGCGACCATGGACGAGCTGTGCAGCCAAGGCGTGGCGATCCTGCTGCACTCTTCCGACGACGAGGAGCTGCTGGCGGTCGCCGATCGCGTCCTCGTCTTCAACGGCGGCCAGATCGTGGCCGAGTTGCGCGGCGAGGAGCGGACCCGCTTCGCACTGTACCAGGCCGCCTATGCCGCAGGACGCCCCGTGGCTTGATCGGCACAGATGAAAGTTCTTCAGCCGTCGTTGCTAGTGCCGCGTGCGGATGCTACGTATTCCCTCCCCTTCAAGGGGAGGGCCAGGGCGGGGATGGGGTACGTGCTGCATCTCCCCCATCCCCCTCCCCACCTCCCCCTTGAAGGGGGAGGAGTGCAACGCGACTGCGGCATGGGTTGCCGGGATGTGCGACCCGCACGAAAGCCGGTTGTATCATCGTGCATCCCGCGTGCGGACGATGTGCATTCCCTCCCCTTCAAGGGGAGGGTCAGGGTGGGGATGGGGTGTGCGGTGGATCTCCCCCACCCCCCTCCCGGCCGCCCCCTTGAAGGGGGAGGAGCGCAGCGTGACCGCGGCACGGGTTGCCGGGATGTGCGACCCACACAAGAGCCGGTTGCGTCCAGATGAAGAACTCGCCGCGCTTCTGGACGCAGCCGCGCCCCTATTGGATGGCGGCGGCGGTTTTCGTCGTGCTGTGCATCGTGAACGCGGTGCTGCAGCCGACGTTCTTGCGCTTCGGCGTAGCCGCCTCGAACGTCGCCGCGTTCCTGCCGATGAGCCTGGTCGCGGTGGGGCAGACCTACGTCGTGCTCGCGTCCGACATCGATCTTTCGGCGGGCGCGATCGTGTCGTTGGTCAACGTCGCCGTCGTATCCATCATCGACGGAATGGGTGGATCGGGCGCTTCGATCGCGCTCGGCCTCGCGGTGGGGTTGGCGGCGGGGCTCGTTTGCGGAGTCGTAAACGGCCTGTGCGTGGCATATCTGCGTTTCCAGCCGATCGTGACGACCTTCGCGACCGGCATTGTCTTCGCCGGATTCGCGCTGTGGATCCTGCCCCAGGCGGGAAGGCAGGTCCCGCCGGCTTTCTATAACGCCTACGCCGGCGCGGCACTCGGTGTGCCGACCGTGATCTGGATTCTCGTGGCAGCGATCGCGTTCGCCACAGTGGCCGCCCGGACACGCTTCTACCGCGCGCTACGCGCCACCGGCGGCAATATGCAAGCGGCCTATCAGACCGGGGTGCCGGTCGCACGCGTGCGGTTGGGCGCGTACACCATTTCGGGCCTGTTCTCCGCGCTCGCGGGACTCGCGCTAGTGGGCGAAACCGCATCGGGCGATCCGCTCATCGGCGGGGCGCTCACTCTGGCATCGGTGACCGCGGTGGTGCTCGGCGGAACTGCGTTGAGCGGCTGCGTGGGAGGCGTAGCGGGCAGCGTCTTGGGCGCGTTCATCTTGGGACTGATCAACAACGTCATCTTCTTCGCACAGCTTCCTTTCGAGTGGCAGGGCCTGATCCAGGGGCTCATCATCCTGGCCGCTCTGGCCGGCGGGGTCGTGATGGCGCGTGGGAGGTAGCACCGAAATGGCGAGACTGCCTGCGGTGTTCAAGCGGCCGCTCGCGATCGCGGTGGCCGCCATCGTCGTGTTACTCGCTGCGGGCGAGCTGCTGTCGCCGGGCTTCGCCTCGCCGCGGCAGATCGTCACGCTGCTCACCATCGCGGCGCTGCTCGGCGTGGTGGCGGCAGGCCAGAATCTGGTCATTCTCGGCGGCCGCGAGGGCATCGACCTGTCGGTGGGCGGCGTGCTCTCCTTCGCCGCATTTCTGGCGGGCAATCTGATGCACCAGCAGGACGCCTATCTCGCGCAGGCGCTTGTGCTGGTGCTAGCTGCGAGCTTCCTCATCGGACTGATCACGGGTCTCGGCGTCACGCTCCTGCGCATTCCACCGCTGGTGATGACGCTCGGCATGCTCGGCGTCGTGCAGGGCGGGCTGGTCCTGCTCACGCGCGGCGTGCCGTCCGGCCGCGCGGCACCTATGCTGTCTCGCATCGTGAGCGAGCCGCTCTTGTTCGGCCTGCCGGGGATCCTGTTCATCTGGCTGGTCGTCGGTGTGGCGGTCACGCTCGTGCTGCGCCGGACGACGTTCGGCCTGAACCTCTATGCCATCGGCAGCAACGAGACTGCCGCGGCGCTGGCGGGAGTCCCGGTCCGGCGCACACGCGCGCTGCTCTTCGCGTTGAGCGGACTGTTCAGCGGCATCACCGGCATTCTCCTTCTCGGCTACACGGAGTACGTATTCGTCGGCGCCGGCGATCAATACATGCTTCCGTCCATCATCGCAGTGGTCATCGGCGGCACCTCGCTCGCCGGCGGAAGCGGCGGTTACGTCGGGACGATGGCGGGCGCGATCGTGCTCGTGCTGTTACAAAGCATCCTCACTACGCTCAGCATCCCGCCGTTCGGCCGTCAGATCGTGTTCGGAACCACGCTGCTCGCGTTGATGCTGCTGTATGGCCGTCAGCGCAGGCTGCGCGGGTGAGCTCGATTCTCGATGGCGTCCCTGCTCGAGCACGAAGCCGCCGAAACGCCCGCTTTGGCGTCGCGGCAATTCGAGCGCCTGCGGCGTGAGCTGCCCGGCGTCGTTGCTCGGATCGAACAGTTCTCACCCACGTTGATCGCCACTATCGCTCGCGGCAGCTCGGACAACGCTGCGGCGTTTGCGGCTTATCTAGCCGGGCTGAGACTGGCGCTGGCGACCGCCTCGGTGCCTCCGTCGCTGGCGTCGGTCTACCAGTGCACGCTGCGGCTCGAGCGCGCCGTGGTGCTGGCGATCTCACAGTCGGGCACGAGCCCGGACTTGTGTGCGGCGGTGGCAGGCGCGCGAGACGGCGGCGCGCTGACCTTGGGTGTCACCAACGCAGCCGACTCGGCATTGGCGCACACGGTGGACATCGTCATCGAGATGGGCGCCGGGCCCGAGCTTGCCGTCGCAGCCACCAAGACGTTCCTGCTGAGCCTCACCGCACTGCTGCACCTGATCGCGGAGTGGACACGCGATTCGTCGCTCATCGCGGCGTTGGACCAGTTGCCGGAGACGCTCACCCGCTGCGACCGCGTCGACTGGGACGCCGCAGTCCAGCTGCTCGCGGAGCATGACGATGCGTTTGTCGTGGCGCGCGGCCCGATGCTACCGGTTGGGAGGGAACTCGCGCTCAAGCTCAAAGAGGTGTGCGGCATCCATGCCGAGGCGGTAAGCGCAGCCGAGCTGCTGCATGGGCCGATCTCCCTCGCGTCGCCCTCGCTGCCTGCCATTGTGCTCGCAGGAGATGCGCCCACGAGAGCGAGCATCGGCGAAGCCCTCTCGCAGCTCCACGTCGCCGGGGCCTCGGTGCTTCTCTTGTCTCCGCACCAGGAACGCCTCGGGCAAAAGACCCACGTTGTCTCCGTCCCGACAGCTCCCGATCCGCTGCTTCAACCTGTCGTGACGCTGCACACCGCGTATCCGCTTACGGCCCGACTTGCGCGCGCACGCGGACGCGATCCGGATCATCCGCCGCATCTCGCGAAGATCACACGCACTCTCTGATCGAGGCCGGCCTGCGCGCTTTACGGGGCGCCGACATGCGCGCCGATCCAAGCGCCGATCTGTTTGCTGGCCAGGATGACCGCGAGCGCCACGGCGACGTGCTTGAACATCTCGGCGAAGACGCTCCTCCCGCGCTCCCGCGCGAGCACCCAGGTGAGGCCACTCAACAGCAGCAATCCCCAGATCGACGTGGCGAGAATCGCGCTCCGGATCGGCAGCAGCAAGACGAGGGCGACGAAGCTCAGCGAGGTCGCGAGCCGCGCGGCGAAGTTGGTCAGCGTGGAGAAGAAGGCGGCCCGGGAATCGAGCCGCTCGGACTCCTGGTAGATGTGAATGCTCAGCGAGTCGGTGAGGTTGTCTGCCAGCGCCACGATCAACAGGCCGCTGACGATCGTGGCTTTGGAGCCGGTTGCGGCGTCCAGCCCGATCACCAGCGCCACGCTCGTGACGATGGCGGCGGCTCCGCCGTAACTGAACATGCCGAGTCTGATCATGGCTACGCCTCGCGGATCCCGCGGGATGCGAGGCGGAGCATACCCTGCCAGCGTGCGGTCAGGGCCTTACCGTCACGCTGAGCGGGTCGCCGCCGAGCGGAATCGTGCGCGCTACTTTTTTCTGCGCCAGATCGACCACGGCGAGCCCCGGGCTGTGGCCGGAGAGCCGGTTGGGTGGATCGCCGGCGGCGCGCTCGCCGATGAGGGTGACGAACGCGTAGCGGCCGTCGGGAGAGACATCCACGTACGCAGGTTTGTCGCCGAGATCGGCGATCGTCTCGACCGACTCGCCTGTGGCCATGTCGACCACGGTGAGATCGCCGGACAGGCTGTTCACGACCAGCGCATGCACACCGTCCGGAGTGAGCGCCACTCCATGCGGTCCCTGTCCACCAACGCCGGTAGCCATCACCCGGTCGGCGCTCGCATCGATGAGCGCGTAGCGATCGCTCGCGCCGGCGGTGACGATCAACCGCTTGCCGTCGCGCGTGATGGCCATGTCGCCGGTCCAGCCGCCGACATCCGCGATTCGACCGGTCACCTCCAGCCTGCCCACGTCGATGATCGACACGCTCGCCTCGCCGGCGTTGTTCACGTACGCCCTGGCTCCGTCCGGAGTGAAGAGCGTCATCCCGGGGTTCTTCCCGACCGGGATGGACTTGACCGGCTGCAAGCTCGCGGCGTCGAAGACGATCACTCTGTCCTCGCCGCGCACGGCCACGAAGAGCAACCGCCCGTCCGGGGAGAGTGCCACGTGGTGCGTGATCTTGCCCGCCGGCAGCGTTGCCACCACTCGGCGCGCGTCGGCATCCACCACGCTGACGTCGCCCGATCTTAGGTTGGCGACGTAAGCCCGGTGTCCGTCATGACTGAATGCAACGTTGTGCGGCTTGAGCCCGACGGGGATTTCCGCTACGAGCGCAAGCGATGCGCCGTCGACGATCTGGACCGTGCCCGTACGCTGGTTGCCCACCCAGACCTCGGCGGAGTTCGCACCTGCCGCCGCGAGCAGCGCCAACGCCCCGGCACTTGCCCACAGCGCTGCAGTGCGCATCTATCGGTTCCCAGCCCGCTCGGCCCGTTCCGCTATTCGGCCGCCGCCGTCTCTTTCGACTGGGCGGTCAGCCGGCGTGAGTTGCGGTCGTCGCGGAAGACGATCGGGTGCACTTTGACAGCCGGCTCCGGGTTCTGGGCCCGGTCGACCACCTCGGTCACCACATGGTGGTGCGGCGACAGCGCGCAGATCGGATCGGCATTTGCGGCATCCCCGGTCAGCATGAACGCCTGGCAGCGGCAGCCTCCGAGGTCCTTCTCCTTCTCCGGACAGGTACGGCAGGGCTCCTTCATCCACTCGTCGCCGCGATAGCGGTTGAAGCCCGGCGACTCGTTCCAGATCCACGCGATGTCGTGATCCCGCACGTTGGGGAAGGTCAATCCCGGCAGCATGCGTGCCTCGTGGCAGGGCAGCGCCACGCCGTCCGCCGCGACGTTCAGAAAGGTCGTGCCCCAGCCGTTCATGCACTTCTTCGGCCGATCCGCGTAGTAGTCGGGCACCACGAAGTAGATCTTCATCTTCTTGCCCACGCGCTTGCGGAACGCATTGGTGATCTCCTCGGCGCGCACGAGCTGCTCCCGGCTGGGCAGCAGGTGATCGCGGTTCAGCATCGCCCAGGCGTAATACTGGGTGTTCGCGAGCTCGAGGTGATCCGCGCCCATGGCGAGCGCCATGTCCAGGATCTGCTGGATATGGTCGATGTTGAGCCGGTGCAGCACCACGTTGAGCACCATCGGATATTCGTACTGCTTGATCAACGCAGCCACCTTCGACTTGAGCTCGAAGGTCTTGGTGCTGGTGAGAAAATCGTTCAGCTCCCGCGTGGAGTCCTGGAACGAGAGCTGGATCTGGCCCAGCCCGCCCTGCCGAAACGCCGCGATGCGCTTCTCCGTCAGCCCAACGCCGGAGGTGATCAGATTCACGTAGTAGCCCAGCGCGCTCGCTTCCGCGACCATGACTTCGACATCGTCGCGCATGAGCGGCTCGCCGCCCGAGATTCCGAGCTGCACCGCGCCCAGCTCGCGTGCCTGGCGGAATACGCGCAGCCAGTCTGCCGTCGCGAGCTCGGGCCCGAACTGCGTGTAATCGACGGGGTTGTAGCAGAACACGCAGTGCAGCGGGCACTTGTACGTGATCTCCGCGTTGACCCAGAGAGGACTACCGGTCTTGCGTGGTTCAGATCCAGCCTTTTCCATCAGCGATCTCCAGAGATCCGGTGACACCGGAGTGCAACAGCGCGCCCTCGCTCGTGCTCCGCCTCAAGGCTTCCTGGGCCCGATGCCAAGGTTCACCTGCATCGCATCGAGCATGCTCCACAGCACGTCGAGCTTGAACTGCAGGATGTCGAGCGCGCGCTGCTGCTGTTCGCGAGTCCGGTAGTGGTCGAGCGTGAACGAGAGCGCGAACTGGACGTCCCGCCGCGCCTCGGTCAGGCGCTTGCGGAAATACGCGTAGCCCGGCTTATCGATCCAGGAGTAGTGCTCGGGCCAGGTGTCGAGGCGCTTCTGGTGGATCTCGGGCGCGAAGAGCTCCGTCAGGGAGGATGTCACCGCCTCCTGCCAGGGGCGCGTGCGCGCGAAGTTGACATACGCATCCACGGCGAAGCGCACGCCGGGCAGCACGTGCTTGAGCGAGGTTACGTCCTCGCGTTTCAGGCCGACCGCCTCCGCCAGCCGCAGCCAGGCCTCGATGCCGCCTTCATCGCCTTGGCGGCCGTCGTGGTCGATGATGCGCTGGATCCACTCCCGCCGCACTTCCCTGTCGGGACAATTGGACATGACCGCCGCGTCCTTGATCGGGATCGCGATCTGATAGTAGAAGCGGTTGAGCACCCATCCCTGCACCTGCTCCCGCGTGCAGCCGCCGCTGTTCATGGCGAGGTGGAACGGGTGATAGATATGGTACCCGCTGCCCTTGGCGCGCAGTTGCGCCTCGAACTCCTGCCGCGTCCACGGCTGCTCGGTACCCTGAAACAACGTCTCCGGTGCGCCCATCTGCAGTCTCCTAAGATTCGGTCTGTGTGCCCTCTTGCGCCGGCTCGGTGTCTTGCCTTCCCACTCGGCCGTGCCAGAAGAGCTTTTCCTCCTGAACCCGGGTGCTGTCGTTGATCTGGATCAAAAGCTCGCGCTGCGCGCAGCGGGAGCGGTCTGCCGATGCGGGGGAGGCCGCAAAAACAAAAGCCCCGAAACGGGGCTTTTGCCTGTCCGCCGAAACCTCAGCGGTTGTAGATGTACATCGTGACTTCGAAGCCGAAACGCATCTCGGTGAATTCAGGCTTGGTCCACATGGTTCTCTCCAATGGTGATGACGCTATAGCGCCCCGTATGTCGCTTCGCAAGCGCTACGCCGAACCTAGATCGGAATACGCCGGCACAGACAACGAGTGCAATTGGAGTGTGACGGAATCCGGCGCGCGGCTCTACGGGAAGATCACGATTGCGGGCTCATGCTTTTCATGAGATTGGGCCGCGCAACTTACGTAGGTCTACATCGCTACGCTCGCTTCGCGGTCCCGCGGATGGAGTCGCCGAAGTAACCCGCATCGTACGCGCGGCAGTACACCGTCCAGTCCTGCTCGACTCGCCGCTTGCACTCCAGCGCGAGACGCTGCAGCCGACGCGGCCGGCCAGGTTTGCTCCAGAACGCGATCAGCTCGTCCGCCGTGGCCGAGCCCTGCCGCCCGCTGCTGCGCAACTGCCCCCACGCGGCCAACTCCCCCAGCGTGGTCATGAGTTGCTGCGCGCGGTCGAGCTTGCCTTTCCCGTGTCCGAGTGCGACGCGGTCCTCGATCGGCTGCAGGCCGCGCAGCACGTAGGGGACGCCGTCGATGGACACAGGCGTGAGGAACGCCATCGGGATGGCTTGGACCCGACGCTGCAAGGCGACCACACGGTGCGCCTCGCTCTTCCACTTGGGCTGCTTGACATCCAGATGCGGCACGAGAGAGGAGGGCAGCGCCTGCTTGAGATCGAGGAGATAGTTGCCGTCCGGCGAGCCCTTCCCTTCGACCAACAGCGCGTAGCGCTGCACGCCGAGGCTGCCGGTACCGGCGATGCGCCGTACCACATCGAGCAGCCGGAAGAAGCCCGGATTCGGTTGCGACCGGGCAAACTCGCGCATGAAAGCGTTGATCCGCACATGCTGCTGGCGTGTTGCGGCTAGAGCCCGCTTGCCCTCCACGCGAATCTGCCGGAGCCCCTTCACCCGCACCGTTCGGCTGTCCAGGAAGTCCTTGCGCGTGCGCGTGCGCAGACCATCGAGCAATTCTCTCACCACGCCTTCGGCGGTGTCGCGCTCCACCCAGCGGGCCTTGCTATCCTGGATGGCACTCACGTAGGCCTCCAGCAGGCGCCGGCACAGTCCGCGTGCCTGGGCAGCGCCGAGCCCCAGGGTCCCCGCACCCACGAGCACACTGGTGAGCAGCCGCAGCAGGTCCCATGTGCACGGAGCGAGCGCCGCCTCGTCGAAGTCGTTCAGGTCGAAATAAACCAGACGGTTGTCCCCTTTGTAGCTGCCGAAGTTCTCCAGGTGCAAGTCGCCGCAGATCCAGGCACGCGGGGCCTTGGTAAGCAACCCTGAGGCGGGCAACCGGTCATAGAACAAGTGGCAGGTGCCGCGCAGGAAGCCAAACGCGCTCGCGCGCATCGCCTGGTATTTGAGCCTCAGGCGCTCGGGGTCACGCCCGGCGTTGAAGCGCCGGATGGTTTCGGCGACAGAATCTTTGGACTTGGACATGGCGCTCTTCCTGCGTCCCTGCGTCCCTGCGACCTCTCCATCCGCGTGCGGATTGGTGCCGCTCCAGTGGCGGCTCCCGATACATCGCACCGAGCAGCGTGCCGCCTGAACGCCGCACCGACCTCTGCCGATCTGTCGGCGCAGCGCCAACGTGCGGTGGCTTGCCCGCGGGAAGTCCCGTATCCTGGCGCGATGACCGATCTCCCGCATTCCGCTCGGTGACGACTCCGCGTAGCCCATCCGCGCGGGGTGTGCCTGCTCTTCCCGTACCCGCGGCCTCGCCGGGTCCGAACGCACCGGTCGAGGGCATGCCAAAGGGCTTTCCGATGCCTCACGCCCGGTCTACGACTCGCCGGCTCCGGCTGACGTGGGTCGCCCTGGTCCTTGCATTCTGCGCCGGAAGCATGGGTTGCGGTGCATGGGCGGACGACACGGTCCAGCTCACTTTCGACGGACGGAAAGCCAAAGACGGTGCCCCCGAACCCTGGGAGCTCCGGGTGAAGACGGGGCAACCGGCCTTCCGTGTCGTCGATGCCCCGGATCGGCCGGGAGCGCTCGCGCTCTACTTCCATGCCGACGGCGCCTCGTTCTCGCTCAACCGCAAGATCAATCTCGATGTCACCAAGTTCAGTGAGCTCACCTGGAGCTGGATGGTCGAGAGCTTTCCGCGTGCGAACGACGGCGATCAGGTTCTGCAGGTCCTGCTCGCCTTCAAGGGCGGGAAAGTGCTGAGCTACGTCTGGGATCCCACGCGAGCGCTGAACGCGACGTGGTCCGAAGGAGTGCCCCTGCTCTACCAGATCAAGGTCATCGTCGCCGAGACGGGCAGAGAGCCCATCATGCGCTGGAGGACGGTGACGCGCAGGGTGGACAAGGACTTCCAATCGGTGTTCGGCCAGCCACCCCCTCCGCTGGAAGGCATCCGGCTACAGTCAAATAGCCAGTACTCGAAATCGGTGGGCTCGGGTTTCATCAGCGGTCTCGTGTTCAGCTCCGCGATGCGGTAACCGGTGCCGCAGGTGGCTGTGCGACGGCGCCCGCTTCCCTCCCCAAGGCAGCGGATGGCGGCGAGCCGCGATCTGATCGGCTTGCATCTCTCGAATCCCCCTGCCCGCGCGGTCCGCGCCCGTACGTAGCGACGGGCGTTACCCGAGCTACGCCTCTCGCTCGCCGACCGGTTCCTCCGGCCGTGCCGGCGATGCGCGAGCTCAGCGCGACATGGCACGTTGTATGCAGCCTAGATCGGAAGGAGCGGGGCGCGAGCCGTTGCTGTGCCGTGCGCCCGACACCCGATGGTGCCGGCCGCAGCTCGCTAACCCGCGATGGCCACTGGGCTACACCCGGGCAACCAAGGGTCACGATCCATGTTCGCAGCGAGCGCGATGAAGACAGCGAAAGAGCTAGCAACCGCTCTGATCTTGATATCGGCAGTGTTGGTCCCGACGGGCAAGGCTCACGCCCGCGACGCAGCGCTGGCCGCGGACGATCCGGAGCAGACCAAAACGCTCGACGTCGACGGGATCTCGCGCTGGCTCCAAGCTCGGTTCTCGGCGGCAGAGCTCGCGGCGCTCCGCAAGGAGGACCTGCGCGTGGAAGCACGCCAGTGCGGCTGCTACGACACGCCCGAGCCGCACTTCCCCTACTCCGTTCTGCTCGTGCTCACGCCCAAAGGGGACCTGGTAGCGAGGGCCGAGCCGCGAGAGAATACCGTCAGCATCACGCCGCTCGCCGTCCGCTACGGGGATCGCTACTGCGACGTGGAGTCGGAGGCGAACTGCTACGGTTCGTTCGCGCACGCGTGCGAGTTCACCGACTTTCGCTACGGGCCGTATCTGTCGCAGTTCTTCCCGGACTGTAAGCCCGGGCTCGCCGCCTCCGGCTTGAGGCCCGTCGCCGACGGGCCGGATGTGCGTCGCTGATCGGCGACCGTCCGCCCCCGGTCCGCCCTGTGCGCATCTAGCGGCAGTCTCCGATCCTCGTGGCGGCCTGCGCCTCGGACATGGTCATGTTCTTCCCGCCCATGTTCATCTGAATGGTGCCATGGTAGGAGGTCGCTGCGGTGTCGAACACGGCCACTGCGCTGCCCTTGTTCGGTCCCGGGCACGCGATCCGATAGACGGCTGTGCCGGCCGTCACCCGATAGTCGAGCAGATCGCAACTCTTGAGCGGATTCTCGCTCATCACGAAGAAAGCCCGTCCAGATTGCAGGTCGTCCGCACCGATGCAGCGAGTCAAGAGCATCGGCGCCGCGGTATCTTGCACGTTAGGTAGGCTGATCCGCACCTCGACACGGTACAGCCCCGGTACTGGCAGAGAGTCGGCCGCCTCCGACGCGGTTCCCATCGAGGCGGCAATCCCGACCGCCAAAGCGATTGCAGCGTGCGAGCGACGGCGCCCGGTGCACTCGCCGGCTAGGCCGCGTGACCGGATGTAGCGCATCGTCCCGAACCCGTGGAGGTCGGGGTCGGAGCCGCGGATCGCAGACGACGATCCGCCCTGCGCCAACGGCTCGCCCGGTCTGTCGGCCACCCCGGAGGCCGCCTCCGGCAGGGAGCGCTGAGCCGGGACCACCGTCGGGACGTCGGCGCGGACGGCCATCGTTACAGCGAGCGCGCCGTCCGGATGCCGGCGAAGATGTCGCCGCGATCGGGCGTATAGAAGTTGCGCCAGCGGTTATGCACCAACCGCGCGCGCGTAGCGAAGCCGCCGCCGCGCAAAACCCGGTGGTCGCCGAACCAGGGCTGAGAGTATTCCGCATAGGGATCGGGCGTGAAGCCGGGGTAAGGCCGGAAAGGCGTGGAGGTCCACTCCCAGACGTTGCCCAGCATCTGGCGCAATCCGAGCGCGCTGTCGGACTCGGGGAGCGCCCACACGGGCACCGGCGCTGCGTAGAGACCGTTCAGATTGGCTCTGCCGTCATTGCCGAGGGCGTCTCCCCAGGGGAAGCGCTCGCCGCCGGACCATCCGGCGCGCGCCGCGAACTCCCACTCGGCCTCGGTGGGCAGCCGGCGGTGCACGAAGCGGCAGTAGGCTTCGGCCTCGTGGGCGTTCACGTGCATGACGGGGTCATCGTCGCACAACGGCTCCCACCGGTCGAACCGGCGCATGAGCCAGCGACCCGCGCTCTTGCGCCAATAGCGCGGCGCGTCCAATTGCGACTGCTCGCGCCAGCGCCAGCCATCCTCGGACCAGAGCTCGCGCCGCGCGTAACCGTCTTCCTCGACAAAGCGTAAGAACTCGGCGTTGCTCACCGCGGCGGCCGAGATGGCGAAGGGCGCGATCTCGACCTCGTGCGCCCACTTCTCGTTGTCGAACACGAAGTCCGGCCCGGGCTCGGAACCCAGCGCGAATCGACCCCCTGCGAACTCCACCTCGCCGCCACTGCCTTCCGTGACCGGGCGCGGGAGCACCGGCCCCGGCAACCGCGGCCCCGGAAGCGAGACCGTCTGGAGCGTCATCAGCAGCGCCTCGCCGTGCATATCCTCGTGGTAGAGAGCGAGCTGGAAAAAATAGCGCTGCGCAGGCGTGCTGCGGTCCAATGCGCGAAGCGTATCCTCGAGCTCGTGCTGCAGATAGATCAGCACGTCGTCCCAGACGAGTTGGCGCAGTTGCCAGCGCTGTGCATGGGGAATCAGAGCGGAATTGAGGATCGGGTCGCAGTCGGGCCAGCGCGAGGCGAGCGGGGCATGCCCTTCCCGGTAGCGCAGGCACCAAAACTCCTGGAACCAGCCGACGTGCGCCAGCTCCCAGAGCGGAGGGTTGACCACGCGCAGGTACGGCACCTCGCGCTGCTCGGGCGTCAGGTGGGCGTACAGGGCGAGCGTATAATTGCGCGCATCCAGCAGCGCAGCTCGCAGGGCTTGCACTTCATTCAGCTCTCGCATGGCAACCTTGAGCGCGCCCTTCCTCCGCATCGCAACGCCCTATGCCGCCAGCGCCAACAACGGCAATTGGCGCACAGCGGCGCGCTGGGCGAAGTTGCTGCACGACCGGTTCCGCGTGATTGTACAAACCCCGGGTGAAGGCAAGCGTGGTCACGCGGCCCCCGAGTGCCTGATCGCACTTCACGCCCGCCGCAGCCACGGCGTCATACGAGATTGGCGCGAAGCCCACCCTGATGGTCCGCTGATCGTCGTGCTGACCGGCACCGACTTGTATCGGGATCTGGCTCACAGTGCCGAGGTATGCAAGTCGCTAGACCTCGCCGATCGGTTGATCGTACTGCAGGAGGATGGCGTGCGCCACCTCCCGGCCCGGCATCGTCGCAAGGCGCGCGTGGTGTACCAATCGTGCCGGCCGCTCGTGCCGGCGGTCAAGGCCGCGGGGCGTCTCAACTGTGTCATGGTGGCGCACCTGCGGCCCGAGAAGGATCCGCTCACGGCGCTTCGCGCCTGGAGCCATCTGGCGCCGGAGGCGGCTTGCTCTCTGACGATCGTCGGTGACAGCAGGGACCCTGCGTTGGCCGCGCCGGTGCGAGAGGCGATGTCCGTGGACCGACGCATCCGCTGGGTCGGCGCGCAGCCGCACGCGAGGACGCGACAGTTGATCAAGCGCGCGCACCTGCTCCTCGTCCCTTCGCTGATGGAGGGTGGCGCGAACGTGATCGTCGAGGCCGTTACCGCCGGCACCCCCGTGCTCGCGAGCCGCATTTCGGGCAACGTCGGGATGCTCGGCCGCGATTACCCGGGCTATTTCCCGGTCGGAAATGGCGAGGCGCTCGCGGCGCTTCTGTCACGGTGTGTCGGCGAGCCGCGCTTCTATGCCGGTCTGCAACGCGGTTGCCGCGCGAGGAGGCCGCTCTTCGATCCCCGACGCGAGCGCTCCTCGCTGTTGGGGATCTTGGCCGAGCTGCTGTGACGCAACCCCACGCACACGCGCCAGCGTCTGACGATGGGCTACAATCGACCGCTTGTCCTTGAGGAGAACCCGTCATGACCGCCCGCGACGCAACTCCGGTCCGACTCACGCAGTTCAGCCATGGCGGCGGCTGCGGCTGCAAGATCGCACCGGCCGTCCTCGAGCAGATCCTCGCGAAGAGCGGCTCCGGTTGGCTCCGCCCCGAGCTGCTCGTCGGAACCGAGACCAGCGACGACGCCGCCGTGTACCGCATCAACGAATCGCAAGCGATCGTCGCGACCACCGATTTCTTCATGCCGATTGTCGACGATCCGTTCGACTTCGGAGCGATCGCAGCGACCAATGCGCTCTCTGACGTTTATGCGATGGGCGGGACTCCGCTGTTCGCGCTCGCGCTGGTCGGCATGCCGATCAATCAGCTGCCGATGGAGGTGATCCGCGAGATCCTCCACGGCGGCGAGTCGGTGTGCGCGCGGGCCGGGATCCCGATCGCGGGCGGGCACAGCATCGACTCGGTAGAGCCCATCTACGGGCTGGTGGCCATCGGGCTGGTCGATCCCCGCAACCTCAAGCGCAATGCCGATGCGAAAACCGGCGACAAGCTCGTGTTGGGCAAGGCCTTGGGGGTAGGCATCTACAGCGCCGCGCTCAAGAAGCAAGCGCTCGACGCGAACGGATACGCGGCGATGGTGAATGTGACGACCAAGCTGAACACTCCGGGGCCACAGCTGGGCCGGATGGCTGGAGTGCATGCGCTGACCGATGTCACCGGCTTCGGGTTGCTCGGACATCTGCTGGGAATGTGCAAGGGCTCGGGCGTGGCGGCACGCGTGCGCTGGGATGCCGTGCCGCTGCTGCCCGGCGTGCGCGATCTGGTGGCGCAAGGACACAAGACCGGCGCATCGGCCCGCAACTGGAGCAGCTACAGCGGCCTAGTGGACATCGGTGCCGACCGCGACATCGAAAGGGTCTTGCTGACCGATCCGCAGACGAGCGGCGGGCTGCTCGTGAGCTGCGCACCTGAGGCGGTCGGGGATGTGCTCGCTCTGTTCCATGCCGACGGGTTCGACGGCGCTGCCGTCATCGGCGAGATCGTATCCGGTTCGCCTCGTGTCAGCGTAGTCTGACGCGAGGTCGCTTCCACCGAGCCGGGCACGCGCCCGGCCCGTCCGCGTCGCCGGCCCAATTCATGACGGGCCGGCATGAGTCCCATTCCGGAAAGCTACTGTTTCCCGCGCACGAACGCGCATAGAGTCCGTGCCGCTGATTTGCTCTTCAATCCGGAATGGAAAGGAACCACGATGAACAAGATCCCTGTCATACTCGGCTCGCTGATCGTCATGCTCGGTGTCGCTGCCTGGAGTCAGGCCGACGCGCAGTCGGCTCCGCTGGCGTACACGCTCCAGCGCGATCCCGACATCCCCAGCACCACGACCCAGCGCCAGCAGAATGAAGTAATGCGCCTGATGGGTGCCCATCTCGGTATCTGGCTGGCGCCGGATCGCGGCCGCTACCCGATCGAGCAGCTCGTCACCGAAGATGCGGTGTTCGAGTATCCGTACGCGGACGACGCGTCGCTTCGTCGCATCGAAGGCCGCGCTGCCGTGGCGGCGGCCTTGCGCCGCCTCCCGCTCGAAGCGACGGACTGGACTTTCAGCGACATGAAGCTGTTCGAGACGCCGCACCCCGACATCTTCTTCGTCGCGTACAGAGCCAAGGCATACGTCCCTGAGACCCGCCGCATGTACGAGCAGGTGTTCCTCGCCCGCGTCACGGTAAGGGACGGCAAGATCGCCGGCTACTACGAGCTGTGGGACCGCGATGCCAGGAGCGTGGCATTCGGGACCGGGGGCCAGAAAAAGCCTTCTTGACGCAGATCGCAGGGGCACGCGATCGCGTGCCCCCTTTTCGCTTCCCTGCATCCCGCTGGGCCCTCGATCTCAGATCCCTTACGAGCGACGCGTCCCGCCGACCACTCCTTGTCGGGCCGACGTCACAGGCAGCGGTAGCACCGTCAGCAAGTCGCCCGCGGTTCATCTTTGCCTTGATCCGCCGGCGCATCGACGCGCCAGGCCGGCAATCGCTTCCGCCACCCGCGTCCCGCCAGCTGGCATCGCGTCCTCATGGCCTGCACCGTCGACCAGGATCAGCTGCTTCGGCGCGTGCGCGGCGAGGTATAACCGCTGCGTCATGCCGGCCGGCACCACGTCGTCCGCCGTCCCGTGAATGAACACGATGGGCCCGACCAGACGGCTGATCTTGCTCAAGGTGTCGAAGCGCTCCGTGAGAAACCAGCGGACCGGGACAATCGGGTACTGCGCCTGCCCCAGGTCCGCGATCGAGGTGAAGGTGCTCTCCAGCACGATGCCGCACATCGGCGCACGGTGCAGCGCCAGTTCCGTGGCCACCGCACCGCCCAGCGAGTGGCCGTAGACGATGATGCGCCTGGGCTCGAGGCCCTGGGATCGGACCAAGTGATCCCACGCCGCCATGGCATCCGCATAGACCTGCGATTCCGACGGCGCCGGGCCGCTGCTCTTCCCGAAGCCCCGGTAGTCGATCGCGAGGATGGGAAGCCCATGCCGGCGCAGCGCAGCCAGCCGTTCGACCTCCTCCCCCAGATTGCCGTCGTTGCCACGCAGGTAGAGCAGTGTGGCTGCGCGCGGCGCGCTCGAATCCGCCGGCAGCCACCATGCATGGATGACCCCGCCGCTCGCGACGGGGATATCGAGATCCGCGAACTCGACCCCGACGTCCCTTGGTGTGCGTCGAACCAGCGGCTGCGCCTGGAAGATCAGCGCACGCTGCTGCGTCCACAGATAAGCACAGAAGCCCACGTAGGTCACTCCGACGAGAGCGACCGCGCTCGCGATCACGCGCTTGAGGCCGATGCTCGCCATCGGATCGCGGGCTCAGTCGTGCGCCGGCTCTCGGGAGCCGCGCGGGCTGCGTCGGACCGCGCCGGGGGACACGCTGCGCACGCGCTTGAACGCGCGCCGAAAGGCAGCCTCCGTCTGGTACCCGAGCCGGTCGGCGACTTGCGCTACGGAGCGGCGGTCCTCTCGCAGCAAATCTTCCGCGAGCTGCATCCGCCATGCGGTGAGATATTGGATCGGCGTCTGCCCGAGCAGTTGTGCGAAGCGCTCCGCGAACACCGTACGCGACATCCCCGCTTCGCGCGCCAGAGCCTCCACGCGCCAGGGTGCGCCAGGCTCCCGGTGGAGCGCGGCGAGCGAGCGCGCGATCCGCTCGTCACGCAGCGCTGCCAGGAAGCCGGTGAGTGCTTGTGCCTGCCGCATATGTTGGCGGAGGACGAGCACGAACAAAACCTCCGCGAGCCGGTCGAGGATCCCCTGCCGGCCGGGGCCGCCGGCATCATATTCCGCCAGCATCACCCGGGCGATCCCGTGGAGCTGTGCCGAGGTCGCGCTGTCCTCGCTGCTCACGATCAGCACGGGCGGGAGCGTGCTCATGACCGGGTTCACCGTGCCTGGCTCCAACTCCACCATGGCGCAGAGCACCGTGCTGGGCGCGCCTTCGCCGTCGGAGCCGAGGCGCATCCCGGGCAGGCGTTTGGGCGTGCCGGAGAGCTGGTGCCAGTCCGCGCGCGGAAACATGACGAGGTCTCCGCCGCGGAGCACGAGCGGCTCGCGTACCCCCTTGCGGTGTACCCAAACCTGGCCACGCCCGATGAAATGCAAGGTTGCGCGCGTGATCCCTTTCGAATCCAGCGCCCAGGCGCCGCGGTAGGTGCCGTGCTTGAACAGGCTCACGCGCAGTTTGAGGCTGCGCAGGACGTCCGACAACAGATCGAAATCCGGGGTTTCGGACATAGAATGGCGCCTTTCTGGACTTACGGCTCCGAGGTGAGTGGGTCAATATGCTAGCGCAGATCGGCGCCGCCGATCCACACCCAGGAGATCACCATGACCGCGCTCACGATTCACACGGTCGCTTCCGCGCCTGCGGCCAGCAAGCCGTTGCTCGAGGGGCTGCAGAAGAACTTCGGCTTCATCCCCAACCTGTTCGCCGCGTTCGCCGAGTCCCCGGCGGCCCTGCAGGGCGCACTGGCCATCGCCGAGGCGTTCTCGAAATCGTCCTTGTCGCCCGGCGAGCAGCAACTCATCGCGCTGGCGGTCTCCGAGGCGAACGATTGCCCGTTCTGCGTCGCCGCACACTCTACGTTCGCGAAGCGCTTTGCGCGCGTAGCACCCGAGATCGTCGCAGCGGTCCGTGAGCGTGCTCCGCTGTCGGACGCGAAGCTCGACGCGCTCGTGTCGTTCGTGCGCAAAGTGGTCGAGCAGCGCGGATGGGCAGCGGATGCGGACGTTGCCGCGTTCCTCGCCGCAGGCTATGGGAAGGCTCAGTTGATCGAAGTGTTGATGGGCGTGGGCATGAAGACATACAACAACTATGTAGACCACATCGGCCATCTGCCGCTCAACGATCAATTCAAGCCGGAGGCATGGCAGCCGAAGCGCAAGGCCGCATAACGGCAACGCTAGCAGCGACAGTGGAGGGGTGCGGAGCGGGGACCGCCACTCAGCCCGTTTGACCCCCATCTGGGCTTCCTGCACAATACTTCGCGGAAGGTAAGCCGGAGGGCGTGGCGGTCGAGGCGAGCATGCTGTCGGACGACGAGCGCCGCTTTCTCGCACAGCAAAGGATCGCTCACCTCGCCACCGCCGACCGCCGCGCGGTGCCCCATGTGGTACCGGTGTGCTTCGTGGTCTCGGAGCGCACCCTCTACATCACGATCGACGAAAAGCCGAAGCGAGGCTCGAGCGCCACGCTGAAGCGCCTGAGGAACATCGCAGAGAATCCGGCGGTCGCCGTGGTGGTCGATCGCTACGACGAAGATTGGACTCGGCTCGGCTGGGTCTCGCTGCATGGGCGTGCCGAGATCCTGACCGAGGGGACGGAGCACGACGACGCGCAGGCGCTGCTGCGTTCCCGGTACCGGCAGCTCGAGGCGATGCAGATCGCGCAACACCCGGTGATCGCCGTGCGCATTGAACGGACAACGAGCTGGGGCGATCTGTCCGTAGCGCAGGCGGGCTAGGCCGCTCGGCGGTGTATGTGTCGTGCCGGGCGCTGGATCGCTCCGGCGTGCATGCAGTGGATGTGGGACGCAGTAAACGCGAGGAGGAATTGCCATGCTCGTTGGGGTGTACCACTTTCCAACCGACTACGGTATCGAAGTCGGCGAGCTCGCTCAGGCCCTCGAAGCGCGCGGCTTCGAGTCGCTCTTCGTGTGCGAACACACCCACATCCCGGTGAGCCGCCGCACCCCGTTCCCGAGCGGCGGCCCGCTGCCCAAGCGCTATTCGCACACCCACGATCCCTTCGTCGCGCTGTCGTTCGCCGCGGCGGCGACGCGCACACTCAAGATCGGCACGGGCATCGCATTGGTGCCGCAGCGCGACCCGATCGTCACCGCCAAATCGGTGGCAAGCCTGGACCAGCTTTCGAACGGCCGCTTCCTCTTCGCGATGGGCGGCGGATGGAACGTCGAGGAGATGGAGAACCACGGTGCGCGCTACGACACGCGCTTCAAGCTGCTGCGCGAGCGAGCGCTCGCCATGAAGGCGCTTTGGACCCAGGAGCAGGCCGAGTTTCACGGCGAGTTCGTCAACTTCGATCCGGTCTGGCTCTACCCCAAGCCGAAGCAGAAGCCGCATCCGCCGATGCTACTCGGGGGCGAGACCGACCACACCCTGAAGCGCGTAGTCGAGTTCTGCGACGGGTGGTTTCCGAGGGCGCGCGGCGGCTGGGAACCGAAGAGCGCCGTCGCCCGGCTTCGCCAGGCGGCGGACGCGGCGGGCCGCGACCCGGCGACCCTGTCGATCACGGTGTTCGCCGCGCCTGCCGACGCGGCCGCACTTGCGGTCTATCGCGAGGCCGGCATCCAGCGCGTGCTGCTCGAGGCACCCGACGTGGGCCGGGACGAGATGCTGCGGGTGCTGGACAAGAACGCGCCGCTCATCAAAGGGTAGCCGTTCCCCAGCAGAGCGGCAGCGTTCGCGCGCTCGCTAGTGGAAGAAGCGCCCCGCATCGATCACCAAGGTCTGCCCGGTGATGCTGTCGGTCTCACACATCGCCACCACCTGATTCGCGACATCGTCCTTGTCTGCCGCCCGCTTGAGCAGCGCTCCTTCTCTGGCGCGTTCTCGGTACGCGGCATTGAGGTTCGAGGTCGCCCGAGTCCCCTCCAGATATCCCGGCGCGATGCAGTTCACGAGGATCGCGGGCGCCAGGCCTACAGCCATACAACGCGTGAGATGGATGAGCCCCGCTTTGGAGACGGCATAGGGGATGGAAGAGCCCGAGGGCGACAGTCCCGCGATGGAGGCGATATTCACGATTCGACCCGCGCCTTGCTTCCGCATTGCCGGCGCTACGGCCTTGATGCAGAGCATGGGGCCGGTCAGGTTCACGGCGAGGATCTTCTGCCATTCGTCATAGCTCAGCCCGTCGAGGTCCGGGAACGCGATCCACTTGTTGTACGCCGCGTCGTTGATCAAGATGTCCAGGCGCCCGAAGGTGTCGAGCACGCGAGACACCAGGTCTTGCACCTGCGAGGGGCTGGTTACATCGCACGCCATCGCCTCGGCTCGCACTCCGGTGCTCTTCAACTCCGCGGCCACCGCCTGCGCGCCTTCGCGGCTTTGCGCGTAGACCACTGCCACATCGCTGCCTGCGCGGGCGAGCGCATGGCAGATGCGCTGTCCCAGACCGCCGTTGCCTCCGGTGACGATTGCGACCGTTCCTTTCAGCTGCATCGCCGATCTCCTCCTGCGTTGGTTGGGACGCATCCTACAACGAATTCTGCGCGCGATCTGGCCCTGTGCGGCGTCCGGAGAGTGCAGGCAGAAGAATGCTGGCACAATCGCGCTTGCAATCCCCCAACCACTATCAGCGCGATCCGCGAGCGAGACTCCCGCCGGGCTTGGCGTGAAGGCGCAACCACGATGCACGAGACCTCGAAGACCAGCTACGACGAAGTCCCTTACGAGAGTTTTCCGATTCCGCTCGCGCAGCCCGACCGCCTGGCAACGCTGGCGCGGCTCGCGGGCCTGAAGCCAGCTGCGCTGGAGACCTGTCGTGTTCTCGAGCTCGGGTGCGCGGCCGGCGGAAATCTCATCCCGATGGCGATCGAGCTGCCCGGTGCGCAGTTCGTCGGCGTTGACCTGTCCGCAGTCCAGGTAGCGGAGGGCGATGCCGTGATCCGCGCACTGGGGCTCGGCAACGTGCGCTTGATCGGGTCCAGCCTGACGGACCTCGACGACAGCCTGGACCGGTTCGACTATGTCATCGCGCACGGTCTGTATTCCTGGGTCCCCAACGCCGTGCAGGACAAGCTGCTGGAGGTGTGCAGCCGAAACCTGGCGCCCACGGGCATCGCCTACGTGAGCTACAACACGCTGCCGGGTTGGCACATGCGGGGGATGATCCGCGACGCCATGCGCTACCGCGCGATGCAGTTCACCGAGCCGGACAAGCGCATCGCGCAGGCGCGCGCAATGCTCGATTTCCTGGCGCGGGCGGTGCCCGACGAGACCAGCCCCTATGCGCAGCTGCTGCGCGCCGAGTTGGAGCTGCTGCGCCGCGCTCCCGACTACTACATCTTCCACGAGCACCTGGAGGAGCTGAACGAGCCGGTCTACTTCCACCAGTTCATGCAACATGCCGCCCGCCACGGGTTGCAATATCTGGCCGACGCCGATCTCGCGAATGCGCCGACGACTCGCTTCCCCATGCAGGTGGCGGACGCGGTGCACGCGATGGCGCGGGATCGCATCGAGGAGGAACAGTTCGGAGATTTTCTGGTCAACCGCACCTTCCGGCAGTCGCTGCTCACGCACGCGGATCAGCCCATCGATCGCACCGTCACGCCGCAGCGCGTGAAGGACCTGTGGCTTGCGAGCGGGGCTCGTCCGTCGAGCGCGAAGCCGAACCTGGCCGAAGGGGCCATCGAGAGATTCTGTACTCCCGCGGGCATGTGCGTGAACGTACCCAGGTCCATCACCAAGTGCGCACTGGTTACGCTCGCGGCGCGCTGGCCGGCCGCCGTGCCGTTCGACGACGTGCTGGCCTCCGCCTATTCGCGCCTGCGCCCGCTGGCCGGGAAGTCGCCGAGCGAGGAGGAGGTCAACACGCTCTGCTCGGACCTGATGTATTGCTTCGCCGCCGGCATCGCTGAGCTGCACGCCGGGGATTCACCGTTTCGTGTCGAGCCGGGAGAGCGGCCGCAAGCCAGTCCCCTGGCTCGCCACCAGTCCCCGCGCGGCCCGCGCATCTCGACGCTGCGCCACGAGTCCATCCCCGTGCCCGAGCCGATTCGCGCGCTGCTGCCGCTGCTGGACGGCAGCCGCACGATCGAGGAGATCGGTGCGGCGGCGACCGCACCTGGCGCAGCGGCGTCCGGCAAATTTGCCAACACCGCCGCCGTGAAGGATGCGATCGATCAGATCGCACGCAACGCGCTGATCCTGCGCTGACGCGCACGCAGTCGCTCCGGGGTTACGCCGAGCGACCCGCGCCCTTGAGGTAGCGCTGGAACTGGAATCGGTTTTCCAGCAGCGCGAGGTCGGTGACGTAGCCGGACGGGCCCACCGCCTCGACCTTGGCCACGACGGTCGTCAACTCCCGCGCCGCCAGCGCTTCGTCGAACGCGCGAGAGAACTCGTCGACCGAGTGGACTGCAGCCGTGCGCGGCACGCCTGCCGCGCGCGCGATGCCCGCGATGTCGCTCCCGGTCGACGTCGCCGTGGGAAAGCCCCCCACGGAGAGCAGGCTCTCGTTGTCGAAGACGATATGCAGCAGGTTCTTCGGCCGATACCGGGCCAGTGTCGTGAGCCCACCCAAGTTCATGAGCACAGAGCCGTCGCCATCGAGCACGATCACCGACAGCTCCGGGCGCGACAGCGCGATCCCCAGCCCCATCGAGGAGGCCAACCCCATCGCGTGCTGGAGATAGAAGAAGCTGGGCCGATGCCCGAGCGACTGCAGCTCGGCGGCTACCGCGCCCATGATCGTGACGACGACCCGCTGCGCGAGCTGGTCATAGATCGCACGGAGTGCGTCGAGGCGCGTCATGGCTCCCACATCAGATCGCGACACAGCAACAGGGCGACGGGCTTGTTCGAGGAATACGCCAGCGTCTGCGCTTCGGCGATGCGGTGCGCGACGTGCAACGGGTCGTCTAAGTGCTGGTAAGCGATGCGCAGCGCGTGTAGCAAGTCCTCGGTCACGCCTCCGCCCTCGGTCTGCCACGGATCGCGCTCGCCGAACGATCCGCGGTGGCTGATGAGCATGAGCAGCGGGATTCGATACAGCTGGGCGCAGGAGACGATGCCGTTGACGGCGGCGAGGAACCCGTGGTTCTGCATGAGCATGGCCGACCTGACGCCGGCGAGGTGCGCGCCCGCGGAGATGCCCACGCCCTCCTCTTCCTTCGCGAGCCGCACCAGCGTCATCTCCGGATCCTCGTCCGCCATGCGGATCAGGTGCACGAGCCAGGTTTCGGGCAGTGCGGAGATCAGCCGCACACCGCACGCCTTCAACGCGTCGTAGATGAGGCGGGAGCTCGAGGTGGACACTGGAGGCATGGGAGCCGCGATTATATCCAGGGACGGCGCGTGCCGGTGACCCGGGTGCGCCGGGAGCGCCTCGCCCAGTAGCGGGTCGGTGACAGCAAGCAGCGGGCGAGCGGGGACGCAAGGTCTCCCTCCACCCTCACGGCTTGCCCCGTGCCGGCGAGGAAGTCATTGGGTGGTTCTTGCTTCGCTCGCAAGTCATCGCCCCGCCTTCCCATAGGCTTGAAGCATGCTTACGGAACGAGGCTGAACGGAGCCGCGGCAGCATTGTGCTGTGCAGCGGTCCGAGCCGGGCGACATTGTCATACGGAGTCCGGAACACCTCGTGACCCCAAAGGAGGACAACGGCTGATGACAGAAGGTCCTGATGATTCCGGGAATGCCCGATCCGGACTGGTGAACGTGCTGAAGCTCATCGGCGCGATCGCGATTCTCGTGCTGGCCCTCCTGGGAGTGCTCGTCGTGCTGGATGTCGTCCCGCGCGATGCACTCGGTGAGTTGGCAACGAAGATCGTACTTGTCGCCTGCATCTTCGGGCTGGCGAGCGCTGCGCTCGCGTTGCTGATGCGGCCGGGCAAGCAGTGAAGCCGAACCCGCGGGCGTGAATCACTAAGAGGGGCTCGAAGCGAAGTCTTGGGGGCGCCAGACGCTGCGGGCGGACCTTGGCCGCGCTCACGCCTCCCACAAGGGCGATCCGCAAGCCTGCGCTGTTTCGCCCGTAACTGCACCAGCGCTGCGGCGGATCCCGGCCGCGCTCACCCAGGCAGCTTCCGGCCCGTGTGCTTTCGTCCGATCTCCGCGGCCTCGCGCGCCTTCGGGCCGCAGCCGATCATCACCCCTTCGTCGAGCCGGGCCGCGACGTTCTCCGGCGTGACCTGCTCGAGAAAGGCAAGCCCGGCGGTCTTGCACGCGCTGATGATGCGCGCGCGGGCCGCCTGCATCTGGGCCGGATAGGGCTCGTCGTGCTGGTCCGGGTATCCCATCGACATTCCCATGTCTCCAGGGCCCCATTCGGCGAAGGCGAGCCCCGGGACGCGTGTGGTGCGCTCCACGCTGGCGAGCGCGCGCGTGTTCTCGACTTTGATCCCGAGCAGGAGCTCGCCGCGCGGGTTGAGTGGCCAGGGGTCGGCGCGGTCGAAATACTCGTCGACTGGAATACCCCACACTTCCGCCGCGCGGACCTGCCCGCCGTGTCCGCGGCGCCCGACGCCGAGATCGGAACCCGCTGGCGCGGTAAACGAATAGCGCGCCGCTTCCACGAAGGCCCGTACCGCCTCTTGGGTCTCGGCATGACACAGAAGCAGACCATGCACACCAGCTGCGAGCGCCTGCTTGATCATCCATCCGTTCGCGCGGACCGCGTGCACGTCGATCCCGTCCATGGGGAGCGTCACGATCACGGCCGGTGTCCGGTGCCCGCTCCGCATCGGGCCGCCATCCGCGAGGCCGCGCATGAACTGCCAGAGCGCTTGCACGTCGAACGCGCTATGTTCCATGTCGTAGGTGATGTAGTCGGCCCAGGTCTGCGCCAGCGCGCGGCCTCCGTCATAGCCGCCTGCGCTCATCGCGTCGACGAACTCGAAGTACACCGGCTGGCGCTGCTCGAGCAGCTCGACCGCCTTGTTCACCCGCATCGGCCTCTCCTCTCCCTGCGTTCGTACCCCAGCTGTTCCATCGCTCCTGTCCCGACGGGCCGGACTTCCCGAACCCTCTGCCGACCCGGCTGAGGTCTGCGTGCCGCACGACTGCGCCACGCGTTCCTCGCGATCCGGTGCGCGTTCTGTCGACACCTCGATCGAAGTGGATTGTAAGGGACCCCGCGCAGCTCTTCACCGGCAGGCACACAGATGTCCTCCGTCCGGTCGAAGGCGAGGCCGACACCGAAGCGGATCGGCGGGCGCTCCCCGCGAGCACGCATCCGGTTTGAGCCATCCCAGCGCGTGTGATACGGTTGCAGTGACGATCCGTCGGTAGACCAAGCGAGAGGGATCCAGATGGAACCCGCCGATTCGAAGACCGTACGCACCATGTGCCCCATGAACTGCCATCCCACGCTGTGCGGCATGCTGGCGGAGGTCCGCGATGGCCGGCTGATCGCGGTGAAGGGCGACGACGCGAACCCGGACAGCCGCGGCTTCCTGTGCATCCGGGGGCAAGCCTCTCGCGAGGTCATCGACAATCCAGCCCGCCTGCTGCATCCGCTGATGCGAGACCGTCGCACCGATCCCTTCCGCCGCACGAGCTGGGACGAAGCGATGGCGCGGATCGCTGCCTCGGTCCGGAGTGCACCGCCCGCATCGACCGCGCTCTGGCCAGGTCACGGCACGTTCACCGCCAGCTACGGCACCCGCGTCAACGCGCAGCTCATGGCGCGCTTCGCCAACTTCCACGGCAGCCAGTTCTGGAACCCAGCGATGATCTGCTGGGGCTTGGGAGCATTCGGACTCGCGCTCACCGGCCTGATCGAGACGAACACGAAGGAGGACATGGGCGCGCACTCCTCGCTGATTCTGCTGTGGGGTGCGAACTTCGCGAGCCAACCCAACACCGCGCGGCATGTCGTGGAGGCCAAGAACCGCGGAGCGCATCTCGTCGCCATCGACGTGCGCGAGACGGAGGCCACGGCGAAAGCCGACGATGTGCTGCTCGTTCGTCCCGGTGCCGATTCCGCACTGGCGCTCGCATTGCTGCACGTGATCTGCGGCGACGGCCTGCACGATGCCGCCTTCGTCGCGCGGCACACCGTCGGCTTCGACAGGCTGAGCCAGCATGTGAAGGCCTTCTCGCCCGCGTGGGCCGAGGAGCGAACGGGCATCGCCGCCGAGCGCATCGTCGCGCTCGCGCGTCGCTACGCCGGCACCAAGCCGGCGATGATCGTGCTCGGCGGCAGCTCGATGCACAAGGGCGCGAATGGCTGGCAGGCGAGCCGCGCCATCGCCTGTTTGCCGGCGCTCACCGGGAACGTCGGCATTCCGGGCGGCGGCTTCGGCCCGCGGCACGGCGGCGCCGGGCACGGCCGTGGGATGGGCAACATCACGGTGCCCGAACGACGCGCGGCCGGCACCGCGATGCCCAACCAGATGCCGGCGATCACGAGCGCACTGTGCGACGGTCGCATTTCCACGCTGCTGCTCTTGGGTACCAACATGATCTCCTCGTTCGCCGACACGAACGCGCTGGCGGAAGGCCTCGATCGCACCGGGCTCGTGGTGAGCTACGACCTGTTCCTGAACGAGACTGCACGGCGCTTCGCGGACATCGTGTTGCCATCGACCGCATGGCTCGAAGAGCTCGGTTCCAAGGCGTCCAACACGCATCTGTACCTGATGGAGCGCGCGCTGCAGCCACCCGGAGAGACCCGAACGGTGTATCGCCTGCTGACGGAGCTTGCAGCGCGCCTGGGGCTGGAAGGGTACGACCCTTGGGGATCGGACGAGGCGGTGCTGAACGCGGTGCTCGACCATCCCTGCACGGGTCACGCCACGGTGGAGCAACTCCGCGCCGAGGGCGGCATCCGCGCGTTGAACGTCTCGCACGTCGCGCACCCGACGCTCGAGTTCGACACGCCGTCGCGCAAGATCGAGCTCTACAGCGAGCGCGCTGTCAGTCTGAGCCTTCCGCCGCTCCCCGCGTACGAGGAGCAATCGCAGCCGAGCGCTCCGCTGACGCTCGCGCACGGCCGGACGCTTGCGCACTTCCACTCGTTCTACAACAGCGGCCGCGAATTGCCGACGCTCGCGCGGCGCGAAAGCGAGCCGGAGTTGTGGATGTCGCCCGCCGATGCAAATGCGCGCGGGCTTGCGGATCGCACCGCGATCCGCGTATTCAATGAGCGCGGCGAGATGCAGGCCCGCGCGCATGTGAGCGAGCGGATTCCGGCGGGCGTGGTGTGGATGCACGACGGCTGGCCCGGCCTGAATGCATTGACTTCGGGCGCTCCGGTGCTGCCCGACGCGGCAGCCGATCTCTTCGCGTTCTCCGCCGGGCAAGCGGACTTCGGGGCGGCGGTGGAAGTGGCTGCGCTATAGGCTCAAGGCGCGGGTAAGCCGCCGGGCTTACAGCGTCACCGTCGGTCGCGTTCGGCTCTTCGAGCGCCGTGCTGATGGGGTCCGTCCCCATTTGTTCTCCTTTTGGTCGGAACCAGCTGCACCGAAAAGCTGGGCTCAGCCCATCTCCAGTACACTTGCGTATAAACGATTAAGCCGATGTGCGGACGCGCGCACGGAACGACCGGGCCGTGCCAACGAGCCCTGGAATTCACAATGACCGGCGCACGCTCGACCGATCCCGTTGATGAGGAATGCACAGGTACCTGCTGTTGACGATCACGACGGTAGGGAAGCCGACCCGACTCAAGCACCCAGCTCGCGCCGGTGGTGGATCCTGGTGCTGGTGCAGGTGTCCACGCTCACCTTCGGCGTTGCGATCACCTCCACGAGCGTCGTGGTGCCGCAGATCCGCGGTGCCCTGTCCCTGACGCACGACGAAGGCGCGTGGGTCGTCACCCTATTCCTCGCTGCGACGGCCGTTGCCACGCCACTCACCGGCTGGCTGGCCGGCAAATTCGGGTGGCGCCGCTTCATGGTGGTCACGCTGGCCGGTTTCACTCTCTCATCGGCCGCGTGCGGGCTCGCGGACTCGCTGGAAGCCCTGTTGTTTGCGCGCGTCGCACAGGGGTTGTTCGGTGCGCCGTTGATGCCCATGGGGCAAGGCATGCTGCTCGCGACCTTTCCGCGCCACATGCATCCCCTGGTGTTGATGCTGTGGGGCACCGGCGCGGTCATGGGCCCGACGCTGGGGCCCATCCTGGGCGGCGTGATAGCCGAATCGCTCAACTGGCGCTGGGCGTTCTTGTCGATGGTACCGATCGGAGCCCTGACGGCCGTGCTGGCGGCCTTCGCACTCGGTGACCAGGAGCGCGGCACCGCTAGGCGCCTGGGTACGGTTGGCTTCGTCGCGCTGGCGCTGTGCATGGGTAGCGCGCAACTGATGCTGGACCGCGGCCAGTACCTGGACTGGTTCGACTCACCGGAGATCACGATCGAGCTGATTCTCGCGGTGGCAGGCGGGCTTGTCTTCCTCGCAAACACGATCTCGTCGCGCAAGCCCTTCCTGGATCCGCGCATGTTCCACAACTGGAATTTCTGCGTCGGCTTGCTTGTCGTGTTCTTGATGGGCGCGATGAGTTACACGCTGATCGTGCTGTTTCCGCCGCTGCTGCAGGACCTGCGCGGCTACCCCGACTCGACGATCGGCTATCTGATGTCCGCCCGGGGCTTGGGCAATTTTCTGAGCTTCGGGGTCGTCGTGTGGGCGACACGGTACAACGCGCGCCTCGCGCTCACCGTCGGCCTGCTGCTGCAAGCGTGGGCGGTGTGGCAGATGACGATGTTCAACATCAACGTGCCCGACTTCGACATCTACTGGACCAACTTGGTGCAGGGATTCGGCTTCGGCCTGGCGTACACGCCGATGACCGTGCTGGCGTTCTCCACCTTGCCCGCGCCGCTGGTCGTGCAAGGCTCGGCCGTGTTCAATCTGCTGCGCAACTTCGGCAGCAGCCTGTTCATTTCACTGAGCGTGCTGGTGCTGGTGCGAACGACGGCGGAGAACTATGCCGGTCTCACCGGCGCGGTCTCCTCGTTGGACACCGCGCGCAGGTTCTCTCGCCTTGCCGGTAACCTCGCTTCCAGCGGCGCCAGAAGTCTCACCGCGCTGCAGGAGGAGATTCAACGCCAGGCAGCCATCGGCGGGTATCTGGACGCATTCATGCTGTCCGCGCTCGCGGCGGCGGTTGCGTTGCCGCTGGCGTGGATGTTCAGGGTGCCGAAGCCGAAGGCTTGACTGCGGCGGCACGCCTCAGCGATGCCGTCCGGCCGTAAGCTCCCGCGCATAGACCTCCCACGACCGTGCCGCCGCGCGCGGCGGGACGAGATGCCGCACCTCGGGGTTGATCAGCGACATCGGCCACATCCCGGTGGCGATGCGTACGGCCTCCTCGCCGAGCTGCGTCTGCGCGCGCTCCCACGCGACCTCGGAGTAGCTGGCGTAGTGGTTGGTGATGGACACGTTGTCCATCTTGAGCAGAGGATTGGCCGGATCGACCGGCTCCTTTTCGAAGACATCGATCCCCGCTCCGGCGATGCGCTTCTGCTCGAGCGCCTCGATGAGCGCGGCCTCGTCGACCACGCCGCCGCGAGCACAGTGGATCAGGTAGGCGGTGGGCTTCATGACGGCGAACTGCGCGCGGCTCACGAGGTGACGCGTCTCCTCGTTCAGGTAGACGTGGACGGTGATGTAGTCGGAGCGGCGGCACAGCTCCTCCAGCGAGCCCACCATCTCGACTCCGTACTCGAGCGCGTCCCAGGACGCAACGTACGGGTCGTACGCGATCACGTGCAGCCCGAAGGCCTTGGCCTTGCGCGCCACCGCGCGCCCGATGTCGCCCAGGCCGATGATGCCGAAGACCTGACCGGCGACGTGGCCCATCGGTCCTAGCTGCTTGCGGGTCCACACGCCGCTTCGCACCAGCTTGTCATGCAGCACGAACTTCCGCGAGCAGACGAGGAAGTGCATCATGGTATGGTTGGACACCTCCTCGGTGCCGAAAGACGCCGTGTTGGCCAGGATGACGCCGTTTCGCGTCGCCGCATCCACGTCCAGATGGTCGTAGCCGTGGCCGAAGGAGACCACCCCCTTGCAGCGGCCATGCAGACCCATGTGCGCGAAGGCGGCCGAATCGAAGCCGTGGCCCTGGAGCATCGCGACGTCCACGTCGCGCAGCGCCTGCGCCAGCTCGGAGGGATCGCGGCCCTCGTAGCGGACGAGCGTGCCTCCGGCGAGCCGGAGCGCGCGGCTCTGCTGCTCGAGGGAAGAGGTGTCGAAGGCCTCGCTCTTGGCGGGGCCGATGTAGAGGACTCTGATGGGCTGCGTCATGGGCTGTCGATGATCCGGGTCGGGGCAAGGCGTCACCGTATCACGCCTCGCGCGAGCGCTCAATGTGCCGCGCGCTGCGCGCGAAGCCCGGGCATCGTAGCGGATGCGTAGCGAGCTCGGTGAAAGGAAGGAGCTGCGATGAGCGGATTCGTCGAATACGAACAGTACGATGCGCTGGGACTCGCCGATCTGGTGCGGCGCAAGGAGATCACGCCCGGCGAGCTTCTCGAGACCGCCATCGGGCGCGTCGAGGCGCGCAATCCGGCGGTGAACGCCGTGGTCATGAAGCTCTACGACTACGGCAGGCAAGCCGTCGCGCGCGGCCTACCCGATGGGCCGTTGCGCGGAGTGCCTTTTCTTATGAAGGACCTCACTTCGCCGGTCGCCGGTGTCGCGATGACGCGCGGATCCCGGTTCTTCGCCGACACGCCGCCCGCCGCGTCGGACAGCGAGCATGTGAAGCGGCTCCGAGCTGCCGGACTGGTGATCTTCGGGCGGACCAATACTCCCGAGCTGGGGCTTTCGCTGAGCTGCGAGCCGCGCCTCTATGGACCCACGCGCAACCCTTGGGATCTCACCCGCGTCTCAGGCGGCTCGAGCGGCGGCGCGGCGGCAGCCGTTGCCGCCCGCATGGTTCCGATCGCGCATGCTTCGGACGGGTTCGGCTCGATCCGCGCTCCGGCGGCGTGCTGCGGGTTGGTCGGCCTCAAACCCACGCGCGGGCGCAACACCTTCGCACCCTTCTCCGGCGAGGGCCTGGGCGGGCTTGCGACCGAGCACGCAGTGACGCTCACGTTGCGCGACAGCGCCGCGCTGCTCGACGCGACGTGCGGCGCCGGTCCCGGCGATCCGTATGTCGCGCCGCCGCCTGCAGGCCCCTATCTGAGCGAGGTCGGCAGAGACCCGGGGAAGCTGCGCATCGCGTGGACCGTCACGGCGCCGAGTGGCGTCAGCATCGACCCGCAGTGCTCGAGCGCGCTCGCCGACACGGTCCGCCTTTGCGCCGAGCTGGGCCATCGCGTCGAAGAGCGCGACCCCGACATCGAGTGCACAGCAGTCGTGCCGACGTTCCTCACGCTGGTCTCCGCAAACACGGTCGTCAACCTTGCGAGCCACCCGAGCGCCGGACGGGCGCCCCGCGACGACGAGGTGGACCGGATCACCTGGCTGACCGCGCAGCTCGGAGAAAAGGTGAAAGGTCCCGACTACGTGCGAGCGACGCAAACCGCGCATCGGCTGGGGCGGCAGATGGCTGCATTCCACTCGGAGTGCGATGTGCTGTTGACGCCGGGACTCGCCACGCCACCCGTCAAGCTGGGATGGATCGACCCGATGCTCGACGACGTGGACGAGTATTGGCGGCGGGTGTTTGCGTTTTCGCCGTTCACGGTCTGGTTCAATCTGACCGGCCAACCTGCGCTGACGCTGCCTCTCGGTGAGACCTCTGACGGACTGCCGGTCGCGGTGCAGCTCGTGGCGCGGTACGGCGATGAGGCGACGTTGCTCCGGCTCGGCGCTCAGCTCGAATCGGCGCGACCCTGGTTCCGGCGCAGACCCGCGCTCGCGTCGTGATCGTAGGACCCCGACGGGCTCAAAGCTCCGCAGCCAGCTCGCGCGTGAGCTGCCCCGCCGGCACCTCTTTGCATCCGCTGGCGTTCTCGCCCGACCACAGTGGAGAAAAATCGCCGGAGCCTTCGCTTTCCGCTTTGGCGCGCAACGGAGCGATCGCTGCGGCCGCTAGCGGGAACGCGGGTGCAGCGCTGCTCATCGGACCCAACTGCCGCATCACCTCGTTCATGATCCCGCGCGCCGGCCGGCCCGTGAAGACGTTCGTGAGCGCGGTGTGGCGCGCCGCTTCGCTCTTCAACGCTGCGCGATGCAGTGCGCTGGTGGTGGCCTCCGGACAAAGCAGATACGCGGTCCCGACCTGAACTCCGGCCGCACCGAGCGCCATGGCGGCCGCAACGCCGCGCGCATCCGCGATCCCGCCGGCAGCGATGACCGGCAGCTTCACCGCACGCACGATCTGCGGCAGCAACGCGAACGTGCCGAGCTGCGTGGTCAGATCCTCCGACAGGAAGATTCCACGATGTCCGCCCGCCTCCAACCCCTGGGCGATGATGGCGTCCACTCCGTGCGCTTCCAGCCAGAGCGCCTCCTCGACGGTGGTTGCGGAAGACAGGATCTTCGCGCCCAGCGCTTTGACTCGCGCCAGCAGCTCGGTCGGTGGCAGGCCGAAATGGAAGCTGACGATCGCCGGCTTGAACTCGCTCAGCACCTCGGCGGCTTCGGCGCTGAAGGGCAAGCGCCCAGGGCCTGCGGGGATGCGGTCGGGATCGATCCCGTGCTTGCGGTAGAAGGGCGACAGCGCGGCTCGCCAAGCTGCCTCGCGCTCCGCGTTCGGCACGGGCGGTGTGTGGCAGAAGAAGTTGACGTTGTAAGGGTTGGCCGTCTGGCGCTGGATGGTCGCCAGCTCCTCGCGCATGGCGGCAGGGCCCAGCATCGCACAGGGCAGCGAGCCCAGGCCGCCCGCGTTGCAGACTGCAACCGTCAGCGCGCTGCCCTGCACGCCCGCCATCGGAGCCTGGATGATCGGCAGCCGCGTGCCGAGAAGATCGAGCAGTTTCGTCATTGGAGAACTCCCGCAGCCATGCTCGACGCGTGATTTCCGCGCCCGCTCATGCGAGATTCTCGCTCAGCGGGGGTGCGACCTCAACGGCTGCGCCCACTTCGTCGCGCGCATGAACGGGAGACCGGCGAATGGTCTACCATCGCTTGCTCGGCGGGGGGTCCGACCGGCAGCGGGCCGAGAAAAGGAGGAGACGATGAAGGTCAAGAGCATCGAGACGCTGGCCTGCGACGCCGGCTGGCGCAACTACCACTTCGTCAAACTCACGACCGACAGCGGCATCGTCGGCTGGAGCGAGTTCGACGAGGGGTTCGGCGCGCCGGGCGTAGCCACCGTGATCGAGCGGCTCTCGCCCCGCGTCATCGGGCAGCCTGTCGGCGCGCACGAGCGCATCTATGCCGAGCTCTATTGCGCTACCCGACCCGCCGCCGGGGGGATCGTCGCGCTCGCGCTGGGCGCGATCGAGAATGCGCTGCTCGACGCCAAAGCCAAAGGACTGGGCGTTCCGGTCTACGAGCTGCTCGGGGGCAAGATCCGGGACCGCATCCGCGTGTACTGGTCTCATTGCGCGACATGGAGGATCAACCATCCGAGCCACTACCCGCCCGCGATCACCGACCTCGAGGGCGTCAAGGCCATCGGCCGCGAGGTGCGCGAGAAGGGCTACGGCGCGCTGAAGACCAACCTCTTCCTCTACGACGCCTACAACAAGAACCCGCGCGGCTGGCGGCCAGGCTTCGGAGTCCCCTTCTCGCCCGAGATCAACGTCGAGCGCTCGGTGCTCTCCAATCTCCTCCTCCACCTCGAGGCGCTGCGTGAGGGCGCCGGCCGCAATGTCGACATCCTGCTCGACCTGAACTTCAACGCCAAGACCGAGGGCTATCTCAAGATCCTGCGCGCCATCGCGGAGCTCGACATCTTCTGGGTCGAGATCGACACCTACGATCCGGAAGCGCTCGGGTTCATCCGCCGGCAGAGCCCGCACCCGATCAGCTCGTGCGAGACGCTGCTCGGCCTGCGGGAGTTCCTGCCCTATTTCCGCCAGCAGGCGGTGGACGTCGCGATCGTCGACACGCCTTGGAACGGAGTGTGGCAGTCGATGAAGATCGCGGCCGCGGCCGAAGCGCACGAGGTCAACGTGGCTCCGCACAACTTCTACGGCCACCTGTGCACGATGATGAACGCGCACTTCGCCGCGGCGGTGCCGAACCTGCGCATCATGGAGACCGATGTCGACCGGCTCACCTGGGACCACGAGCTCGTCAGCCATGTCCCGGAAATCGTGGATGGTCACCTGGTCATGCCGGACCGGCCCGGCTGGGGCACGGAGCCGAACGAGGCGGCGATTCGCGCGCACCCGCCGAAGGAACACGGGGGACTCTTGAGCTACGGGCGGAAGAGCTGACGCGCGCACCGCCACGATGCGCGAGCGCGATCTCCGGACTCGGCGACCTCTGGCCCAGTGAACACATCCGCCGTTCACCACTCACTCTAAAGGCGACGTCATGCAGATCGAGCGTGTCGGGTTGATGAGCCCCGGAGATATGGGACAGGCCGTGGCCATGCAGATCCAGGCAAAGGGCATGAGCGTGTGCACCGCACTGGACCATCGCAGCGAGCGCAGCCGAGCGCTGGCGCGTGAGGCGGGACTCACCGATGTCGGTACCGTCACGCGGCTGGTTGCCGAATGCGACGTGGTGCTCTCGATCATGAACCCCGGTGCCGCGCTCGACTTCGCACGCGAGGCAGCGGATGCGCTGCGCGCGACCGGCCAAGATACGCTGATCGTGGACTGCAACGCCGTGGCGCCGGATACCGTGCGTGAGATCGCCCGTCTAATCGAACGGGCGGGCGGGCGCTTCCTCGACGCCGCCATCATCGGCCCGCCCCCGCGCGGCAGCGCGAGGACCGATCTGTACGTGTCGGGGCCCGGCGCAGCGGATCTCGAACCTCTCGCCAGGCCGCAGCTTGCCGTCCACGTCGTGAGCGACCGGATCGGCGATGCGAGTGCGCTCAAGATGTGCTTCGGCGCGCTCAACAAGGGGACGCAAGCGCTGTGGCTGGAGGTGCTGATCGCGGCACAACATCTCGGCGTAGCGAGTCTGCTCGATCAGCAGTTGCGGCAGTCGCGCGCAGAGGTCTACGATCTGGTGCTAGGCCAGCTTCCCCGCATGCCGCCCAAAGCGTATCGGTGGGTCCCCGAGATGCTCGAGATCTCGAAGACGCTCGGGGCCGCTGGCATCACCCCGAAGGTGTTCCAGGGAGCGGCGGAGATCTACCGGTTCGTTGCCGGCACGCCGCTCGCCGAGGAGACGCCCGAGAATCGGGACCGGACACGCAGCGGTGAGGATGTCGTGCGATTGCTCGCGCACGAACGCAGCCGGCCGACCAACGCGAGCTAGACGAGGATCAGCGAGATGGTTGCATACGAGAAGGCTGTTCTTCCTGCCGGGATCCGCTCGCGCATCGTGAGCGGCATCAACGGCCTCACCATGCACGTGCTGGAAGCCGGCTTCGAGACCAAGGGCAGGCCCTGCGTCCTGCTGCTCCACGGCTTCCCGGAGCTCGCGTACAGCTGGAGAAAGGTCATGCTGCCGATCGCGGCAGCGGGCTATCACGTGATCGCCCCCGATCAGAGGGGCTACGGACGCACCACGGGCTGGGACGCAGGCTACGACGGGGATCTCGGCTCGTTTCGCCTGCTCAACGTGGTCCGCGACGCACTGGGGCTCGTCTGGGTGCTCGGGTACCGCACCGTCTCGTGCGTGGTGGGCCACGACTTCGGCTCTCCTGTCGCGGCGTACTGCGCCCTGATACGGCCGGACGTGTTCCGCTCGGTGGTGATGATGAGCGCCCCGTTTCCCGGACCTCCGCCGCTGCCGTTCAACACCGGCAGCGACGCACCGCAGGGAGCTGCCGCGGCCAGCCCTTCGATCGACGAGATCAATGCCGAACTGGCGGCGCTGCACCCACCCCGCAAGCACTACTGGTGGTATTACTCGACCCGCGAGGCCGCGGACAACATGCGCAATTGCCCGCAAGGAGTCCATGCGTTCCTGCGCGCCTACTACCACTACAAGAGCGCGGATTGGAAGCAGAACAAACCGTTCCGGCTCAAGTCGTGGTCTGCCGCCGAGATGGCGCAACTGCCCACCTACTATGTCATGGAGCGCGACAAGGGAATGGCGCAGACCGTCGCGCCGGAGATGCCGTCCGAGTCCGCGATCGCCGCATGCAAATGGCTGCCAGAAGCCGAGCTCGCCGTATACAGCGGGGAGTACGCCAGAAACGGGTTCCAGGGCGGCCTGCAGTGGTACCGCTGCCGCACGAGCGGCAAGTACACGGCGGAGCTGCAGACATTCTCCGGCCGCACGATAGACGTGCCGTCATGCTTCATCGCGGGGAAGAGCGACTGGGGGAGCTACCAGAAGCCCGGAGAGCTGGAGAGCATGCAAAACAGTGCGTGCACGCAGATGCTGGGCTGCCATTTCGTCGAGGGGGCCGGACACTGGGTGCAGCAAGAGCAGCCGGAAAAGGTGACGGAGCTGCTCCTGCAGTTCCTGCGCCGATGAGCTCGAGCCCAGTGGGATCGCCGACGGGGACGGGCGCTCGCAACCTTTGCGGAACCCGGGCAACGCCCCGGAGCGTCTCGCGCCTGTGCCGATCGCCGGATCGCGCTGGGCGGCTGCAAGCGCCTGCCGGCGAGCTCGCTCCTCGGGACAACCTGCGGCCTCGATAGCTTCTCGTCCGGCCACGTGTGCGCACGCGCCGGCGTGCGACCGTGGCCACCTCAGCGCTCTGCGCCGCCTGGCTGGCCTCTCATGCAGTCTCGCGAGAAGACCGCGTAGGCGTCCGACGGCTTCATCCCGACCAGCAGATCGTTCTCGTAGATGATCCGCACTAGGTTTTCGATCAGCGTTCGCTCGGTGTCGGCGCTCGGGGGCAGCCGCGCTCCGAGCTTCGTCAACTGCTCGCCGAGCGGGACGCCCGACTGCTTCGAGATCAGCGTCTGAGCAGCCATCTCCCCGATGTTGTCGCAGCTGAGGCTGCCGGTTTCGTACGCGTGCGCCCCCTCGAAGGCAAGGACGGAGGCGGCTGCAACTATGAGGTGAACCTTCATCTGTGTCCGTCCTTTCCGGTGGGTCGTCTCGCGCCTGATCTGTGGAGATCGGCAGTCTACGGCAGAACGGCCCGACCCGGGCGGCTTCGTCCCGGGACCGAAGCCGGATCGCTGGCATCGCCGCCACTTCGCATGACGTTCACATGAGCGCGCCGTCGCCCCCTGCCCCACGTCTACCTGTTCGACCCGGACTACTCCCAGAGGTCCTCTGCGCAAAACGTTCACGAGCTTGTCCAGAACTTGTCACCTTCCCCAGTCAAGCTACGCCGCCATGCACGTGTTGGAAGGCATTTTGCTCGCGCTCGCCGCGGCTTCGATCGCCCTGTATCTCACGCTGGTCACATCGTTCCTTGTCGCAATGCGCGGCCGCAAGCCGGCACGCCCGCCGTCGGCCTGGCCGCGCGTGTCGATCCTGAAGCCCGTGGCCGGCCTCGACGACGAGCTGGAGGAAAACCTCTCTTCTTTCGCAGCGCTCGAGTACCCGGACTACGAAATCCTCCTGGGTGTGGCCTCCGTCGAGGATTGCGCAACTCCTCTCGCACGCAAATTCGCCGAGCGAGCGGGTCACGACAAGGTCCGGCTGATCGTCACCGATCCCGACGCCGCTGCCAACCCGAAGGTCGCGCAGCTCATCTCGCTCGAGCGCGCCGCTACCGGCGAGATCATCGTGATCTCCGACTCGAACGTGCGCGTCACGCCCGGGTACCTGGATGCGCTCGTGTCCGAGCTGTCGCTCCCGGGCGTGGGCGCGGTATCCAACATCGTCTCCGGCACTGGAGAGCGGACGCTCGGTGCGGCGCTGGAGAACCTGCAACTGTGCGCCGTCATCGCACCCGGCATCGTCGCGTCGGCCGCGGTCATGGGCAGGATCATCACGCTCGGCAAGTCGATGGCGATGTGGCGCGAGGCGCTGCAGCGTGTCGGCAGCTTCTCACGCGTCGCGCATGTCCTGTCCGACGATGACATTTTGGGGCGGGCTTTCGAGCATGCCGGCTATGAGGTGCGCGTGTCGCTGTGGCCGGTGGAGAACCGCAACGTGACCTGCTCGTTCGAGCGAACCTTGGAGCGGCACACGCGCTGGGCCAAGATCAGGCGTGTTGTCGCGCCGACCGAGTTCGCTATCGAGCCGTTGCTCTCGCCGATTGCGATCACGACGCTCGCCGGTCTAGCTTCGCCGACGAAGCTGATCTTCTGCGCCTACTTGTTGGCTCTGGTTCTGCAGATGACATGCGCCGCCCTCACGGCTCGCGCGCTTCGCGGCACGCCGCGCTGGTACTGGGCGCCGCTCGAGATCGCGCGGTCGTACCTCTTGTTCCTGTGCTGGCTCAGGGCATGCGTGAGCCGGCGGGTGAGCTGGCGCGGTCATGCTATCGAGCTTGGCCGCGACTCGGCCATCATGTCTGTCCAGCCGGGCGCCGCGCGGTGCGCCCGCGCCACGGCGCGCGCATGAGCATCATCCCGCTCGCATTTCCGTCCCCGGTCGAGCCCGGACATGGCGACGATCGCACAGCTCACCGACCTGCACCTCATCGAGGATAGCTATGCGCAGCGGCCGTTCGGGCCTCGCGCCCGCCTTTCGTACTTGAGCTTCGGCAGGCGCCTCGATCCCAGCGAGAGAAGAAAACGCGTTGCCGACGCGCTGGGGGAGGTCCAGGCGAGGAGCGTGGATCACCTGCTTGTCACGGGTGACTTGACCGAGGATGGCCATCTCGAGCAGTTCGAAGTGCTCGCCGAGCTGCTGGCGGACTCGCGAATCCCGGCCGAACGCATCACGCTCGTGCCCGGCAACCACGACGCCTACATCGACGGCGGCGCCTTCGCGCAAGCCATGGACGGTCCACTCAAAGCCTATGCGGCCGCCAGCGCGACCGGCACCGCCCTGTGCTTTCCGGACATGACGATCGTTCCCGTGTCGACGGCCTTTCACCAATCGCCGCTGCGCTCTGCGGGGGCGATCGCCCCACGCGAGCTCGCGTCTCTCGCGGACATCGCAACCGATCCGCGCCTCGCTGGACGGCCGCTCATCTTCGCGCAGCACCATGCACCCGGGTCTCTGTTCACCCCGCTCCATCAATGGGTCGACGGTCTGACCGAGCACATGGTTCTCTCGGATCTGTTCGACCGCTGTCCGCATCTTCACGTCGTGCACGGACACACGCATCACGAAGCGGACCGGGCCGTCCGGAAGGGCGAGCCGCCTCGAGTATTTTCGGCGCGCGCCGTCGTCGATGGCGGTTCCGCGCTTCGCCTCTACGCAACGTCGCCGCGCGGGATGACACCGCTGCAGCTCGACCCCGTCGGCAAGCCCGGGACGCTGGCGCTCGCGGCATAGCGGGGTAAGTGCACCGCAGGGTTTCGCGTGAATCGCCCAGCCGAGCCCAAGGCGCCTTCAGTTCAGCGCCGGAGTGCCACCCAGACTACCTCCTTCACATCCACGCAACGCTATTGACCGAGGTTCGTCGCAATCGGCGCGTACAGTTCCGCACCGGAGAGCAGGTGCGCGCGACGACTCTCGGACGGAAGCGATTCGGCTGCTGACGCCGTGTCCGACCGTGCCGTGGAGAAGCCCTGTCGCTGGGGCTGTCGCGCTCACCCTTTTTTTTCCGGCTCGCCCGGCCGCGCTCGCGCGACGTCGCAGACTTGACCGTCGCCGCGGCTCACACACGATCGCATGCGCCCAAACGGTTGCCGCTCTGCTGCGGACCGGTTCCGCCACACCCACGAGGAGGACCACTAGTGATCTACCGACAGACGATCGATTGGCGAACAACTCTGGCCACGCTGGCCGCGACGGCCGCCCTCAGCACGGGCCTCGCGTACGCTGGAGCAGACCCCGAGGACGCTCGCGATGGGCACGACAAGCATGCGCCCACCCGCACCCCGATCAAGCACGTGATCGTGCTGATCGGTGAGAATCGAACGTTCGATAACATCTATGGCACTTACGTTCCCAGACACGGCCAGAGCATTTCGAATCTCCTCTCGCTGGGCATCGTCACCGCCGACGGCTCTCCCGGACCGCATCGGAATCTCGCCAGACAGTTCAAGCTCGATACGATCGATCCGCCCAAGTACTTTATCAGCACGGACAAGCTGACCAATCCGAACAAGGCGCCTTACAAGCCCTATCTGCCCACCCCCGAGGCCGGCAGCGCACCGCCGCTGGCGGTCACGCTGGCGCAGTTGCAGAAGGATCCGGCAGTCTCTGCGCCTCCGTTCGACGCGAACACCTTTTCGCTCAGCGAGCTGGGAATGATCACCCAGGGCCTCGAGCAGCATGATCTGCACCTGCTTACCACGGGTGCTACCGGTCTCACCAACTGCACAGCCGACCCCACCGAGCCGCCCTCCGCGTGCCCCGAGCCGGACACGCGGGTGGCCAACTTCATGAGCCTCCCCAACACCGTGTTTCCACTGACCGGACCCAAGCTGCCGTATGACAGCTATACCGGCGACATGGTGCACCGACTCTTCCACATGTGGCAGCAATCGGACTGCGACGTCGCCCATGCGACGCGAGCCAACCCCTCCGGCTGCCGCAACGACCTGTATCCGTTCGTCGGCATCGCGCGCGGCGACGATTCCGGCAGCAATTCGATGGGTTTCTACAACATGCAAGCCGGCGACGCACCGCTCTTGAAACGTCTCGCCGACGAATACACGATCAGCGACAACTACCATCAGCCGGTCATGGGCGGCACCGCCGTGCAGCACGTCATGCTCGGCACGGGAGATCAGATCTTCTGGGAGCAGTCGGGAACATTGCCGTCACAGCCGCCGGCGAACCGCATCGCCAATCCCGATCCCCAGAGCACGACCAACCCTGCGTTCCAGATCGACGGGCGCTTCACGATGTGCGGCGACGACACGCAGCCCGGCATCCTGGCGATCCAGACCTATCTCCAGTCTCTGCCCTGGCGGCCCGATTTGACGGCGTCCAACTGCGAGGCGGGTCGCTACTATATGATCAACAACACGCGCCCCGGCTACCTGTCCAACGGGCAGATCAATACCGACGGCATACAGGCAGGCACCGCGTTGCCACCTTCGTCGGTCCGCACCATCGGCGATGCACTGAACGAGAAGAACATCAGCTGGGCGTACTTCGGAGGCGGATTCAACGCCGCAGCCCGTTTCGACAACGGCTCGACGGACCCCATCGACGTGCTGATCGGCACTGGGGGGGACTGGTACTGCGACATCTGCAACCCGTTTCAGTATGCGGCCTCGATCATGGGCGACCCGGCGCAGCGCCAGGAGCACATCAAGGACGTGATCGACTTCTTCGACGAACTGGATCACGGCCGCCTCCCGGCCGTCTCGTACGTGAAGCCGGACAGCTTCGACGACGGTCACCCGGCGAGCTCGAAGCTCGACATCTTCGAAGCCATGACGCACAAGATCCTCGATAAGCTGCAGGCGCAGCCGCAGCTATTCGGCGAGACCGCGTTCCTCATCACCTTCGATGAAGGCGGCGGCTACTGGGACTCAGGGTTCTTCCAGCCGATCGATTTCTTCGGCGACGGCCCGCGCATCCCGCTGATCGTGGTGTCGCCCTTCTCGAAGGGCGGCCGCGTCAGCCACACGTACGCGGACCACGCGTCGGTCCTCAAGTTCATCGAGCGCAACTGGCAGCTCAAGCCGCTTACGCATCGCAGCCGCGATAACCTGCCGAACCCCATCACGCCCCAAGGCGGCAACCCCTATGTTCCGGTGAACATGCCGGCGATCGGCGACCTGTTCGACATGTTCAGCTTCCCGCGCGACGACCACTGACGTCGCTGCGGCGGACCGCTCGCTGCCGGCTCACATGCCGGCCGCGAGCGGAGTGCCAGCCCCGCGCCCGATCGCGGGGGAGTACGCACAAACCGGCGGAGTTCAGCGCTTCGTCATCGTCGCTCTCCCGCTTACGAGCGCCGCGCCGATCATCTGCTCGAGCCAGCCTTCCCGGCCAACGCTCTCGCACCCGAGGCGGGCGAGCCGCTTGGGCTAAGCTTCAACCCAGGTTCTTGCTGGCGAGCTGCCAGTTCACCACGTTCCAGTACGCCCCGATGTAGTCGGCGCGCCGATTGCGATGATCGATGTAATAAGCGTGCTCCCAGACATCACAGGTCAACAGCGGCTTGTCGGCGCCCGTCAGCGGCGTCGCGGCGTTGCTGGTATTGACGATATCCAAAGAGCCGTCGGGTCTCTTCACCAGCCAGGTCCATCCCGAACCGAAGTTGCCGGCCGCCGATCTGGCGAACGCCTCTCTGAAGCCGTCGAAGCTGCCCCACTTCGCGCGCATGGCGGCGTCCAGATGCCCGGCCGGGCGTCCGCCGCCCTTGGGCGAGAGACTGTTCCAGTAGAACGTGTGATTCCAGACCTGCGCGGCGTTGTTGAAGATCGCGCCCGAGGACTTGCGGACGATGTCTTCCAAGCTCGACCGCTCGAACTCGGTGCCCTTGACGAGCGCATTCAAGTTGGCTACGTAGGCAGCATGATGCTTGCCGTAATGAAACTCGATCGTCTCCTTCGAGATGTGGGGTTGCAGCGCATCGGTCGCATACGGCAGAGCGGGAAGCTCATGCGTCATGACAGTCTCCCAGTGACATTCGTGGATCGATAAGGCACGCGAAGGTTCTTCCCGGACGCACTGCGCCAGGGCCACTGCTTCAGCCATTGCGCGGCGTCGCATTGCACGCGTGAGGCGTAGATCGCCATGCCAAGTCGCGCCGCCGTGTACGCGATTTAGAACGCGTACCGGACTCGAGGTTCCTTCCCGCCCGGCGATGCAGGACCCGAAGGGCCGGACGCGATCGCATACTTCCGCTCCGCAATGCGAAGTCGATCGTGCGTCAGCTCATCGCTGCTGCGGAACGTATGCAATCTGTTGCGCAACTGCAACGCTCGTGATCCTGGCGCGGCCGCACGGAACTTGCGCCGTGAGACGCAGTTCTATATTGCATGCTTCTCGGGCGCGACAGAGCGCCCGCCTTCGCACTGCGAGGCGCGGCCTTGCGTCTGCCCCTCTCCCGTGGAGCGGAACAGGAATAACCCAGTTTCGTCAGGGAGGTCTTTCATGGAGCAAGTCATGAACGGTTCGATTCAATTCACGCCGGCGCGTGCGATGGCGGCATTGTGCGCGCTTGCGGCAAGCGCATCGCTGCCGGTGTTCGCCGACGACACGCTCGTCAACATGTCTCAGGATCCGGCCCAGTGGGTCATGCCAGGCGGAGACTATGGTGTGAACCGCTTCAGCAAGCTGGACCAGATCAACACCACCAACGTCCAGGACCTCAGGGTCGCGTGGACGATGTCCACCGGAACTCTGCGCGGGCAGGAAGGCCAGCCGCTCGTGGTGGGCGACATGATGTACTTCGAAAGCTCGTATCCGAATTACATCTACGCGATCAATCTCAACAACATTGGACAGATGGTATGGAAGTACACCCCGACGCAGGACAATTTCGCCCCGTCGATCGCCTGCTGCGACCTGGTGAACCGCGGCCTGGCCTATGCCGACGGCAAGATCCTCGCGGACACTTTGGATGGCCAAGTGCTGGCTCTGGACGCGAAGACCGGGGCACTGCTGTGGAAGGCCAAGAACGTCGATCCGGAGCTGGGTCAAAGCATGACCTCGGCTCCCCTGGTGGTGCATGGCCACGTGATGGTAGGAGTGTCGGGAGGAGAGTATGGCGTACGCGGTTATCTCACCGCATACGACCTGCAGACCGGGCAGAGCCAGTGGCGCGCCTACAGCACGGGGCCTGACGAGTCCATGCTGATCGACCCGGACAAGACCATCGACGGGGCCACGCAACAGCCGGTGGGCGTCGATTCCAGCCTCAAGACCTGGAAGGGCGACGAGTGGAAGCTGGGCGGGGGCACCACCTGGGGATGGTATTCCTACGACCCCACTCTCAACCTCCTGTATTACGGCACGGGCAACCCCGGCACTTGGGATCCGACGCAGCGTCCGGGCGACAACAAGTGGGCGATGACCATCTTCGCCCGCAATCCGGACACGGGGCGAGCTGCATGGGTGTACCAGATGACGCCGCACGACGGCTGGGACTATGACGGAGTGAACGAGAACATCCTCGCCGACCTCACGGTGGACGGCCAGACCATGCCCGGCCTCGTGCACTTCGATCGGAACGGCTTCGCCTACGTGCTGGACCGGCGCAACGGCAAGCTGCTCGCGGCACACAAGTACGACCCGACGGTGAACTGGGCCTCCACGATCGACATGCAGACCGGGCGGCCACAAGTGAATCCGGACAAGATGACCCGGGTGGGCATCAACGTGAAGGGCATCTGCCCGGCGTCCGAAGGCGACAAGGACCAGCAGCCGGTTTCGTTCGACCCCCAGACCAATCTGTTCTACGCGCCGCTGAACCACATCTGCATGGACTACCAGGCGTTCGCCGTGAAATATAAGGCGGGATTCCCGTATGTGGGCGCGATCGTCAACATGTACCCGGCTTCGGGCGGCAACCGCGGCCGCTTTATCGCGTTCGACCCGCTCACCGGCAACACGCGCTGGGAGATCGCGGACACGTTCCAGGACTGGGGCGGAGCGCTGACGACGGCGGGCGGTGTGGCCTTCTACGGCACACTGGACGGATGGTTCAGGGCGGTCGACGCGAACACGGGCAAGATCCTCTACCAGTTCCATGCGCCCTCCGGGATCATCGGCAACCCGATCACCTTCATGCATGACGGCAAGCAGTATGTCGCAGTGCTTACCGGCGTTGGTGGCTGGGCCGCCATCGGGCTCGCAGCCGGGCTGACGAATCCGACTGCAGGCCTAGGCGCGGTGGGCTTGACCTCTTCGCTCAACGATCGCACCAACCTCGGTGGAACGCTCATGGTGTTCTCGCTCGGCTGAGCGGGCCGTGAGATCGAGGCTTCGGCGCAGGTCATCGGTGCCGGAGCCTCCGTTGCTTTGGCGTCACTCATCCACAGAGCGAGGCGTGCGATGCACACGAGAGGTTTATCAGTCGTTTCCGTCGCACTGGCCGCGGTGCTGGCCGGTGCAACCGCGCAGGCCGGCACTTTGAAGGTCTGCGCCGATCCGGATTACCTCCCCTTCTCCGACCGGGCCGGGCAAGGCTTCGAGAACGAAGTCGCCCAGGCCGTGGCGAAATACCTGGGCGAGGACGTGGAATACACCTGGGGGAGCTATCGCGCCGACGGCAGTTTCGACGAGTTTCTGGCGAACACGCTCAACGCTCGCCGCTGCGACGTGGTCATGAACCTTCCCTATGGCAGCGGCGAGGCGTTCACGACGCATCCCTATTACGTCTCTTCCTACGTGTTCGTCTTCTCGCGAAGCAAGCGCTACGATCTGTCCAGCATGGACTCGCCGATCCTCCGCGACGTCAAGGTGGGCTTCGAGCAGGACACACCGCCCGAGACGGGGCTTAAGCTGCGCGGATTGGTGGAGCGCGCGATCGCCTTCGATGTGGGCGAGCATGACAAGGAGTCTCCGCGCGCGATGCTGGACGCGGTGCGCTCCGGCGAAGTGGATGTGATGATCACTTGGGAGCCGGCGGTCGGCTCGTTCCTGCCGGACTATCCCGACCTCAAGGTCGTCCCCATACCCAACGAACGCACGCTCGGTTCTCCCGAGCGCTACAGCTTCCCGATGTCGATGGCGGTTCGATTCGACGATCGAGAGCTCGCGGAACGCATCGACGCGGTGATCCGCGACCACGGCGACGAGATCAAGGAGATCCTGAAGCACCACGGCGTCGCGCTGTACCGGCCGAGCGGCGTGCTGGGTGGGGCGGGCGAGATGTGACGAGGCCACGCATGCGCGTCGACAGCTTCCCCGCAACGCTGCGGGCGCTAAAGAAGCTCAGGCGAACGTGCATCTTTTTGCTGCTCGCGCTAGCGGCGCTTGGCCCGGCAACGTTTCCGCCTGCGCATGCGGCCAACGCTGAGTCTCATGCGCAGGGAGAAGAGCTGGCGCGGGCGAGCGATTGCTTTTCGTGCCATGCCGTGGATCACACGGTCGTAGGCCCTGCGTTCGACGCAGTTGCCCAACGCTATCGCGGGCAGGCCGACGCCACTCCCAAGTTGGAGGCGAAGATCAAGGCAGGTGGCTCCGGCAACTGGGGAGCAGTGCCGATGACCCCGCACCCCGATCTCTCGCATGAGCAGCTCGCCGCCGTCGTGGGATGGGTGCTCTCGTTGCACAGAGCATCGCTCGCACCACAGCCTGGCGCAGTGCAGTCCTACGCGTACACGTTGCCGGATGGGACGAACGCGGCTCTGGACTTCGCCCTGTTCGTCAAAGGCCAAGAGGTAACGAACGACGTCTTTGCAGGCTGGGAGCAGTTCAACTCGTACTGCTTCCGCTGCCACGGCGAGGATGCAACGGGCAGCGCCTACGCGCCCGACTTGCGGCATTCGCTGAACGCCGGGATGACTCGTCAGCAATTCATCTCCACCTCGATGGCGGGCAGGCCCGACAAAGGCATGCCGACCTGGGCGGGATTTTTCACCCCACAGGAGATGACACAGATCTACGAGTACGTCAAAGGTCGAAGCTTAGGCCTGATCCCTGCGGGCCGGCCCGAGTCCAGCACCGGCTAACTGCCTCGCAAGCGCAGTCGACCGCGATGTCCAGCGAGGCGACGCGATCCTCCGACGGCGACATGATCCCTAGCATCGGCGCGTTCGGCTTCGGACTCAGTCAGCTCCTCTTCGTCTGCACCGTGTGGAAGTGCGTGCGCCGCGGCACGCCCGCGCCGGCCAAGCCGTGGGACGGAGCCGACTCGTTGGAATGGACACTACCCTCGCCGGCGCCTTACCACAGTTTCCAACGGCCGCCCACGATCGCTTGACCGCGCGGGCTCCTTGCACTCTTTCACGTCGGATGCGTTCCGCCCGCTCGAACTACTTAGCAGGCGTTGAGTAATCGCAGCCGAGCGCGGTGTCGCACACGCCCGTCAGGTTTCCCACCCGAACGGGTTCGGATGGAACGCCCGGTGAATTCAGCGGCTGCAACCCGCAACCGATCGCGGTGTCGCATACTCCGGTCATGTTTCCGACCCTGACCGCATCGGATTGATCGCCCCCCGCACTCTGAGCGGCCTGGGACGCTGCGACGCTTGCGCCCAGCGGCGCGGCCAACGCCGGCACCGTGGGCGCACCCAGTAAAGCAACCACAAGCAACATTGATGTCCTCATCTTAGCCTCCTGTACAGCCACGTGTAGCCCGGCGAGAAGACTCACGTTCCCACCGAGCCTCCGCGCAGCGGCTCGCAAGAACACGCGAGACAGGCCGCTGCGCGCAAAGTCAATTCTTGGTGGCGGGCTGCTCAGCGCTTTGCGCGTTGGCGCCCTTCCCTTTCTCCATATGACGATGTCCCAGCGGCCGGCTGCTCAGCACCTTCCCATCGTCGATCGCGACGTGGACGTCGGTCAACTGATCGCCTTTGACCACATGCACTTCATAGAAATCCTGCTTATGCGACCGCGCCAGCCGGGCGCTCAGGGCTTTCCCGCCGACTTCGGTTTCCGCTGTGGAGATGGCCTGAGACAGCGTGGTCTTGGCTCCCTCCAGCACCTTGTCGGCGTGCTCGAGGGCCTTTGCGCTCATCGCAAAAGCCGGAGCTGCGGCAATGGCGAATGCCAGTACGGACATACGGAATGCACTGCTGAGCTTCATGGCGTACCTCCATCGATGAATGACTCGTGAGAGGAGATCTACTGCTCTCGATCCCCTATGCTAAGGGCAGACCCTTAAGGGAATATGAAGTTCCACTGATCTCAAGGGTGCCACGCTTGCACGCAAACACTCGGCTCGTACCCCGGACTGTCGCGGTCAAGAGACTGAAACCCATCCGACCGTTCGCTGTCTCTTAAGCATGGCTTCATCCCATGCCTCGAAGCTGACATTGCGATGGCATCCCGATTTCAAATTGTAAGAAGGAGCACACCATGAAACTGAAGACGATCACCATCAGTCTGATTTCTGCCGGCCTCGTTGGTGCGGGCGCGATCGGATACTCGGCGCACACGGCATCGCTCGGTCTACAGTACCCGCCTGTGACAACGCAGGCGCCCGAAGGTCTGCTTGGCACTACCGCCAACAGCGCGAACGCTCTGCCCGACTTCACGGCGCTGGCAGCCAAGTACGGTCCTGCGGTGGTGAACGTGACCGTCACTTCCCAGGCGAAGCCGGCGGGGGCCGTGCCGGAAATGCCGCAACTGGATCCCGACGACCCGTTCTATCAGTTCTTCAAGCGATTCCAAGCCCCCGTCCCGCGGGGCGAAGTGCCGATCCGCGGCGTCGGGTCGGGATTCATCGTCAGTTCCGACGGTGTAGTCCTGACCAATGCTCATGTGGTCGACAGCGCCAAGGATGTTGACGTGAAGCTGACGGACAAGCGCGAGTTCAAAGCTAAGGTAGTCGGCGTGGACAAGCAAAGCGACATCGCCGTCCTCAAGATCGACGCCAAGGACCTACCGACCGTGAAGCTCGGCAACCCGGCCGATCTCAAGGTCGGCGAGTGGGTCGTGGCGATCGGCTCACCCTTCGGCTTCGAGAATACCGTCACGCAGGGCATCGTCAGCGCGAAGTGGCGCACCCTGCCCGACGAGACCTACGTGCCGTTCATCCAGACCGACGTTCCGGTGAACCCCGGCAATTCCGGCGGCCCGCTATTCAACCTGAAAGGCGAGGTAGTCGGCATCAACGCCCAGATCTACAGCCACAGCGGTGGCTACGAGGGGTTGTCGTTCGCCATTCCCATCGACATCGCCGCGAACGTCGAGCATCAGATCCTCCAGCACGGCCGTGTCACACGCGGGCACCTCGGCATCGCTGTCCAGGACGTGACGCAAGGACTGGCCGATTCCTTCGGCCTGAAGAGCCCGGAAGGCGTGCTGGTCAGCACGGTAGAGCCGGGGAGCCCGGCGGCCGAAGGGGGGCTCAAGCCGGGCGATGTAATCCTCAGATTCGACGGCAAGACAATCGCAAACTCCGCCGAGTTGCCTGCGCAGGTCGCCGCCACGAAACCGGGCACGGCAGTGAGGTTGGACGTGATGCGCAATGGCGTGACCAAAGAGTTGAGCGTCACGGTCGGCGAGCTGAACAACAAGACAGTGGCGGAAGCGGGACCCAGCGCGCAAAGCCACGGCCGGCTCGGGTTGACCGTGCGGCCTCTGACTCCAGAGGAGGGTCGTCAGGCCGGTGACGGCAATGGGTTGCTGGTAGAGGATGCCACCGGGCCTGCTGCGCAAGCGGGTATCCAGCCCGGCGACGTCATCATCGCCGTCAACGGCACGCCGGTGAGGACTGCGAACCAGCTCCGTGAGCTGGCAGCGAAAGCCGGCAAGCACGTGGCGCTCCTCGTACAACGCGACGAGATGAAGATCTTCGTGCCGGTCGACCTCGGTTGAGGCGGTGTCCGTCGCGCAGGGATCCAGCGCGGCGCGGCCAGGTTTCAGCCGCGGGCGTGAGCGGCGAACGCGCCGGATCGACCGAACCGGTGCGCTGAGCCGAGCCGACCGGGTGCGGGCAGGAGTTCGAGACGAACCCCTGCCCGCGGACGTGAATACTTGTGACGGGAGCGCGGCGCGTGCGATTCGAGGCCACCCTCCCGACCGTCGAAGTCGCAGCATCCGCCGTAGTGGCTTTGTTGAGTTGCGCTCGGTGGTTGTCGAAGCTGCAGCTCGAATCGCGGAGAGGCCACCGTGAATCGATCCGTTGCGCCCAAAGCGCGCTCGCCACTCCTCGGGCCCGTGAGCCTGGCCCTGCTCGCATTCCTCGAGTGCGGCTGCAAGGGAAACGCGCAACCCCCACCGCCACCGCCCCCCGCCGTATCGGTCATCCAGGTCCAACCCGGTCCGGTGACGGTCTACGACGAGTACACCGCGCAGACCCAGGCCCCAGACACGATCGAGATCCGCTCTCAGGTCTCCGGACTGCTGGAGCGGCAGGCGTTCGCCGACGGCGCGCGCGTCAAGAAGGGAGATCTGCTCTACGTCATCGACCGCCGGCCGTTCGAGGCACAACTCGCCCAAGCCAAGGCCAACCTGGCCCAAGCGGACGCGAATCTGATCAACGCGGAGCAGAAGCTCACGCGCGCCTCACGCCTGCTCGCGCAAAACTTCGTCAGCCAGCAGGACTACGACGCCGCAGTGGCGGAGCAGCGAGCGGATGCGGCGCTGGTGGAAGCGCAAAAAGCGCTGCTGAGCAACGCCGAGCTCAACCTCGAATACACGACGATCCGCGCGCCGCGAGATGGCTACATGAGCGTGTCCCTCGTCAAACCCGGGGCGCTCATCACCACGCAACAGACGCTCCTCACCACGCTGTATTCGAGCGATCCCATGTGGGTGTATTTCAGCGTGAGCGAGGACAAGCTGCTCGACCTGCAGAAAACGCTCGGGATGGCTGAAACGGCACGCCCCGGTCAGGCACCGCGGTTCCGCATCTGGTTGCCGGACGGCACCGAGTATAGGTTCGCCGGGCGGCTCAACTTCGTCGATGCGGCCGTCGACCAGAAAAGCGGCACGCTGCAGCTGCGCGTCTCCGTGCCTAATCCCGATCGCTTCCTGCGCCCCGGGCTGTTCGTGCGCGTGGCCGTGCCGTCCGTCTCGAAACCCGATGCGATCCAGATCCCGCAGCAGTCGGTGCAGGAGCTGCAAGGGCTCAAATCGGTGTACGTGGTGGACGCGGGCGACAAGGTGCAGGCGCGACAGATCGATGCCACGACCCGGGTGGACAACAACTGGGTCGTCGACAGCGGGCTCACGCCGGGAGATCGCGTTGTCGTCGAAGGCATCGGGAAAGTGCGTCCCGGCGCACTCGTCAAGCCGGTCCCGGCTGCGCTTGGCGGTGCGCCACTAAGCGCGCCGCGGCCTCCGAGCTGAGCTGACATTCCCGCGAGCGGTGGCGCAAGGCATGAGACAGCTCTGGCCCAATGTCTTTGCGAAAGATCCGCATTCGTGATGTTCGACTACTTCATCGAGCGCCCGGTCTTCTCCACCGTCATCGCGCTCATCATCACCCTGGTCGGCGCGCTGGCCATGTTTCGCCTGCCGATCGCGCAGTACCCGCAGGTCGTCCCACCGCAGGTCACCGTATCGACCGCCTTCCCCGGCGCCAATGCCGACGTGGTCGTGCAATCGGTCGCAGCCCCCATCGAGCAGCAGGTCAACGGCGCCACCGACATGCTCTACATGGGGTCCAAGAGCGGAAACGACGGCTCCTACACGCTCACGGTCACCTTCGATGTGGGAACCGACCAGAACATCGACGCGGTCGACGTGCAGAACCGGGTCGCCGTCGCGCAGAGCCAGCTCCCCGCGGATGTCATTCGCAACGGCATCACCATCCGCAAGGCTTCCACCGACTTTCTCGAGGTGATCGCGCTCACCTCGCCTCAGCACCGCTACGACAGCGTGTTCCTCAGCAACTATGCGCTGCTCAACTTGTACGACGCGCTCGGCCGCGTGCCGGGAGTGGGCGCGGTGCGCATTTTCGGCGAGCGCGACTACAGCATGCGCGTCTGGCTCGATCCGGGGAAGATGGCCAGGCTCGGCGTCACGGCTACCGACGTGGCGAACGCCATCAACGAGCAGAACGTCGTTGCGCCTGCCGGCGCCATCGGGCTGCCGCCGGTCCCACACGGGCAGCAGATGCAGTACTCGGTGCTGGTCAAAGGACGGCTCGCCGACGTCGGCGAGTACGAGAACATCGTGCTGCGCGCCGGCGCCGATGGACAGGTGGTGCGGCTCAAGGATGTCGCGCGCGTCGAGCTTGCCGCCGACGATTACTCGATCAACGGAGCGGTCGACAATCTGGACGCCGCGCTGATCGGGATCTTCCTCCAACCCAACGCCAACGCGCTCGACACGGCCAAGCTGGTCCAGCAGGTGATGGACGAGCAGGCAACGCGCTTCCCTCCGGGCATGGTCTACTCGATTCCCTATAGCACCACGCCGTTCGTCACCGAGTCGCTGAAAGAGGTGGTGAAGACGCTGGCCTTCGCCTTCCTGCTGGTCGTACTCGTCGTCTACGTGTTCCTGCAGAGCTGGCGCGCGACCCTGATCCCGATCCTTGTCGTGCCCGTCTCGCTGGTCGGCACGTTCGCCGCGTTCAGCGCACTGGGATTCTCCATCAACACGCTCACGCTGTTCGGGCTGGTGCTCGCGATCGGCATCGTCGTCGACGATGCGATCGTGGTGGTGGAAGCCGTGCAGCAGCGCCTCGACGGCGGAGGACTGTCGCCGATGCAGGCTGCCAAATCAGCCATGGCCGACGTGGCGGCGCCGGTGATCGCCATCGCCCTGGTGCTGGCCGCGGTGTTCGTGCCGGTCGCGTTTCTCGGCGGGCTGACGGGGCAGCTCTACAAGCAGTTCGCCTTGACGCTCGCGGTTGCAGTGATCCTGTCCGCGGTCTGCGCCTTGACGTTCACTCCCGCGATGTGCGCGTTGCTGCTGCGGCCAGTCGATACCGCTCGCCCGCGGCGCGGCCCGCTCGGCTCGCTGTTCTCGAAGTTCAACCGCGCGTTCGAGCGCTCTCGGGAGCGCTACTTGAGCTCGGTGACCGTGCTGACCCGGCATACCCTGTTGGTCACGCTCACGTTTCTCGCGTTGCTGACCGCGGTATGGGGGCTGGTCTCCACGCGCCCGACGGGACTGGTGCCGTCCGAGGACCAGGGGTATCTGGTGGCGCTCGTCACGCTCCCGCCGGCGGCCTCGCTCGAACGCACCACCGCCGCGATGTCGCAGCTTGCTCAGATCGCCGATGGCATCCCGGGCGTGGACGGAGTCGTGTACATCAGCGGCTTCAACCTGCTCACTTTTCAGAGCGTGTCCTACAACGGAACGGCATTCATCCGCCTCAAACCCTGGGACCAGCGCAGAAGCGCCGCGCAATCCGCCGGCGGCCTCGCGGGTGCGCTCATGGGCAGGCTCAACGCGGCGATCAAGGACGCCAGCATACTGGTCCTCAATCCGCCTCCGATTCGCGGTCTGGGAACCACGGGGGGGTTCACGTTCGTCTTGCAGGACCGCACAGGCGGGGATGTCGCGCGCTTCTCCCGGGTGCTGCAGGACCTGCTGGCGCGCGCGCGCAGCCGTCCCGAGATCGCCTTCGCCTACAGCGGATTCGACCCGCGTGTGCCGCAGATCGAGTACGACGTCGACCGGGACAAGGTGAAGTCTCTGGGCGTCCCGTTGAACGACGTGTTCTTCACGCTCCAGACCTTCCTCGGCGGCTATTACGTCAACGACTTCAACCTGTACGGTCGAACCTATCGGGTGATGGCTCAGGCGGAAGGCAGCGCACGCACACAACCCGAGGACGTCAACCGGTTTTACGTGCGCAGCGCCGACGGCACCATGGTGCCTTTGAGCACCCTGGTGAGCATCAAGTCCATCAACGGTCCGCAATACTACGAGCGCTACAACGTGTACCGCGCCGCTACGATCAACGGCGCGAACGCGCCCGGCTACAGCTCGGGGCAAGCGATCGCGGCCATGGAAGCGGTCGCCCGCGCGCTGCCGGAGGGATTCAGCTACGAGTGGAGCGAGGCCACGTATCAGGAGAAGAAGACCGGTGGACAGACTGGATACGTCTTCGCCCTGTCCCTGGCGTTCGTGTTCTTGGTGCTGGCGGCCTTGTACGAGAGCTGGGCGATGCCCGCGGCCATCCTGCTCGTCATCCCCTTCGGCGTGCTCGGCGCGTTCCTCGGTCTGCTGCTGCGGGGATTCGACAACAACGTCTACACGCAGATCGCGCTGATCATGCTGATCGGGCTCGCGGCCAAGAACGCGATCCTGATCGTCGAGTTCGCGCGGCTGCGGCGCAGCCGTGGCGAGTCGATCGTGCAGGCGGCACTGGACGGCGCACGACTCAGGATCCGCCCGATCCTGATGACCTCCTTCGCGTTCATCCTCGGCGCGATCCCCTTGGCGGTAGCGTTCGGCGCCGGAGCGGGCGGGCGCCAGTCCATCGGCACTGCCGTGGTGACGGGAATGCTGGTCGCGACCTTGATCGGCGTGTTCTTCATCCCGGTGTTCTATGTCATGCTCCAGCGCCTCAGCGAACGGCGCTCGCCTTTCCGGGTAGAACCTGTGCCGGCCGAGATCGGCGGGAGCGCCAGAGCGGACGCGCCCGCAGCGCCGGAGCCTTGAGAGGCGTCAGGGACGCGCGCAGGGCCGGCGAGAACTCGGCTCCGGGGCCGTCTAGGCGTGCGGCCGCGCAGCGGGTGCAGAGGTGCCAGGGCTCGCGATACCGGACAAGCGATCAGCCGCCTGCGCGCGCACCGCGTTGCGCAGCCAGTCGAGCCAGGCCTGCATCCCCGCCCCGGTGCGCGCGGACAACGTCATCACCGGCGCTGCGTTCGCGAGCTCGCGCACGCAGCGCTCCGCGCGCGAGGGCTCGAAGTCGCCGACGTACCACATCAGATCCGACTTGCTGAGCACCACGACGTCGGCAGCACGGAACAGCACCGGGTACTTGGCCGGCTTGTCGTCGCCCTCCGTCACCGACAGCAATGCCACGTCGCGGTGCTGGCCGAGGTCGAATCCCGCCGGGCAGACGAGGTTGCCGACGTTTTCGATGAACAGAATGTCCACGCCCTCGAGGCTCAACTCGCGCAGCGCCTCGTGCACCATGTGAGCGTCGAGGTGACAGGCGCCACCGGTGGTGATCTGCACGGCGGGAACCCCCTTGGCGCGAATCCGCCGCGCGTCGTTGTCGGTCTCGAGGTCGCCCTCGATCACTGCGATGCGCAGCTCGCCGCGCAAAGCGTCGATGGTGGCCTCGAGCAGCGCCGTCTTGCCCGCACCCGGGGCAGACATGAGATCGAGCGCGAGCACGCCGTGCGCATCGAAGTGCGCCCGGTTGTGCGCGGCGACGGCGTCGTTTTGGTCCAGCAGCTTCTTGAGCACCGGCACGGCGCGCGTTTGCTGCGGGACGGGTCGGTACTCGACCTTGCCTGCACCCGACACGGTGTTGCAGCCGCACGTGCTACACATGGATCGCCGCTTCCCGAGTGGCACCGTCCGTCATGCGACCCGGTTCGAGGACCAGCTCGACGCTCGCCAGCGTCAGCTCATCGCCGCTCACGACGCGCGTGTGCCAATCCCCGCATGCACCGCACACCAGCCGGTTGGGCGTGGCTTGGCTTTCCGCGCCGCAGTTCGCGCAGGCCACCAGCACCGGCGCGGAATCGATAACCAGGACCGCCCCGTCGAGCACGGTGCCCGCCGCCGCAAGCGGGAAGGCGCTCTGCAGCAACGCGGGCTCGGCGCCGGACAGCGGCCCGACCAGCAACCGTACGCCGGCCACCCCCCGCGCCTGATGCTCGCGCGCCAGCGTCTCGACCTGCGCGATCAACGCCTGACACAGCGCCAGCTCATGCATCGGGGGTAGCTTCCTCGGCAGCCAGAATCTGTTCGTACAGCTCCCAGGCGCAGCGCGCCTCCTCGGCGGTCATCTTCTGAATCGCATAGCCGAGGTGCACCAGGACACATTCGCCGGCCGAGACCGGCTGGTCCTGCAACAGCAGCAGGCTCACATCGCGCTCGACGCCCTTCGCGCTGCAGCGGGCAGCGAGGCCGTCGATCGAGATCACCTGCATGGGAATGCCGAGGCACATGTCAAAACCGGAGCGATAGGCAACCGCTCCAAGTCTAGCCCGCGAAAACATGCGGGATTTGATCGATGTCAACTCCGCGTGCTCCAGGGAGCCTATTGTTCCGGCTCATGATGCACGGGCAACCCGAGCGCGAAGCGCAACGCGACATGGCGATCGAGGCGACGCTGGTGCTGGGTATCGGCAACATCCTGCTCACCGACGAAGGGGCCGGCGTGCATGCCATCCGCCGGCTAGAAGCCCGGACGCCGGCGGCACAAGGAGTGCGCCTGTTGGACGGTGGAACTTTGAGCTTCGCGCTCGCCGGCCCGATCGGCGAGGCGAGCCGGCTGATCGTGATCGACGCTGCCGAGCTGCGACGAGAGCCGGGCAGTGTCGAGACGTTTCTGCAGGGCGACATGGACGACTTCCTGGGCGCGCACGGCAAACGCAGCGTCCACGAGGTGGGGCTGCTCGACCTGATGCAGGTCGCGCGGCTGACCGGCTGCCTGCCGCCGCGCCGGGCGCTGATCGGCATCCAGCCGAGCTCGATCGGCTGGGGCGAGCGTCCCACGCCCCGCGTCGGAGCGGGAATCGAAGAAGCCTGCGCACGCGCGTTGGAGTTGATCGAACGGTGGCCCGCATGACCGGCCTGCACGACATCGGCGTCACCGTCATCGGCCCGGGCGCTGCGGACACGCTCTCGGGCAACGCAGCCGCACTCCTGCACGAGATCGCTACGCTGCTCGCGGCGCTGGTCCAGGAGGGCCGCACCGGGGCGATCGACCTGCGTGGCATCCCACTCACATCGGCCGATCGCGCGTATCTGCGCGAGCAGTTGGGAGAAGGCGAGGTGTGCGCGCAGGTGAGCGCACTGGGGCCCAGCGAAGTCCGCGAGACCGCATACCGCGGAGTCTGGTGGGTCACGCATCACAACGCCGACGGTGAGCTGTGTGCCGAGCTGATCGAGATCACGCCGCTGCCGGCGATCCTGGCCAGCGACGCGGGCGAGCTGGCGCAGTCGGCGCAGCGCTTGCGCGCCAGCTTGCAGGCAGCCGGTTCGAACCCCTGAGGAGCCCGGTATGCGCGCACAGTCCACGGTGGGGGAAGCGCTCGAGCAGGCGGGCATCAGCCGCCGCGCGTTCCTGAAGTTCTGCACCGCCATGACTTCGCTCATGGCGCTGCCCCCGCAGCTTGCGCCGGCCATGGCGCAGGCGCTGGCCCAGGCGAGACGCCCGTCGGTCATCTGGCTTCCGTTCCAAGAGTGCACCGGTTGCACCGAATCGCTGACGCGGTCGAGCGCGCCCAGCCTGGAGAGCATGCTGTTCAACATGATCTCGCTCGACTACCACGAGACGCTGTTTGCGGCGGCAGGCGAGGCTGCGGAATCGGCGCGCGAGCAGGCGATGAAGGACAACTACGGGAAGTACCTGCTGCTGGTGGACGGGTCGGTTGCCACGGGGCTGGACGGAGCCTACTCGTGCATCGCCGGCGTGACCAACCTGCAGATGCTCGAAGAAGCGGCCAAAGGCGCGGCGGCAGTCATTGCAATCGGAAGCTGCGCCTCGTTCGGCGGGTTGCCGAAAGCGAACCCGAATCCGACCGGCGCCGTGCCGGTTTCCGCGCTGATCAAAGACAAGCCGGTGATGAACATCTCCGGCTGCCCGCCGATCCCGGTCGTGATCACGGGCGTGCTGGCGCATTACCTGACGTTCGGATCGCTGCCCGAGCTCGATGCGCTGGGACGCCCGAAAGCTTTCTACGGAAACACGATCCACGATCGCTGCTACCGGCGGCCGTTCTACGACCAGGGCAAGTTCGCCAAGACCTTCGACGACGAAGGCGCGCGCAACGGCTGGTGTCTGTACGAGCTCGGCTGCAAGGGGCCGGTCACCTACAACGCCTGCGCGACGGTGAAGTGGAACGCCGCGACCAGCTTCCCGATTCAATCGGGCCACGGCTGCCTCGGCTGCTCGGAGCCCGACTTCTGGGATCGCGGCAGCTTCTACAAAGCGCTGCCGACCGGCACCTGGGGTGGAGCCAAGACGCTGGCGGTGGCGGCGGCGGCAGGCGCGGTGGTGGGTGCGGCGGCGGCCGCGCTCGCACGCAAGCGCCAGCGCGACATCGGCGAGAAAGAGTGAATGATGGATCTGCTTGCGTTCGCGCGTGGCCCCGGGCTCAAGTACGCCATGTTCGTGTTCGTGTTCGGAATCCTGTGGCGGTTGATCGGCGTGCTGCTGCTCGCTGCCAAGGTGGACCGCTCGGAGCCGCGCCATACCGCGAGCTGGAAGGGCCTGCGGCTGATCGTGCTGCGCTTGTGGCCGCGCCGAGAGTTCCTGCAGCGCACCGCGGCGATCCAGATCCTGGGCTATGCATTCCACATCGGCTTTCTCGTCGTCCTGGTCTTCTATCTGCCGCACGTGCTGTTCTTCGAGGATGTGTTCAAGGGGCTGCTCGGCACCAACCTGCACGGGCTGCTCGGCGTGTCCTGGCCTTACCTCCCCGGAGGCGTGATCATGATGGCCGGCACCGTCACGGTCGCGGCGCTGGTGGCACTGCTGGTCCATCGCCTGGTGAGCCCGGTCAAGCGGCTCCTTTCCAATTTCGACGACTACTTCAGCTGGCTTGCGACGACCGCGCCGCTCGTCACCGGAATGATGGCCTATAGCCACGTCGGGCCGCCCTACCAGACGATGCTGGCGATGCACATCCTGTCGGTCGAGCTGCTGCTCCTGTGGTTTCCCTTCGGCAAGCTGATGCATGCATTCACCATCGTCATCTCGCGCGCCGTGACGGGGATGGAATTCGAGAGAAAGGGCGCTGCGCTATGACCCCGGCCGAAACCGAACCAGAACACCCGCTCGAGCTGGATGCGCCGCGGCTTTCGGTGAAGCAGCCCGAGGTCCGCCTCGACCGCCAGGGCGAAATGGAAGACACGGAGCGCGTCGAGCGGGCTCTACGCCACTTCATCCGCGACTTCGGGCGCACCGCGGCGCTGTATCTGGAGTCTTGCGTGCACTGCGGCCAGTGCGCCGAAGCATGCCACTACTACGTTGCTACGGGCGACCCCAAGTACACGCCGATCTGGAAGGTCGAGCCGTTCAAGCAGGCCTACAAGCGCGAGTACGGTCCGTTCGCCCTGCTCTTCCGGCTGCTCGGTCTCAAGCCGAAGCTCACCGTCGAGCGGCTGCAGCAGTGGCAAGAGCTGATCTACGACGCCTGCACGCTGTGCGGGCGCTGCTCGCTGATCTGCCCGGCGGGCATCGACATCGCCAACCTCGTCTCCCTGGCGCGGCACGGCATGTCTTCCGCGGGCCTCGTGCCGCACGAGCTGTGGGCCGTGGCGGAGCGCGCGGAGCGACAGGGCAGTCCGCTCGGTGCCACGCCCAAGGTGTTCCAGGAGCGCATCGAGTGGCTGACCGACGAATACGAGATCGAGATTCCGCTCGACAAGCCGCGTGCGCAGGTGATCTGCACGCTGTCCTCGATCGAGATCATGAAGTATCCGAAGTCGATCGTGGCGATGGCCAAAGTGATGAACCACCTCGGGCTCGACTGGACCTTCCGCAGCGACGGCTACGAGGCGACCAACTTCGGGATGCTGTCGGGGAACGTGCGCTGGCAGAAGGACATGAGCCTGAAGCTGATCCAGGCGGCGATCGCGTGCGGCGCGCAGACGATGGTGCTGCCCGAATGCGGCCATGCTTACGGTGCGGTGCGCTGGCAGGGCGCAAACGTGTACGGGAAGCCGCTGCCGTTTCGCGTGCTGCACATCTCGGAGTTCCTCGCCGAGAACGTGGACAACGGCCGCCTCAAGCTCAAGCGGCTGGCGAAGTCCGCTACCTACCACGACCCGTGCCAGATCTCGCGCCGCGGCGGCGCCACGGCGGCTGCGCGCACCGTGCTCGCAGCGCTCGGCGTGGAACTGCGCGAGATGACCCCCGCCGCCGACATGAACTGGTGCTGCGGCGGAGGCGGCGGCGTGGTGACCATCCACCGCGCCGATCCGCTGCGGTACAAGGTGTTCCAGATCAAGATGGAGCAGATCGAGAGCACCCAAGCGGAAGTTCCGGTGACCGCGTGCTCCAACTGCCGGCAGACCTTCGACGACGGCCAGGCGCATTTCCACTGGGACAAGACCATGCACAGCCTGCTGGAGCTCGCCGCAGACAACCTCGAGGAGAGCCCGAGATGAGCGCGCAAACAGTGGTGGTCGATCCCGTCACCCGCATCGAGGGTCACCTGCGCATCGAAGCGCAGACCGATGCGCAAGGCACCATCACCCGCGCCTCCAGCGCCGGCACCATGGTGCGCGGCATCGAGATCATCCTGCGCGGGCGCGACCCGCGCGACGCCTGGGCGTTCGCGCAGCGGATCTGCGGTGTGTGCACCCTGGTGCACGGCATCGCCTCCGTGCGTGCGGTCGAGGACGCGCTGCAATACGACATCCCGCCCAACGCCCAGCTCATCCGCAATCTCATGATCGCCGCGCAGTTCGTGCACGATCACGTCATGCACTTCTATCATCTGCACGCGCTGGACTGGGTAGATGTCGTGTCGGCGCTCAAAGCCGATCCGAAGAGAAGCTCGGAGCTGGCCCAGAGCATCTCGGGATACGCAAAGTCCTCACCTGGCTATTTCGCCGCCGTGCAGAAGACGCTGAAGACGTTCGTCGAGGGCGGGCAACTGGGCATCTTCGCCAACGGCTACTGGGGGCACCCGGCCTATAAGCTGCCGCCCGAGGCGAACCTGATGGCGGTCGCGCATTATCTTGATGCGCTCGCTTGGCAGCGCGATGTAGCGCGCCTGCATACCGTGTTCGGCGGCAAGAATCCGCACCCCAACTTCCTCGTCGGCGGCGCGCCCTGTGCCATCAGCACACAGAGTCAGGCAGGCGGCGGAGAAGCGGGAACGGCCGTGAGCATGGTGGGCCTGCAGGAAGTGCAGAACATCATCCGGACGATGCGCCAGTTCGTGGACGAGGTGTACGTCCCCGACACGCTCGCGATCGCCGGCTTCTACAAGGACTGGGGATCGCTCGGCGAGGGGCTGGGCAACTTCATGACCTACGGCGAGTTCCCAGCCAAGAGCATCTGGGACACCGACAGCCTGATGATCCCGCGCGGCGTCATCCTGGGTCGCGATCTCGCCCACATCCATCCGCTCGATCTGCATGCCGACGGCGAGATCCAGGAATACGTAGCGCATTCCTGGTACGACTATTCCATCGGCAAGGACAAGGGGCTGCACCCGTACAAGGGCGAGACCACGCTCCATTACAGCGGACCCAAGCCCCCGTACCGCAACCTCGATACCGAGGCGTCCTATTCCTGGTTGAAATCGCCGCGCTGGAACGGCCATGCCATGGAAGTCGGCCCGCTGGCGCGCGTGCTGATGCTGTATGCGGCCGGACACCCCCAGACGCGCGAGCTGGTGGGCATGACGCTCGCGAAGCTCAACGTTCCCGTGGCGGCGCTCTACTCGACTCTGGGCCGCACGGCGGCGCGCACGCTGGAAACGAAGATCATCGCGGAGGCCATGCAAGGCTGGTACGACCAGCTCATCGCGAACATCCGAAGCGGCGATGTGCGCACGTTCAACGAGAAGCGATGGGACCCTTCCTCCTGGCCGAACACCGCCAAGGGCGTCGGATTCACCGAGGCGCCGCGCGGAGCGCTCGGCCACTGGGTGGTCATCGAGCAAGGCCGCATCGCCAACTACCAGGCGGTGGTCCCGTCCACCTGGAACGCCGGTCCGCGCGACGCGAACGGTCAGGACGGTGCTTACGAAGCGGCATTGAAGGGAACGCGGTTGCACGACGCCAAGCAACCGATCGAGATCCTGCGCACGATCCACAGCTTCGATCCCTGCATCGCGTGCGCGGTGCACGTGGTGGATCCCGAAGGCGAAGAGCTCATCCGGGTGAAGGTTCGCTGAGGCGGGGTAAGGTCTCGCCTTTCGCCTATCTACGCCTACGCGCCGCCGCGAGAAGGCCTCCGATAGCAATCGGCGACCGCCTCAGCGAGCGTGCGGAGGAGCCCGATGAAGGCGGCCGCCCAGGCAAGCAGCGCCAGGTACACGAGATAGCGCGGGATCACGTACAGGAACTCGAGCTGTAGCGCTCGAGCCATCTCGAACGTACACGCAGCGTACATCCCGAGCGGAAATACGGCGCCCCAGTACAAGGGGTCGTAGCGCAACGGGAAACGGGTGTAGACATGACGCCATACTAAGAGCACGAGAAGCATCGGGATCCACCACGTGCCGGTCGCCCAGTAGAACACGGTGAAGCCCCTGAGAAAGGGTAGCAGCGAAGTCAGGAACGGCGCGTCGGGCGAGTTCACGATCAGTAGCGACCCGGCGAGTGTGGAAATGGCCATCGCGCCCATGCTGATCCAATAGGGAGGAGAAAGATCACCCGGCGAGAACCGGAAGAAGGTGTAGCGGTAGAAGATCAGCGAGATCATCCAGATGTAGAGCATCCCGCCCCACAGCCACATCGACAACGCCAGGAAATTGAGCTCGAGCTTGTACGGACGTCCCCAGTGCGCCGCAAGGTAGGCGCTCAGCACCGCGATCGACTGCGTGGCGACCACCGCCAGCAGCCACGCGCCGGAGATCCCTTCATCGAGCGGCGGCTTGCGCTCCTTGATCGTGAAAGCCGTGAACACAGTGTAAGTCAATCCGACCCAGAGCACGAGCGCGAGAATCCAAAGGAACTTCGCGACCGCATAGTCGTGGGCGAGCAGCACGAATTGGCTGCCGAGCACTCCGGAGGCAGCGACGCTGGTGAAAAACGCGGGCCCGCGCTGGTGATCGATCATGTCGCGCCACAGCTCCCGCGGAAACCACGCGGCGCGCAGAGCCGTCAGCAGCCAGATGACGATGTAAGCGGCGATGTTCAGCCAAAACATCGCATTCGCGATCCGCGGCATCTCCAGTAGATGCGCCGCGACCGATACGATGCCGGTCGCCATGACCATCGCGAAGTACGCCGGGGACAGTCCCTGCGCGGCACGCCGAAGTGTGTCCACGAACACGCCGGGCCCGGGCGCGGTGCGCTGCGCGCGCTCGGCGCCGGGGATCATCGCGAAAGTGAAGCGCTACGGTGCAAAGACCTCTCCATCCGGCATGCGCCTGCGCTCGGCCGCTACTGGACGAGCGGCGTCGCCGCGGCGGCGAGATCGACGCCTCGGACCTCGGCCGAGCCGGCGAGCAGCCTCACGTACTGGGCGAGTGCCGCGCGTTGCGACTGGCTCTGCAATCGCTGCGCGACTTTCTGTTGCACGGCGTCGAACGGCACCTGACGCCCCGGCTCGCGCCGGTCCACTGCCAGGATGTGAAAGCCGAAACGCGTCTTTACCAGTTGCGGATAAATCCCGGTGTAGCCGCCGTTGAACAGCGCCTGCTCGAACTCCGGAACGGTGTCGCCGCGCTGCAACTGGCCGAGGTTTCCGTCGTGCTGGCCGGAAGGACAGTTGGAGTACTCGCGTGCGTATGCGGCGAAGCGCGAAGGCTCGCGGCCGAGCTCGGCCAGCGCGAGCTCCGCCCTCGCACGCAGCGCCGGGACAGGAGTTCCCGGCGTCACCTGGAACAGGATGTGGCGCGCGAACACCAGCTCACCGCTCTTGAACTCATCCAGGTGCGCGTCGTAGTAGCGCCGGCACTCCTGTTCGGTAGGCTCCGGCGTGAGCACCTCCCGCTCGAGCAGCCGCTCGATCGCGCGGTCGATCGCCTCGCGATTCTCATCCCCACCTGCGAGGCCGAGCGCAATCGCGCGCTGCCGGAGCAACTCGTGCGCCGCCGCCGCTTCGGCGCTCGGGAAGGCGTCAGTTTCGATCTCGACGCCGTTGACCGTGACGGTCATACGAGCTTGCGCCGCGTGCGCACGAGCTGATAAGGCCGGAACAGATACCCGACTGCCGCGAACCCGCTCCAGATGTGCACCAGGCGGGTGAACGGGAAGACGAGAAAGATCGTCAGCCCGAGGAAGATGTGCACTTTGAATACCCACGGCGCGCCGGCGACCAGCTCGGCCGCGCCGGAACGGAAAGTAACGATGCGCTGCGCCCACCCGGCGAGCATCAGCATCAGCGCCCCGTCCAGATGGTGGCTCGAGAACGGGATCGTGGTGAGGCCAAGCGCGAGCTGCAGCCACAGGATCAGCAGGATCGCGATATCCCAGTTGCGCGTGTTCGACCAGATGCGCGGATCGGCCACGCGGCGGTGGATGAGGATGGTCAGGCCGACGATCGCGATCAGCCCCGCGATGCCGCCGGATACCATCGCGAGCAGTTGCTTGTCGCCGGCGCTGATCAGCCAGGAGTACGCCCAGTGCGGAGTGAGCATGCCGAAGAAATGGCCGAGGAAGATGAACAGCACCCCGAAGTGGAAGAGATTGGAGCCCCAGCGCAGCTCGCGCGCGCGCAGAAGCTGCGAGCTGTCGCTCTTCCACGTGTACTGATCGCGGTCGAAGCGCACCAGGCTGCCGACCAAGAACACCACGAGGCAGACGTAGGGGTAAACACCGTACAAGAGCTGGTTCAGGTAGGCTTGCGTGTCCATCGGTTCGCTCCTGTCTAGCGCGCCTTGCGCGGCACGAAATGAATCGGCGCGCTCGCCGGGCGCGCGCCGCTGTTGCGCTCCGAGCCGGGGCCGAACGCCGGCGCGTCCATCCAGTCCTCGTCCGGGTCCGATTCCGGCGGCGCGGACACCTTCGACCAATCGAGCCCCGGCTCTTCCGCGATCGCCAGCAGCGCATCCAACACGGCGGCATAGCGGCTGCGTGCGGCGACCAAGCGCTCGCCGAGCGCGCGCAAAATATGCGCGCAGTCGCCGAGCATGTCGCGCGCCTCGTCCAGCGAGCGGCAACTCAAATACTCGAGCACCGCCGGCAGATAGTCCGGCAGCTCGTTTGCGGCGAGCCGGAAGCCGGCGCGCTCGTAGACGCCGATGAGATCGACCATCGCCTGGCCGCGCTCGCGCGAATCGCCGTGGACATGCTCGAACAGATGCAGCGAGCCCGCGCGGCCGCGCTCGAACCACCCGACGTAGCGCTCTTCGAGCTCGAGCGGCTCGGCTGCGCCCAGTTCCGCGACCAGCTCGGCCAGCCGGCTCTTCTGAGCGTTCCCGATGAGGCGTGATCCGGCGATCGCCGTGCGGAGCTCGTCGAGCGCGTCGAGCAGCTCGCGGCGGGGGTAAGTGAGCAGCGCGCTCAGCGCGCGCAGGACGATCACGTCAGCAACCTCAGAAATCCATCGTCTTCTCGGGCTCGTGCTTGTGCGTGACCGTCTTCAGCGGGATCACTTTGCGCGCACCCATCTTTCCGCCGAACAGGCTCTGCTTCGACGCACCGTCGGAGCAGGCGTTGCCGAACGAGAACCCGCATTCGCCGCGGAGCTGATAGGCATTCTCCGCGTATTCGCGGTGTGTGGTCGGGATCACGAAGCGGTCTTCGTAATTGGCGATCGCGAGGTAGCGGTGCATCTCCTCGACGTCGCGCACCGACATGCCAACCTGCTGCAACAGCTCGAGGTCGTCGCGCCGCTCGAGCTGGCGCTCGCGATAGAACGCGCGCATCGCCAGCATGCGCTCGAGCGCCCGCACCACGGGCTCCTCATCGCCCGCGGTGAGCAGGTTCGCGAGGTAGCGCACCGGGATGCGCAACGAGCGCACATCCGGGATCGCGCCGAAGCTGCCGACCGCGCCGGCATTGGCGTGCGACTGGATCGGCGAGAGCGGCGGCACGTACCACACCATCGGCAGCGTGCGGTACTCGGGATGCAGCGGAAATGCGATCTTCCACTCCATCGCGAGCTTCCACGTGGGCGAGGCCTTGGCCGCCTCGAGCCACGCCTCGGGCACGCCGTCCTTGCGCGCCTGCGCCTGGACCTCGGCGGCGTTGGGGTCGAGGAAGATCGAAAGCTGCGCCTGGTACAGATCCTTCGGGCTCTCGACCGCAGCCGCCTCCTCGATGCGATCGGCGTCGTAGAGCAGCACGCCGAGATAGCGGATGCGCCCCACACAGGTCTCCGAGCACACGGTCGGCTGGCCGACCTCGATGCGCGGATAGCAGAAGATGCACTTCTCGGCCTTCCCGGTGCTCCAATTGTAATAGATCTTCTTGTACGGACAGCCGGACACGCACATGCGCCAGCCGCGGCACTTGTCCTGATCGATGAGGACGATGCCGTCCTCTTCGCGCTTGTAGATGGAACCGGACGGGCATGAGGCCACACAGCTCGGGTTGAGGCAGTGCTCGCACAGCCGCGGCAGGTACATCATGAACGTGTTCTCGAACTGCCCGTAGATGTCCTTCTGCACCTGCTCGAAGTTGTAGTCCTGCGAGCGCTTGGCGAATTCGCCGCCGAGGATCTCCTCCCAGTTCGGGCCCCACTCGATCTTGTCCATCCGCTCGCCGGTGATGACCGAGATCGGCCGCGCGACCGGCGCAGTGGGCATCTCCGGCGCAGTCTGCAGATGCTCGTAGTCGAAGGTGAACGGCTCGTAGTAGTCGTCGATCTGGGGCAGGTGCGGATTGGCGAACAGCTTCATCAGCAGCGCGAGCCGCCCGCCCTGCTTCGGCACGAGCTTGCCGTCGCGCTTGCGCGTCCAGCCGCCGCGCCAGCGCTCCTGGTTCTCCCAGTCCTTCGGGTAGCCCACGCCGGGCTTGGTCTCGACGTTGTTGAACCACGCGTACTCCATGCCCAGCCGCGAGGTCCACACGTTCTTGCACGTGACCGAGCAGGTGTGGCAGCCGATGCACTTGTCGAGGTTGAGGACCATCGCGATCTGCGCGCGAATCTTCATTGCTTGCCTCCTAGCGCTGCGCGGCAGCGGGCGTGTCCATCCAATCGACCTTCGCCATCTTGCGGACGATGACGAACTCGTCGCGGTTGGAGCCGACAGTGCCGTAGTAGTTGAACCCGTACGCGAGCTGCGCGTAGCCGCCGATCATGTGCGTCGGCTTCACCAGCGTGCGCGTCACCGAGTTGTGGATGCCGCCGCGTGCGCCGGTGATCTCCGAACCGGGGACGTTCACGATCTTCTCCTGCGCGTGGTACATGAGACACATGCCCTCGTGCACCCGCTGGCTCACCACTGCCCGGGCGGTGATCGCGCCGTTCACGTTGTACAGCTCGATCCAGTCGTTGTCGGCGATGCCCGCCTTGCGCGCGTCGAGCTCCGAGATCCAGACGATCGGCCCGCCGCGCGAGAGCGTGAGCATGATCAGGTTGTCGGTATAGGTCGAGTGGATGCCCCACTTCTGGTGCGGCGTGATGAAGTTCAGCACGACCTCCGGATTGCCATTGCTCTTCTTCGCCAGCAGCGGCGCGACCGTGCGCGTATCCACCGGCGGGCGGTACACGCATAGCGCCTCCCCGAAATCGCGCATCCACGGGTGATCCTGGTAGAACTGCTGGCGCCCGGTCAACGTGCGCCATGGGATCAGCTCGTGCACGTTGGTGTACCCGGCGTTGTAGCTCACCGACTCGCTTTCGATGCCGGACCAGGTCGGCGAGGTGATGATCTTGCGCGGCTGCGCCTGCACGTCGCGGAAGCGGATCTTCTCGTCTTCGCGCGGCTGCGCGAGATGCAGGTGATCGCGGCCGGTCGCCTTGCCGAGCGCCTCCCACGCCTTCACCGCCACCTCGCCGTTCGTCTCCGGGGCGAGATAGAGGATGACCTCGGCCGCGTCGACATCGGTCTCGATCTTCGGCAGCCCCTTGGTCGGACCCTCCTCGCCGACCACGTAGTTCAAGCGCCCAAGGCCGTCGACTTCCTGTTCGGTGTTCCAGTTGATGCCCTTGCCGCCGTTGCCGAGTTTTTTCATCAGCGGCCCGAGCGACGTGAAGCGCCGGTAGACGTTCGGATAGTCGCGCTCGACGACCACGACCTGCGGCGCGGTCTTTCCCGGCACCAGGTCGCACTGTCCTTTCCTCCAGTCCTTCACCTCCAGCGGCTGCGCGAGCTCCGCGGGCGTATCGTGCATCAGCGGCACCAGCACCACGTCTCGCTCCACGCCGAGGTACCCGGGCGCGAGCGCGGAGAACTTTTTCGCGATCGCCTTGTAGATCTCCCAGTCGCTTTTCGTCTCCCACACGGGATCCACCGCGGCCGACAGGGGGTGGATGAACGGGTGCATGTCGGAGGTGTTGAGATCGTTCTTCTCGTACCAGGTCGCGGTCGGCAACACGATGTCCGAATACAAGCAAGTTGTCGACATGCGGAAGTCGAGCGTGGTGAGCAGATCGAGCTTGCCTTCGGGCGCCGGGTCGCGCCACACGACCTCCTCGGGTTTGATCTCGCCCATCTCGCCGAGGTCCTTGCCCTGCAGCCCATGCTGCGCGCCCATGAGATGCCGCAGGAAGTATTCGTGCCCCTTGCCCGACGAGCCGAGCAGGTTCGAGCGCCACACGAACAGGTTGCGCGGAAAATTCACCGGGTTGTCCGGGTCGTCGCAGGCGAGCGCGAGCGAGCCGTCCTTGAGCCCTTTGGCGACGTAATCCTTCGGCTCCATTCCGATGGCGGCTGCGGCCTTTGCGACCTCGAGCGGATTCGCCTGGAGCTGCGGTGCGCTCGGCAACCAACCCATGCGCTCGGCGCGCACGTTGAAGTCGATGAAGCTGCCGCTGTAACGCTCCGCATCGGCGAGCGGCGAGAGGATCTCTCGCACGCGCAGCTTCTCGTAGCGCCATTGGTCCGTGTGCGAGTAGAAGAACGACGTGGAGTTCATCTGCCGCGGCGGCCGCACCCAATCGAGTGCGAACGCGAGCGCGGTCCACCCCGTCTGCGGCCGCAGCTTCTCCTGCCCCACATAGTGCGCCCAGCCTCCGCCCGAGATGCCGACGCAGCCGCACATCATCAGCATGTTGATGATGGCGCGGTAGTTCATGTCCTGGTGGTACCAGTGGTTCATCGCTGCGCCGATGATCACCATCGAGCGGCCATTGGTCTTGGCGGCGTTCTCCGCGAACTGCTGCGCGACCGCGATCGCCTGCTCCGCTTTGACGCCCGTGATCGCCTCCTGCCACTTGGGCGTATAAGGCACGTCCTCGTCGTAGGATTTCGCACTGCTACCACCCAGACCGCGGTCGAGCCCGTAGTTCGCGCACAGCAGATCGAAGACGGTGGCGACGTACGCCTCGCCGTCGGCGAGAGCGAGCTTGCGAACTGCCACGTTGCGCACCAGCACGTCGGCGCCCTGATCGTTTGCGTGGAAGCGCTCGTGCACGACGCCGCCGAAGTACGGAAACGCGACCGGCGCGATGTCATCGCGGCGGTCGACGAGCGAGAGCGCGAGCTTGACCTGCGCTCCGCTCGCGCCGTCTTTCTGCTCGAGGTTCCACTTGCCGAGATCGCCGCCGACCTGCTGGCCCCAGCGATAGCCGATCGAGCCCTGCGGGCAGACCACCTTGCCCGTCGCCTCGTCGACGGCCGCCGTCTTCCACTCGGGGTTGTTGGACTGCCCGAGACGGTCGGCGAAGTCCGCCGCGCGGAGATAGCGGTCCGGCACGTGACGCTCTCCGCGCTTCACCAGTTTGACGAGCAGAGGCATGTCGGTGAAGCGGCGGCAATAGTCGTCGAACCACGCCACCTGCCGCTCGAGATGGAACTCGCGCAGGATGACGTGCCCCATCGCCATGCCGAGCGCCGCGTCGGTGCCCTGCTTCGGATGGAGCCAGAGATCGCACAGCTTCGCGACCTCGGAGTAATCGGGCGTGATGGCGACGGTCTTGGTGCCGTTGTATCGCGACTCGACGAAGAAGTGGGCGTCGGGGGTGCGCGTCTGCGGCACGTTCGAGCCCCAGGCGATGATGAAGCTGGAGTTGTACCAATCGGCGGATTCCGGCACGTCGGTCTGCTCGCCCCACACCTGCGGGCTCGACGGCGGCAGGTCGCAGTACCAGTCGTAGAAACTCATGCACACCCCGCCGATCAGCGAGAGATAGCGCGAGCCGGCGGCGTAGGAGACCATCGACATCGCCGGAATCGGCGAGAAGCCGATCACGCGGTCTGGGCCGTATTTGCGGATCGTGTAAACGTTGGCTGCGGCGATGATGTCGGTGGCCTCGTCCCACGTCGAGCGCACGAATCCGCCGCGACCACGGATTGCCTTGTAGGCCTTGGCCTTGTCCGGGTCTTCGACGATCGAAGCCCACGCTTCGACTGGCGCCAGACTCTTGCGCGCCTCGCGCCACAGCCGCACGAGCCGGCCGCGCACCATCGGATACTTGAGCCGATTCGCGCTGTAGAGATACCAGCTGTACGAGGCGCCGCGCGAGCAGCCGCGCGGCTCGTGATTCGGCATGTCGGGCCGCGTGCGCGGATAGTCGGTCTGCTGCGTCTCCCAGGTGACTACACCGCCTTTGACGTAGATCTTCCAACTGCACGAGCCAGTACAGTTGACTCCGTGCGTGGAGCGCACGATCTTGTCATGCTGCCACCGCAGCCGATAGCTATCCTCCCAAGCGCGGTCCTCGCCGCGCACCTCGCCGTGGCCGGCGGAGAATGGCTCTCGGGTTCGGGTGAAGAACGTCAGGCGGTCGAGGAAGTGGCTCATGAGTATCGACTCCTGGAGCGAAGCACCGCGTTGCGATTGTCGCGCTACCCGCGCCGCCGAATCAAGTCTGCGCGGCCGGCGTACCCGGCGGCTCGACGAACTCGTATCTGCGGATCTCGGTGAAATAGATCAGGATCAACGATACCCAGACCACACCGTAGAGCAACATGAAGCAGCTCGAGCGGATGCGCAGCAGGTCGGCCAGCGCGCCCCACAGAACCGGAAGCAGAAATCCGCCGAGGCCGCCGGCTAGACCGACGATCCCGGTCACCAGACCCATGCTCTCCGGGAAGTCGGTGGCGACGTACTTGAAAGTCGAGGCCATCCCGAACGCGAGCCCCACGCCCAGCGCGAACAGCAGCGTCGTGAACGCGACCGGCACAAGCGCGATGTGGAACGAGCGCGGCCCGTCGATCGTCTTGATCGTGAGATCGGTCTGCGGATAGGAGAGCAGGAACAGTGCGACCCACGCCAGCCAGAGCACCCACCAGGTGACGTGCTGCGCGCCGAGCCGGTCCGACAGCCACCCGCCGACCGCACGCAGTCCGCCGGCCGGCAGCGCGAAGCACGCCGCGAGCAGTGCGGCTGCTTGCACATGGAACCCGTACTCCTTGACGTAATACTCCGGCATCCACAACGACAGCGCGGTGAATCCGCCGAACGTGAGCGAGTAATACTGGCACAGCTTCCAGACGCGCCAGTCCTTCAGTACCGAGAGCTGATTCGCGAACTTCGGGGCCTTGGCGCCGCCCGCGCCGGGATCGGGCGCGCTGAAGATCCAGAAGATGACCGCGGTGACGAGTAGCGCTGCCGCGTACACCTTCGGCACCGCTTGCCAACCCCACCCCTTGAGGATGTAGGGCGCGACGAACATGTTGACCGCAGCCCCGGTGGTGCCGGCCCCGAAGAAGCCCATCGCGAACCCGCGCTTCTCTTTCGGAAAGAAGCGCGCGACGTACGGCGTTCCTACCGCGAAAGAGGCGCCGACGATCCCGAGCAGCAGCCCGATGGCGAGGAGCTGCCACAGCTGCACCGCCTGGCTCACGAGGTACACCGGCCCCGCGCATGCGATGAGCAGCACCGTGAACACGATTCGCCCGCCGAAGCGATCGGTCCAGACGCCGAGCGGCACGCGCATGATCGCGCCGAGCAGCACCGGTGTGGAAGTGAGCAGGCCGAACTCGGTGTTGTTCAAGCCGAGCTCGTCGCGGATCGGGATGCCGATCACGCCGAACATCATCCAGACTGCGAAGCAGACGGTGAACGCGAAAGTGCTCGCGAAGAGGACCGAGTACGCTTTGGGCAGCTGCTGGTCGGTCGCCATGGTGGGTTCGTTCCTATTGGATTTGGCGTGCAAGGAGCGGCGCGCATCGCCTCGGAATCCCGACGCTGAGATGGAGAATGAGCCGTGCGCAGTCATTCTATGTGCTCATGCAATTCAGCGCACCGGCAAGATTGCAGCGCGCGCAAATCGACCGGTAACAAGACACCGGCGAAGCCGGTGGCCCTAGCTTGGTGAGCCGCTGGTAGGCTAGCACTCTGTCGATTGCACTCGGCACACACACCCAGGGCGCTTCCTCTGGGCCGGGACCGAGGTGAATCTGAGGTGTCCACTGCCTCCCGCCAGTGCCTTGTGCTCGGACGCCATGCCCCCGGATTGGGTGATGCCGTGCTCGGCCTGCGTGTTCGACAACGATCGCCGGTCAGTGCTCGGTTCCTGGTGACATGCCGGCGGGGCTGGAGCACCGAGCGAGCCGCCCCACGCTTGCGGTGGAAGCTGGTGCTGAACTCACGTCGCCCTGGGCGTCCCGCGGTGTGCGCGAAGCGGCGCGCGGGTTGTGAGCCGATCAGGACGACGGCATCGGTCTTGCTTCCCGTACAGCCCTCGCAACCCTGGGGATCGCAATCTCCGGCCTGCGGCGGTGCGACGGCGAGGCGGCGCCCGGCCTGCATCACCATCGGGCCCGGTTGATTGATCCCCGTCCCGTCATCGACACCCTCAGGCACGAAAAGCCTCACGAAACACCATGGGCGGTCGATACTAGTCCCGCCCTGGAAGGACTGGAGGCCTATCCGGGTGCCGAGTGCTGGCTCCTCTGCGTCCCTGGTCGGGTTTGTACAAGGTACATCGGTGATCTATGCAGCTCTTTCGCGTGCTCGGTCAAGCCTTATTGGTCGTCGCCAGTGCTTCCGTCGCGATTGCGCGCGCCGAGCAAGCTCCCAATGCCAGCCCGCTCCCGGTGACCGTGGGCGTCTATCTCAACCAGATCTACAACGTCAATCTCAAGGACAACCAGTTCACCGTGGATTTCTACATCTGGTTTCGATGGCCAGCTGACAAGCCGCTCAAGCCGCTGGAGTCCTTCGAGCTCATGAATGGGCACATCGAATCCAAGTCGAGCTTCGTCGACAAGGAGATCAAGGGGCAGCGCTATGTGTCCGCCCGGATCGTGGCGGTCATCAACAAGCTCTGGGATCTGCGGGAGTACCCAAGGGACGCGCACACCCTGGAATTGCAGATCGAAGACAGTCAGTCCGACGCCTCCGACCTCGTGTATGTTCCCGACGACGCGAACTCGGGTGCGAGTCCCTCAATCCGCTTGCCCGGCTGGGAGGTGTCCCACGCGCAGCACCGAGTGGAGTTCCACACGTACGACACGAACTACGGTGACGTCTCGCTTCCAACGGGCAATCAATCCCGATACTCGCGGTTTCTGTATTCGGTTCAGATCGGGCGCCCGGGCGTCGGAGGTCTGCTCAAGGCGTTCTTGCCCGTGCTCATCTCTACATTCGTGTCGTTTCTTGCTTTTCTGGTTCGCCCGACCAATCACGAGGCGCGCTTCGCCCTGGGGATCGGCGCGCTCTTCACGGTGGTAGCCAGCGAGATCGTCGTCGCGTCCGGGCTGCCGGAGAGCGATGTGCTCACGCTTGCAGACAAGCTGCATCTCATTTCCGTGACGGTGATCTTCTTGACGCTACTGGCATCCGCCGTGTCGCTTCGCCTGTACGAGGACGAGCGGGTGCCCGCCGGGGAGCGGTTGGATCGGGTATGCCTGAAAGCGTTCCCGATCGCCTATCTGGTGGTGTTCGCCTTCCTCATCCAGATGTGACCCGACCGCCTCGCCGCGCCATTCCACTCAGGACACACACCCGGATTCCCCGCTCGCAGACGACCGTTCCCGCCGCCCGGCTCGACTCCCGACATCGTCTACCAAGCCGGGAAGCGTCCCGCGACAGCCGGCGCGGAGCTGGCCCTGCGAGTCTGCAGCGCGAAGGACCGTAGCTGCAGCCCCCCACAACGGCCACACGTGCGCGGCCGCCTTCAGCGTCCTGGACCTGCGCTAGGATCTGGCACGCTCAACCGGCCACTCGAGGAACGCAAACAGCCACAGGAGAATGACGTTCGGCCCCGGCACCAGGGCCAGCAGCGCCAAGGCGTCCGGATAGCCTGCTTTACTCGCGATGCGCCAGCACGGCACCACGATGCCGAGCACATAGACGAGGATGAAGAGATGCCATACGTTGAACGAGTTCATGTTGCCTCCTCGGTGGTACGTGCGATCCCCTACTGGCGACGGAGCTCGATGAGCCCACGGCTTAACGCGGTGCGTCGATGTCTGCGCGCCCGCCCTCGATCAGGCTGCCCTCAGTGGCTCTCAATCCGTTGGGCCAGTTGCAATAGATCCCAGCACTGAGCTCCCTGTTGGCCACATAGGCCAGCGGGGGAAACAGCCACAGCAGCAGCCCGGCGCACCCGAGCGAATACAGCCCGCCGAGCGCGTGCTCGGGCCGGTAAGCATACGACCACAGCAAGAGCGCGCCGACGCCGGGAAGCAGGACCCAGCCGGCTAGCCCCGTACGTCGGATGTTCAAGCACGACGCAATCAAAGACCGACGCATGCTCTCGAGCGCGCCGAACCGTGCACCATCGACGCCGGATGGGAGGCTGGTGATGAACAACAAGTTCATCGCTGCCACCTGTAGCCCCGCCACCGCAGGCAGTAGTGCCGCGCCCATCCCCAGCAATACCGATACGATAGCCTGACCGATCAGGGTCGTGCGCTCCAGCGCACCTGCGCCGCGGATCGTCTCCGCCGCCCGCTGCAGCACCGGCGCGACCTCGTATGTCAGGTCGAACCCCAGAGATGCGTGCGCAGCGCAGCCGGCGGCGACAACCGCGAGCAGCGGGATATATCCGAGGCGCAGCGCGTTGAGCCCGCAGCGCCAGTCGAGCATGCGCACCGCTGCGTCATGCATCGAACGCGATTCGTCGGAAGCTCTCGCCAAGCCGATCCCGCCGCACGCTGCGTGGAAAGCGCCGACCGCGGTCAACGCCCAGATCACGAAGAATGTCCCTTGCGGGAAGACCGGCTTGACGCCCGCCCCCAGAAGGTGAGCAACCAGGGTCCAGACTATGGCCGTCCCCACCACCACCGCCCCGAGCAACGTGTTTCGCATCGCCAGCTCGAAGGCGGAAGCAGCCCAACGTCGCCAACCATGCGGCGGAACGAGTATCGGCTGCGACTGCGATCCAATTGGCATCGCTACATGCTCCCGGCCACGGCGCCCACCACCGCGATCGCCGCCGCCGCCTTGCCCGACACTAAGCGTTTGGCGAGGAGGAACAGGATGATCCAGCCAAAGAAGGTCCCGCCGAAGAAGAGGTTGCCAACGAGGATCAGCCAGCGGTGCTCGCTCTGCTTGCGAAATGCGATCTGGGTTGGCAGAAAGTAGATCCATAGACCGACGAACGTAATCGCTGCGCCCACGACAAATCCGGTCACTCCCATCTCGGCGGCGACCGCAAGCCCACAAAGGACCGCAAGCACCGCATACGTGATGAAGAACCCTCGTGACACAGATCCTCCGGCACGCTCCGCTTCTTCGTTGATCCTCACCGCTTGAAGCGCCTTCTCGTCTTCCGCGATGTGCCGAACCGCCCCCAGGATGCGCTTGCGTTCCCCCAACGATGCGATCCCCATGCTCTGCAGGTCCTGATCACTCAGATCAGCGAGCATCTCGGCGGTGACGGCGTGGCTCTCGAACACAGGCGCCAAATGGCTCAGGCTGATGGACTGCAGGAACGATCGCACCTCGTTCGCTTTCACCACCGGCCCGTTTGCGCGATCCATATCGTAGGCGGCCGTCTGCGGTGCAGTCGTAGGCAGAGGCGGCGGGCTGGCTCCGGAAACCTGCACGCCTCTCGTTTCGGTTCCCACGGGGATCGGCGGTGGCGCCGAAGCCAGCGAGCGCAGTGATGGCGGGGACGCTTGACCTTGAGCCGGACCGGCGACTACACCGGCAGGCGACACCGCCGTTGGCGTCGCAGATCCGTGAGGCGATGGCTCCGTCGCGGACGCTTCCGTCGCGAATTCGAAGAAGGCTTCAAGCCCGGACTTCTGCAGGGCCGCGACATACGATGCAGCGGTGCGCTCGTCCACGTCGCGCTTGACCACCGCGCGCCGACCGATGAGCGATTGCGCGCGCTCTACCGGCACGCGAAACATGGCCACAAAGTTGGCAACCGCCTGCTCGGCGGATGTTCCCGCCAGCGTCTTCCCCGACACCACAACCCGAAACGTGCCCGATGCCATGACTTGGAGCCTCACACACCCCGTATACGATCTGCCCGCGATCGCAGAGCGGACCGAAGGCCCTATGCAGCTTGTGTATCGATGCAGTCAGCAAGATCCGGTCCAATATTCGGATGCCATGTGGGTTGGCCCGACGAAGCAACCCGCATACATCGGTCGGCCGCAGTCCGGTTCATCGAGCTCGCGGTTTGGTACGGCAGTTCTCGCGCAGCCATTCGCAGCGGCCGCATGATGACACTGCGGTGAGGTCACATCGCTGACCCAGGGTCTCGGTGCGTTCCGTGCACGTCGCGCACGCGTTCTGGCACATTCTTTGCCCCTCGCTCTGGAACCGTGCGTCGCGTACGTCAAGCCCATACAGCAAAGGGGCTTGGCTGGACGCCAGCGAGCAAGAGGGAAGTGACATGAGCGAGTTTTGGATTGCCCGTGCCGGCCAGAAGTTCGGGCCCTATGCAGAAGACATCGTTCGCGCCAACTATGCTCGGGGAAAGGTGCTGGCTACAGACCTGCTCTGGAGGGAGGGCATGGCGCAATGGGAACCCGCGTCGCAGCTGCTGGGTGGCCCCGCCGCCGCGCAGGCCACCAACTCGCCTCCGCCGATCGCAGCCCCCGCGTCACCGGCTGTCCCCGCTGCCCCGCAGGTCAACCGCGACGAAGCGCGCGAGAACGGCGCGGTCCCCCGAGGAGTTACGGCCGCTCCGGCTGATCAAACAAGCAACTCCGGCGTAGCGCTGTGGAATCCCAACGCTGCGGCCTGTTGGAGTGTGCTGTTTTCGCCGATCTTCGGCGGTTGGGTGCACGCGAAGAACTGGGCCGCCCTCGGCGACGAATCCAGAGCTAAGCAGTCGATGTATTGGGTGTACGGCGGAATCGTGGCTCTCTTGGCGGCGGTTCTTCTGCCGTACGGGGCCACGCACTCGGTCGGGATCGGCTACTTGCTTGCGTGGTACTTCGCCTCCGGGAAAGCGCAGGTGGGCTATGTACGAGAGCGGTTCGGTACTGGCTATGAGCGGAAGAAGTGGGGACGGCCGCTTGGTCTGGCCTTGGGCGGCTTCGTGATATTTGCAGCCATCGCCGGTGTGCTCGTCTACAACTTCGATCTCGGTTTCCAGAAGGAAACCGCATTGAGCGACATCAGCGGTGTCTGGCGGGCGAATCAAGATGGAGCCATGGTGACGTTCCGCCTGGAAGGGAAGAAGAAGACGATCGAAATCAATGGCAAGTCGATTCCGGTCGTGGTGGACCGCTTCGACGATGACAACAAGATCCTTGCCCTGAAGGTGCGGGGCAGCTCTTCGATGATCTGGACCGTCAGACAGATCCCGGAGGCGGGCGGACGGTTCCACCTCAGCCTGACGCTGCACGACGGCACTCAGGATGAGCTCTCATTCGTGAGGAATCTGTAGGGCTCTCCAATGGTCACGGCCCAACCGGCGTGGATCTGATCGTCCTAAAGGATGATCTGCGGAACCTCCCGCAAGCCAAGCGCGCCTCCCTCGCCTTCACGGTCGACGATGTTGTCGCCGGCTATCATCAGCTCCGCGACAATGCGCCCCGCCGCACGCAAGGTTATCTTTCGGCGGCTCGCGCGGGTATCCCGTCGAGCGACGAGTCCACCAACCGCACCGAAGAGCACCTCGCGATAGGCCTGTGCAACCGGCGGGAGTTGGTCCTGCCGGATAGCGGGCGGCTTCGTCTCATCGATTACCAGTTTCCCCTGAAGTCGGCGCGCACGGACGCCGGCATCGGAAAGATCGATCTTCTCGGCCTGCTCCAGGACGGGACCTTGGCCGTGATCGAGCTGAAAGTGGACGGGAATGCGGAGGACCGCAGGCTAGGGCTTGTGGAAGCGCTGATCTACGCGGCGATCGTCGAAGCCAACATGGACGCGATTGCCGACGAAGTGCTCGAAAAGCGTGGCCGGCATGTCGCGCGCATGCGGCCGCAGATCGCACTGGTTGCACCACCAGCATTTTGGTCCGATCCGAGAGGCTATCCTTCACTCCAAGATCTGGGGAGCTTCGCCAACGAGATCACCCGCAAGCTTCCGATCCAAGTGGCGCTTCTGGGCCTCAAGGATGCGACAGTCGAGTTTGGCTTGAACGGCCGAGAGCCGCGCGCTATCGGCCACGCGCTTCTTTCTCTGATCCACGGGACCCTTCCGTCTGCGGCGCGGAACGGGTCTCCAAACCATGCGGCATATCTGAAGGGCGCGTTCCACTCGATGTGGACGTACAGGAAAGGGTACTTCGCGGCCAGCGACGGCATCTTCGAGCCGGCCTGCGTCGAAGGAAAGGATCCGCCGGTTTTCGACGGCGCTCACGCCGACCGGAATCTGATTACGCCGCCTGCAGCGTCCCCGAAGCTCGTCCAGGCAATCGCGGATTCGATCCCGCGCGCAGATCGGCACAGACACTTCGCGAGCATGCGCAGCTCTCAGGCGTTGGCCCAATCGGTCTTCGCTGGTCTGAAAGAGACACGCAACCTGGGCGCGCTCGCCGGGCTCGAATCGGAATGCGGAGCCCCGGCCTTCTTCGATACTGCCTCAGGCTACGAATTGAAGCTCGAGCGTCAGATCTCGCTTCTCAACGAGCCGCGGCCGACGTCCGTCGATGCGTTCTTCAGCGGGCCGAGCCGCGTAGCAGTAGAAGTCAAGTTCACGGAGGATGAGTTCGGGCGCTGCTCGCGTCCTGAGCTGCGCGCCCGCGACTCCGCGTTCGCGCGTGAGCATTGCGACGGCACCTTCACGGCGCAAAGGGATCGCAAGGAGCGCTGCACCGTTTCCGAGCTCGGCATCCGTTACTGGGAGCTCATTCCGGAGATCTTCGAGTGGAGCGGCAGTGAAGATCACCGCCCCTGCCCCTTACGCCCGACGTATCAGCTGGTGCGCAACATCTTGGCGGCTTGCGTGTGCGATGATGGCGTGTTCGACATCGACTCGGGTCATGCACTTGTCGTGTACGACGAGCGGAATCCAGCGTTCGCGCCAGGCGGCTCCGCGGATCTGCAATGGTGGGCGACCATCAGGGCTTTGCGGTACCCGAGGCTTCTGCGGCGGGTGTCCTGGCAGAAGCTCGCTGCGCACCTGGCGCACTCCCGTGAACTGGGGTGGCTCACTGAAGGCCTGCGGGAGAAGTATGGGATCCGGGGAGACGGAGAGAACAGCGCCTGACCCGCCGGTCCACGGGTGACCATACTGGCGGCGCGAACGGGTCGAGTCAACCTGGCCGGTTTCCACAAGGGCGTCGCTGCGAAACTCCTCGAATCGCAGCAGCGCAGCGGTTCCTCGCGGCTCAAACCGTCCGACGATTTGCGCTGGCGTCCGAGTAGACAAGGACATCGCTGCCCTCGTCCCTCACAGACCCGGGCGAGCTCAATTCGAGCACCCGGTTCTTCGCTGCACAGCTTCGCTCACGGAGAGGCACAGCCTCGGCCAATCAGGGCTGCGGTAACGGGAGGTAATGCAATACCCGTCGAAACGCCGCCCAGGACAAGGGGCTCGCGCGCGACCTGCGCGACAGCCAGTAGCGCCACGACCGTTCAGCCAGACGTCTCAGGCTGCTCAGTCGCTTGGCGTTGCCGCGGATGCCGAAGTAGGCGAAATGCCCACGCAGCATCTGGCACAAGCGGTGGTGCTGCTCGCGCACCGGCCAATGCCGCATGTAGCGACACTGTTGATGGATCGCTTTGAGCGCACGCGCCAAGCGATCCTTCGCCGTTCGCTGACAAACCACCGCCCTGCCCTGCCTCGACCTCGCCCACAGGTGGGTAAAACCGAGGAAGTTGAAGGTCGTGGCCAGCGTCGGATCTCCCCCTTGAACATTGGCCGGCCCGCGGTAGCGGAAATCGACCAGGCGGGTTTTGTCCGGGTGTAGTTGCAACCCGTACTTGCCCAGCCGCTTCCCAAGCACCTCGAGCACGCGCTCGGCGTCATCTTTGTGCTCAAACAGCATGACAAAGTCGTCGCAGTAACGGATCAGGGTGCTCATGCCCTTCAGGCGCAGTTGCACCTGTTGGGCGAACCATTCGTCCAGCACGTGGTGGAGAAACACGTTAGCCAGGATCGGTGAGATGACCCCGCCTTCCGGGGTACCCGCGTCGGGATAAGACAGCTGCCCCGCCTCGAGCACGCCCGCTTTCAGCCACTTGTCGATCAACCTTCTGACCACACCATCCGTGACTCTTCTCGCCAGAAGCGCTCGCAGCTTGGCTCGATCGATGCTGGCAAAGTACTTTCGCACGTCACCGTCCAGCACCCACCGGCCTCCCCGTTGCATGATCCCGCTACGCACGGCCTGCAGCGCCTGATGCGCACTGCGACCCGGCCGGAAGCCAAACGAGCAGTCCAGAAAGTCCTGCTCATAGATCGGCTCCAGCAGCATGACGATGGCGCGCTGGGCGATCTTGTCTTCGAAGGAAGGTATGCCGAGCGCACGCTTGCCGCCGTCGCTCTTGGGTATGTAGTGGCGACGAACCGGCGGGGCACGGTAGCGACCCGATTTGAGCCGCTCGATCAGGCTGAGAAGGTTCTGCTCCAGGTTGGCCGCATACTCTTCCGCACGCTGACCATCGACCCCAACCGCGCCGTCTTTGCGCGTGCACTCGTAGGCATACCTCACCCACTCGTAGTCGAGATAGTGGTTCAGGGAGGTGAATGCCATCACTGGATTGCTTCTGGCCAGCTCGGCTATTCGCTCCTGTTTCGTTGACACGTTCTCGGGTTTCAAAGCACCCTGCGTGTGTCTCAAAAGCGATGCTGTAACAGCGGCGCCCCCCTTCCCTCGCTCGGGTCCGCGTGAGCCGCGTTCCCCGATGTCATCGGTACTGTGAGAGCGCTAAGACTTCCTGCGCCTACTACGGGGTCGCTTATGGATTCGCTTCCTCGCTCCAGCTTGTCGGTCTCCCGGTTCGCTCCCGTGCGGGCGGAGACCTCCCGCGGGGCCTGGTCCCGTTCAAGCCCGGTACCACTGGCTGCTTGTTAAGCTGGTCGACCGCAGGATCTCCCAGGTTCCTGGGGAATCCTTCCTATATCTTTGCCCCGCTCTACGATCCCGGTCGGTCCGGCTGGCCTCACCTTGGCGGCCAGCTTCGGTGCCGCCCCCATCTAGGGAACAATGAAGGCACCAACGTTGATCCCATCTCGGGACTCAATCACGCGGCTTCGATATCTGCTGCCTACGCTTCACGAGATACGTTGCCGCACCCCATGCAAGGCTCACTTCCGGCTGGTGGTTAACCTCTACCGGGAGGGAGTCGAACCCTCTGGATCCCATCGAAAGGTTTCTGTCTATGACATCGGACTTCCTCCTCTCCCAGGCTTGGCCTGGCGCAATCCCCACGGGGATTCGAACCCCGGTTACCGCCGTGAAAGGAATGGAACTGTCTACCTGCGTCTATCGCCGTCTCACTGATAACAGGTTCGTCCAACTTTAGTGCCAGCACGTAGTGGGGCTTGACATCAATATCGTGCAGGGGTATTAATATCTGCACGCGGTATCGATTAGCCGTCGTCTCGCCTTAAGCCGCGGAGACTTCGTTGGGCGGCTCATCCGGATGATAACTCGCATCCCCTTGTCCAGTTGCCGCCGAGCGCAAGGTCAGCGTCATGATCCCGCCACGCTTCATCCGCCTTCGAGACGCCCCCAGGTATCTCGGTATGGATCGTAGTGTGTTCAATATGGCCGTGCGGCCCACTCTTACGGAGGTCACCATCGGCAGACAGGGGGTAGCCTTTGATCGCCTTGACCTCGACGCCTGGGCAGACGAGTATATGCGTCGCAACGGGCGCGCCGGGAAAGGAGCCAATCGAAAATGGCGCGACGAAGCAAGACTGCAGGAATCACAACCGATAGTGCAGGAAACAAAACGATCGACAAGATCTACCTCAAGGAGCGCGTGTTCGCCAGGCTTGGCGCCATCTCGCAGCAGCAAGCCGAGGAATACCTTGCCGCGCGCGTCGAAGCAATCCGCCGCCAGAAGCTATACGGAGAGCGTCCTCAGAAGACTTTCCGCGAGGCAGCAATCCGGTATCTGAGGGAAAACGGGGCCAATGCCAGCATCGACGACGATGCCTGGCATATCGACTTGGTCGACCCTTGGATCGGGGAGCTGCCTTTGCAGCAGGTGCACGATGGCACGCTCGAGCCGTTCAAGGCTCACCGTCTGAAAGTGGATAAGGTCAGCCCGACTACGCTGAAGCGCACGTTGGAGGTCGTTCGCAAGATCGTCAACGCCAGCGCGCGATCCTACCGGGACGACCGTGGCAACACCTGGCTCCCAACCGCGCCGCTCTTGACCATGCCCTCGCTCAACCCGAGAAAGCCTTATGCGCTTTCCTGGGAGGAGCAACGCGAGCTGTTTGGTCGTCTGCCCCGGCACCTTGCCCGGATGGCGTTGTTTGCTGTCAACACCGGCTGCCGCGAGCAAGAGGTGTGCAGGTTGCGCTGGGAGTGGGAGCAGCGCTTGCCGGAATTGGGCGCCAGCGTGTTTGTGATACCGGCCAACTTCGGTGGTCGACGCAGGAACAGCGGGGTGAAGAACGGCGAGGATCGGCTCGTCGTCTTGAACCGCGTGGCCCGCTCCGTCATCGAGGAATGCCGTGGGCAGCATCCGCAGTTCGTGTTCGTCTACCTTCAGCGGAAGGGCAGGCGGTATGAGCCGGTGTCACGCATGAACAATACGGCGTGGCAACGGGCGCGCGATGTGTGCCAACTGCCGGTTCGCGTGCACGACCTCAAGCACACCTTCGGTCGGCGTTTACGGGCGGCAGGTGTCGGGCTGGAGACGCGCAGGGTGCTGCTCGGTCACAAGAACGACGACATCACCGTCCATTACTCACCGGCGGAGGTAAGGGAGTTGCTCGAGGCAGTCGAACGGCTGGCCGAAACCCCGCCGACCACGCTGCTGAAGGTAGTACGTGGTGCCTAAGACTCACGCAAATCTCACGCACCACGCACCAGGAAGTGAAGCTAAGTACTGGCGCGCCCGGCAGGATTCGAACCCACGACCCCCTGGTTCGTAGCCAGGTACTCTATCCAACTGAGCTACGGGCGCGCTGGCCGCGAATTGTAGCAGAGCCAGGGGATGCCGACCATTCAGTCTGGGCCCACCTCACCCTGGACCGTGCGCCGGCACGACTGACGTCTGCATCTCTTCCCGGGCCAGGTCGCCGAGCGGCGGGCTCCACCCGACGACCCGCTTCTGCTCCCACCAGGGTACGCGTGGAAAGGTACCATTGCGGGATTGACCGCGCCCAGCGTTTGCTGACCGGCGCGCAACACGGATCCGATGTCTCTCGATACACCTGCCGCCACAGCCCCCGAGACCGGGCGGCGGCTGCCGCCCGTAGCCGAGCAAGCGGTCGCGCGCAGCAGCGGCGCGCCCATGCTCGCGGGCAATGCCGTGCGCGTTCTCCGGGACGCTACCGAGAACTATCCGGCATGGCTGGCGGCCATCCGCACGGCGAAGCGGCGCATCTTCTTCGAGAACTATATCTTTGCCAAAGACGAGGTCGGGCGCGAATTCGTAGCGGCGCTTGCGAGCAGGGCGCGTGAGGGCGTGCGCGTGCGGCTGATCTACGACTGGCTCGGGACGCCGTTCGCGGGCGGCCTGTTCCGCCCGTTGACGGACGCCGGAGGCGAAGTGCGCTGCTTCAACCCGCCACGCCTCGACAACCCGTTGGGCTGGATGTCGCGCGACCACCGCAAGTCGATCGTAGTGGATGGCGAGGTCGCGTTCGTGAGCGGGCTGTGCGTGAGCCGGCGCTGGGTCGGCAATCCGGCACGCGGCATCGAGCCCTGGCGCGACATGGGTGTGGAGCTGCACGGGCCAGCGGTGGCCGAGATCGAGCAGGCCTTCGCGCGCGTGTGGCGCGGGATGGGCGCGTCGATCCCCGATGACGAGCTTGTCCGGGCCGATGGGATCGCGCCTGCAGGGAACGTGGAAGTCACCGTGGTGGCCACGGAACCGGCAGCCCCAGGCATGTACCGACTCGACCAGTTCATCGCCACCATCGCCCGCCGCACACTTTGGCTCACTGACGCGTATTTCGTCGGCATGCCGGCGTACGTGCAAGCGCTGCGTGCCGCAGCGGCCGATGGTGTGGACGTGAGGCTGCTCGTGCCAGGGGCAAGCGATTTGGCGGTGGTGAGTGCGGTCTCCCGCGCAGGCTATCGGCCTCTGCTGGAAGCGGGTGTGCGGCTGTTCGAATGGAACGGCAGCATGCTGCACGCCAAGACGGCAGTGGCCGACTGCCGCTGGTCGCGCGTGGGCTCCTCCAATCTCAACGCATCGAGCTTCCTCGCCAACTACGAGCTGGACATCGCCGTCTTCGACGAGGGCATCGCAAGACAGATGGAGGAGATCTACCTGTCCGACCTCGAGCGGGCTACGGAAGTGGTGCTCAACCAGCGCCGGCGCGTGCGGCCGGTGAGCACCGGAGTGGCCCACCCGCCGGAGCGCGGCCGCATGCGTGGGAGCGCCAGCCGCGCGGCGGCAAGCGCACTGCGCATCGGCAACACCGTGGGCGCAGCGCTGACGAACCGCCGCGTGCTAGGCCCCTCGGAGGCCGGTCTGATGGCCAAGGTAGGAGCGGCGCTTGTCGTGCTCGCTGCGCTGGGTGTGATCTGGCCCGAGGCGGTGGCCGTGCCGGTGGGCATCGTCGCGGGCTGGATCGGCGTCGCGCTGATGCTCAAGGCGTGGAAGCTGCGGCGGGAGCCTCGCACGGGCCTCGGGCCGGATGTGAAGCACGACGAAGACGGCGCCTCGCCCGCCGACGAGCGTGTGGAAACCCAGGACTGAGAGATCGATCGTGCGGCAAACAAATGTTCCATTGCATCAGCGTAAGGCGGCGTACCATTAGCGGCCTGCGGTGCATGCATGCAAGGGCGATCGCGCAGGTCCATGCCCCGTACGACGGCCAGACCCGGAGAGGGGCGCTGGCCGAACCGAAAAACCAGCCACGATGCGCCTGATCTCGCTCGTCATCGTATCCCTGATCGCACATGCCGCCTGGGCGGAGGAGCCGCCGCCTGCGGGCGTCGAAGGGCAGCCGCCCGCGATTCGGGAAGCCACACGCATCGGCGTCGCTTTGGGTGCCGGCCAGCGGTGCGGCATGTCGGCGGAGGATGTCGACATGATGGCCAAGCTCGCGCTGGCGCATCTGCAGCTCATGGCGAAGAACCGCGAGCTATACGGACAGGCGGCGAAAGTGATGCTCGAGGGGCAGCGCTACGGCGCGGCCGAGATGCCGCAACCCGAAGGCGGCTGCAAGGAGATCCTGCCGATGGCCTCCGGGATTCTGGGCAACCTCACGTATATCGTCGCGCGCGCCGATCTGGACGTACCGAATCTGAATCGGGCCAGTCCTCTGGAGAACTTCGCTGCCTGGTCGGGCCAGCTCGCGGTGATGGCGTCGCACTGCGGCGCGCGGGACGAGATCGTAGATCGAGGCGTGGAGCTGTCACGCATGTACCTGGACCGGGAAGCGAAGGACGAGCGCACGCGCTCGCGCGCGGATGCGGAACTGTCGCAGGCGATGCTTGAGGCCGAGCTCGGCGGCTGGGGCGACCAGTCGCAGTGCGTGAAGATCCTCACGACCTTCGGCACTTTCTTCGGCAATCTCGACGCGCGCCTGCAGAAGTAGGCTGGCGTCATACGCGCGCGGCGGTGACGCAGCCACTGCGCGGCAAAGCTATTAGCTCCTGATGAGCGAGCGCCCGGGAGCGGCCGAAGTCGCCGGTGCCGCTGCCTGTCTGGCGCCGCTGCCGAGTGCAAGTCGTGCGTCAGACGTCCCTGAGAGGCGTGCAGCCAACAGCGCGTCTCGCGGCGCTCGGCATGGCCCTGCAGGTCGTCACGCCCTAGTCCCCGAAAGGAAGGCGCGCAACTGCCGCACGACGAAGTCGTGGTCGTCGGCCTGAGGCAGTCCCGACACCGTGACCGTTCCAACCGCGCCCACGTTGCGGACGATGACAGGAAATGCGCCGCCATGCGCGGCATAGGTATCGACGTCGAGCCGCGAGTCCTGATCGAAGCTCTTGCCGCGCGAGCGGAAGTCGGTTCCGACGTAGAAGGAGCTGTGACCGTAGCGGTTTACGACATTGTTCTTGCGCCGGATCCACGCGTCGTTATCCGCGGAGGTGCCGGGCAACGCAGCGTGGAACAGCTGCTGCCCGTTGCGGCAGATGTCGATCGTGATGGCCTTGCGCTCCCGTCTGGCGGCGCCGAGGAGCACCAACCCAAGCGCCAGCGCGGTGTCATTGGTGAACTCGGCGAACTGCAATTCGGCTTCCTGCTGCTGCAGCGTGTTGAGCAGCTCTTGCTGATCGTCCATGGCTCATTCCCTCGTTTCCGCGTAGCGCTCGTACCATAGCACGGGCCTCGCCGGCGCGGACACCGTCGCCGCAGAGGGTCCCGGCGTTGCGTGCGCCGGGGATTGACAAGCTGGACCAGTTTGGTCACATTCCCCGCATGGGGGGCGTCCCGAAGCCGGGACGATTCGGTCCAGAACGACGACTGCAACGCAACCCGTCGGGGAGTAGATCATGGCAGCAGCCTTGGGCTGGGGCTTGATCGGCGCAAGCACGATCGCTCGCGAGTGGGTGATCGACGCCATCCGCGCGCAGCCAGGCAACGAGGTGCTCGTCGTGATGAGCTCGGATGCGGCGCGCGCCATGACCTATGCCCACGCCCAGGGCATTCCCGCCTCCACCTCGTCTCTGGACGCGCTGCTCACCCACCCTGGAGTGGGCGCGGTCTACATCAGCACCACCAACGAGCTGCACAAGGCGCAGACGCTCGCCGCCGCCGCGGCCCGCAAGCACGTGCTGTGCGAAAAGCCGCTTGCGCTCACGGTAGCCGACGCACGCGAGATGGTCTCGGCTTGCGCCAGAGCGGGTGTGGTGATGGCCACCAACCACCACCTGCGCAACGCCGCCACGCACCGCAAGATTCGCGAGCTGATCCGTTCGGGCGCGATCGGCAAGCCGCTGTTCGCCCGTGTCTTCCACGCAGTCTATCTGCCGCCGCACCTGCAGGGGTGGCGCATCGACAGGCCGCAGGCCGGCGGCGGTGTCATCCTCGACATCACCTGTCACGACGCCGATACGTTACGCTTCCTGCTGGATGCCGAAGCGGTGGAAGCGGTTGCCCTCACGCAGCAGGCGCAACTGGCGCGCGCCGAGCTCGAGGACGGCGTCATGGCGGTGCTGCGCTTCGACAACGGAGTGCTGGCGCAGCTGCACGACGCCTTCACGGTGAAGCATGCCGGCACCGGACTGGAAGTGCACGGCACCGAAGGTTCCATCGTCGCGCGCAACTGCATGACGCAGCGCCCGGTGGGCGAGATCGTGCTCCGTAACGCCAAGGGCGAGACCGTCGTCGATGTGGAGCACGAAAACCTCTACCGGCGGGCGCTGCGCGAGTTCAACGCCGCAGTGACCGGCCAAGGGCAGCCCGCGGCGAGCGGCGAGGACGGCATAAAGTCGGTGGCCGTCGCGCTGGCAGTACTGGAGGCCGCGCGCAGCGGCAAGCGCACCCCGATCCGCTATGCCTGAGCCTCGCACGCGCAGGGGCCTCTGGCCCGAGCGGTCGATTCCACTGATCGAGGACCGCAGCATGATGCCGACGCTGCGGTTCCCGGAGAGATGCCATGGATGACTCACAGGCAGTGCTGCTGAAGCGGGACGGGTTCGTGGCGACGGTTACGTTGAACCGGCCCGACAAGCTCAACGCGCTGACGATGGAGATGCTGGACACACTGTCCGCGATGGCATCGGAGCTCGACGCGGACCGCGAAGTGCGCTGCGTGATCCTCACCGGCGCCGGCGATCGCGCGTTCTGCGTGGGCGCGGACATCAACGCCTTCATGGCGCTGGAGCCGCTCGACATGTGGCGCTCCTGGATCCGGCGCGGACATCAAGTGTTCGACCAGTGGGCGCGGCTGCGCCAGCCCGTGATCGCGGCGATCGAGGGGTTGGCGCTGGGCGGTGGACTGGAGCTCGCGGCCACCGCCGACATCCGCATCGCCCGCCCCGCGGCGCAATTCGGGCTCCCCGAGGTCTCGATCGCCGCCATCCCAGGCTGGTCTGGAACGCAGCGCCTCGCTGGATTGATCGGCGCGAGCCGGGTGAAGTATCTCGCGCTCACCGCCAAGCGCCTCACCGCCGAGCAGGCTGTGCAAATCGGCTTGGTTCACGAGCTGGCGATCGAGGGAGCGCTCGCCTGGTCGGTGGGGCTCGCGCACCAGATCTGCAAGCTCGCGCCGATCTCCGTGCAGCTCGCAAAGCAGCTCGTCGACGCCGGGGGCGGTGCCGGGCTGGCCGCGGCGTTGGAGGGCATGGCCGGCGCGATTGCGGCGAGCACGCAGGATGCACGCGAGGGCCTGGCGAGCTTCCGCGAAAAGAGGCCCGCGGACTACCTCGGGAAATGACATGCGGGAGGGGCGAGGCTACGCCGGGGACGCGCCCAGATCGCGTCGCGCTCGCCTTCTCCACGATCGTCCGGACCTCGCCCGGCTCGGATCCGGCGGCGCGTTGCGCTTCGCCCGATGGACTGTGACGTCCTCGTGATCGGCTCCGGCGTGGGCGGCGGCTGCGTCGCGCTCACGCTGGCGGATACCGGAGCGCGGATCCTGATCGTGGAGCGAGGGGAGCGGCTGCCGCGCGAGCCGCAAAACTGGGACGCCAGCGCGGTGTTCGTCGAACAGCGATATCGCGCGCACGAGACCTGGTACGACCGCGACGGGAAAGCGTTTCGCCCGGGCCAGTTCTACTATGTGGGCGGACACACCAAGTTCTTCGGGACCGCGATGTTCCGCTTCCGGGAACGCGACTTCGAAGTGCTCGAGCACGAGGAGGGCGTGTCCCCCGCCTGGCCGATCCGGTATGCCGAGCTGGAACCCTGGTACGCGCAAGCCGAGCGGCTCTTCGGTGTGCACGGGCAAGCGGGCGAAGATCCGACCGAACCGCCGCGCTCTACGCCGTATCCTTTCCCCCCGATCGAGCACGAGCCGGTGATGGACGAGCTGGCGCAGCTCTTCCGCGGGATGGGGCTCGCCCCCTTCCACATGCCGAGCAGCATCGCGCTGCATGCCGACGGCGCGTGCATTCGCTGCGGCACCTGCGACGCCTTTCCGTGCCAGATCGACGCAAAGGGCGACGCCGAGATCTGCCTGGTGAACCCCGCGCTGCGCCGCCCCAGCGTACAGCTACAGACTGGGAGCCTGGTGACGCGCCTGATCACCGACGATGCCGGCAAGCGCATCGTGGCCGCCGAGGTGGAGCGCAACGGGCAAACGGAGCAGATCCACGCTCGGCTGTTCGTGCTCTCCGCGGGCGCGGTCAACTCCGCAGTGATCTTGCTGCGCTCCGCAAACGGCGCGCATCCGCACGGGTTGGCAAACGCTTCGGGTGCGGTCGGGCGCTATTTCATGAACCACAACTGCACCGCGCTCATGGCGCTGATGCCGCTGCGCGTGAACCGCACGCACTTCCCCAAGACGCTCACCCTCAACGACTTCTATTTCGGCGGCGGCGCAAGCGCCACGCCGCTCGGCAATCTGCAGCCGCTGGGCAAGATCCAGGAGCCGATGCTGCGCGGCGCGCTCCCGCTCATGCCCAAGGCATTGCGCCATCAGCTCGCCCGCCATAGCTGCGACTGGTATGTGATGTCGGAGGACCTGCCGCATGTGGACAGTTGGGTCCGACTGCGCCCGGACAACGGCATCGAGCTCAACTGGCGCCGGACCAACTTGCGCGCGCATCGGCGCTTCGTTGGCGTGGCCAAGCGGCTGCTCAGGGACGCGGGTTTCCCCGTCGTGCTGTCCAAGCCCTTCGGTTCGGACACCCCGTCGCACCAGTGCGGTACGGTGCGCTTCGGCGACGACCCGGCGCAGGCGCCGCTGGACCCTTACTGCCGCGCATACGATCACGACAACCTCTACGTCGTGGACGCGAGCTTCTTCCCCTCGTGCGCCGCGTTGAATCCAGCGCTGACCGTGGCCGCGCAAGCGCTACGCGTGGGCGCACATCTCAAGACGCGGCTGAGCCAGTTCTAGCGCGCGCTCGGCAGCGGGCGCGCACGGCATCGCTTACGACGCCGCTGGGGCCAAGGCCATTCGACTCAGTCCGGCGTTGAGCGTCGCGTCGTGCCGGCACATACGCCTCAGCGCGACCCAACCGTCTTGTCATACTCGATGTCGTCCTTGTACAGCTCGTAGGCCTTCTTGTATTCCATCACCCGCGCCACCTCGGCGACGAGTTCCGCATCGTAGCCGGCTCGGCGCAGAAGGTGGAACCCCATCTCCATCCCGGATGCGATGCCGCCCGCGGTGACGATGCGCCCGGAGTCCACCACTCGCGCATCGCTCACACGGCAAGCGGGCGCCATTTCCTTCAGCCGCTCGATCGGGACCTTGCCGAATTTGCCGGACTCCACGCGGTCGGGCTCCTTGCGGTTGGTCGCCGCGCGCCCGTCCAGGAGCCCCATCTTGGCGTAGATCCACGAGCCGGTGCACACGCTGGTGAGCAGGCAGCCCTCGGGCAGAGAGCGAACGAACTCGAACAGGCGCTGGTTGTGCATCTCCTGGCGCGTTCCGAATCCGCCCGGGATGAGAAACGCGTCCATATGCGGGCGATCGGGGAAGGCATAGTTCGGCAGGACCGTGAATCCGGCCTGCGCTTGTACGGGACGCATCGCGTCGGCGATGAGGAACGCATCGAGCTCCGGGTCGAAGCGGCGCGCCACCGAGAACACGCCATAGGGCGCGGCGAAGTCCACGATCTCCGCATCCTTGAAGATGTAGATCCCCAGCCTGAATCCCGCTTTCATCGGTATCCCCTCCGCTCTTGCTTGCAGGTTCGTCACAGCAGCCCCGAACGCGGCCGCGCCTGAGGCCTACAGCATAGCCGTTCCGGCGTTGGCGGACAGCTAGATGCAAGGATGTCGCGTGCGGGGTTTTCACCGCCGTATGGCATGGCGTAGACTGGCGCCGATCCTCGCTCGCAAGCGAAGGCGAATAGCAGACCAGATCAACAGAGGGAGGCCGCCATGCAGAATTGGATCGCACCATTTGTGGCTGCGGCGCTGGCATCGAGCGTCATGATGGCAGCTGCCGGAGATCAGCCCGGCACGGGGCAGACGATCCGGCTGCCGCAGCTCAAGGCGCCTGCGAGCATTCTGCGCGACACCAACGACATCGCGCATGTCCAGGCCAGAAACGAGCACGACGCCTTCTTCCTCCAGGGATGGGTCCATGCGCAGGACCGCCTGTTCCAGATGGACTACGATCGGCGCACGGCGAGCGGCACACTGGCTGAGCTGGTCGGCCCGGACGCGCTGGAGAGCGATGTAATGTTGCGGACGCTCGGGCTGCGGCGCGCCGCGCAGCAGTCGCTGCCGGCGTTGCTTCCCACCAGTCAGGCGGCGCTCCAGGCCTATGCCGATGGCGTGAACGCTTGGGTCGCGTCACACGCGCTTCCGCCCGAGTACGCCGCGCTCGAGCTGACGAAGTTCGAGCCGTGGACCCCCGTGGACAGCCTCGCGATCGGGAAGCTCCTCGCCTTCGCATTGTCCTTCGAGCTCGACGTCGACCCTACGATCCAGTACCTGTCCTATGTGCAGGCGGGAATCGCGACCGGTCTATTCGACGGGAACGCGCTGTACTACCAGGATCTCGTTCGCGCCGCGCCGTTCGATCCGGCCTCGACGCTGCCGGACGCGCTCACGCTGCACGGCGCAGGTCACGTAGCGCCGCGCCAGGCGCTCCGGCCAGAGTCGGCCGGCATTGATCCCAAAGCGTTGGAGCTGGGCCGCGCTTACGTCGAGCGGGCCCGGGGGATCCCGGTCTTCCAGGGGATCCTGCGCAAGGACCGCCGCGCCGGCTCGAACCTGTGGGCAGTGAGCGCTGCGCTCAGCGACAGCGGCCGGCCGCTGATCGCGAACGATCCGCACCTCGACCTCGTGACCCCATCGCGGTTCTATCCGAATGGCCTGGAAGCCTCCGGCCACCTCAACGTCTTCGGCGAGTCCTTTGCCGGGGTGCCGGGGATCATCCTCGGATACAACGAACAGATCTCCTGGGGCGCGACGAACTTCTTCATCGATGTCACGGACACGTATCAGGAGCAGACCGTCCCCGACCCCGCGTCTCCGAGCGGTCTCGCGACGCTTTACAAGGGACAGCCCGAGCCGGTGATCCCGATCCCCGAAACCTTCCGGACGAACCAACCGGGCGACGGCGTGCTCGATGACATCGTGGTCGTTCCACCGGGCGGCAACATTCCACCCGCCACGCTCATCGTCCCTCGGCGCAATCAGGGGCCGATCATCGCGCTCGACCAGTCCACGGGGATCGCGTTGAGCGTGCAGTACACGGGCTCGGGCGCCACGCGCGAGCAGGATGCGTTTCTCAAGATCGACCGCGCGTCCAACCTGCAGGAATTCACGGACGCGCTCCAGTTCATGGATGTGGGGGCGCAGAACTTCGTGTACGCGGACAGTCGCGGAAACATCGCCTATTTCGCGAGCGGCGAGCTGCCGATCCGCGAGGACTTGCAGTCCGACCAGGTGAACGGAGCTCCTCCCTGGTTCATCCGCAACGGCCAGGGCGGCAACGAGTGGCTGCCGGTGCAGCATCCGCAGCCCAACCAGGCTCTGCCCTTCGAGATCCTCCCGTTCTCCGAGCTGCCGCACATCGTCAATCCACCCGCGGGGTTCTTCGTGAACGCCAACAACGACCCGATCGGCGTGACGTTGGACAACAACCCGCTGGGGCGGCACCGCGCCGGAGGGGGCTACTACTACCTGCGGTATTCCTTCGATCCCGGCTTCCGCGCCGGCCGCATCA
>DATJVI010000033.1:0-354341 GCA_035501875.1 Burkholderiales bacterium
GTGAGGAAGTAAGGCTCGTACCGTAGCTCGGCGATGAGCCGGAGCTCGTGCTCCACCAGCGCGCGGGCCTTGTCGATGTCGACCTGACGGCTGGCGGCGAAATGCGAACCCCAGCCCCGTGCCGTCTGTGGCGGAGCAAGCGAGGAGGGGGTGCGGCGCTTTTCGCTGCTCGCTCCCGCCCCTTCGCTGCGTAGCTCGCATCCAAATCTCCAGCGGAAGCCCTCTTCGGCCAGTTTGCGCAACCACTCCGTGGGTGTCGTACCGGCCGGCACGATTTCCTCGGGATATTCGTAGCGCAGGCTGTCGAGGGAAAAGCGGCAGCGCTCGGCCACGTTCAAGGTTTCGATCAGCAGCTCGGACGGATAGATGCGCGCCAGGCGCTCGCGCCGGCGCAGATGCCTCTCGCCGTTGGGAAACAATGCACGGCCGCATTGCGCTACCGGGTGCTTGAGACGGACCGCGGTGAGCGTGTCCTGCAGCGGCCGGCGCGCGCGCAAGTGCATGTGCACGTCGCCTGCCGCCACCAGCGGCAGGCCGCTGTCTTTCGACAGGCGCTCGAGCTGCTCGAGCCGCGCGCGGTCGTCGGCCCCGCGCAGCAGCTCGGCAGCGATCCACGCATCGCCGGCGAAGCGCTCTGCCAGCCAGCGGGCGTCGTCGAGGTCCGGCTCGGCCTTCGGCAGAAGCAGAGCGAGACAGCCAGGGAGCCCCTGTTCGAGATCGGCACGGCCGAGGCGATACTCGCCTTTGCTTGCCCGGCGCCGGCCGCGGGTGATCAACTCCGAAAGATTGCCGTAGCCCTCGCGGTCCATGGCGAGCAGCACGACGCGCAGCGCCGTGCTCGGTAGAAGGCGGGTACGCTCTTTTTGGAACGCGATCTCGGCTCCGACCACGATCTTGAGCCCGACCTCTTTGGCCGCCGCATGGGCGCGCACCACACCGGTGAGCGAGCACTCGTCGGTGATGGCGAGCGCCGAGTAGCCGAGGCGAGCGGCATGTTCCACCAGCTCTTCCGGGTGCGACGCCCCGCGCAGGAAGGTGAAGTTGGTCAGGCAATGCAGCTCGGCGTAGGCGGGCGTCATGATGCCGGACAGCTAGAAACAACTGGACATATATCTAGAATGCCGCTCTGACGACCATTGAAACCGCTGGCCCATGCACTGCCACCACGCGGAGCTGTAAACTAGCCCTTCACCGAACTTGGCCGCACGATCGCCCCGGCACGCCGGTGCACGAGGCTGCCGGCTGAGCGGTTCCCAGGTGCTGATAACAGAGACTGTCGATGAGGGGAGCGAACCAATGCTGGCGAATGCTGCAGTGACGACCATCCTGCCGGTCAAGAACATGGAGCGGGCGCGAAAGTTCTACACGGAGACGTTGGGTCTGAAGCCGCTGGGATTCGCGCCGGACGGCAACTTCGTGCTCGCCTGCGGGGGCGGGGCACAGATCGCACTGATCACCAAGCCGGAGGGCACCAAGGCCGAGCACACGGCCTTGAGCTTCGACGTGGCGGACATCCGCAAGGAGATCGCCGGACTGGAAGGACGCGGCGTGGTGTTCGAGGAATACGATTTGCCCGGGCTGAAGACGGTCAATCACGTGTGCGTTCTCGGCTCCATGAAGGCGGCATGGTTCAGGGACCCGGAAGGAAATTACCTGTGCCTGCACGAGGGGGTGGATGTAAAAGCGTGAGGCGAGGGTGCAAGGATCGGGCGACAGTCGCCTGCGCGGCTGTGCGCCTTTGACTTCATGCGAACATCCCTTGCAGGAACCAGGCTTTCGTTCCCTGCCTCTCGCGAAATACCCAGAAGCGCCTGCCGTTTCCGTCGTCGGCGATGAAGTAGTCGCGCGTCGCATCGCTTCCATCCCACCAGCCGCTTTCGATCTGCTCGGGGCCGGCGATCAGCATGAGAGGCATGTCCAGCACCGGCTGATCGCCATCGCCGCCCAATCGCTTCGGCTGCTCGAGCAGCCACAACGGTCGCTTCACGGGCATGCCGGCGGCAACGTCGGTGCCCGGCTCGCAGCAGCGCCAGGCCAGCTCCGGTCGGTGGTCGGGATGGGTGGCGATGCCGTACACCGCTTCCGGGCCCAGGCGCGCTCGCAGGTGCTCGATGATCAGCCAGCGCTCCTCTTCGGGCAGGCGATCCTCGGGAAACAGCGATAGATTGCGCGAGTCGAGCGGCTGCGCCTCCGCGCTCTCCAGCGCGATCGCTTCCACGCGGTCGGGAAGGATGAGAGTAGACAGCCGCTCGCGCAGCAGCGCGAGGATGCGGCGCGGATCGCGGCTGGGCCTCGAAAAGCCCAGTATCGCCACCGTCGGCTTGCGGTCCTCATGCTGCAAGTTGAGCTTGAGCCGCGTGATCCCCGCCTGCTTCATGCGCAGCCAACCTGTCAGCTCCTGGATCAGCCGGTTGGCGGCAAACAGCAGCGGTTCGGTTTCCTGCACCGGTGCCGGGAGCACGAGCCTGGACTTATAGCGGGAAGGAGCGGTCCAGCTCGGCCTCGGATCGGGAAGTTTGCCCAGAGCCCGGTCCAGCTCGTCCAGCAGTCCTTGGCCGAATCGGCGCGCCAAGCCCTCACGCGGAAGCAGCAGGCATTCGCCGATGGTGCGCACGCCCATCAGGGCGAGCGAGCGGGTCGTCTCCTTGGATTGATCGAGCAGTGAAACCGGAAGCCCGGCGAGCGCCGCTTCGAGTCCGGAAGGATCGGTGACGGTAGAGCCCGCGCCGCCCCGCGCGAGCAGCCATGCCGCCGATGGTGTGGGTGCGACGGCGATGTCTGCCGCATATCCCAGATCGGCGAGGCCGCATCTCAGGCGCGACAGTAGCGGCCTTAGGCCTGCGAACAGACGCAGACTGCCTTCGATCTCCAGCAATAAGGCAGCGGGCGGTAGAAGGCTGACTGCGGAAGTGAACTGGCCGGCCCAGGCGGCCGCTGTTTCGAGCGCGCGCCGCTCGGCGGCCGGATCGCGTGGATGCTCGGCGAGTTGCGGCGAGAGTACGTACGCCGCCGACATGGCCATGCCCGGTGCGATGCCATGGGTGCGCGCCTCAAGGCTGCAAGACAGGATCCGCGGCCGGTTGCCTCCGGTGGTGACGACGAATGGGCCGCAAGCGCGGCTGCCGCGCAGCAGAAGCTGCAGAGAAAAGTCGGGGAAGTGCAGGCAGGCCCAGAGCATGGCAGGTGGTGGCGAGGAGCAAGCGAGCCTGCCTACGCGACACCATGCTGGAATCGCCGGTATGGGGGCGCGCAGGCGGAGAGTGCGCGCGTCGTGCCGCCTTCCGGATCACCTTCGGAGCATGCCGTGCACGCGGGATGATCCACATCCAGTGAAAGCGGCGGGGCCCAGCCGCCGCCCCGGCGCTTGAGGATCTGCAGCTCGAGCCGGTTGCGGCCGGCAGTCAACTGAATGCGCAGCGGTGCAGGGGAGGGAAAGGCGGCGCTGCGCGTGGGACCGAACACCACGCCGAGGTTCTTACCCTCTTCGGCTGCCAACTGCAGGCGGCGCAGAGCTTGCGACGAAGCGCAACCGGGCCATGCCAGCACGGCCGCGCAACTGACGGCGCGCAGGCAGCGCTCGGCGGCCCACAGGCTCTCGGCGTCGGACCTTGTCTTGACCACCACCAGGCGCGACAGATTCACGCCCAGCGATTCGAATCCCGGTGCGTAGGGCAGATGCGGTGGTCTAACCAACACCAGCCACTTTTCGTTCTGCGACAGGCGGGCGAGTGCCGGCGCGAGCAGGCGCAGCTCGCCCACACCCTGCTGATTGAGGAGTAGCTCGGTGATGGTGGCGCGCGGCCAACCGCCGCCAGGAAGCTGCATGTCCAACTCGGCAAAGCCGGTGGAAACGCTCTCGACCGCGACTTTTGCGTACTGGTCGCCGCGCCAGACGGTGGGGTTTTGCAGGACGAAGTCGAGAGCGGACATGAGCTGTAAAAAGAATCAGGTAGAGCCACGCGCATTCCGAGTCGCGAATACCGCGCACCCTGGTCTGTTTTCGCAAGGGGAGGGGCTGTGAGCGGCCGGCTCTACATTCGTGCGCTGTCGGACACCCCACCCGCCATTCCCCCTCGCCCTCTGACCGGGTAACGCAGGGTCCCGCTTTGCGGCTCGGGGATTTTTCCCAGCTTCATGAGCCGGGCTTCGATCGCGATGCGGCTGCGCTTGTGCATTTCGGCCAGCTCGAGGATGGTCTTCCCCGCATCGAAGGCGTGGACCAGGCGGGTTTCTTCCTCCTCGGACCAGGGGTGCCCGGCATTTTCGAACTGCTCCTTCGACTGCGTGCCGCGCTCCCGCGGACGAGGCGGGTTTCCCAGAACCTGGACGGCGAAATACAGCGCACGCACCGTGTCCGGGCGTTGATAGGGGCTGCCATCGGGAAATGGTTCACCAGTGTCGGGATCGACGCCGTCGGCCAGTGTCTTGAGAATGCCGAGTGCTTTATCGCGTTCCATGGTTTTCTCCTTATCGATGTCAGAGCCCCTTGCCGTTTCTGATGATCCCTACCCCGATCCCCTCAATGGCGAGGAAATCGTGCTTCAAATCGATCAGGATCGGTTCGAAGTCCGGGTTCTCGGGCAGCAGCTGCACTTGATTGCCCTGACGCTTGAAGCGTTTGACCGTGACTTCGTTGCCGATGCGTGCGACCACGATCTGCCCCGAGCGCACATCGGGTGTGCGGTGCACGGCCAGCAGATCCCCATCCAGAATTCCGCTATCGCGCATGCTCATCCCGCGTACCTTCAACAGATAATCGGCACGCGGCTTGAACAGGGTCGGATCGATCTGATAGCGGCCTTGAATGTTTTGCTCGGCCAGGATGGGCTGGCCGGCGGCTACCCGCCCCACCACCGGAATCCCGACGTGAAAACCTTCGCGCAGGCGGATGCCCCGCGAAGCGCCCGATAAGACTTCGATGTATCCCTTGCGCTCCAGAGCGCGCAGATGATCTTCAGCGGCATTGGGGGAGCGGAAACCAAACTGCGCCGCGATCTCGGCACGCGTTGGGGGCAGGCCGGTAGCCTGCATGAAATCGACGATGAGCTGCAATACTTCGGCTTGGCGAGGAGTCAATTCGTCCATGGGCTCTCCTTTTGACTGTAGTTATATACAGTTCTGGATAAATTGGCAAGGCATTTTTTTATGCCGCTACTCATCTGCATTAACTTCCTGTTTTTTTTCCCTAACTTGATCCGAAGGCCGTACATGGATCGATATTTTCCGAACCAAGAAATCGATCCCGTATCGATGCACACAATCCGTGCGCCCCCTTTTTTGACAGCACCATTTCAGTGCGAAGCCTATCCATTCGACTCTTGGCTCAGCGCCTTTCGCCATCCTGAATTTGCACGCCAATACTCTGAACCTATAGGAAAAACAGGCGGCTTCGGAGAGCCCGAAAATGCCTCGGCATGCTTGTTGCGGTCTGGTCATGCCCGGAGGACTCCGGAAAGGTCGCTTCAGGAGGAGACCGCCTTCACATGCACAAGATCGCGGCGTTCGCACATCGCCGGGAATGGATCGCTTTGTTCTTCAACCTGACAGGGGGTATCACCCAATGAAAAGACGCCAATTTCTGAAGACCTCGGCTGGACTGGTCGCCGCCAGCTACGCGCCCTGGTCCACCGATGTGTTTGCCGCCGACACGACGCCGATCAAGGTTGGGGTGCTGCACTCGCTGTCCGGCACCATGGCGATCAGCGAAACCGCGCTGAAGAACACCGCGCTGATGACCTTCGAGGAGATTAACGCCAAGGGCGGCGTCATGGGCCGACCGCTCCAGCCCGTGGTGGTGGATCCGGCTTCGAACTGGCCGCTGTTCGCCGAGAAGGCTCGCCAATTGATCACGCAGGACAAGGTGGCGGTGGTGTTCGGCTGTTGGACCTCGGTGTCGCGCAAGTCGGTCCTGCCGGTTTTCGAGGAGTTGAACGGACTGCTGTTCTATCCGGTCCAGTATGAAGCCGAGGAGCTGTCCCAGAACGTGTTCTACACCGGAGCGGCGCCCAACCAACAGGCGATTCCTGCAGTGGAATACCTGATGAGCGAGGAAGGCGGCGGGGCCAAGCGCTGGTTCTTGCTCGGCACCGACTACGTGTATCCACGCACGACGAACAAAATCCTGCGCGCCTTCCTCAAGGCGAAGAAAGTGGAGGAAAAGGACATCGAGGAGATCTACACGCCCTTCGGCCACAGCGACTATCAGACGATCGTGGCCAACATCAAGAAGTTCGCCGCTGGCGGCAAGACAGCGGTGGTGTCCACGATCAACGGCGACTCCAACGTGCCCTTCTACAAGGAGCTGGGCAACCAGGGCTTGAAGGCCACCGACGTACCGGTGGTGGCGTTCTCCGTGGGCGAGGAAGAGCTGCGCGGCATCGACACGAAGCCGTTGGTCGGACATCTGGCGGCGTGGAATTACTTCATGTCGCTCAAGAACCCGCAGAACGAGGCTTTCATCAAGCTGTATAAGGACTGGGCCAAGAAGAACAACGTACCCAATCTGGATACGGTGGTCACCAACGACCCGATGGAAGCCACTTACGTCGGCATCCACATGTGGAAGCAAGGTGTCGAGAAGGCGAAGTCGATCGAGGTCGACAAGGTGCGCCCGGCGGTCTGCGGACAAACCTTCAAGGCGCCTTGTGGGTTCACGCTCACCATGGACAAGACCAATCATCACCTGCACAAGCCCGTGTTCATCGGCGAGGTGACGGCCACCGGTCAGTTCAACGTGGTGTGGAAGACGAAAGGCCCGATCCGCGCTCAGCCGTGGAGTCCGTATATCCCCGGCAACGAGAAGAAGCAGAACACGTAAGGCGCCAAGCGCCATTGGCGGACGCGGGGCCGGCGGCCCCGCTGTCCCCGGCTCCCGGGGCGGACCCCGGGTTCATAACACGAACCGTCTCTTGCCTGGTGACTCGCGTCTCGACTTCAGCGCTGCGTCGGTTGACGACCAGCCTCCTCGGCTTGCTGCTGCTCGCCAACACTTCGGCTTACGCGCTGGACGCCGAGGTGGTGAAGAAGCTCGCGGCCGAGGACACGGCGCCTAAGCTGGAGGCGATCAACGCTCTGGCCCGCGCCGCAGACCCGACGGCGCTGCCCGTCCTGGAGGCCCTCAGAGACGGCAATCTGAATGTAACGCCCGACGGTCGAGTGCTGATCCTCATCGATGGCGTCGCCAAAGACGCGGCGACTGGAGAGGCCCTGGCACAGGTTCCCTCGGGGCTTGAAGCCGTCGGGATCAACAACCGCGTGCGCAGCGCGCTCGACTCGGCGCTGTCCGCCTTCGCGCTGTTCTCCTCCGACCGCGAGAAGCGGCTGCAGGCCGCGCGCGGCATGGAAGGATCTACCTCCGTGTCGCTGCTGCCGATGCTGGATAAGGCGCTGGACAAGGAGGGCGATCCGCAGATTCGCAGCAGCCTGGAGCAGACGCGCGCCGGTATTAATGTTGCTGACCGCGATCCAAAAGTGCGCCTCGATGCGGTCAAGGTCCTGGGTCAGAGCAATCAACAGCGCACCAAGCTCTTGCTGCTGCCACTGCTGGAGAAGGATGCGAGCGGCCAGTTCGCAGAGGCCGATGCGAGCGTGCGCCAGGCGGCCGATCTCGCCGTCACGGCAATCAACCGGCGCGTCGCGCTGAGCGATTACAGCGGGCGTTTATTCGCCGGTGTGAGCCTTGCCAGCATCCTCATGCTTGCCGCGCTGGGCCTCGCCATCACGTACGGCCTGCTAGGCGTAATCAACATGGCCCATGGCGAGATGATCATGATCGGCGCCTACGCGACCTATGTGACGCAGCAGGTGGTGCGAGGTCATTTCCCCGGGCTGGTCGAGTGGTACCCGCTGGTGGCCATCCCGGTGGCGTTCGTCGCTTCCGCACTGGTGGGCATGGCGTTAGAACGAAGCGTCATCCGCTGGTTGTATGGCCGGCCGCTGGAGACACTGCTGGCGACCTGGGGCATCAGCCTGTTCCTGATCCAGCTCGTGCGTCAGATCTTCGGTCCCCAGAACGTCGAGGTCGCCAATCCGGGCTGGCTGTCGGGCGGGATCGAGCTCGCCAACTTGACGTTGCCATACAGCCGCATCGCGATCATCGGTTTTGCGGTGATCGTGCTGCTCCTCATGTGGCTCCTGTTGGCGCGCACCCGGTTGGGCCTGTTCGTGCGCGGCGTCACGCAGAACCGCACCATGGCCTCGTGCATGGGCGTCAACACGGGAAGAGTGGACCTGCTTGCCTTTGGCCTCGGGTCGGGCGTCGCCGGGCTCGCAGGTGTTGCGCTCTCGCAGGTGGGCAACGTCGGTCCCGACTTGGGCCAGTCGTACATCATCGATTCGTTCATGGTGGTGGTACTGGGCGGAGTCGGCCAGCTCGCTGGGACCATGTATGCGGCGCTCGGTCTCGGTGTGGCATCCAAGCTCCTGGAGCCCTATATCGGAGCCGTGCCGACCAAGATCCTGATCCTCGTGCTCATCATCGCCTTCATCCAGAGGCGCCCGCAGGGATTGTTCGCCCTGAAGGGCAGGGCCTTGGAGGCGTGATGCAGACCGCCGACCTGCCGCTGCTCACCGCCCACCGCCTGCCGCGGCTATTCTCCGCCAAGGCCTGGGCGGCGCTAGGCGCATTGCTGTCCGTGGCTCTGGTTGTGGTCCCGGTGCTCTCCGTCGCGGTACCCGCGAGCAGCCCGTTTCACCTGTCGGCCTACTTCGTCACCCTCGTGGGCAAGATCATGTGCTACTGCATCGTCGCGGTGGCCATGAACCTGATCTGGGGCTACACCGGCATCCTGTCGCTCGGGCACGGCCTGTTCTTCGCGCTCGGAGGCTATGCGTTCGGAATGTACCTCATGCGCATGATCGGACACGAGGGCCAGTATCAGAGCGACCTGCCCGACTTCATGGTGTTCCTCGACTGGAAGGCCTATCCTTGGTACTGGTCCTTCACCGACCACTTCTGGTATTCGGCGCTGCTGGTGGTTCTCGCACCAGGGCTGCTGGCGCTGGTGTTCGGGTTCTTCGCCTTCCGCTCGCGCATCCGCGGCGTGTACTTCTCGATCATCACCCAGGCGCTGACCTTCGCCTTCATGCTGCTGTTCTTCCGCAACGACACCGGTTTCGGCGGCAATAACGGCTTTACCGACTTCAAACGCATCCTCGGTTGGCGCATCGCCGAGCCCGGCACGCGGGCGACGCTCTTCGCCATCACGGCGTTGTATCTGGCCGGCGTGATCGTATTGTCCAGAGCCCTGATCCGCTCGAAGCTCGGCCGGGTGCTCACCGCGATCCGAGACTCCGAGAGCCGGCTCATGTTCTCGGGCTACAACCCGCTCTGGTACAAACTGTTCATCTGGACGCTGTCGGCGGTCTTGTGCGGCATGGCGGGGGCGCTCTACGTGCCGCAGGTCGGCATCATCAACCCAAGCGAGATGTCGCCGGCCAACTCAATCGAGATCGCCATCTGGGTGGCGGTGGGCGGACGCGGGACCCTGCTCGGCCCGGTGATCGGGGCGGCGCTGGTGAACGGCGCGAAGAGCTATCTCACGGAGGCCTACCCGCAATACTGGTTGTTCTTCCTCGGGCTGCTGTTCATCCTGGTGACGTTGCTGCTGCCCAAAGGCGTCGTCGGCATCGCCTCCGTGCTGCGGAGGAACAAGTGAGCAGTCTGCCCAGCATCAGTCCGCTCGAGAACACCGGCGCTACGATCGGGCGCGTAGTGCCGGCGGGTCTCGATCTGACCCACGGCCCGATCCTGTATCTGGAGGACATCACGGTCAGCTTCGACGGCTTCAAAGCTCTGAACAAGCTCACGCTCACCGTGGACGCGGGCGAGTTGCGCTGTGTGATCGGCCCCAACGGTGCGGGGAAGACGACGATGATGGACGTAGTGACCGGAAAGACTCGCCCCGACAGCGGCACGGCCTTCTTCGGCCAGACCATCGATCTCACTCGGATGACCGAAGCCGAGATCGCCCAGGCCGGCATCGGGCGAAAGTTTCAGAAGCCCACCGTGTTCGAGAACCACACCGTATTCGAGAATCTGGAGCTGGCCATGAAGACCGACAAACGCGTCTGGGCAAGCTTGCGGGCCCGGCTGTCGCCGGAGCAATTGGATCGCGTCGCGCAGACCCTGGACCTGATCCAACTCTCGGCGGAGGCCAACAAGCCCGCGGGCCTGTTGTCCCATGGCCAGAAGCAGTGGCTCGAGATCGGGATGTTGCTCATGCAGGAACCTAAACTGCTGCTTCTCGACGAGCCGGTGGCGGGGATGACCGACGAGGAGACCGAGCGCACCGCAGAGCTGTTCGTCACGCTCGCCGGCAAGCACTCGGTGATCGTCGTGGAGCACGACATGGAGTTCATTGGCCGGATTGCCAAGCAAGTCACGGTGCTGCACGAGGGCAGCGTGCTCGCCGAAGGGCCGATGGACAAGGTCAAGAGCGACGAGCGAGTGATCGAGGTGTACCTCGGGCGCTGAGCCAACGCCGGCGCTTGCGCCGCGCAGGACAAACACATCGAGACGTCATCGAGCCCCGAACCACGCAGATGCGGTCAACGGATCCGGCGCGCCTCCACAGATGCTAACCATCGACCGGCTCAACCAGCACTACGGCAGCAGTCATACGCTGCGCGATGTAAGCTTCGAAGTGCCCAAGAGCGCGTGCCTCGCGCTGCTGGGCCGCAATGGGGTCGGCAAAACCACGCTGCTCAAGTGCCTCATGGGCGTCTTGCCGCTCACCAGCGGTACCGTCACCTTCGATGGACGGGACCTGAGCGGACTTCCGCCCTTCGAACGCGCGCGCCTGGGGATCGGTTACGTGCCGCAGGGACGGGAGATCTTTCCGCGCCTCACGGTGGAGGAGAACCTTTTGCTGGGTCTGGCCGGCCGGAGCAACGGGAGCGCCAAGGATATCCCCGGCGAGATCTTCGAGATGTTTCCGGTCCTCAAACAGATGCTGCGGCGGCGTGGCGGAGACCTGTCCGGCGGCCAGCAACAGCAGCTCGCGATCGGACGCGCGCTCACCATGAAGCCGAAACTGCTGATCCTCGATGAGCCTACCGAAGGCATCCAGCCTTCGATCATCAAGGAGATCGAGCGCGTGATCCGCATGCTTTCCGAGCGTGGCGACATTTCCATCCTGCTCGTGGAGCAGTATTTCGAGTTTGCGCGCGAGCTCGCCGACGAGTTCCTGATCCTGCGCCGCGGCGAGATCGTCAAGCGCGGTTCCGGCGCTGACATGGACGCAGACGAGCTGCGTCAGTACCTGGTGGCATGAGCGCCGATGCCCGCCGGCAGGCACAGACCAGTTGCGGCTGGCAGGCCCGGCTGGGACTCGCCTGTGCGGTGCGGCTCGGTGCAAGCCGCATCGTGCGTTCCCAACACGCCGGACCGCTATCGTTGCAGAAGGCGCTGTACCCGGAAGGTCCGGAGGTCTGCCATTGCATCGTGTTGCATCCGCCGGGCGGTGTCGCCGGGGGCGATCGACTCGAGATCGAGATCCGAGTGGAACCGGGCGCGCGCTTGCTAGTCACCACGCCCGGCGCCGGGAAGTGGTATCGGTCGGGGGGGCCGCAGGCCGAACAAGATGTTGCGGTCCAGGTCGGCGATGCGGCAAGTTTGGAATGGCTGCCGCAGGAGAACATCGTATTCGATGGGGTCCAAGCGAGAATGCGCACCACGGTGGAGCTGGCCGAAGGCGGGCATTTCATCGGCTGGGAGGTGCTATGCCTGGGGCGTACCGCGTCGGGCGAGCACTTTACGCAAGGGCGGCTGCGGACCCGGACCGAGATCGTGCAGGCCGGGCGCAGGCTCTGGGGCGACTATGCACGATTGGACGGTGGCACTCGCCTGCTCCAATCCGCGGCCGGACTGGCAGGGCGCCCGGTGATGGGAACGCTGCTCGCGGCGGGCCGCGATCCCGAACGCGATCTGGTCGCCGCCTGTCGTGGTGTGGCAACCCCGGACGGCGCGCTCGTCGGGGTGACGGCCCTGCCGGGCATCCTCGCGGCGCGCTACCTCGGGCCATCGACAGAGGCCGCGCGTCGCTATTTTGTATCCATATGGCGTATCCTTCGGCCGGCACTGATGCAACGCGACGTCTGTATGCCGAGGATATGGGCGACGTGATGGAGTGAAGAGTGAAGGGTGAAGAGTGAAGGATTAGGCGGCTCAACTCATTCACTCATTCACTCTTCACCAGCGAAGCGAGCCATGGATCTGACACCGAGAGAAAAAGACAAACTGCTCGTGTTCACGGCGGCGCTGCTGGCGGAGCGCCGGAAGGCGCGCGGGCTGAAGCTCAACTACCCGGAGGCGGTGGCGTACATCAGCGCCGCGATCATGGAGGGCGCCCGCGACGGTAAGACCGTAGCCGAGCTGATGAGCTATGGCGCTACGCTGCTCCGGCGCGAGGACGTCATGGAGGGCGTCCCGGAGATGATCCCCGAGATCCAGGTGGAGGCCACATTTCCGGACGGGACGAAACTCGTGACCGTGCATCATCCGATCGGCTGATGGGGAATTGGGATGCAGATGCGCGCAATGAACGGCCAAGCGGGCATGGTTGGAGCAGCAGAAAGCCAGCGCGCGATCGCTGCACAATCGGCTGTGATGACATCTGGTTATCGGTTGCGACCTTTGCGGGATTGCGGTGAGAGGGAATCGGAGGCGGCGAAGCGATGACTCCCGGCGAAATCAGGACCCAGCCCGGCGAACTCGAGCTCAATGTCGGGCGCAAGACGGTCACGCTCAAAGTGGCCAACACCGGCGACCGGCCGATCCAGGTCGGGTCGCATTACCACTTCTACGAAACCAACGCGGCGCTGCGGTTCGATCGCGACTCGGCGCGCGGCTTCCGCCTCAATATCCCGGCCGGGACGGCAGTGCGTTTCGAGCCGGGACAGGAGCGCACCGTCGAGCTGGTGGAGTACGCGGGGGAGCGGACGGTGTACGGGTTCGCGGGTAAGGTGATGGGGAAACTCTGATGGCGGCGAAGCTCACCCGCTCGGCGTACGCCGAGATGTTCGGCCCCACCGTCGGCGACCGAGTGCGCCTGGCGGACACGGACCTGTGGATCGAAGTGGAGAAGGACTATACGATCTACGGGGAGGAAGTGACATTCGGCGGCGGCAAGGTGATCCGCGACGGGATGGGCCAGAGTCAGCGGCGCGCGGCCGAAGTCGCCGATACCGTGATCACCAATGCGTTGATCGTGGATCACTGGGGCATCGTCAAAGCCGACATCGGCATCAAGCAGGGACGCATCAGCGCCATCGGCAAGGCCGGCAACCCCGACATCCAGCCGGGTGTGGACATCGTCATCGGGGCGGCCACCGAGATCATCGCCGCGGAACGCAAGATCGTTACCCCGGGCGGCCTCGACACTCATATCCACTTCATCTGTCCCCAGCAGATCGAGGAGGCATTGATGTCGGGCGTAACCACGATGATCGGCGGGGGCACCGGCCCGGCCACCGGTACCAACGCCACGACATGTACGCCGGGCCCATGGCATATCCACCGCATGCTGCAGGCGGCGGATGCTTTCCCGATGAATCTGGGGTTCCTGGGAAAAGGCAACGCGAGCTTGCGCAATCCCTTGCGCGAGCAGATCGCCGCGGGTGCGATGGGCCTCAAACTGCATGAGGACTGGGGCACCACGCCGGCCGCGATCGACAACTGTCTCGCGGTCGGAGACGAGATGGACGTCCAGGTGGCGATTCACACCGACACGCTCAACGAATCGGGCTTCGTGGAGACCACGCTCGCCGCCTTCAAGGGGCGCACGATCCACACCTACCACACCGAGGGGGCGGGCGGGGGCCACGCGCCCGACATCATCCGCGCCTGCGGTGAGCTGAACGTGCTGCCCTCCAGCACGAATCCGACGCGGCCGTATACGGTCAACACGCTGGACGAGCACCTGGACATGCTGATGGTCTGCCACCACCTCGACCCCAGCATCGCCGAGGACATCGCCTTCGCCGAGTCGCGCATTCGGCGCGAGACCATCGCCGCCGAGGACATCCTCCATGACCTCGGCGCATTCAGCATGATGTCGTCGGACAGCCAGGCCATGGGCCGCGTAGGCGAGATGATACTGCGCACCTGGCAGACCGCCCACAAGATGCGCCTGCAACGGGGGCCGCTGCCGCAGGAGCGTGCGGGCAACGACAACTTCCGCGTCAAGCGCTACCTCGCCAAGTACACGATCAACCCAGCGCTGACCCATGGCATCGCGCACGAAGTGGGCTCGCTGCAACCGGGCAAGCTTGCCGATCTGGTGTTGTGGCGCCCGGCATTCTTCGGCATCAAACCCTCGCTGGTGCTCAAAGGTGGGATGATCGCCGCGGCTGCGATGGGGGATCCGAACGCTTCGATCCCCACCCCCCAGCCGGTGCATTACCGGAACATGTTCGGCGCATACTCCAACGCCTGCCACGCGACTTCGGTAACTTTCGTATCGTCGGCCGCTCTGGAGCAAGCCGTCGGGCAGCACCTGGGCCTGCGCAAGCGGCTGGTAGCCGTGAGGGACACGCGCCGGCTGTCGAAGCGCGACCTCGTCTTCAATGACGCGACACCCACGATCGAAGTGGACCCGGAGACCTACCAGGTGCGCGCGGACGGAGAGCTGCTCACCTGCGAGCCGGCCGCCGCGCTGCCTATGACGCAGCGGTATTTCTTGTTCTGAGGCCTCGGGCGTGCTGATCCTCACCGAGCGTTGCGCAGCGGCCGAACGCTGGGACGCCGATCTCGTGCTGCCGTACGAGCTGCGGCAGAAGAGCCGTTTTCGCACGATGCTGGCGTCCGGCGAGGAGGTCGGGCTGTTTCTCGAGCGTGGCGAAGTGCTGAGACACGGCGTGTTCCTGAGGGCGGAAGACGGGCGCGTCGTCCGCGTGATGGCAAAGCCTGAGGCGGTGCTGGACATCTCCTGCGCAACCCCAGACGCCCTGGCCCGGGCCGCCTACCATCTGGGGAACCGGCATGTCCCTCTCCAGGTCGGGCCGGGCTGGCTGCGCATCGCGCAGGACCATGTGCTGCGCCTGATGGTCGAAGGATTGGGTGCCACCGTGGTTGCGCGCGAGGCGCCATTCGAGCCGGAGGCCGGCGCCTACGCGGCAGGCCACAGCCACAGCGCACCCGTGACGCACGGCGGAGTCATCCATGAGTTCGCCCCGCGGCGCGGAACCGGGTAATCGGAGGCGCCATGCACGCGGCCGACCTCGCCCTGGCCCGCTTGCTCCGGCTGGCAAGCCCGATGCTGCCTGTCGGCGGGTTCAGCTACTCCCAGGGGTTGGAAGCCGCCATCGAGCATGGTTGGGTCAAGGACGAAGCGACGGCTCTCGCATGGATCGGAGATGTGCTGGGCTTGAGCATGGGTGCATTCGAAGCGCCGGTTTGGTGCCGACTGTACGGGGCCTGGGCGAGCGGCGACGTCAGGGCTGTGTCGAGGTGGAACGAGTTCTTCTCCGCGGCGCGCGAAACGGCCGAGCTTCGCGCGGAGACCTGCCAGATGGGCTACTCCCTGCGTGCGTTGCTCGTCGACGGCGGCGAGTTTGAATCGTCTCGCCTGGAAGGGCTGCGTGCGGTTTCACAGCCGACCTTGCCCACTGTATTCAGCTTTGCCTGCGTGGCCTGGGCGATCCCGACGCGGCAGGCTCTGTTGGCCTATGTTTGGGCCTCGTTGGAAAACCAGGTGAGCGCGGCGATGCGCACTGTTCCGCTCGGCCAGACGGCGGGGCAAAGGCTGCTGGCTCGGCTGAGCGATCGCCTGCCCGAGGTTGTAGACGCAGCGCTGGAGGCGGAAGACGACGACCTCAGCAACTGCGCACCGGGACTCGCCATCGCCAGCTGTCGCCACGAGACGCAATACACCAGGCTGTTCCGGTCTTGAAACCGCGCTGAACTGGGGAGTCAGGAATGAGCCCGCTGCGAGTGGGAATCGGAGGCCCCGTCGGGTCGGGCAAGACGGCGCTCACCCTGGCGTTGTGCCGCGCGCTGCGCGACCGCTACGAGCTGGCCGTCGTCACCAACGACATCTACACCGAGGAGGATGCCGCCTTCCTAGTGCGGCACGAGGCGCTTCCTCCCGAGCGCATCATCGGCGTGGAGACGGGCGGTTGCCCCCATACCGCGATCCGTGAGGACGCGTCCATCAACCTCGAAGCGGTCGCGCGGCTTTGCGCGCGCTTTCCGAATCTGGACGTCGTGTTTGTGGAGAGCGGGGGCGACAATCTCGCGGCCACCTTCAGCCCCGAGCTGTCGGATCTGACGCTGTACGTGATCGATGTGGCCGCCGGGGACAAGATTCCGCGCAAGGGGGGCCCAGGGATCATCAAGTCCGATCTGCTCGTGATCAACAAGATCGATCTCGCGCCGATGGTGGGAGCCTCGCTGGAAGTGATGGAGCGCGACGCGAACCGGATGCGTGGGCAGCGGCCATGGGTGTTCAGCAACCTGAAGACCGGGCACGGTCTGGACCGCATCATCGAGTTCATCGAGACCGCTGGACTGTTGCGTGCCCGCTCCCGTGCGGAGCCGGCTCCGAGCTGAGCACTCAGTCGTTCGCGCTAGCTCGTTGTGCGCGCGCTGGATTTCTTGCACTGGCCTGGTGCGAAAAATCGACGACGCGACCGCTTAAAAGAACCGCGCGCCAGCCGCGAAAACCGCGCAACTCACTGAGCATATTCTGCAAATTCCCGCGCTCTTGCCTGCGGGCACGCTTGTTGCGAAAAGCAGGACGTAGCGGAGATAGCCGGCTGGCAGTCCACTGCAGCTCTTCTCCTCCAGCGGCCGGCTTCTCCCAACAGAAGTGGTCTCCGCGCAAGCTCGCAGTACGCGCGGTCGGCTATGACGATGTCTGCCAGGGTTGGCCTGCGGTTGACTTCGCGTCCCGCAGGCTCTTTTTTTGTCGCGCAGCGGATCGCCACTTCTGACCTCGCAACGACAAATGCATAGCCGGGCTCGCGCAACGCTGGCCGGCTGAAAGAACAAGGCGCGGTGCGCTTAGTTCAGTACTGCGCTCACCGCGCCTTTCGTGCGCGATCGAACCTCGCCAGAACCGGCTGCAAGCCGGCGGCGGTTACGGCAGGTAGTTAAAGCTTCTTTGGCGGTTGTCCCACTCGCGCATGCGGCGCTCGAGGTCCGCTGGGCTCGCGCTCTGAGCGAGATATTTCTCGAGCTCGCGCTGCTCGGTGGTATCGATCCAATGCAACAGCTTGGACAGCAATCGGCTCATGTCTGACTCCTTTCAACGCTCCCGGATTCTGTGTCGCACCAACCATGCAATGGCAATATTTGTGCCATATAATTAGGTGGATACAATCAGACCCCAAATCGCGTATGTTGCAATGCAAGTGGGGGTCGAGAGAGCTCGGTTCAAGCCCCGGAGCGATGCACCAATTCGTTGTTTCGCAAACGGTTTCCGCCCCTGCGAGGAGGCTTCCACTGGCGCATGGACGCTCCCGGCACGCGTGAGTACACTCGTCGCATGTTCGCCTGGGAATGCAACACGTGACGCACAGGGGAAGAGTCTTCCGGCAACTTGCGTCCGCTCTCCTGATCGGCGGCATCCTTGCTGTCGCTGACCGCGCCGTGTCCCAAGATACCTCTGGCGTCCAGCGCAATCTGCTGGAGCGCCAACAACAGGACAACGAGTTCCACGTGCGCCTCTACGACAACGTGCCGGCGCCGGTTCCAGATACGCCCGGAGCACCGACCCCGGCCCAAGCTGCGTCAGAGTCCGCGGCACGTGCAGCCGGTGCCGCAGCGCGCCGTCAGCTCTATGACAGCCAGCTTCGCCGCCAACTCGAGCTGCAGAATCAGACGCGGGGTCAGGAAGCGACCAGCCCTCAAACGCAGACCCAGCTCCAGCAGCTCCAGCAGCTCCAGTTCGAGCGCGAGACCGAGGCGCAACGATTGCAGCAGGAGATCCTGCGGGACTCCAGCAACCGGATGCAGCAGTTGCACTAGGCGGTGAGCCGCTTATCGCCCCCAGAACGCAGCGTAGGATCGGTTCCGGATTACCGCATTCGCAGCCGTGCGCTCCCACTGCAGGTTTGCCGGCGCAGTGCGCCGGCGTGGTAGACTCCGGCCGGCCCGCGTGGGCTGGCAACGAGATGGACAGGAGATGCGCATGAGCACGTCGCATGCAGCCGGTTTGTTTGGCGCAGTTCTGGGCCTGTGGCTGGTCGGTTCCGGCGCGCTTGCAGCCGAGGATCAGCCGGGTTTCATCCGCGTTACGCCCGACGAGGTGCAATGGAAGGACCTCCCGGGCTACAACGGCGTCAAGATGGCCGTGGTTGCGGGCGATCCGTCGAAGCCGGGAATCTACGTGGTGCGTGTCCGGTTTCCGCCGGGCATCATGAGCCGTCCCCATTTCCATCCCGACGACCGCTACGCGGTTGTCCTGAAGGGCACGTGGTGGACGGGTACGGGAGACACGTTCGACCCGGACCAAACCGTTCCGCTGCCCGCCGGCAGCTTCATGAAGCACCCAGCCGGAGGCCACCACTTCGACGGCGCAAAAGACGAGGAGGTCATCCTCCAACTGATCGGGATGGGGCCCAGCGGCACGACCATGATCCATCCCGAGGACGGCCACACAGGGCCATCGACGAGGTAGCCGCCCGCGCGGTTCGATGGCGCAGCGGCAGGACCGCCGATCCTGCCGCTGTTCGTTTCTGCTCAGACCCTCCCGAGGAATCACAACCGTGCCGTCCGATCTCGAGATCGCCCAGCGGGCAACGCTGAAGCGCATCACGCCGCTGGCGCTCGACCGCCTGGGCATCCCCGAGCAACACCTCGAGCCCTTCGGTCACTACAAGGCCAAGGTTTCACTCGACTATCTCAACACGCTCGATGCGCGTCCCGACGGAAAACTGATCCTCGTGACCGCGATCAGCCCCACGCCGGCCGGGGAGGGCAAGACGACCACCACGGTGGGCCTCGGCGATGCGTTGAATCGCATCGGCAAGAAAGCGACCGTCTGCTTGCGCGAGCCGAGCCTGGGTCCGGTGTTCGGGATGAAGGGTGGAGCGGCGGGCGGGGGCTACGCGCAGGTCGCTCCGATGGAGGACATCAACCTGCACTTCACCGGCGACTTCAGCGCGATCCAGCTCGCCAACAATCTGCTGGCTGCGCTGCTGGACAATCACGTGCATCACGGCAACGAGCTCGGAGTGGACCTGCGGCGCGTTGCGTGGAGGCGTGTCCTGGACATGAACGACCGTGCACTGCGCGAGCTGGTGGTCGCGCTCGGCGGGCCGGCGAACGGCTATCCGCGGCAGGACGGCTTCGACATCGTGGTGGCCTCGGAGGTGATGGCCATCTTCTGTCTCGCCAACTCTCTGCACGATCTCAAGCAGCGGCTGGGGGAAATCGTCGTTGGCTATAGCCGGGATGACAGGCCTGTGCGGGCGAAAGATCTGCAGGCACACGGCGCGATGGCGGTCCTGCTCAAAGACGCGCTGAAGCCGAACCTCGTGCAGACGCTCGAGAACAACCCCGCGTTCATCCATGGCGGTCCTTTCGCCAATATCGCGCACGGGTGCAACTCGGTCATCGCCACCCGGGCAGCGCTCAAGCTCAGCGACTACGTGGTGACCGAGGCCGGATTCGGCGCCGACCTTGGCGCGGAAAAGTTCGTCGACATCAAATGCCGCAAGTCCGGGCTCCGGCCCGACGCGGCGGTGATCGTCGCCACCGTGCGTGCGCTCAAGTATCACGGCGGCGCCGATCTCAAGTCGCTCGACCAGGAAAACCTCGACGCGCTCGGGGAGGGCATGGCGAATCTGGAGCGGCACGTCGGCAACGTCCGCGAGATCTACGGCCTGCCTTGCGTCGTGTCCATCAACCACTTCGTCCACGACACCCCGGCCGAGCTCGCGCTGATCACCAGCCGGCTCGACGCTCACGACACCCCGGTGGTCGTCGCGCGCCACTGGGCCGAAGGCGGGAAAGGTGCAGAAGACCTCGCGCGCGAGGTCGTGCGCCTGGCCGAATCCGGCGCTGCGAAGCTGCGGTTCGTGTATCCCGACGAGCTGCCGCTTTGGGACAAGGTGACTGCGGTGTCAACACAGGTATACGGCGCGGCGCACGTCACGGCGGATCCCAAGGTCAAAGCGCAAATCGCGAAGCTGCAGCGGGACGGGTACGGACACTACCCCGTGTGCATCGCCAAGACCCAGTACTCCTTCTCCGGCGATCCGACGCTGCGCGGAGCCCCGCGAGGCCATACGCTCAACATTCGCGAGGTTCGGCTGGCGGCCGGCGCGGAGTTCGTGGTGATGGTCTGCGGCGACATCATGACCATGCCCGGTCTGCCCAAAGTGCCGGCGGCGACGAAGATCGATCTCACCGCGGACGGAAAAGTCCTCGGCCTGTTCTGAAGCCGAGGGGCAGCGCGTGAGCGCGATCCATTTCAAACAGCTCACCGCGCTTTCCGCCGGCGCCGAATCCGCACGGATTCAAGCATGCGATCGGCCGCAAGACTTCCAGTGGCTGCGCGAGAACATTCCCTGCCAGGTGGCCTGCCCGGCGGGAACGGATATCCCGGGTTATCTCGAGGCGATCTACCACGGACGCTTCGAGGAGGCCTACGAGACCAACCTGCGCGACAACGTCTTTCCGGCAATCCTAGGGCGGGTCTGCTCGCGCCCGTGCGAGTCCGCCTGCCGCCACGGCTGGGAAGGCAATGGCGAACCGGTCGCGATCTGCTACTCCAAGCGTGCGGCCGCCGACTACTCCCACCAACAGCCGATTCTCCTCCCGCCGTTGTTCCCAGCCTCGGGCAAGCGGGTAGCGGTCATCGGCAGCGGCGTCGCCGGCCTCACGGCTGCGCGCGAGCTGGTGCGCTTCGGACACGCGGTGACGGTGTTCGAGAAGCATCGCTCACCGGGCGGGATGCTCAACCAAGGGATCCCCGCGTTTCGTCTGCCGCGCGACGTGATCGACTTCGAGATCCGCCAGGTGCTCGGCCTGGGCGTCGAGCTGCAGTGCGCAGTCGCGGTCGGCACAGATCTGGCGCTGGAGGAGTTGATCCGGGGGTTCGATGCCGCGGTCATGGCAGCGGGAACGTTGAAACCCAACCTGCTGGATCTGCCGGGGCGCGAGCTGGCTGGCGTCGAGCACGGGCTGCAGTTCCTGCTCCAAGTCAACGAGCACGGCAGGCAAGGCATTGGCCGTCGCGTGGCGGTGATGGGCGGCGGGTACACCGCGATGGACTGTGCGCGCGCCGCGCTCCGGCTCGGCGCACGGCATGTGGGTGTGTATTACCGGCGCGCACGCGAGGCGATGGCGGTGCTGCCGGGCGAGCTGGAGCAGTTGCAGGAGGAAGGCGGCGTGCTGAACCACGGCTGCGCTCCGGTCGAGTTCGCAGCCTCCGGCGGGGCCGTGGCGGGAGTCCGGTTCGTGCGTACGCGGCCTGGTGCGCGCGGGCGCGACGGCAGAAACCTGCCGGAACCGATCCCGGGTAGCGAATTCGAGGTGGAGGCCGACAGCGTCATCCTGGCGACCGGCCAGTTCCCGGACTGCGGTTGGATCGGAAGCGGGCTTTCGCGCCAACTGGTTGCCGCGGATGGCTGGCTCGCCAGCGGGACCGCGCACCGCACGGCTTTTCCGAACCTGTTCGTCGCCGGGGACTTTGCGCTCGGCGCGACGACCTTGATCCAGGCCATCGCGCACGCGAAGCAGACCGCACTCGAAGCCGATCGCTTTCTCGCAGGCGGGTCCCGGCTCAGCCGGTGCGTGCAGGTCGGAGCGAGCTTCCAGTCGAAGGCGGCGCGCGGTCGCGGAACGGGCCGCACGCCGGAGATGAACCACATCCCGTTGCACCCGATGCCCACACTCGCCTTGGACCGCCGCGGCTTGAGCGAGGAAGTGGAGACCGGCTACTCCGAGGCACAGGCGCTCAAGGAGGCATCGCGCTGCTATCTGTGCCACTACAAGTTCGAGATCGTCGACCCGAAGTGCGTGCTGTGCGATGAGTGCCTGAAGGTCAGGCCGGTGGCGGGCTGTATCGTGGAGATCTCCGCCTTGCTGCGCGACGACGACGGATGCATCACCGGCTATGAGCGCGTCGAGGCCGGCAAGACCGACTCGCTGTACTACAACCGCCTGTGGATCGATCAGTCGCAGTGCATCCGCTGCGGGCGCTGCGAAGCGGTGTGTCCGGTCAATGCCATCACCATTCAGAAGGTGAGCTTGGAGACGGCGTTCGGCGGCTGATCGCAGGCCGCGGCGCTGCCAGCCTCGGATGCAAAGTCACACCGGCGTGCCGGATGGCGTCAGGGTGAGCGTCGCACCGCCGAACAGCGCCGCGTCGATCAGGAAGCTCAAGATGGCGATGAAGATGGCGGCAAAGAACGCGGTCCAGAACCCCTTCACATCGAAGCCCTTGACGACCGCGGACACGAGCAGGAGCATGAGCGCGTTGATCACCAACAGGAATAGCCCCAGGGTGACGATGGTGAGCGGGAGGGTGAGAACGACGAGGATCGGGCGTACCACGGCGTTTGCGAACCCGAGCAGCAGCGCGGCAATCCACAACGCGCTGGGACTCGTGTAGCGGATGCCCTTGAAGACATGCGAGGCGACCCAGAGCAGGAACGTGAGCAGCGCCCACTGGATCGCGAAAGCGATCAGATTATGCAGCATGATGTCGCCATTCTCCACGACGTCGCGGCGCGCGTCCAGCTGGACCGGTGTCGTGATGACTGCTGCGCGCAACGCCGAGAGCCGGGGGCTTCGCAGCCTTGGGCCTGGAAGCGCCTGTACGCAGCTGCAGGCGATCCCCAACGGCGCTGCAGGCTCAGTCGCGTGAGGCGGCCGTGCGCCGCGGCAGATTGACCACGCCGGCGTCCACATGTCCGCTCGGGCCCGCGGCTGCGGCCGAGTGCACGTGGGCGAGCTGATCGTCGAAGTAGAAGTCCGGCTCGAACACCTGGAGGAACGGACCCTTCTCCAGCCCGCCGAGGAACATCGCTTCGTCGACCTCCACCTCCCAGCTCATCAGCGTGCGGATCGCGCGGTCGTGGGCCGGCGCGCTGCGGGCCGTGACCAGTGCCGTGCGGATGCGCATCGGCGAGCCCGGCGGCGAGCTCCGTTGCAGCCCGTGCAATGCGCGCAGAAAAGGCTGGAGCGGGCCGGGCGGAAGCGGCTCGCCCGCGCGCACTCGCTCGTGCTCTTCGAAGGCCGGCAGGCCGCGCTCCTGATAGATGCGCTCCGCCTCGTCGCTGAAGAGCACAGCGTCACCGTCGAACGCGATCCGCACCTCCGAAGGGTGCGAATCCTCCTGCTCTGGCTTGCGGTAGACGCGCGCGGCCGGGAAACCGGCCTCCAGCGCCAGGCGCACATCCTGCTCGTTGGCCGAGAGAAACAGATCCGCCTTGAGCGGCGTCAGATAGCCGTAAGGGGAGCGGCCGCGCAGAAACACTCCGCGCGTGATCGACAGATTGTGGTGCTCGGCCGAGCGGAACACACGCAGCCCGGTCACGGGATCGTTGCGCGAAAGGATCACGACCTCGACCTTCCGCTCGCTCGGCGTGTTGAACGCCAACAACTTGTTCACCAGCTTGAAGGCCACGCCCTGAGCCGCAGGTTGGTCGAGGCGTGAGAGCTGAAGCTGCTGATAGGGGCCGGGGTCGGCCTCGTCGAACACCGCGTTCTCCTCTTCGAAGTCGAACAGAGCGCGGGATGACAGCGCGACGACCAGTTTGTCGTCGAGGTTGGCGGGCATGGTCGGCTCAGTTCATCACGTCGCTCTGGTCGGCCTCGCGTACCAGCGGTGCCACGTCGTCCTCCAGCATCAACCGCTCCCGCACGAGCGCGCGCGCCGCGGCCTCCACCTTGCGCACGTAGTCGGCGTGATCGCGGTACAGCTGGTCCAACGCGGGCCGCGGGTCGTGGGCGGCGAGCGCCTCTGCCCGCGTACGCTTGAGCGCGATCATCGAGCCGAGCAGATCGCACAGATCGTCGCCACCGAACTCCGGAGTGCGCGTGTTCCAACCGGTGAGCGTTGCCACCGGCACCTCGACGAAGGGATGGCGCACGCCGGCCACGTCGTTTCCGATGCGATCCACCTGCGGTACAAGGAGGCGATGCGTGCTGAGCACGTCCGGCTCCAGCTGATCGATCACGCCGGAGTTCCCCCTCACCCTGGGCCCGAAATCGCGCTCGCCGGAGCCGTTGTACAGCCTTGCGAAGCTCACGCCCGGAATCGGCGGGAATGCAACCTGTTCCGGCGCGACGAGCGTCGCATCGGCGATGCGCGGGACGCGGCTGTCGGGCGGTGGCGTCCCGGCGCGCACCCACTGCTCCAGGTCCACGATCAACGCGCGCAAGATGACACCGGGGTGTGTCGCGTTGCCGAGCTGCTCGCATTGCCGATCGGCGATGCCGCGCCCGGGAGCATCGCCCTTGAACCAGACATGCTGCGTGCCCGAAAGCAGGTAGCGTCGGACTTGCGGCGGATCCAGGATGTCGGTGCTGCCGGCTGGATCTGCCCCGAGCAGCGAGGCGCGGAACTGCCAGTACTCGGTGGACGTGTCGGTGTGAATGACCTTGGGGTCGGTGGCGGGCCGCTTTAGAATGCCGTCCTCTCGGCCGCTGAGCGGATCTCGAGTGAGAGCGTAGGTGACGGGGAAGTTCACGTCCGGGACATACCGCTCTCGATGCTGCTGCGTAAAGGGGTTAGGCTGGGCAAAGCGGTAGTTCAAGAACAGCCGCTGAGCGCCGGGCACGTGAATGTGCATGCCGTCGCACACGCGCCGGCCCTGCTCGTCCTCGTTGAACCCGAAATAGAGATAGTCGCGGTAGTACATCCCGCTCGAAGAGATTCCCAGGCACAACGTGGTGTGCACGCCCGCCACGGGGTTCCGCTCCCCCGCGTCGTCTTTCTGCGCGTGGCGCAGAAACGACACGAAGTCGCGCGATGTGAGATAGCCTAAGCCCATCACGGGCGAGTTCGTTGCCCGATAGATCAGGCGGTAGGTATAGCGATTCTGGAACCCGCCTTTCAGGCAGATGTCGGTCGTGGACGGAACGCCCGGCCAGCCATCGGGGCAGGCGGAGAACGCCCACTGATCGGCGGGAATGAGCCGCCCGCGCGGGAGCTCCGGACCGCTCGGGCGTGGGGAATCGCTGTCGGCGCGCCAAAGCTCCGCCTCGGCAGCCGTCTGGTTGGTCGAGACCGCAGGGAAGCTCTTGAACGCGCTTCCGCCCGACAGCGGCAACGTGCTGGGAGTGCCGCCGTTGAAGTTGCGGTCGCTGAACTCAGTGAGGATGCGTTCGGTGACGGGCAGTCCATGTTCGATCGCGAGCGGGAAGTTCACGGTGAGGCGGTTGTCGCCGGGCGCGATGTCGGCGCCCCATCCTACCCATGCGAGCACATCGCCACGCCGGAGGAGAAAGCCGTTGCCGAAGTCCTGCGGCGCCATCGGAGCGTTCAACTTGGCTTCGGAAGAGGTGTCCTGGATTCGTCCGAACGCGATCTTCCGGCCCCGATTGTTGACCTCGAAGAACAGCGTGCCGGACCCTTTGCTCAGGTCGACCGGCTTGAGAATCACCATGTCGGCGGAAAACTCGACCTTGCCGCGGCCATTGCGGGGGGCATGGTCCAGATCGAACACCACCGCGTTGCGAGGGTCGCCGGGGTCGACTTCGAAGTAGGCCGTTCCGGCCAGGCGCTCGTAGGGGCCGGTCGCGCCGAAGCTCTGTCCTCCGGCCACCAGTTCCCGCTGGACGATCTCCAAGCGCGTCAGGCGCGCCTGCGCAGGCGCAGCCATGAGCGCCAGCGTGGCAGAGATCAAGAGCGCATACAGCAGATGCATCGCGGTGCCCGCACGTCGCGGTGGCGGGCGGCCTGTAGTCGGGACCGAAATATCTTACACTCTCACATCTTCGAGGAAGGATCGACCATGGGCGCACCTGACGTGATCCCGGATCTCCAGCCGGCGCAAGCTTCGGGCGTGAAGGTGGTGCACACGACCTGCCCGCACGATTGTCCCGACGCGTGCGGGATGCGCGTTACAGTGGACACGCAGACGGGGCGCGCGGTGCGGGTGGAAGGCGATCCTACCCATCCGGTAACGCGCGGCTATCTCTGCAGCAAGGTCAATCACTACCTCGACTACGTCTACAACGACAACCGCGTGCTGTATCCGCGCCGCCGCGTGGGGCCGAAGGGCCCGGATGCGCGGTTCGAGCGCATCGGGTGGGACCAAGCGCTGGACGAAGTCGCTGCGCGGCTCAAGGCGGTCATCGCCGAGCACGGGCCGGAGGCTGTGCAGCCGTTCTCCTACTCAGGCACGCTCGGCGTGCTCGGCTTCTCGGGCATGGGCGAGCGCTTCTTCAATCGGATGGGGGCGGCGCGCTTGGAGCGCACGATCTGCACTGCGGCCGGCGCGGCCGGGCTGACCTTCACCACGGGGCGTGTCGGGGAAGCCAACATCGAGGATATCCCGGACATGGGCGTCGTCCTGCTCTGGGCCACCAATCTGGTGAGCACGGGCGTGCACGCCATGCCGTTCATCACCGAGGCACGCGCTCGCGGGGCCCAGATCGTCGCGATCGATCCGCGTGTCACGCGCACCACCGCGTTCGCAGACTGGCATGTGCAGCCGCGTCCGGGGACCGACGCCGCGCTCGCGCTGGGTATGATGAAGGTGATCGTCGATCACGGTCTGCACGACGAAGCGTTCCTTCGCGAGCACACGGTAGGCTGGGAGGAGTTCCTCCGGGAGCGGCTTCCGCAGTATCCGTTGGAGCGGGTCGCGGGCATCACGGGTATCCCAGCAGCGGATGTCGAGAGGCTCGGCCTGCTGTTCGGGCGCACGAAGAAGGGGTTCATCCGGCTGAACTGGGGCATCCAGCGGCATCACAACGGCGGCATGGTCATGCGCACCATCTCGCTGCTGCCCGTGCTGACCGGTGCGCTTGCCCACAAGGGTGGCACGTGCGTCAGCACCGGAGGCGAGACGCGGGCGGTGAGCCTCGCCAAGCTGCAACGACCCGATTTGTTGGCGGGCCGCAAACCGCGCACCATCAACATGATTCAGCTCGGCCGCGCGCTGGACGATGCGAAGCTCAGTCCGCCGATCAAGGCGCTGTTCTGCTGGAATTCCGACCCGGCCAACTGCGTGCCGGACACCAATAGCTGCCGCCGCGGCCTGATGCGCGACGACCTGTTCGTCGTCGTGCACGACACGTTCTTCAGCGATACCTGCGATTACGCCGACATCATTCTGCCAGCCGACACCCAGCTCGAGCGCATGGACCTGCATGGCGCCTATGGGCACTTCTATCTCGGGCTCAGCCAGCCGGCCATCGCCAAACTGGGGGAGAGCCTGGACAACCCCGAGATGTTCCGCCGCCTGGCGGCGAAGATGGGGTATGACGAGCCTTGCTTCAAACAGTCGGACGAGGACATGATCCGCGAACTGATCGACCCGCAGTTCAACCCGCTGTTCGAGGGCGTGACCTACGATCGCCTCGCGCAGCAAGGCTGGGCTCGGGCGGCGGTGGATTCGCCGCGGCGCGCGGGGATCAACAGCGGGCGCTGGCCGACACCCAGCGGCAAGATCGAGATCTACTCCGCCGCGATGGCGAAGCTCGGTCTCGACCCGATGCCCGCGCACGTACCCGAGAAGGAGGGATACGAGGATACCGAAGCGCGCACACGCTGGCCGTTGCAGGTATTGAGCCCGGCCACGCACCACTTCATCGGGGCGACGTTCCAGCACGTGGCTCGATTGCAGGAGATGACGGCACGACCGACCTTCGAAGTCAGCCCGCAGGATGCGGCGGCGCGCGGGATCGCGAATGGGGACTTGTGCCGTCTCTACAACGACCGCGGCGAGGCGTTCGGCCATGCCCTGATCGTGGAAGGTCTGCTGCCCGGAGTGCTCGGCGCACAAAAGCAGCTCCAGGGCTCGAAGATGGTGAACGGCGTGAACGTCAATGCGCTCACCAGCCAGGACACCGCGGACATGGGGGGCGGCCCTGTGTTCTACTCGACCCTCGCGGAACTGGAGAAGGTCACCGACCCGGGTCGAATCGCGCCGGATCCAGCGATCCATTCCCGTAAGCCGGCAGGCGCCCACTGACCCGACGGGCGCTCGGCGCCGGCGCGACGCCCGACCCGCGGGTCCGGTAAGGAACTGGGTCTCGTCGTAAGGCTTGCGTCCCTCGCGCCTCCAGCTTCTGTCTCAGCCATATCGACCTCACGCTTCCTGTGCCCGCGAACATCATCGACGGCGTCGCCATCTCCAAGGGCATCCGCGCGCAATGGAAGGCGCGCGCCGAGGCTCTCAAAGCGCGCGGTGTCACGCCGGGACTGACGGTCATCCTCGTAGGCGCGGATCCGGCATCGCAGATCTACGTGCGCAACAAGATCAGGGCCTGCGGGGAGCTCGGGCTGCATTCCGAGCTGTACCATCTCCCGGCAGAGGTGGAGGAGGCGGAGGTGCTCGCTCGCATCCGGGCGCTCAACTCCGATCCGAATGTTCACGGCATCCTGGTCCAGCTCCCGCTCCCCCCGCAGGTGCGCGCGGCCAGTGTGCTCGAAACGATCGCGGTGGAAAAGGACGTGGACGGGTTGCACGTACAAAACATCGGCAGCCTGGTCGCCGGCCGTCCCGGCTTGTATCCTTGCACGCCCTCCGGCTGCGTGGCGATGCTGGACCATATCGGCGCGCCTATCGAAGGTCGGGAGGCGGTGGTGGTCGGCCGCAGCAACATCGTAGGCAAGCCCGTGGCGATGATGCTGCTCGCGCGCAGCGCCACCGTGACCATCTGCACGTCCAAGACCCGCGACCTTCCGTCGCACACGCGGCGCGCCGATATCCTGATCGTCGCAACCGGGCACGCCCATCTCGTCACACGCGAGATGGTGAAGCCCGGAGCTGTCGTGATCGACGTGGGTACCAACCGCTTGCCGAACGGCAAGCTCGCGGGCGACGTCGATTTCGATTCCGTCAGGGAAGTCGCGGGATGGATCACGCCCGTGCCGGGGGGAGTGGGCCCGATGACGATCACCATGCTGCTTGCGAACACGGTGCAGGCCGCCGAGCGGCTGGTGGCGGCACAAGGTATGCCGTGACGTGGCGATGCACGCCAGGAGCCAGTAGATGACGACGGTAGGCGTAGAGCGCGTGCAGGTCGGCACGGAACTGGAGGGAGGCTGAGTATGCACAAGACGCGCATCGCTCTAGTCGGGTTGGGCATGGCCGTGACGCCGCATGCGAAGAGCGCGCTTGATCTGGCCGAACGCGTCGAGGTCGCATACGCCTTCAGTCCCAGCGCCGCACGCCGCGCCGCGTTCGCGCAGAAGTTCGCCTTTCCTCAATGCGACCGGCTGGAACGCATCCTCGAGGACAGGACCGTAGACGCGGTCGCGATCCTTACGCCGCCGAACACGCATCTGGATCTCGTGGTCCAGTGTGCGAACGCCGGCAAGCATGTGCTGCTGGAGAAGCCGGTGGAAGTGAGCACCGCTCGCGCGGAACGGCTCGTGGAGGCTTGCCGCCGGGCGCACGTGACGCTAGGGGTGGTGCTGCAGCATCGCCACAAGCGCGGGGTGGAGCGGCTGACAAGCGCCGTGCGAGGCGCCGAGCTGGGTGCGCTGATCGGCGCCTCGGCCACGATCCGCCTGTGGCGGCCGCAGAGCTACTATGACGAGCCGGGCAGGGGAACTCGCGCGCGCGACGGCGGCGGAGTTCTGTTGACTCAGGGCATCCATACACTAGACGTGCTGCTGTCCCTCGCGGGTGGCGCACGCGAGGTCAGCGCCTATGCCGCGACGACCACGGTCCATCGGATGGAATGCGAAGATCTCGTGTGCGCAGCGGTACGCTGGGCGAACGGCGCGCTCGGGGTCATCGAGGCCACGACCGCGGCCTACCCGGGTGCGGCAGAACGCATCGAGCTCACCGGGACGCAGGCCACCGCGACGCTCGCCAGCACCGCGCTCGAGCTGCGCTGGCAAGACGGCCGGCGCGAGGTGGTCGAACCCGACGGCTCGGCAGGGGGCACGGGAGCCGACCCCATGGCCTTCCCGCACGATTATCACCGGGGCGTCTGGCGCGATTTTCTCGACGCCGTGCAGAACGGCGGCGAGCCACGCGTCAACGGCGAGGAGGCGTTGCGGGTGCACCGGCTGATCGACGCTCTGCTCGCGAGCGCGGCCGAGCATCGCCCCATCCCGCTGGGCTAAGCCGGCGATGTCAAGACGCCTGACACCCGCTCACGGACAGTCACAACCGAGCTGGCGGCCGGGCGATGCTTGGACAGCGGTCGACCGCACCGGGTGGGTGCCCTGCGGCATGCCCAGCATCGGCCCCACGGGCCGACGGCCGCCATGACAAGCGCGTCGGCGACGCGATGCTAGGATGGCTGAGGCGCTGGCTCAGCGCGGAATCGAAAGAGGTGATGTTCGCAGATCGACGCGACGCCGCGGCCAAGCTGGCAGAGCGCCTGAGCACGTATCGCGGCCGCAACGCTCTGGTGCTGGGTGTTCCGCGAGGCGCGGTCCCGATGGCGCGGGCCATCGCCGATCAGTTGGGCGCTGAGGTCGATGTGGTGCTGGTACGCAAGCTCGGTGCGCCGGATAACCCGGAGTTCGCGGTCGGTGCGGTCGACGAATCGGGCTGGCGCTACATTGCGGAGCACGCTGGCGCGGCCGGCGCCAGCCCAGCGTACTTGGAGCAGGAAACGCAGCGCCAGCTCGAGACCCTGCGACAACGCCGCGCGCAATACACGGCACAGCGCGCCGCGCTGGATCCTCGCGGCCGGGTCGTCATCGTTGTGGACGATGGCCTCGCCACCGGCTCGACCATGATCGCGGCGCTGCATGCGCTGCGCAGCCGGGGCCCGGCGCGGCTGATCTGTGCGGTTCCGGTCGCCCCGCCCGACACGGTGGCGCTCGTCGCTCAGCACTGCGACGAGGTGGTGTGCCTGGAAACGCCCGAATATTTCGCCGCGGTGGGACAGTTCTACCGCCACTTTCCCCAGGTCTCGGACCAGGAGGTGATCGCCGCACTGGCGCAGGGTGGGACTGCCAAGGCCGCGGGCACGGACTGATCGCCGTCGAGCCCGCGTCGGGCGCGTAGCAGCCGAGCCTGCTCTTGCAGCGCGATCAGACGGACAGACGGACCGGGATCCGGCGCGTTCCGAACTGGCCCTTGAACGGCTCGTAGCAGCCGCCGATCCGAGTCGCGCAGGACAAGCAGCGACCATCGCCGGTGAGGTGGTACTTGAGGATCCGGTGCCAGTCGCGCACGATCAACTCCGTGCCGCAGCCGGGACAGAACGTTGTGCCGCCCTCGGTGTCGTGCACGTTGCCGGTGTAGACATACTGCAGGCCTTCCTGCAACGCGATGTGGCGTGCGCGCTGAAGCGTAGAGGCGGGCGTGGGCGGCAGCTCGTCGAGCTTCCAGTCCGGATGGAAGGCGGTGAAGTGCAGCGGTACATCCGTCCCGAGCTCGGTGGCGATCCAGCGGCACATGGCCGTGATCTCCTGGTCCGAGTCGTTCTTGGTCGGGATCAACAGGGTAGTGATCTCGAACCACACGTCGGTGTCGTGCTTCAGGTAGGCGAGCGTGTCGAGGACGGGCTTGAGGTGTGAGCCGGTGAGCTTGAAGTAGAAGTCCTCGGTGAATGCCTTCAGGTCTACGTTTGCCGCATCCATCTTGGCGTAGAAGTCGCGGCGCGGCTCATCGTGCATATATCCGGCCGTGACCGCAACCGCCTGGATGCCGTAAGCGTGACACGAGTCGGCCACGTCCATCGCGTACTCGGCGAAGATGACGGGATCATTGTAAGTGAACGCCACGCTCTTGCAGCCGGTGCGCAACGCCGCCTGCGCGATCATCTCCGGGCTCGCCTGGTCCATCAGGCGGTCCATGTCGCGAGATTTGCTGATGTCCCAGTTCTGACAGAACTTGCAGGCCAGGTTGCACCCTGCCGTGCCGAACGACAGGATCGACGACCCGGGGTAGAACTGGTTGAGCGGCTTCTTCTCGATCGGGTCGATGCAGAAGCCCGAGGAGCGGCCATACGTGGCGAGCACCATCGCATCGCCCACGCGCTGGCGCACGAAGCAGGCCCCGCGCTGGCCCTCGTGCAAGCGGCAGTCCCGCGGGCACAGGTCGCACTGGATGCGGCCGTCGTCCAGCTTGTGCCAGTAGCGCGCCGGATAGCGGCTACCGTCGACGGCATCCTCGATGCTAGAAGCTTCGGTCATGGGGAACCTACTGCAGCTGCGCCGGCAGATCCGGCTCGCCGAACTTGACCACGGTGTAGCGCCGCAAGCGCAGGTCCGGTGACCAGAACTGCTCGTCCAGCCCGGCCTTTCTCTTGAGTTGGCGCAGGAACGCGCCGGGCTCGGGGATGCTCTCCCACACCTGCGGCAGAAACGTGCCGCGGTGCGCCCCATGCTCCAGGATCAGCCCGTCGATATTGGGACGGAGCAGCGAGACGGCCTCGGCTTCGGTGCCGAACTCGATCGGCTCCGAGGGGGAAAGCAACGACACCTCGACGCGTGTGCTGTGGAACTCCGTCTGCGTCAATGGCTCGAACCGCGGATCGAGGAACGCCGCCGCCTTGGCGTTCGCCTTCAGGTCCTCGAGCAGGCTGCGATGCGCGTGCAAGCTGCCGATGCAGCCGCGCAATCGCCCATGCCGCGTCAGGGTGACGAACGTGGCCGCGACGTCGTGCAGGAACGGGTGGGTCTCGTCGATGACCTCAGTCAGCCCGAATAGATCGCCGATGGCCCGCCGCGCGATGCGGATGAGCAGATCGCGCTGGATCGCGTGAGGCGGAACCGATGCGGTTTGCGCCTCGAAGAACCCAAACGCTGCATAGCCGACGACGCGGCTGCGGTCTCCGGCCGTGTCGCCGGAGTTGCGGACGTCGAACAACTGCGGCTGAAGGCCGCGGCGCAGAGCCGCCACCAGAAGTCCGTTCACGGGCGTCGCGCCGCAGGCTTGGTGGTGATCGAGCTGCGGCCGGCGCATCAGGATCGCACGGGCGGTATCGCGATCCGCCGCTCGCGCCTGGGCATAGGCGAGATAGTGCGACAGATCGGAGCTCACCACGACGACGGTTTCCTCGGTTCCCCATAGCCGTTCGATGACCTCGGCCACCTGCTCGGGACTGGCGCGGCCGACCGCCAGGGGCACGACGGAGAAGGCGCCGAGCACCACCTGGAGGAAAGGCAGATGAACCTCTAGGGAGTGTTCGAGCGCGTGGGCCTCGGGGCTGACGACCACCTGGGGCAGCGTCTCGATGGTCCGGACCGCGTCGAGATCCACGGGGACGATGCCGAGCGGGGTGCGCAGTGCTCGCGTGCCCGGCAGCGCCAGCCCGTCCACCGCCACCCGGTGCACCGGCCCTAGCAGCACCACTCGTGTGACGCGTCCCCGCGCCGCCGCGAGGCGGGCGTAGGCGTTCGCGGCGATCGGACCCGAATAGATGTAGCCGGCATGCGGGGCGATCAGCGCCTTAGGCCATTGCTCACCCGGCACGGGTGCCCGCGCGCCGTTGAGTAGTGCTTCGATCTGGCCGGTCAGCGCTTCGGGGCTTTCCGGGTAGAAGGCGCCGGCTACCGCCGGCTCGCGAATCTCGGTGAGCGGTCGTCTCATGGCAGTAAAGTGCGGGTGGCGGAGAGCGAGTTCAAGAGAACCATGATCCGGGCCCCTCTGCGTGCGAACGGCGCCCCGAATCCGAAAGCAGAAGGCGCGCCTGCCCGATGGCATGCTTGACCGGGTCTCGCACCGGCCGGTACATTACTGACCCCTCAGTCATTAGCGACGTGAGCCGCTCCTCCATGCACACGCCACGCTGGGAGCGCCGCAAGCAGGCCCGCCCGCAGGAGTTGATGTCCGCGGCGCTCGACTTGTTCGTCGAGCGGGGCTTCGCCGCCACTCGCCTCGAGGATGTTGCCCGCCGGGCCGGTGTGAGCAAGGGCACGGTGTACCTGTATTTCCCGAGCAAGCAGGACCTGTTCAAGGCGGTGGTGCGCGAAGGCATGATTCCGGTGCTGGAACGCGGGGAGCAGATGGCGCGCGCACACGCGGGCGCCGACTCCGATCTGCTGCGGGAACTGGTGAGAGGCTGGTGGGAGCTGATCGGCAGTACGCGATTCGGCGGAATCCCGAAGCTGATGTTCGCCGAGTGCCGCAACTTCCCCGACCTCGGGCGCTTTTACTATTCCGAGGTGATCCGGCGCGGCCATTCGCTGGTGGAGGGGGTGATCCGCCGAGGGATCCGGCAAGGCGAGTTCCGCTCGCTGGAGCCGGAGCTGGTCACGCGCCTTCTCATCGGCCCGGTCGTATTGCTGGCGATCTGGCGGCATTCTTTCGAGTTTTGCGACGGAAGCCCGCTCGACCCGGGACGCTACTTGGATCAGCATATCGATCTGCTGCTGGGCGGCTTGCGTTCCGGCGCGTCACGCCGGAAGCGGCCGGTACGCCGCGGAGCCGTGGCGGCGGTCAGGAACGCGCGGCGACGCGGACCGCGCCGGCCCGGAGCCAGCTAGAGTTGAGCGTCGCCGATCAAGTCGCACGCCAAGGGCAGCGCTCGACTCCGAGGGGGTTCATGAGATTGAGTATATCCATCCGACTGCCGGCGCTGGTGCTGCTCGCGCTGGTCGCCGGCTGCGAAAAGAAGCCGGAGGCTCCGGCTGCGGTGCGACCGGTGCAGGTCGTGGAGGTGGTCCTGCAACCGGACGAGCAGGACACCAGCTACACGGGCGATATCCGTGCGCGCTGGGAGTCGGCGCTCGGTTTTCGTGTGCCCGGCAAGATCGTGGCGCGCTCGGTAGAGGTCGGAACGCACGTCCGGCGGGGCGACCTGCTCGCGCGGCTCGATCCCGAAGACCAGAAGCTGTCTGCCGAGGCCGCGCGGCAGCAGTTGCTGGCGGCTCGTTCCGACTACGAGCAGGCCAAGGCCGATCTGGCGCGCTATCGGGACCTGTTCACGAAAGGCTTCATCAGCGCGGCCGAGTTCGACCGCCGCAAGACGGCCTTCGACACCGCGGCCGCACGGCTGGAGCAGTCCACGGCACAGCTCGAGCTGAACCGCAACCAGGCGGCCTACACGCAGCTTCGTGCCGACCAGGACGGTGTGGTCACAGCGGTGCAGGCGGAGGCAGGCCAGGTCGTCGCCGCGGGCCAACCGATCGTCAGAGTGGCGCGGCTGGAGGAAAAGGAGGTCGCGGTCAACGTGCCGGAGAACCGCCTCGCCGAGCTGCGTGCACCCCAGGAGGTCGACATCACCTTGTGGGCTGCGCCGGGCAAGACGTTCAAGGGGCGGATTCGCGAGATCTCGCCTAGCGCCGATGCCGTCACGCGCACCTACACGGTGAAAGTCACCGTTCTGGACCCGGATGCCACCGTCCAGCTGGGAATGACGGCCAATGTGTTCCTACGCGAGGCCGCACGGCCGACGGTGGCGAGGCTGCCTCTCACGGCGCTGTTCCAGAAGGGGACCGAGCCAGCGGTCTGGGTAGTCGATCCCAGGACCGGTCAGGTGGCGCTGCGGCCGGTTCAGATCGGGCGCTATACGCAGGACTACGTGACCGTCGTCTCCGGCCTGCAGGCAGGCGAGCTGGTCGTACGTGCCGGCGTGCACAAGCTCACCGAAGGCGACCGCGTGCGCGTTCGGGCGGACGCGTCCCAGTGATGCGCCGGGATCGCATCGCGGCGGCTGCGCCATGGTGACGCGCTTCAACTTGTCCGAGTGGGCGCTGACGCATCAGGCGCTGATCCTGTACTTCATCGTGGCCTTGTTCGGGGCGGGGGTCTATTCCTACCTTCGCCTTGGCCAGGGAGAGGATCCAGAGTTCACCTTCAAGCTGATGGTGGTGCGGACGCTGTGGCCCGGCGCCACGGCCAAGGAGGTCGAGCAGCAGGTCACCGAGCGTCTGGAGAAGAAGCTGCAGGAGACCCCCTGGTTCGACTTCGCGCGCAGCTATTCCAAGCCCGGAGAATCGCTGATCTTCGTGGTCCTCAAGGACTACACGCCGCCCAAGGCCGTACCCGATGCGTGGTATGAAGTGCGCAAGAAGGTGTCGGACATCCGCTACTCGCTGCCTCCCGGAGTGCAAGGACCGTTCTTCAACGACGAGTTCGGCGACACCTACGGCATCATCTACGCCTTTACCTCCGACGGGTACTCCTTTGCGGAGTTGCACGACTACGTGGAAGACGCCCGGCGCGAGCTTCTGCGGGTGCCCGACGTGGGCAAAGTCGACATCCTCGGGGACCAGGACGAGAAGATCTACATCGAGATGTCGCACCGCAAGCTCGCAACCCTCGGTGTGAATCCGCTGGAGATCTTCGCGGTGTTGCAGCAGCAGAACAACATGGTGCCTGCCGGCGACTTCGAGACCCGGGCCGACCGCATCTATATCCGGATCAGCGGGGACTTCAAGTCGGTGGAGAGCATCCGCGAGATCGGCATCCAAGCCGGAGGCAGGCTGTTCCGCCTCGGCGACATCGCACATGTCTACCGCGGCTACGTCGACCCACCGGTGCTCAAGTTCCGCTACGAAGGCCAAGACGCGTTGGGACTGGCGGTGTCCATGCGCAAGGGCGGCGACATCATCGGCCTGGGGCATGCGCTCGACGCCCAACTCGCCCGCATCCGGTCCAACCTGCCCGTCGGCATCGACGTGCACCAAGTCGCCGATCAGCCGAAGGTCGTGTCGCGCTCGATCAGCGAGTTCATGCGCACGCTGGGCGAGGCCATTGTCATCGTGCTCGCGGTGAGCTTCCTCAGCCTCGGATTGCGCACCGGCGTGGTGGTGGCCCTGTCCATCCCGCTGGTGCTGGCCACCACCTTGCTGTTCATGAAGGTGTTCGGCATCGACCTGCAACGCATCTCGCTGGGGGCGCTGATCATCGCATTGGGCCTGCTCGTGGACGACGCCATCATCGCCGTCGAGATGATGGCCATCAAGATGGAGCAGGGCTGGGATCGGATGCGCGCGGGAAGCTTTGCGTACACTTCGACGGCGGCTTCCATGCTGACGGGAACGCTGGTGACCGCCGCCGGGTTCCTGCCCGTGGGCCTGGCGAAATCGGCCGCGGGCGAATACACGTTCTCCATCTTCGCAGTGGTGACCACGGCGCTGCTCGTGTCCTGGGTAGTGGCGGTCCTGTTCACGCCTTACCTCGGTTACAAGCTGCTGCCGGATTACTCCCAGTCGCCGTCGCGTCGCTCGACCCTGCAACGCTTGCTGCTGGCGCCATTGGGGCGCGTGTTCCCGCGCCTGTCCTCGGCGCGAACCGAGCCGATCCGCGACCACGACGTCTACCATCGGCCCTTCTACCAGCGCTTCCGCCGGCTGGTCACCTGGTGCGTATCCCATCGCTGGGTCGTGATCAGCGGAACGTTGATCGTGTTCGGACTGTCCATCGCCGGATTCGGACAGGTGCAGCAGCAGTTCTTCCCCTCGGCGAACCGGCCTGAGCTGGTCGTCGACCTCTGGCTGCCGAATGGCGCCTCGATCACCGCCACCGACGCCCAGGCCGAGCGCTTCGAGAAAGTCCTGAAAGCCGACCCGGACGTGGAGAGTTTCGTCGCCTATATCGGCGGCGGGAGCCCGCGCTTCTATCTGCCGCTGGACGAGCAACTGCTCAACGCGAATCTGGCCGAGTTTGTGGTGACCACCAAGAGCAACCAGGTGCGCGACCGGGTGGCCAAGCGCCTGCTCGATGTGCTCGACAATCAGTTCACGCTCGTGCGCGGCCGGGTCAACCCGCTCCAGAACGGGCCGCCCGTCGCATACCCGGTGCAGTTCCGCGTGAGCGGCCCCGACTACACCGTGGTCCGCGCGCTGGCCAACGAGGTGGCGGGGATCATGCGGGCCAATCCGCACATGAACCACGTCCATTTGGATTGGAACGAGCTGTCCAAGATCGTGAAGCTGGACATCGATCAGAACAAGGCACGCATGATCGGGGTCACCTCCGAGGGTCTGTCCAACGTGCTGTACTCGATCCTTTCCGGGTACTCGATCACACAATTCCGCGAGCGCGATAAGCTGATCGAGGTGTTGGCGCGCGCGGAGCCGAAGGAGCGGCTCAACCTGGACGACATCCGCGACATCAACGTGCCGACGCAAAGCGGCCGGTGGGTGCCGCTGTCCCAGGTCGCGACCATCAGCTATGCACTGGAGGAAGGGATGATCTGGCGGCGTAACCGGATCCCCACGATCACGGTCCAGGGCGACATCGGGGGCGATCTCCAGGCGCCGGTTGTCGCGAGCCAGATCGACCGCCAGCTCGAGGCAGTCCGCGCCAAGCTGCAGCCGGGCTATCGCCTCGAGATCGGCGGCGCTACGGAGGAGGCCGCGCGCGGTCAGGCGTCGGTCAACGCTGTGGTGCCGATCGCGTTGCTGGTAGTGTTCACGCTGTTGATGATCCACCTGCAAAGCATCTCCAAGACGATCCTGGTGGTCCTCACAGCGCCGCTCGGTATCATCGGCGTCGCTTTGTTCCTCCTCGTGTTCCATGTGCCTTTCGGCTTCGTCGCCATGCTCGGATTCATCGCGCTCTTCGGCATGATCATGCGCAACTCCGTCATCCTGGTGGACCAGATCGACCAGGATGTGCAGGCCGGCCACACGCTGTGGGACGCGATCATCGAGTCCACGGTCCGCCGCTTCCGCCCCATCATGCTGACCGCGGCAGCCGCCATCCTCGCCATGATTCCGCTGACGCGCAGCAACTTCTGGGGTCCGATGGCGGTCGCTATCATGGGCGGGCTGTTGGTGGCAACGGTGCTGACGCTGCTTTTTCTGCCCGCGCTGTACGCGGCGTGGTTCCGAGTGAGGCGCCCGGCTGGGGCGACCGGGGAAGGAGGTCACACGAGTGGACAGGGCGTCGAGCGGGCTGGGAGTCGCGAGGTCACCGCGTGATCTCCCGGCTGCCCATCCGGCATCGCTTTTCGAGGGCGTGGCGAGCTCGACTGGCGCCGTTCCCAAGCGGAGCGCACGCATGACATTTGCAAGCGCTCCTCGCTCTCGATTGCTGTGGTCTTCGCTGCGCCACGCCGGCGCTGCGGTGGTCTTTCTATTCGTCTTCGTCGTTTCTGCTCCCGCGCACGGCGCGCGGGAGGCGATTGCGTCCGCACATCCGCTGGCAACGGAAGCGGGGATGCAGATCCTGAAGCAGGGCGGAACGGCATTCGACGCGGCCGTGGCGGTGGCTGCCGCACTGGCGGTGGTCGAGCCTTATGCATCGGGGCTGGGCGGCGGGGGATTCTTTCTGTTGCATCGCGCGCGCGACGGCTTCGAGACGATGATCGATGCGCGCGAAGTTGCGCCGGCCCGTGCCGGACCGAACACTTTCATCGGCGCGGACGGGAAACCGGACCGAAAGGCGTCGCTGGAGGGCATGCGAGCCGCCGCGATCCCGGGCTTGCCGGCCGGACTGGCCTGGCTTTCCGAGCACTATGGCAAGCTGGCACTACCGACCGTGCTTGCCCCGTCGATCCGGCTGGCCCGCGAGGGCTTTCCGGCGGATTCGCGCTACCTCTTCGTGGCCGGCTTGCGTGCGGAGCTGTTGCGGGCGGACGCGAGGCTCGCCCGGACCTTCCTCGAGGATGGCCGACCGCCCAAGCCTGGGTTCCTGATCCGCCAGCCCGAGCTCGCCGCTACGCTGGAGGCGCTGGCTGCTGGCGGCCGTGATGCGTTTTATCGCGGTGCCATCGCGGGCCGGATGGTGGCGGCGGTACAAGCGGGCGGAGGGATGTGGGCTGCGGAAGACCTGGCCGCTTATCATGTCGTCGAGCGCGAGCCGCAGCGCTTCACCTACCGCGGAGCGAGCATCACCTGCGCATCGTTGCCGTCGTCGGGCGGGTTGACGCTGGCTGAATCGCTTCAGATTCTGGAGCGCTATCCGGTTCCGACCCTGGATCCGGTGCAGCGTACACATCTCGTCGTCGAGGCACTGCGTCGCGGTTACCAGGACCGAGCGCGATACCTGGGCGATCCCGACTTCGTAACGGTGCCTAAATGGCTCGGTACGCGTGCGTATGCGGACAAGCGGGCCGCCGACATCGATCCGGAGCGCGCGACCCCGAGCGATCGGCTCGCCGCGATCAGCGAGGGCGACAACACGACGCACTTCTCGGTGGTGGACGCGTATGGCAACCGGGTGGCCGCGACGTTGTCGATCAATCTTCCCTTCGGAGCGGGGGTCGTCGCCGGCGACACCGGCGTCGTGCTCAACGACGAGATGGACGACTTCACGGTCGCACCGGGGGTGCCCAACGCTTTCGGACTCACGGGCGGCACCGCGAACGAAGTGGAAGCGCGCAAACGCCCGCTGTCGAGTATGACGCCGGCGTTCGTGGAGGACGAGCGCGGCGTGCTCGTGCTGGGCACCCCGGGCGGCTCTCGCATCATCAGCATGGTGCTGCTCGCGATCCTGGATTATGTGGACGGCGGCAACCCGGACATCGACCGGCTGGTGAGCGAGCCGCGCTACCATCATCAGTACCTGCCCGACGAGATCGAGTACGAGCCGAATGCATTCCCGGCCGAATGGATCGACGCGCTGCGCCAGCGCGGCTACACCATGCGCGAAGGCCGTCGGCGGTGGGGCAACATGCAAGCCGTGTTCGTCGAGCGCGCCAGCGGCGAAGCCACTGCGCACAGCGATCCGCGCGGCAACGCCGCCGCCATGTTCTGAGCCCCATGTTGTGGACGAGGAGCCCGCGGTTGATCCGGTCGGCGATTTGCGCTAGGGTGCGCGCGATGTTGGCGGTGCGAACAGGAGAGGCGGATGTTCAATCGACGTGAGTTCCTGAAGGCGTCGGCCTCCGGTGTCGTGCTGGGCGCGAGCGGGCCGGCAAGCGCGCCCCTGTGGGCTGCCGACAGTCTACTGGGTCCGGCCAGTCTGCCTTCCGGAGCGTTGGACTCCTCGTGGCTCGATGCGTTGCCCGGCAAGCAGCCGCTGATCAAGAAGACCTTTCGGCCGCCCAACTACGAGACGCCGCTACCCTATCTGGACCAGGCCTTCACCCAGAACGACGCCTTTTTCGTGCGCTATCACCTCGCTGGCATCCCTCAGGTCGATGCAGCGTCATGGAAGCTTTCGGTCGGCGGCGAGGCGGCCGACAAGCCTTTCACACTGACCTTGGAGCAGCTCAAGCGCGACTACGAGCCGGTGGAGATCGCGGCGCTGTGCATCTGCTCGGGGAACCGCCGTGGCTTGTCGGAGCCGCATGTGCCCGGCGTGCAATGGGGCTACGGCGCGATGGGCAATGCCAAGTGGAAGGGCGCCCGCCTGAAGGACGTTCTCGCGCGTGCCGGGGTCAAGAAGGAAGCCGTCGAGGTCGTCTTCGACGGTGCCGACGGTCCGGTGCTGGAAAAAACGCCGGACTTCGTGAAGAGCATCCCGCTGTGGAAGGCGCAGGAGGAAAACACCATTCTCGCCTATGCAATGAACGGCGAGCCGCTCCCGCACTGGAACGGCTTCCCGGTGCGGGCCGTCGTACCGGGCTGGACCGCGACGTACTGGATGAAGCACCTGACTTCCATACAGGTCGTGAACCAGCCCTTCAAGGGTTTCTGGATGGCCTCCGCCTACCGGATCCCGAAGGGGAAGTTCCCCATCGTCGACCGCTTCTTGAGCCAGGAGACCGAGATCAACACACCGATTACCGAGATGGTCGTGAGCTCGCTGATCACCAATCTTCAAGACGGCGCGGTGCTCCCGGCGGGGAAGCCGGCGGTCGTGCGCGGGGTGGCGTGGGACGGCGGTTACGGGATTGCGGACGTGCAAGTGTCGATCGACGGTGGCCAGAACTGGCGTCCGGCGGAGCTCGGCCCGCAACTCGGCCGCTATGCCTGGCGGCAATGGAGCTATGCGGTCGGTTCGCCCCAGCCGGGCAGCTATACGGTGATGGCCAAGGCCACCAACCGTGTCGGTGCGAGCCAGACTTTCGAGCTCGTGTTCAACCCGGCCGGATACCACAATAACGTAGTGCAGCGCTTGAGCATCAAAGTCGCGTGAGAGGCGCATCCGGCGATCGAACGGTGCGGCCTGGAGGTCGACGAATGCGAAGGCTCCTATGCGCATTGCTGCTCGCCGGAGGGCCGGCGCTGGCGGACGAAGCGCAGATTCAGCTCAAGGACGGGCCGGGCGCGCCGTTGGTGGAAGCCTACTGCGTGATGTGCCACAGCCTGGACTATATTCCGATGAACTCCGTATTCCTCGACCGCAAGGGCTGGGAAGCCTCCGTCAACAAGATGGTGAAGGTGATGGGGGCGCCGATCCCGAGCCAGGACATTCCCGCGATCGTCGACTACCTGGCGCTCCAGTACGGCAAGCCGTGAGGCGGAGGCGCGCATGAAGCAGACTTTCCTGGAATTCGAGCAGCCGATCGCCGAGCTGGAGGGCAAGATCGAGGAACTGCGCTACGTGCAGGACGATTCGGCCCTCGACATTTCGGAGGAGATCGGGCGGCTGCAGAAGAAGAGCAATGCGCTGACGAAGGACATCTACGCCAAGCTCACTGCTTGGCAGATCTCGCAGGTCGCGCGGCATCCGCAGCGCCCCTATTCGCTGGACTACATCCACAATATCTTCGGCGACTTCCAAGAGCTGCAGGGAGACCGCAGCTTCGCGGACGACCCGTCCATCGTAGGCGGGCTGGCGCGCCTGTCGACGCAGACCGTGATGGTCATCGGCCACCAGAAGGGCCGCGACACGAAGGAGAAGCTGGCCCGCAACTTCGGGATGCCGCGTCCCGAGGGCTACCGCAAGGCCCTGCGGCTGATGCGCCTGGCGGAGAAGTTCGGTATTCCCGTGCTCACCTTCGTGGATACTCCCGGGGCGTATCCGGGCGTCGGCGCGGAGGAGCGGGGCCAGTCGGAGGCCATCGGCCGCAATCTATACGTCATGGCGCAGTTGCGTGTGCCGATCGTTGCGACCATCATCGGGGAGGGCGGATCGGGCGGAGCGCTCGCGATCGCCGTGGGCGACATCGTGCAGATGCTCCAGTATGCGACCTACTCCGTGATCTCGCCCGAGGGCTGCGCGTCGATCCTGTGGAAGAGCGCGGAGAAGGCGCCGGAGGCTGCTGAGACCCTCGGGATCACCGCCAACCGCCTCAAGACCTTGGGACTCATCGACAAGATCGTGAGCGAGCCGCTGGGCGGGGCGCATCGCGATCCGCAGACGATGATGCAGACCATGCGCAAGGCCCTGCAGGATGCGCTCAAGCAGGTGCAGGAGAAGCCGCTGGAAGATCTGCTCGAGGCGCGGTTCACCAAGATCATGGGGTACGGCAGGTTCAAGGAAGCAACCTCGCGCTGAGGCAACCCTCGCGGCACGTGAGATTGCCCGTGCGCGGCAATCTTGCGTTCCGACAGGAGCCCACTCTTGCCCCGCAGGACTGAGGGGGCCCAGCAGCCCGCCGAAGAGGCGCGGCGCATGCTGCGTCAGATCGGGCTCGGCGGGGCCCGAATCATCGTCGGGTTGAGCGGCGGTCTCGATTCGGTGGTGCTGTTGCACTGCTTGACCGACCTCGCCCCCAAGTTTGATCTCACGCTCGGCGCGCTGCATGTGCATCACGGACTGAGCCCGAACGCCGATCTCTGGGCGCGTTTCTGCGCGGACCTGTGTGCTCAGCTCGGGGTGCCGTTCGCGCAAGCCAACGTGGCGGTGGAGCGTGCATCGGGACTGGGATTGGAAGCGGCAGCTCGTCAAGCGCGTTATGCCGTGTTCCGCCAGCAGCAGGCCGATGCGGTCGCGTTGGCCCACCACCGCGACGATCAAGCCGAGACGCTTCTGTTGCAGCTGCTACGCGGCGCTGGGGTGCGCGGCATGAGCGCGATGCCGGCAGTGCGCACGCTGGAGCCTGCGAGCGGGTTGCGGCTAGTGCGTCCTCTGCTGCAGGTTTCTCGCGCTTCGATACACGCCTATGCGCGCGAGCGCGGCCTTTCCTGGATCGAAGATGAGAGCAACGCAGACGCGCGCTTCGACCGCAGCTTCCTGCGGACGCAGATCCTGCCCGAGCTCGCTGCACGCTACCCAGGCGTGAGCGATACGCTGGGGCGCGCCGCAGACAACCTCGCCGACGCCGCGCAGCTGATGGACGAGCTCGCCGGCTACGACGCCCGCGGCGCCGTGAGCCGCGACAGCCTGCGCCTGTCCGCGCTTGCCTGCGCGTCACCCGCACGCGCGCGCAACCTGCTGCGCTGGTTCCTGGAGCGCCAGGGCTTCCCGCCCGCCAGTCGAGACCAACTCGAGGAGGGGCTGCGTCAGGCGTTGGCAGCTCGTGACGAAGCCCGCTTGCAGGTCAAGCTTGGCTCTGCCCGACTGCGGCGACACCGGGGACGGCTGTATCTCGAATCTGCGGGACGCGAGCCGGGGCGCAGGTGGCGTCTGGCATGGCGCGGAGAGCGCGAGCTCACCCTGCCGGCCGGCCTGGGTTCAATCCGGTTCGACCCCTCGATAGGCGTCGGTCTATCCATGGAGCGCTTGCGTGCGGGCGAAGCGGTGGTGAGGGCGCGCGCCGGCGGCGAGCGCATCCGGCTCGCTCCGAACCGTCCCTCGCGCACGCTCAAAAACCTGCTGCGAGAATCGGGCGTGCCCGAGTGGCTGCGCGACCGGCTGCCGCTGCTGTTCGTCGGCGATGCGCTGGTATGGGTGCCCGGCGTGGGAGAGGATTGCCGGTTTGCGGCGGCGGTGGGCGAAGCCGGCGTGATGCCGCGCTGGGACCGCGACGCGTAGCTTCGCGTGCTTCGGCGATGCGGATGGCATTGGGCGCGGTGCGCTCACAGCATGCCCATCGCTCTGGGCAGCCACAGGGAGAGTGCAGGCCAGTAGGTCGCCAGCACCAGGAAGGCGAGCATCGTGAGCAACCACGGCCACACCGCCACGGTGAGCTCCGTGATTCCCATCCTCGTGATCCCGCTCGCCACATACAGGTTCAGGCCTACCGGGGGATGGCAGAGCCCGATCTCCATGTTCACCACGATCATGATGCCGAAGTGCACCGGATCGATCCCGAGCTTCATCGCGACCGGAAACAGGATCGGCGCCATGATCAACACGATGGACGACGGCTCCATGACGTTGCCGGCAATGAGCAGCAGGATATTGACCGTGAGCAGGAACGCGATCTGGCCCAATCCTTTGTTGAGCAGCCACTCGGCCATCAGCTGCGGGATGTTCTCCGACGTCATCAGGAAGGAGAACAAGACGGCATTGGTGATGATGTACAGGATCATCGCGCTCAAGTTGGCCGAATCGAGCATTGTCCTCGGCACATCCTTGAGCGACAGGTCCTTGTAGACAAAGACGGCGATGAAGAACGCATACACCGCGCTCATCGCGGCCGCCTCGGTTGCCGTGAAGATCCCGGCGTAGATCCCCCCGATCACCACCACGACCAGGAACAACCCCCAGATGCTCTCGCGGAATGCGACCAGGCGTGCGCGCCAGCTCGCCTTCGGCAGGCGCGGGTAGTCGTTCTTCCGTGCGATATACCATGTCGTCGTCCCGAGCATGGCCGTGAGCAGCAAGCCGGGCAGAACGCCAGCCACGAACAACGCCCCGATCGACGTGTTGGTGGATACGGCATAGATGACCTTGACGATGGACGGCAGCATCAGGATGCCCAGCGCACCGGAGGTGGCGATCACGCCTGCCCCGAATTTTTTGGGGAAGCCCTGTTTTTGCATCGCCGGCAGTACGATCGAGCCGATGGCCACTACGGTTGCGGGACTGGAGCCGCATACCGCAGCGAACAGTGCGCACGCGACCACTCCGGCCAATCCCAGCCCTCCATACCAGTGCCCGACCATCGAGGTGGCGAAGTTGATCATGCGCCGCGCCACCCCGCCGTGAGTCAGGAAATTTCCCGCCAGGATGAAGAACGGGATCGCCATGATCTCGAACTTCTCGATGCCGGTGAAAAGCTTCAACGCCACCGCGTGCAGCGGCACCTGCGTCATCGTGAACAGGAAGGTCAGCACCGTGAGGCCCAGCGAGATCGAGATCGGCATGCCGGTGAGCATGAGCGCGATGAGCAACCCGAAGATGAGGTAGGCGCTCATGGCTTGGACGGCTGCTTCAGGTCGGCTGGATGAAGGTTCGTCGCGGCGGCCTCGCCTACACCATCGATGGCGATGACGGCGTGATGCGGGAGCGTTCCGGTGCGCAGGAACGACCAGGCCACCTGCAGGAAGCGGAAGCACATCAGGTACGAGCCGCACGGGATCGCCAGGTAAACGATCCACATCGGCAGCTCAAGATCGGCGGACACCTCGTCGGTGTGCGCGATGCCCCAGACGAGCTGCGCGCCCAATGTGCCGACTACCCCGGTGAATAGCGCCCCTGCGAGCAAGCCGAACACGATCAACCTCGCGCGGTGGCGGTCCGGGAGCCGGTTGATCAGAACGTCCACTCCCACGTGGATGCCCGTGCGCACGCCGTAGGCGGCGCCGAACTTGGCCATCCAGATGAACATGTAGATGCATAGCTCCTGAGCCCAGCTCAGATTGATCTTGAGCAGCCAATCCTGGACGACAGGGATCGACAGTGCCGAGGCGTATCGATGCACCACTGCGAGGAAGATCAGCAGTGTGGCGGCGCCCATCAGGAAGGCGATCAGGCATTCCTCGAGACGGTCGAGGACTCTCAGCACGGAGCGATCGGTGCTTGCGCCCGGACGCACACAGCGGCGTTGTGCGCCGTGCGTGGCTCAGGGTTTGTTGGGATCGAATCCGGTCGCTTTGTAGATGGATTGGATCAGTTCCTTGCCGATCTTGTCGGCCATCTGCGCGTGCACGGGCAAGAGGGCGCGCTTCCACGCGAGCTTCTGCTGCGGTGTGAGCATGAGAATCTGCGTCTTGCCCGACTTCCTGATGGCCTCGAGCGCGTCGTCGTTCTCCTGCTTGGCGATGTGGTTGCCATAGCTCGTAGCATCCTTCATCGCACCCTCGAGGATGGTGCGCAAGTCGGGTGGCAGGCCGTCCCAGAACTTCTTGTTCACGATGACGGCATAGCCGATGTAGCCATGATCGGAGACGGTGAGATCCTTCTGCACCTCGTACATCTTCTGCGTGTAGATGTTCGAGATCGTGTTTTCGGTGCCGTCCACCACGCCCGTCTGCAACGCCTGATAGACCTCGGAGAAAGCCATCACCTGCGGGATGGCACCCAGGGCGCGCATCTGGGCGTCGAGCACCTTGGACGACTGGATGCGCATCTTCAGGCCCTTTAGATCTTCCGGTTTGACCAGAGGCTTGTTCGCGGTCATGGCCTTGAAGCCGTTGTCCCAGTATGCGAGCCCGACGATCCCCTTGGGTTCGAGGCGCTTGAGTAGGGCAGCGCCGATCGGCCCTTCGGTGACTTTGTGCAAGTCGGCGTAGCTGGCGAACAGGTAGGGCAGGTCGAAGGCTTCGAACTCGCGCTCTCCGAGCGGGCCGAACTTGGCGAGCGAGGGCGCCAGCATCTGCACGGAGCCCAGCTGTAACGCCTCCAACTCCTCCTTGTCCTTGTAGAGCTGGCTGTTCGGATAGACCTCGATCTTGACTTTGCCCTTGGTGCGCTCCTCGGCGAGCCGCTTGAAATAGTCAGCGGCTTTGCCCTTGGGCGTATCGGGCGTGACGACATGGCTGAACTTGATGATGATCGGCTGCTGCGCCGGTGCAGCCGCGCTCAGCATCAGCACAGCGACGCCGAAAACGGCACAACGCACTTTCCCCATCGTCTCCTCCCAAACTTTCAACGCGGCGCCACGACCACACCCTGCAGACCCATCTCCTTCAACCGCTTATTGGCGGCGTCCGCCTCGGCGTGATCCTTGAAGGGACCCACCACCACGCGCGTCTCGATGAAGGCCGGGATTCCCTTCCGGGCCAACTTTGCCTGCAGCACGCGTGCATTCTCGGGCGTGGTGAACACGCCGACCTGGACCAGATAACCTTTAGGCGGCGACGGCTCCACCGCCTTAGAGGGCCCCTTCTCGAGCGACGGCTTCGGTGCGGGCGCGGCCGCCGGCGCCGGCTTCCCCTGCGGGAGCGCGGGCGTGGGTGGCGTCGGCTGGATCCCGGCGTGCTCTTCTGCCGCCTTCGGTGCTGCGCCCTCCGAGGGTGCTAGGGTCTCGTTGGTTACCACTGGCGGCGGCGGGGGCGGCTGCACCTGCGCCGGAGCCGTACTGCTTGGCGGGGCTGGACCGGCGGCGCTCGGCTCGCTGGGCGGCCGCACGGGTGGCTGCGGCAACGCTCGGGGCTCGGGCCGTGGCGCTTCGACTCCCTTCTGCGTCGCGTTGTAGCGGTCGAGCAGCGCCAATCCCGCGATGGCGGTCGCGATGAGGACGAGCGCGATGCCGAGGCGGCGCACCGCACGCCGGACCAGCTGTCTCTCCTCCTGGCCAACACTTGGCCCCGCCACGCTGTCTCCCCCAACTCGCCGGATGCATTGGACGAGCGCAACACTAGCATCCTTTGTCGGGTCTTAGAATGCGGGCTCGCTTGCTCCCACTCCGGCGGAGCCGCATAGGCCAGTCCGGCACCGGGAGTGCTTTCCTTCTTCGCATTCCCGTGCTATCCTTATGAATTGTCTTGAAAAAGCAGCTTACCCCAAGAAGCGCACCACCTGGAGAACCTGAACGTGGCTGTGGAACGAACGCTGTCGATCATCAAGCCGGATGCGGTTGCCCGGGACGTGATCGGTCAAATCTATGCACGTTTCGAGGCGGCGGGCTTGAAGATCGTTGCCGCTCGCATGATGCATCTGTCACAGGCGCAAGCCGAAGGGTTCTACGCCGTGCATCGCGAGCGTGCGTTCTTCGCGGATTTGGTGCGGTTCATGACTTCTGGCCCAGTGATGGTACAGGTGCTGGAGGGCGAGGACGCGATCCAGAAGAACCGTGACCTCATGGGCGCTACGGATCCGAAGAAAGCGGCGACGGGGACGATTCGGGCCGACTTCGCGCGCAGCATCGAGGCCAACGCCGTGCACGGCTCGGACGGCCCGAACACAGCATCCACCGAGATCGCCTATTTCTTCCCGACGGTGGATATCCACCCGCGGTGATGCCGGTCAATCTACTCGACTACGACCTGCGCGGTTTGACCGGACTGCTCACCGAGATCGGCGAGAAGCCGTTCCGGGCGCGACAACTCCTGCGTTGGATCCACCAGGCAGGTGAGTCGGATCTCGCGCGCATGACGGACCTCGCCAAGCCGTTGCGCGAACGCCTCATGCAGGTTGCCCGTGTGGAACCGCCGAGCGTGGTCTCGGCGTCGACCGCGGCGGATGGCACGCGCAAGTGGCTGCTGTCCACGGGCAGCGGGAACGCCATCGAAACCGTCTACATCCCGGAGGTGAACCGCGGTACCCTCTGCGTCTCCACCCAAGTGGGCTGTGCGCTGGAGTGTTCCTTCTGCTCCACGGGCCGTCAGGGGTTCAACCGCAACCTGACCACGGGCGAGATCATCGGTCAGCTCTGGCTGGCTCGCCGGGCGTTGGAGCCCGAGGCTGGCGGCGCTGCGGACGCTGGACGGATGATCAGCAATGTCGTGTTCATGGGGATGGGGGAGCCGCTGACGAACTTCGACAATCTCGTGTCGGCGCTATATCTGATGCTCGACGATCACACCTATGGCTTGTCACGCCGCCGCGTCACGGTGAGCACGTCCGGCATCGTGCCCAACATCGATCGCCTGCGCGCCGAATGCCCCGTTGCTCTCGCGGTGTCGCTGCACGCGCCCTGCGACGAGTTGCGCGACGTGCTGGTGCCGATCAACCGCAAGTACCCACTGCGAGAGCTGATGGCGGCGTGCCGACGCTACGTGGATAGCGCTCCGGCCGAGCCGTGCGATGACGCAGCGCCGGCCGCCAACCGAATCGCGCCGGAAGTGCGGCACAAGTGGAAGCGCGACGGCGCGCCGCGCGAGTTCATCACCTTCGAGTACGTCATGCTCGATGGAGTGAACGATCGCCTCGAGCATGCGCGCCAGCTTCTCGAGTTGACGCGCGATGTGCCGTGCAAGTTCAATCTGATTCCGTTCAACCCGTTCCCGCAGTCGGGGTATCGGCGTTCGCCGCCGGAGCAGATTCGAGCGTTCCAGACGCTCCTGATGGAAGCCGGAAAGGTGGCCACGGTGCGGAAGACCCGTGGCGACGAGATCGACGGCGCGTGTGGCCAGCTCGCCGGCCGGGTGCAGGATCGCACCGGGCGCAACTTGCGCCGGACTACCGAGGCCTCCCTGTGATGTGGCGCACGTTGCTCTGCGCACTTGTTCTCCTGGCGGCATGCACCACGCAAAAGTCGACCGACGGGCAACATGTCGAGCGCTCCAGCACCAGCACACCATTGGAGCGAGCCAAGATCCACACCGAGCTCGGCGTGCGCTACTACGAGATCGGCCAACTGGGTGTCGCCTTGGAGGAGCTGAACACGGCGGTCTCCGCGGACAGCTCCTATGCCCCGGCGTATAACGCGCTGGGACTGGTGTATATGGATCTGCACGAGGACGACCAGGCCGACAAGAACTTCCGCAAGGCCATCAAGCTGGACCCGTCCAGCTCGGAGGCCAAGAACAACTATGGACTGTTCTTGTGCCAGCGGGGGCACGCCAACGAAGGCATACGCCAGCTGCTGGACGCACTCAAGAACCCGCTGTACACGACGCCGGATGTGGCATACAAGAACGCCGGACTGTGCTCGCGCAAGGCGGGGGACATCAAGAGCGCCGAGACCTACTTCACGAAGGCCGTCAAACTCAACCCCAACCAATCGGAGTCGTTATTCCAGCTGGCCGATATCGGTTACGCGCGCGATGATTATGTGACAGCGCAACAGTACCTGGCGCGGTATATGTCGGTCGCCAATCCGCCGGCGGCGGAGGCACTTTGGCTCGGCGCACGGATCGAGCGCAAGCTCGGGAACCGCGAATCGCTCGCCAACTACGGGTCGCAGCTACGCAAGCGCTACCCGTCGTCGCCGGAGACCAAGGCCTTCCTGGAGGGGCGCTTCGAATGAGCGATTCCGACTTGATCGGCGGCACGCCGGTCGACCCGGGTCTGCGGGCTGAAGGTGAGCAACAGACAGGCAGCCCGGGCGCACGCCTGCTGGCCGAGCGGCGCAGTCAAGGCCTGAGCCTGGGCGACATTGCCCGGCAGCTGAAGCTTTCGGTGCGGCAGGTCGAGGCGCTGGAGCGCGACGAGTACACGGCATTTTCGGGCCCCGTGTTCGTGCGCGGCTTTTTGCGCAACTATGCCAAGCTGTTGCATCTGGATCCCGACCCGCTGCTCGAAGCGGCGAACCTTGCGGTCGCGGCCCCGGTGGGGCAGGTCGTGCATCCGGCCGCGGCCGCGCCGCCTGCATCGGCGCGCTCGGAACATGGGCGCAGGCTGCTGGTTGGCGCCGCTCTGACGCTGTTGGTCGTGATCGCGGTCGGCCTGCTCGCCTCCAACGCGGCGCGCGAGCGGCGCAAGCCGGGACCCATAGCGAGCGAACCCTCCGCGACACTCGAGACGCCCGCGCCGCGCTCCGAGCGGGCGGACTCGCCCCCGCCGGTGTCCAGTGCCTCTTCGCCACCGCCCCCTGCGCCTGCGCAAGAGGCTGTACCGGCTCCCCCCTTGGCGGAGCCGCCCGCAAAGGCCATGACCGCCTCATCTCCGGCTGGGAAAGCCCCTGCCGCGAGCCGGGTGGCTCCTGCTGCGGCTGCCCGCCCTGAACAACCAGCCGACACGGCATCGCGGGGGTCTAGCAGCGACGCCGGCATGGCGCAGATCCGGCTCGTGTTCGAGGGCGAGTCCTGGGTCGAGATCAAGGATGGCAGCGGCGCGACGATCTATTCGCGCTTGAACCCCGAGGGGACCGAGCGCGTGGTTCGGGGCGTGCCGCCGTTTTCGCTTGTCATCGGCAACGCGCATGGAGTGAAGCTCACGTACAGGGACCGGGCCGTCGACCTGGAACCCCACACGCGAGTGGACGTGGCGCGCATCACGCTCGAGTAGGCCGGTGCGCATGACTTCGATCCCACAGCCTGACCCAGCCCGCAAGCGTACGCGGCTCGCATCGATCGGCGGAATTGCCGTGGGCGGCGGCGCACCGGTGGTGGTGCAGTCCATGACGAACACCGACACCGCAGACGTGGAGGCCACGGCGGTTCAGGTTGCCGCGCTTGCGCGCGCCGGTTCCGAGCTGGTGCGCGTCACCGTGAACAGCCCGGAGGCCGCGGCGCAAGTCGCCCGGCTCAAAGAGCGCTTGCTGGCGATGGGCGTGGATGTGCCGCTGATCGGAGATTTTCACTTCAACGGACACCGGTTGCTCACGCAATATCCGGACTGCGCGCGGGCCCTGGACAAATATCGGATCAATCCCGGAAACGTCGGGCGGGGTGCGAAGCGCGACGAGCAGTTCGCCGTCATGGTCGAGGCCGCCTGCCGCTACGGAAAACCGGTGCGCATCGGCGTCAACTGGGGCAGCCTGGATCCAGAGCTGCTGGCTCGTCTGATGGACCAGAACGCAAAACAAGCGACGCCACTCGACGCCGACGCGGTCATGCGTGAAGCATTGGTCGCCTCGGCGCTCGACAGCGCCCACCGGGCCGAGCAGCTCGGCTTGCCTGGCGATCGCATCATCCTGTCGTGCAAGGTGAGCGGCGTGCAGGATCTGATTCGCGTCTATCGGGAGCTGTCGCGGCGTTGCGATTACCCCTTGCACCTCGGCCTCACCGAGGCCGGGATGGGCAGCAAGGGGATCGTCGCCTCCACGGCGGCCTTGGCGGTCCTGCTCCAGGAGGGCATCGGCGATACGATCCGCATTTCGCTTACACCCGAGCCGGGAGGAGATCGCACCAAGGAGGTCGTCGTCGCGCAGGAGATCCTGCAGACGATGGGCCTGCGCTCGTTTACGCCGATGGTCGTAGCCTGCCCAGGATGCGGGCGCACGACGAGCACGTACTTCCAAGAGCTGGCCGACAAGATCCAGAGCTGGCTGCGGGCGCAGATGCCGGGGTGGCGCGGACGCTATCCGGGTGTCGAGTCGATGACCGTCGCGGTCATGGGCTGCGTGGTCAACGGTCCGGGCGAGAGCAAGCATGCCAACATCGGCATCAGCTTGCCCGGCTCGGGGGAGAGTCCGGTGGCGCCCGTGTATGTAGACGGGCAGAAGACGGTGACGCTGAAGGGGAGCCGGATCGCCGAGGAGTTCCAACAGATTGTCGCGGACTACGTCGTCGCGCATTACGGAGACCATCGGTACGCCGACGGCTGCGGCGAGGCCGTGCACGTGACCAGCACGCAATGAGCGCCGGCGCGGACGACGGACGAGTCGCCGGGCGGGCCGAGGCCAGAACGAGCGAGCCGGTGGCGTCGATCCGGGGGATGAGCGACATCCTGCCGGATCAAACGCCCTTGTGGGAGCGGTTCGAGGATACGGTACGCGACTGGCTGAGAGCCTATGGCTACCGGCAGCTGCGCATGCCGCTGGTGGAGAAGACGGAGCTCTTCGTGCGCTCCATCGGCGAGGTGACCGACATCGTCGAGAAGGAGATGTACACGTTCACCGACCTCAACGGTGAGAGCATCAGCTTGCGCCCCGAGGGCACCGCTTCCTGCGTGCGCGCTGCGCTGGAGCATCATCTCCTCTACAACGGACCGCAGCGCCTTTACTACACGGGCCCAATGTTCCGGCACGAGAAGCCGCAGCGAGGCCGCTACCGTCAATTCCATCAGGTCGGAGTGGAAGCCCTGGGGTTCGCCGGGCCGGATGTGGACGCGGAGCATCTGGCGATGTGCGCGCGCCTATGGAAACTGCTGCGCCTTCCCGATGTGAGGCTCGAGATCAATACGCTCGGCAGCCCGGAGGCGCGCGCGCGCTACCGTACGCGCCTGGTGCAATATCTGCAGCGCAACCTCGAGCGCCTTGACGAGGACAGCCGGCGGCGGCTGCACGGCAACCCGCTGCGCGTGCTCGACAGCAAGAATCCGCATATGCAGGAGGTGATCGAGGCTGCACCGCGGCTGTATGACGATCTGGACGAAGGCTCGCTCCAGCATTTCGAAGCGCTGCAGTCGATCCTGCGCGATATGGGGATGGAGTACGAGATCAACACCCGGCTGGTGCGGGGGTTGGATTACTACAATTACACCGTGTTCGAGTGGACCAGCGATCGCCTGGGTGCGCAGGCCGCGATTTGCGCCGGAGGGCGCTACGACGGGTTGTTCGCCCAGCTCGGTGGGAAGCCTGCGCCGGCCTGCGGCTTCGCGATGGGCGTGGAGCGCATCTTGGCGCTCGTCGGTGAGGCGGGTCCGGAGCGCGCACCGGTGCCCGACGTCTACCTCGTTCACAGCGGCGCACCGGCCACGGCGCAGGCTTGGCGCGCAGCCGAGCAGCTGCGGGAGGCGGGGCTCGCAGTGCTCCTGCATTGCGGCGGAGGCAGCTTCAAGTCGCAGATGAAAAAGGCGGATGCGAGCCTGGCACGCTTCGCGGTGATCATCGGGGAGGACGAGGCGGCGGCGGGCGTAGTCGCGGTAAAGCCGCTGCGCGAGCTCGGCGAGCAGGTGAGTGTTTCGCTAGCCGATGCCATTGGGCTGATCCGCGGCGCGCGGCATTCGCTACGCGTCGAACCATGACCTTAGGAGATCCATGTACGACCTAGAAGAACAGGAACAGATCGACGCGCTGAAAGCCTGGTGGAAGGAGCACGGGCGCGTCGTCATCGCGGCGCTCGTCGCCGCCTGTCTGGCGGCTGCTGGCACCGCGGGATGGCGTTGGTATCAGCGTAACCAGGCGGAGCAGGCCAGTCAGATCTACTCCTCACTGGAAAAAGCGGTAAACGCGAACGATCTCAAGCAGGTTGGAGAATTGTCGCGCCAGCTCACGGAGCAATACGGGTCCAGCGTATATGGTCCGATGGCCGCGCTCGTAGCAGCCAAAGCCCATTACGAGGCGGGCGACGCGAGCAGCGCGCAGAGCGAGCTGCAGTGGGTGGTGGACCATGCGCGCGACGAGGACTTGGAGGCAACGGCCCGGTTGAGATTGGCCGGCGTCCTGCTCGACCAGAAGAAGTACGACGACGCTCTCAAAGTGCTCGATGCAAAGCATCCCGAGTCCTTCGACGGGCTGTTTGCGGACCTCACCGGGGACATCCTGGCGGCGCAGGGGAAACCGGCCGCTGCGAAGGCCGCCTACCAGCGTGCTCTGGAGAAACTGCCCGGCGGCGGCTATCGCGATATCGTCCAAGTCAAGCTCGACTCCCTGGGTGGGACCCCATGAAGTGGAGGTTGCCAAGGGGTCTGGCGAAGCGCGGCTGGCGCTTCTGGCTCGCCGGCGCATCGCTGCTGTTGTCCGCTTGCGGCGGCTCGGATGCGATCAAGCCGGCCGAGTTGGTCAAGTTCAAACCCACCGCGACGGCGAAGGTGATGTGGCACGCGTCCGTCGGCGAGGCCGATGTCTATACGTTCGCCCCCGCCCTGGTGGAAGGCGCTGTGTACGCGGCGAGCGCGAGCGGCTGGCTGGCGCGGTTTGACGTCGCGAGCGGGAAGCAGCGCTGGCGAGTGGATACCAAGAGCACCCTCTCGGGAGGTGTAGGCGCCGACGCCGGGCTGGTCATGGTGGGGACCAGCAAGGGCCTGGTGTTGGCCTACGACACCAATGGCAAGCAGATCTGGCAAAGCCAGGTGAGCAGTGAAGTGTTGATGGGACCCCGTGCCGAGGAAGGCATCGTCGTGGTGCGCAGCGGCGATGGCCGCATCGTGGGGTTGGATGCCAAGGACGGGAAGCTGCGCTGGGAGTACCGATTCACGCTGCCGCCGCTTCTGCTGTGGTCGCCGGACGGCGTGGCCATCTCGCACGGCATCGTCTTCGCCGGGCTTGCGGCGGGGAAAGTGGTGGCGTTGAAGCTCTCCGACGGGAGCGTCCTGTGGGAGTCGACCCTCGCCCAGCCCAAGGGTGCCAACGAGCTGGAGCGCATCACCGACATCGCCGCGGCTCCCGACCTCGACGGCGAACAGACCTGCGCAGTTACGTTCCAGGGACGCATCGGCTGTTATCAGACCGACCGCGGTGCGCTGTCGTGGAGTCGCGACGCGTCGTCGGCCGGAGCGCTCACCCACGACCCGGCCACCATCTACATGACGGATGCACGCAGCACCGTGTTCGCATTCGACAAGGGCACCGGTGCGGTCGTGTGGAAGCAGGAGAAGCTGCTCGCGCGAAGCGTGAGCGCCCCCACCCCAAGCGGCCTGTTCGTGGCGGTGGGCGACTTCGAAGGCTACGTCCATTTCCTGGATCGCGAGGACGGTGGCTTCGCAGTGCGCGTCGCCACCGACGGAAGCGCGATCAAAGCCCGCCCGCTGCGCTCGGGCTCCACCATGCTGGTGCAGACCCAGAACGGGGGGCTGTACGCGATCTCCGTCAAGTCCCTGTAGGTTTGCGCCGCCGGACGGCGACAGCGCCGCCGCTCTCGTCCCATGAAGCCCACCATCGCCCTCGTCGGGCGTCCCAACGTCGGGAAGTCGACCTTGTTCAATCGCCTCACGCGCACTCGCGACGCGCTGGTGGCCGACGTCCCTGGCCTGACGCGTGACCGCCATTACGGTCACGGGCTCGTGGGCCCGCAGCCCTACCTGGTGGTAGACACCGGCGGCTTAGAGCCGTCCGCCAAACAGGGCATCTATCGGGAGATGGCGCGCCAGACACTGCAAGCGGTCGACGAGGCCGACGTGGTGCTGTTTCTCGTCGATGCTCGCGCCGGGCTGACTGCGCAGGACCGGGAGATCGCAGTCGAGCTGCGCCGCACGGGCAAGAGGCTGTTGCTGGTGGCGAACAAATGCGACGGGCTTGCCCTGGAGGCTGCCACTGCCGAGTTCCATGAGCTGGGCCTCGGCGCGCCGCATGCGATCTCCGCGGCGCACGGCGAGGGCGTCCGCGAGCTGATGGACAAGGCGCTGCAGGGCCTGCCCCCAGCTGCGCCCGAGCCGCCGGGGGCCAAGCGCCCGCGGATCGCAGTGGTGGGGCGCCCAAACGTCGGCAAGTCCACGCTGGTCAACGCGCTGGTGGGAGAGGAACGCGTGATCACGTTCGACCAACCCGGCACCACGCGCGACAGCATTTACATCGACTTTGAGCGCAATCGCAGGCCCTACACCCTGATCGATACGGCCGGGCTGCGGCGCCGGGCGAGGGTGGAGGAGACGGCCGAGAAATTCTCCGTGATCCAGACGATGCACGCCATCGACGATGCCAACGTCGTAGTCCTCGTGCTGGATGCGCGCCAGCAGATCGCCGACCAGGACGCGCATATCGCCGGCTTCATCCTGGACGCGGGCCGGGCTCTGGTGGTGGCGATCAACAAATGGGACGGGCTGAGCGAATCCGATCGCGATCCCGTGCGCCGCGAGTTCGCTCGGCGCCTGCCCTTTATCGGCTTCGCCCGGGTGCATCGGATCTCCGCTTTGGAGCGGCGCGGCCTGTCAGAACTTATCAAATCGATAGATTTTGCCTATGCCGCGGCCATGGCCAAGCTTCCCACTCCCAAGCTCACCCGGGCGCTGATCGCGGCGACAACCCGCCAGCCGCCGCCGCGGCACGGACTGTTCCGACCCAAGCTGCGCTATGCCCATCAGGGAGGGAGCAACCCGCCTGTCATCGTCATCCACGGCAATCAGCTCGACAGCCTGCCGGAGAGCTACCGGCGCTACCTGGAGCGCTACTTCGCCGACGCGTTCGACCTGCAGGGCACGCCGCTGCGCGTTCAGTTTCGCGTCAACCCCAACCCTTACGCTGACAAGAAGTGATCGCTTAAGGGGCGCGAACGCAGTTCGGGTATGGAAACACGCTGGGAATTGAAGTACAGTAGGCCCAGGAAATAAGACCTAGAAGAAGGAGGTCTCATGAGCGCCAAAGGACAACTGCTTCAGGACCCATTCTTGAACGCGCTGCGCAAGGAGCATGTGCCGGTCTCGATCTATCTCGTGAACGGCATCAAGCTGCAAGGGCAGATCGAGTCGTTCGACCAATACGTAGTCCTGCTGAAGAACACGGTCACGCAAATGGTCTACAAGCACGCGATTTCGACCGTGGTTCCCGCACGCGCCGTCAACCTGTCGCTTGAGCATTCCTCCGATAGCTGAGCCGGTGGAGGCGTCCGGTTGCAAACGCCGGAGACTCGCGCATGGGCTCATCCGCCATTTCGCGCGCGTTGAATACACCAGACCGCGCCCCAATCTGACGCTGCATGTTTGACCGCCCCCGGGGCGCGGACCGCGCGATCCTGGTCAACTTGGACTTGGGTGAGCCGGACCAGCCGGCCCGCGTCGGCGAGCTCAAGGAGCTCGCGTCGAGCTGCGGCCTGTGTATCGTAGGCTTGGTCCAAGGACGCCGTCAGCGACCCGATCCCGCAACGTTCGCCGGCCGTGGAAAGGTCGAGGAGTTGGCCGCGGCCGTCGCCGGGAGCGACGCGACGCTGGTGGTGTTCAACCACGAGCTGTCGCCGGCGCAAGAACGGAACCTCGAGCGACATCTGTCCTGTCGCGTGATCGACCGCGTCAGCCTCATCCTGGATATCTTCGCGCAGCGCGCGCGCAGCCACGAGGGCAAGCTTCAAGTCGAGCTCGCGCAACTCGAACGCTTGGCGACCCGGCTGGTGCGCGGCTGGAGCCACCTAGAGCGGCAAAAAGGCGGCATCGGGTTACGTGGCCCAGGCGAAACGCAGCTCGAGACGGACCGACGCCTTCTCGCCAAGCGCGTGAAGGTGCTCAAGGACAAGCTGGAACGGGTGCGCCGCCAACGTCACGTACAGCGGCGTGCACGCGAGCGGGCCGAGGTCTTGTCGGTGGCAATCGTGGGGTACACCAACGCCGGCAAGTCGACGTTATTCAATCGCCTCACGCGAGAGGATGTTCACACGGCCGATCAGCTGTTCGCGACTTTGGATACGACCACGCGGCGATTGCACACGCCGATGGGTAGAGAGGTTGTGCTGTCGGACACAGTCGGGTTCATCCGCGATCTGCCGCACACGCTGGTCGCGGCGTTCCGTGCCACGTTGGAGGAGACCGTCCAGGCCGACTTGTTGCTCCACGTCGTGGACGGCTCCGCCGTGGACCCGCAGGCACAGATGGATCAGGTCGACGCGGTGCTGAGCGAGATCGGCGCGGGTGCGCTGCCGCAGGTCATGGTGCTCAACAAGGCTGATTTGACTCGACTTCCAGCCGGTCTGGAACGCGACGAGTATGGTAAGATCTGCCGCCTTCGCGTAAGCGCGAAAACCGGCGCCGGAATGGAGTTCGTGCGCCTGGCCATCGACGAGTTCCGGTCCGGCTCGACCTTGTCCGATTCGTCCAGCCGCGCGGTCGCGTGAGACGCCGGGTGCCCATTCTGCCTCGAACCCCCGGACCAGATGCGGCAGTCCCTGGACGATGAAGGCGGCGGAATGCGCATGAGCGCTCGTCACTCGCTCCCTGCCGGCGCCTCGCCGCAACTCCATGCTGCTGTTGCAGCCTACCGTTAGCCTATGGGATTGAACGACCCGCAGTGGGGCAGGCGCGGCGATGGCCCGCCCGACCTGGATGAAATCTGGAATCGCTTCCGGCAGCGACTCGCGCGCCTGTTCGGCGGCAAGGGCGCGGGGCGCGAGCCGGGCGGCGCCGGTGGCAAGGGCTTGCCCGGCGGCGCAGGCCTGCTGGTCCTTCTGGTCGTATTGATCTGGCTGGCGAGCGGCTTCTACATCGTGGATGCCGGCCAGCGTGGCGTGGTGCTGCGCTTCGGCAAGTATTCCCAGACGACCGATCCCGGGCCGCAATGGCGCCTGCCGTATCCGATCGAATCGGTGGAGATCGTGCCGGTTTCTACCGTACGCACGCTGGAGGTCGGGTACCGCAACAACACCAAGAACAAGATGCTGAAAGAATCGCTGATGCTCACCGACGACGAGAACATCGTCGACATCCAGTTCGCCGTTCAATACGTCGTGAAAGACCCCACCGATTTTCTGTTCAACAACCGCAACCCCGATGAGACCGTGATGCAGGTGGCCGAATCGGCGATGCGTGAGGTCGTGGGCAAGAGCAAGATCGACTTCGTGCTCTACGAGGGGCGCAGGCAGATCGGTGAGGAGTCGAAGACGCTGATGCAGCAGATGCTCGACCGCTACAGGACCGGCGTCCTGATCAGCCAGGTCAGCCTGCAGCAGGCCCAAGCGCCGGAGGAAGTGCAAGCGGCCTTCGTGGACGCGGTCAACGCCAACCAGGATCGAGAACGACAGATCAACGAGGGCCAGGCCTACTCGAACGACGTCGTGCCCAAGGCGCGCGGCACCGCCTCGCGCCTGCAACAGGAAGCCGAAGGCTACCGGCAGCGCGTGATCGCGAACGCGGAAGGCGAGGCTTCGCGGTTCCGCCAGATCCTCGAAGAGTACTCTCGTGCGCCGGCTGTGACCCGGGAACGCCTGTATCTGGATGCCGTGCAGCAGGTGCTGTCCAACACGAGCAAAGTCATCGTGGATCAGAAGTCGGGGAGCAACCTGCTGTTCCTGCCGCTCGACAAGCTGCTGCAGCTGTCGGCCGCGGGCGCGGCACCGGCGGCAACGGACAGTGCAGAACGCGCGCCAGCGCCCGAGCTGCAGTCGTCTTCGCCGCCGCCGCTGGACTCGCGCTCGCGCGACGCGCTGCGCAGTCGCGATCGGGAAGGGCGCCCATGAGCCGCGCGACGCTCGGGGTGCTGATCGCGCTGGTGGCGGTCCTCGTGCTGGCCAGCCTCACCCTCTTCACCGTCGACCAGCGGCAGAACGCCATCGTGTTCCGCTTGGGCGAGCCGGTGCAGATCATCAAGAAGCCAGGCCTATACTTGAAGTTCCCTCTGCTGGACAACGTGCGCTACTTCGACGTGCGCATCCTCACTCTCGACGCGGACGAGCCGGTGCTCGTCACCACTCTGGAGAAGATGAACGTCCTGGTGGACTCGTTCGTGAAGTGGCGCATCGTCGATGTGCTTCAATACTACGTGAGTGTGGGCGGAGACGAAGCGCGCGCCAAGATCCGGCTGGCGCAGACGGTGAACGGTAACCTGCGCGACGAGTTCGGGAAGCGCACGATCCACAACGTGGTCTCCGGGGAGCGCGATCGCATCATGGCGCTCACGCGTGAGAAAGCCGATGCCGACGCGCGCAATATCGGCGTCGAAGTGCTCGACGTGCGCCTCAAGCGCGTCGACCTGCCGCAGGAGGTCAGTCAAGCGGTCTACCGGCGCATGGAGGCGGAGCGCAAGCGCGTCGCGAACGAGCTGCGGTCGCTGGGAGCGGCCGAGTCGGAGAAGATCCGTGCCGACGCCGACAAGCAGCGGGAGGTCATCGTTGCCGAGGCCTACCGGGATGCGCAACGCATAAAGGGGCAGGGGGATGCGCGCGCCTCCGCAATCTACGCTCAGGCCTTTCAGCAGAACCCGGAGTTCTATTCCTTCTACCGCAGTCTGGATGCCTACCGGCAGAGCCTGAAGAGTAAAAGCGACGTCCTCGTCCTCGATCCGAGCTCGGATTTCTTCAAATATCTCAAGGGACCGTCGGGCAAGAGATAATTCGCGTTCAACCCGATCCGCTGCGGCCCCCCCAATCGTCTCATGTCCAGCGCTCTTTGGACCGCCTTTGCAGTCGTCCTTCTGCTCGAGGGTCTGCCTTTGCTGCTGGTCCCGGCCCGCTGGCGCGACATCGTGCGCCAGGTGTCGGCGCTGGCGGACGGTCAGCTGCGCTTCTTCGGCCTGCTCATGGTGCTGAGCGCGCTCGGCCTGCTTGTGCTTGCGAGCAGGAGCTAGGGTTGTCGATTCGCAGCCCCTGGACGATGCGACGCTGGCTGCTTCCCGAGTACATCGAGGACATCCTCCCGGCGGAGGCGGCGCGGATCGAGCGCTTGCGCCGCCGCATCCTCGATCTGTTCGAGACCCACGGCTACGAGCTGGTGATGCCGCCGATGCTCGAGTACCTGGAGTCTCTGCTGACCGGTACCGGTCACGACCTCGATCTGCGCACATTCAAGTTGGTGGATCAGCTCTCGGGGCGCTTGCTCGGGTTGCGGGCCGACATCACGCCGCAGGTGGCGCGCATCGACGCCCATCTGCTCGGCCGCGCCGGAGTTACGCGCCTGTGCTACGCGGGCAGCGTGCTGCACGCGCAGCCCTCGGGCCTGAACCGCACCCGGGAGCCGCTGCAGATCGGAGCGGAAATCTATGGTCATGCCGGGGTGGAAAGCGACGTGGAGATCCAGGCGTTGATGGTCGGCGCGCTGCGTGCGGCCGGCGTGCGCGACCTGTACCTGGATCTCGGCCACGTCGCGGTGTTTCGCAGCCTGATGCGCCACGGCCGGGTCGCCGAGGAGCTCGAGTCGGACCTGTTTCAGGTGCTGCAGTCGAAGGACGTTCCCGCGCTGCGCGAGCTGGTCAGGCCGCTGGATGCGTGGCTGCGTGAGGCGCTGTTGCTGCTGCCCGAGCTGTACGGCGGTCTGGCGGTGCTGCAGGTAGCGCGCCAGCGGCTGCCGCAGTTGCAGCAGATTCAACAAGCCCTGGCCGACATGGAGACGATCGCGTCGCATCTGCGTCCCGTGGTGGAGATTCACTGCTTCGACCTCGCCGAGCTGCGTGGCTATCACTATCACAGCGGCGTGGTGTTCGCCGCGTACACGCGTGGGCATCCCAATGCGATCGCGCTCGGCGGGCGATATGACGAAGTGGGTGAGGCATTCGGCCGCGCACGGCCCGCCACCGGCTTCAGCCTGGACTTGCGCGAGCTGGCCGGGCTCGCTCCGGTAGGGGCGCCCAGCCTGCGCATCCTGGCACCGTACGCGCCGGCCGACGCATCTCTGCAGCGAGCGGTGGTGCAGCTGCGCGAGCGAGGTGAGATCGTCGTGGTCGAGCTTCCAGGTCACGACTCCACGCGTCACGAGCTGGCCGCCGCACGCCGTCTAGTCAAGCATGGCGCGACATGGGAGGTCGAGCCCTGCATTTCCAACGGCACGCAGGTCGCCGAAAAATAGCGTAACGAACATGGCGAAGAACGTCGTGGTAGTAGGCACCCAGTGGGGTGACGAAGGTAAAGGCAAGATCGTCGATTGGCTCACCGACCGCGCACAGGGCGTGGTGCGTTTCCAGGGCGGCCACAACGCCGGGCATACGCTGGTCATCCAAGGGCGCAAGACGGTACTGCACCTGATTCCGTCGGGGATCTTGCGTCCCGAGGTCGCTTGCTTCATCGGCAACGGGGTGGTGGTCTCGCCGCAGGCGCTGCTCGAGGAGGTGCACACGCTCGAAGGCGCGGGCATCGAGGTGCGCAGACGGCTTGTCATCAGCGAGGCATGTCCCCTGATCCTGCCGCATCATGCCGCGCTCGACCGGGCGCGCGAGGCGGCCAAACGGGCAGCGAAGATCGGAACCACCGGGCGCGGCATCGGCCCCGCCTACGAGGACAAGGTCGCGCGCCGCGCGATCCGCATGCAGGACTTGTTTCATCGCGAGCGGCTGGCGGCGAAACTGGGCGAGGTGCTGGACTTTCACAACTTCGTACTGCGGCAGTACTTCAACGCCGATACGGTGGATTTCCAGCGCACGCTCGACGAGCTGCTGCTGGTGGCGGACGAGATCAAGCCCATGGTGGGCGATGTGCCGCGCTTGTTGTTCGAGGCGCAGCGCGCGGGCCGCAACCTGTTATTCGAGGGTGCGCAGGGGACGCTGCTCGATGTAGATCACGGCACCTATCCCTTCGTCACGTCCAGCAACTGCGTTGCCGGTGCGGCGGCCGCGGGCAGCGGCGTCGGCCCAGCGGCGCTGCAGTACATCCTCGGAATTACCAAGGCATACACGACCCGCGTGGGCTCCGGGCCTTTCCCCACCGAGCTCGACGACGACATCGGACGCCAGATCGCCGCGCGCGGCAACGAGTTCGGTGCGACCACCGGCCGGCCGCGGCGTTGCGGCTGGTTCGATGCGGCGGCGTTGAAGCGCTCGATCCAGATCAACGGGGTATCGGGCCTGTGCGTCACCAAGCTCGATGTGCTCGACGGGATGGAGTCGCTGCAGATCGCAGTGGGCTACCGGGTCGCGGGGCAACGCCTCGACATCCTTCCCGTCGGCGCGGAGGAACTCTCCGAGTGCGAACCGATCTACGAAGAGGTGCCGGGCTGGACGCAAAGCACGCTGGGAGTCCGACGGTTGCAGGACTTGCCTGCGGCCGCCGGCGACTATCTCAAGCGTATCGAGCAGGTGTGTGGGGTCCCGATCGACGTCATCTCGACCGGGGCGGAACGCGAAGACACCATCGTGCGCCGCCATCCCTTCGACACGTGAGCCCGACGTCCAGGGGCGAAAAAAAACCGCCGAGCAGTCGGCGGCGACGCGAAGCTTTCCTTCGGTGAGCGACTTTATCGCTGGTGCCGAGAAGAGGACTCGAACCTCCACACCCTTGCGGGCGCTAGGACCTGAACCTAGTGCGTCTACCAATTTCGCCATCTCGGCGCAGCGGGCAGTAATTCTATTGCAAAACCCTCGCATGTCAAAGCGCGGTCCATGTGCGGCACACCGCTTGTGGCGCACCGCAGAGCGGTCCTCATGACCCGCAGAAGAGCGCAGCAAGCGCGGAGCGCGGGCCAGCGCACCAGCCGGCGGCTTGCCGATCCATATCTGGCACGCGAGCAGGCCCGCTATGCGAGTCCGCTCCCCAGCCGCGAGTGGATCCTCGCGGTGCTCAAGGAGGAGGGCGTCCCCCTGACCCGGCAGCGCTTGTTCGACCTGCTCGAGATCCAGCCCGGCGAGCAGGAGGCCTTCGCGCGCCGGCTCGACGCGATGCAACGCGACGGGCAGATCATCGAGAACCGTCGCGGTGCGTTGTGCGTGGTGGACAAGTTGGGCTTGGTCCGCGGCAGAGTCTCGGGCCATCCGGACGGCTTCGGCTTCCTCGTTCCCGACGAAGGCGGGGTCGATCTGTTCTTGAGCCCCTGGGAGATGACGAAGGTATTTCACGGCGATCGCGTAGTCGCGCGGGAGAGTGGAGTCGACCGCCGCGGGCGGCGCGAGGGTGCGATCGTCGAGGTGCTCGCACGCGCTCATACGCGCGTGGTCGGCAGGCTCTGCGATGATCACGGCGTGTACTACGTGGTGCCGGAAGATCGGCGGTTGAGCCACGATATCCTGGTCCCGCGCGAGGCCCGCGGCCGGGCGCACGAGGGCCAGGTCGTGGTGGCCGAGATCATCGAGCAGCCGGACCGGCACGTGAAACCGGTGGGCCGGGTGCTCGAGGTGCTGGGCAACTACGCCGACCCCGGCATGGAGGTGGAGATCGCGCTGCGCAAGCACGAGCTGCCCCATGCGTTCGCAAAGCCGGCCACGGCGCTCGCCGCCAAGCTGCCCAAGCGCGTGCGCAAGATCGACTGGAAGGCACGCGAAGACCTCACGGCGCTGGGGCTCGTGACGATCGACGGGGAGACGGCGAAGGACTTCGACGACGCGGTGTTCTGCAGGCGCGAGGGGCGCGGCTATCGGCTGTGGGTGGCGATCGCCGATGTCAGCCATTACGTGAAGCACGGCGATGCGCTGGATCTCGATGCACGGGAGCGTGGCAACTCGGTCTACTTCCCGCGCCGCGTGATTCCGATGCTGCCCGAAGGGCTGTCCAACGAGCTGTGCTCGCTCAATCCGCACGTCGAGCGGCTTTGCCTCACCTGCGAGATGGCGATCGGCGCGCGCGGCGACATCCAGACGTATCGGTTCTACCCCGCTGTCATGGTGTCGCATGCGCGGTTGACCTACACGGCCGTAGCGTCGATCCTGCAGGAGGGCGCCGACGAAGCCGGGGACGGGAAGCTCGCTCCGCACCTGCAGGATCTTCATCGCCTCTATCGTGCGCTCGCCTCCGCCAGAGCGCGCCGGGGCGCGATCGATTTCGAGACGGTGGAGACGCGCATGGAGTTCGACGAGCGCGGCAAGATCACCTCGATCGCGCCGGTGCAGCGCAACGACGCGCACCGCCTAATCGAAGAATGCATGCTTGCCGCGAACGTGTGCGCCTCGGAGTTCCTGCAAAGCCGTGCGCACCCGGCCTTGTACCGCGTGCACGAGGGTCCGACACCCGAGAAGTTGGCGGCGCTGCAGGAGTTCCTGCGCGAGTTCGGCCTGCGCCTGACCGGAGGCGACGAGCCGCACGCCAAAGACTATGCCAAGCTGCTCGCGCAGATCCGTGGGCGGCCGGATTACCAACTCCTGCAGACGGTGTTGCTGCGCTCGCTGCGGCAGGCCGTCTACAGCCCGGAGAACGTCGGCCACTTCGGGCTCGCGTACGAGACATACACGCACTTCACCTCACCGATCCGGCGTTATCCCGACCTGCTCGCGCACCGTGCCATCAAGGCGGTGCTCGCCGACGGCGCCTACGATCCCGGCGACTGGGCCGCGCTCGGGCAGCACTGCTCCGAGACGGAGCGACGGGCCGACGAGGCGACGCGCGATGTCGAGGCCTGGCTCAAGGCCTACTACATGCGCGACCGCGTCGGCGAGCGCTTCTCCGGTACCATCAGCGGGGTCGCGGCATTCGGCGTGTTCGTGGCGCTGGACGAGGTATACGTGGAAGGGCTGGTGCATGTCTCCGAGTTGGGGAGCGATTATTTCCAATTCGACGCGGCGCGCCATCAGCTGCTCGGCGAGCGCACGCGGCGCCGGTTCCGCCTCGGTGACCGCTTGCAGGTTCAGCTCGTCCGCGCCGATCTCGAGACCACGCGGCTGGACTTCGTGCTCGCGGCGCGGCCGTCCTGATGGCGCGCGACGACCAGCTGATCTATGGTTTGCACGCCGTGAGCGCGCGGCTGCGGCACCACCCGCAGAGCGTGCTGGAGCTGTTCGTGAACGCCGGCCGTCACGACCGCAGGCTGCGCGATGCGCTCGCTCTCGCGCAAGCGCGCGGGGTGCGCGTGGTTGCGGTGGAGGCGCCTCGCTTGCAGGGTCTCGTGGGCCACGTCGGGCATCAAGGGATCGTGGCGCGGGTCGCTCCAGTTCAGTCCGTGGCAACGATCGAGAGCATCGTGGCGGAACAGGGGCAGCGCACGTTGCTGCTGGTGCTCGACGGAGTGACCGATCCACACAACCTCGGCGCGTGCCTGCGGGTAGCGGACGCTCTGGGGGTGCATGCCGTCGTTGTTCCGAAGGACCGCTCCGCCGGCCTCACCCCGACCGTGGTCAAAGTGGCCAGCGGTGCCGCCGAGAGCGTACCTCTGATCGCGGTCACCAATCTGGCGCGTACCCTAGGCCAGCTCAAAGACCAAGGTCTCGAGGTGGTCGGTGCCTCGGAGGCGGGTTCCGAGGCTTTACCCGAGGCGCGGTTGCAGGGTCCTCTGGCTTGGGTGCTCGGAGCGGAGGGCGAGGGGATGCGGCGGCTGACCCAGGAGCGCTGCGACCGCCTGCTGCGCATCCCAATGCTCGGCCACGTCGAGAGTCTGAACGTATCGGTTGCCGCGGCGATCTGCCTCTACGAGACGCGCCGGCAACGCCTGCAGGCCGGTGCTTGAGCGTCGCGGCATCTGCCTGATATAATTTGTAATTCGCCTAAATCCGGCAGATTCTGTCGCGGCTTCGGCGAAAATCCACACACCCGCGGCTCAAGTTAAGGTACCCGGCGCGGTTCGCTTGCCGGCTCACGCGGTCATCTGCGGGTGGAGGCTCAACCTTAACGTACGAGGACAGTCATGAGCGTAACGATGCGCGAGATGCTGGAGGCCGGGGTGCATTTCGGCCACCAGACCCGGTTCTGGAACCCGAAGATGGCGCCCTTTATCTTCGGACAGCGCAATAAGATCCACATCGTCAACCTGGAGAAGACACTGACGATGTACAACGAGGCCTGCAAGTTCGTGAAGCAGCTCGCGGCCAACAAGGGCACCATCCTGTTCGTGGGCACCAAGCGGCAGGCACGCGACATCATCCGCGAGGAGGCGACCCGCTGCGGTTCGCCCTATGTGGATTACCGCTGGCTCGGCGGCATGCTGACCAATTACAAGACCGTCAAGCAGTCGATCAAGCGGCTGCGTGACATGGAGCAGATGGTGCAGGACGGCTCGTTGGAACGGCTGTCGAAGAAGGAAGGGCTGCACTATCAGCGCGAGATGTCCAAGCTCGAGCGCAGCCTGGGCGGGATCAAGGACATGAACGGGCTGCCCGACGCCCTGTTCGTGGTGGACGTGCGGTATCAGAAGGGGGCCGTGCAGGAAGCCAACAAACTGGGGATCCCGGTCGTCGCCGTCGTGGACAGCAACAACTCGCCCGACGGGATCGGCTACGTCATCCCAGGCAACGACGACGCGAGCCGGGCGATCCGCCTCTATGCCCGCGGGATGGCCGATGCCATCCTCGAAGGCCGCGCGCAGGTCGTGAAGGAGATCGTGACCGACGAGTTCGTCGAAGTGGAAGGCAGCGAAGAGGCGGCGACGCAATAAGGCCGGAATCGAAGATCGCAAGGGGGCTCCAGGCCCCCTTTTTTTGAACGTCATGCAGCGCACGGCGGGGCCTCGCCTCGCCGCGGAAGTACAGGAGTGAGAGATGGCTGAAATCACCGCGAGCATGGTCAAGGAGCTACGAGACAGGACCGACGCTCCCATGATGGAGTGCAAGAAGGCGCTCTCCGAGGCCGGCGGCGACATGCCCAAGGCGGAGGAGATCCTGCGGGTGCGCCTGGGCAACAAGGCGAGCAAGGCGGCCAGCCGATTGGCGGCCGACGGCATCGTCGCGACCTTCGTCTCGGGCGACGGGAAAGTGGCGTCCATCGTCGAAGTCAACTGCGAGACCGATTTCGTGGCCAAGAACGACGACTTCATCGCCTTCGCGCGCGATCTCGCAGAGCTGGTGGCCAACGCCGATCCCGCCGACGTCACGGCGCTGTCGGCGCTGCATCTGAGAGACAAGAGCGTGGGTGAGACCCGCACCGCTCTGGTTGGCAAGATCGGAGAGAACATCTCGATCCGGCGCTTTTCCCGCCTCGCCGCCCGGGGCAGAGTCGTGAGCTACATCCATGGCGGCGCCAAGATCGGAGTGCTGGTCGACGTGATTGGCGGCGACGCTGCGCTTGCCAAGGATCTCGCGATGCACGTCGCAGCCAGCAAGCCGGTGGCCTTGTCCAAGCAGCAGGTCTCCGCCGAGCTGATCCAGAAAGAGCGCGATATCGCGGCGCAGAAGGCGGCCGAGTCGGGCAAGCCGGCCAACATCGTCGAGAAGATGGTCGAGGGCAGCGTGCAGAAGTTCCTCAAGGAGGTGACCCTGCTCGGCCAGCCTTTCGTGAAGGATGACAAGCAGACGGTGGAGCAGCTGCTCAAGGCCAAGGCGGCCTCGGTCGCGGCGTTCGTGCTCTACGTCGTCGGCGAGGGAATCGAAAAGAAACAAACCGACTTCGCCGCCGAAGTCATGGCCCAGGCGGCTCAGGCGCGTTGAGGTCCACACCGTGACCCGTCCGCTCGCCGAGCGCCCAGCCGACCAGCCGATGGCCACTGCCTACAAACGCGTGCTGCTCAAGCTCTCGGGCGAGGCCCTGATGGGGGATGACCCCTACGGCATCAACCGCGCGACGCTGGAGCGCATCGTCGCAGAGATCGCGGAAGTCGTGCGGTTGGGCGTGGAGCTCGGCGTGGTGATCGGCGGTGGCAACATCTTTCGCGGCGTCGCGCTGGGCGCGGCGGGCATGGATCGGGCCACCGCCGACTATATGGGCATGCTGGCCACGGTGATGAATGCGCTTGCTCTGCAGGATGCCATGCGGCGCATCGGGCTCTCCAGCCGGGTGCAGTCGGCGCTGAACATCGAGCAGGTGGCCGAGCCGTACATCCGCGGGAAGGCGATGCGTTATCTCGAAGAGGGGAAGGTCGTCATCTTCGCCGCCGGCACCGGCAATCCGTTCTTCACCACGGACACCGCGGCCGCCTTGCGCGGCATGGAGATGAACGTGGAGATCGTCCTCAAGGCCACGAAGGTCGACGGGGTCTATACGTCCGATCCCAAAACCAACCCGGGCGCCACGCGCTACAAGCTGCTGACGTTCGACGAAGCGATCGTGAAGAACCTCAGAGTGATGGACGCGACGGCGCTCACGCTGTGCCGCGACCAGAAGCTGCCCGTGAGCGTGTTCAGCATCTTCAAACCCGGCGCGCTGCGGCGCGTGATCCAGGGCGAGGACGAGGGCACACTGGTGCACAACTGACGCCGAAGGAGCCAGACGATGATCGCAGACCTCAAGAAATCGGCTGAACAGAAGATGCAGAAGACTCTGGAGACGCTGAAGACGGACCTCGGCAGGGTGCGCACCGGACGGGCACATACCGGGTTGCTCGAGCACCTGATGGTCGACTACTACGGCACGCCCACTCCACTCAAGCAGGTGGCGAACCTCACCGTGCCCGACGCGCGCACCGTCGCAGTGACTCCATACGAGAAGCGCATGGCGCCGGTGATCGAGAAGGCGATCCGCGATTCGGACCTCGGGCTCAACCCCGCCACCACCGGCGACGTGGTGCGCGTGCCCATGCCGCCGCTCACCGCGGAACGGCGCAAGGATCTGATTAAAGTTGTGAAGGGCGAAGCCGAAAACGCACGTGTGGCGGTTCGCAACATTCGCCGGGACGCCAACGCTCACCTCAAGGAGCTGCTCAAGGAGAAGAAGATCTCGGAAGACGATGAGCGGCACGCACAACAGGATGTGCAAAAGCTGACCGACCGCTACATCGGCGAGATCGACAAAGTGCTGCACGCGAAGGAAGCCGATCTCACCGCGGTGTAACGGCGCGTAAACCCCGTGTCATTGTTCGCTAGCTCCACAATCGACATCCCCGAGGCCCGGGCGGTCCCGCATCACATCGCCATGATCATGGATGGCAACGGGCGCTGGGCTCGGCGCCGGCGCTTGCCCCGGATCGCCGGCCACCGACGCGGCGTACAGACCGTTCGCGACGTCATCCGCTGTTGCATCGACGCCGGCGTCGAGTATCTCACCTTGTTCGCGTTCAGCAGCGAGAACTGGCGCCGTCCGGCCGATGAGGTCTCGTTCCTGATGCAGCTGTTTGTACGCGCACTCGAGAATGAAGTGAGTCGCCTGCATGAGAACGGCATCCGCCTGCGGGTGGTGGGGGACTTGTCCAGTTTCGAGCCGCGGCTGGTCTTGCTGATCCGGCAGGCCGAAGAGCTGACGGCCGCCAACACACGGCTGACACTCACCATCGCGGCCAATTACGGGGGCCGCTGGGACATCATGCAGGCTCTCAACCGCATGCTCCGGGAGCACCCCGCGCGGGCAGGCGGCTTCAACGAGGGACATCTGGCGCCGTACCTGGCTCTCAGTTACGCCCCCGAGCCCGACCTGTTCATCCGCACCGGCGGCGAGCAACGCGTCAGCAACTTCTGCTTGTGGCAGCTCGCCTATACCGAGCTTTACTTCACCGATACTCTCTGGCCCGACTTCGACGCTCAGGCATTTCGCGACGCGCTGGAATCCTATCAGCTGCGGGAACGGCGCTTCGGCCGCACCAGCGAGCAGCTCGCGCAGCCGAAGCAGCCGTCGGTCGCGCCGCGGGCTCAGCAGCCCGTGGATCCGCTATGACGATGTGGCCCAGGAGGCGACCCTGAACCGCTCGGACGCGAGCTCTCGCCGAGCCGCTCGTGGAGCAGCAGGGGACGCGATCCGCTCGCTCTGTCGTTGGTACCGCGCTGAACGTTGAGCGTGGATGCACCGCATGCTGCTCCAGCGCGTGCTCACCGTGTTGGCGGCTTTGCCGCTGGTGTTGGCGGCCCTCCTGCTGCTCCCGAACCTGTATTGGGGCTGCCTGCTGATCGCCGCGCTGCTGGTCGCTGCATGGGAATGGGGCCGCCTCGCTCGCATCGGGCCGGCGCTCCGGCTGCTCTACTGCGTGCTGCTCGCAGCGTTGTGCTGCGTAATCCTCTGGTGGCAATGGGCCGGCGCAGGCCGCCCGCAGTTTGCTTTCTCACCGGCCGGCAAACTGCTGTACGGCGCCGCGGTGGTGTTCTGGTTGGGCGTCGCGCCGGCGTGGTTGTGGTTGCGGCCGCGAGTGCGCAATCCATGGTTGCTCGCACTGGTCGGTGCAGTCGTCTTGGTGCCGTTCTGGCACGCGCTGGTATGGCTACAGACTTCGCCGGCGACGTTGTTGCTGGCTCTTTCGGTGGTCTGGGTCGCCGATACGGCAGCGTACTTCGTCGGACGCCGCTTCGGTCGGCACAAGCTTGCGCCAGAGGTGAGTCCGGGCAAGACATGGGAGGGAGTGTGGGGCGCGATGGCGGCCGTGGCCCTATACTGGGTCGTACTGTGCGCGTTCCTTCCCGAACAGCGATCGCGTCCGATCTCCGGGCTGATCGGTGTGTGGCTGATGACTCTGCTCAGCATCGTGGGCGACCTGTTCGAATCCTGGATGAAGCGCGTGGCAGGGGTGAAAGACAGTGGGACATTGCTGCCCGGGCATGGCGGCATCCTGGACCGGATTGACAGCTTGACCGCGGTGATGCCACTCGTGGCCCTATACTTCGCCTCTACGCTCAAAGCGGCCTGATCGCGCGGCCGGCTGCAGCACCCCAGATGAAAACGACGATCGGATCGAAGCATCGCGAGCAGCGTTTCACACCCGGCGCTGAGCGCCAGCGCTTGACCGTTCTCGGCGCCACCGGCTCGGTGGGGGTCAGCACTCTGGACGTGGTGGCCCGCCATCCGCAGCGGTTCCAGGTGGTGGCCCTCTCGGCTCACTCTCGGGTGGAGCTTCTACTGGGGCAGTGTCGCCGATTCCAGCCCACGTATGCGGTGGTGGTCGATCCACACGCGGCCTCAGTGCTGCAGCAGCGATTGCGCGCGGAGAACCTCGCAACGCAGGTGCTGGCCGGACCTGCGGGCCTGGTCGAGGTCGCCACGCTGCCGGAGGTGGACGCCGTCATGGCGGCGATCGTGGGTGCAGCCGGACTACCTGCAACGCTCGCCGCCGCCCGCGCCGGCAAGCGCGTTCTGCTTGCGAACAAAGAGTCCTTGGTGATGGCCGGGCGGTTGTTCGTCGATGCGGTGCGTCGCAACGGCGCGACTCTTCTGCCCATCGACAGCGAGCACAACGCCGTGCTGCAGTGCCTGCCGGAATCCTTCGATGGGGACTTGGCGCGAGCCGGCGTGCGTTACATCCTGCTTACGGCGTCCGGGGGGCCGTTCCTGCGCACGCCGCGGGAGCGGCTCGCGCGAGTGACCCCTGCGGAGGCTTGCGCACATCCCAACTGGCCCATGGGGCGGAAGATCTCGGTCGACTCGGCCACGATGATGAACAAGGGGCTGGAGGTGATCGAAGCCTGCCTGCTCTTCAACGCTGCGCCCTCGCAGGTGCAGGTGGTGGTCCATCCGCAGAGCGTCATCCACTCGATGGTGGAGTACGTCGATGGCTCCGTTCTGGCGCAGCTCAGCAACCCGGACATGCGCGTCCCGATCGCGCACGCCTTGGGCTACCCGGAGCGCATCGAGTCCGGAACGCGCCGATTGAACTTCTTCGAGCTGGGAGCGCTCAATTTCGAAGCGCCCGACCCCGAGCGGTTCCCTTGTCTGCGCCTCGCCAGCGCGGCGCTCGCGTCCGGAGACGGGGCCCCGGTGGTCCTCAACGCGGCCAACGAAGTGGCGGTCGACCAATTCTTGCGTGGCCGCCTGCCGTTCGATCGCATCCCTGCGCTGATCGAGGAAGTCCTTGCGCGCGCGCCGGGCGCCGGCGCGGGGGATCTGGAGCATGTGCTGGACCTGGACCGTGCGACGCGCTCGGTCGCACAGGCCTGCTTATCCGCGTCCTGGGCGCAGGGTTGAGATTTCGGTGGAACGTTTCTAGATGAACTTGGTGACAACGGTCCTCGCGTTCGTGGTTGCGCTCGGCACGCTGATCGTCGTGCACGAGCTTGGGCACTACCTGGTGGCGCGTCTGTCCGGGGTGAAGGTGCTGCGCTTCTCCGTCGGTTTCGGCCGCCCGCTGATTTCTTGGCGCCTCGGCCGTGACCAGACCGAATGGTCGATCGCCGCATTTCCGCTGGGCGGATACGTCAAGATGCTCGACGAGCGCGAAGGCGCGGTGGCCGCGGAAGAATTGCACCGCGCGTTCAACCGGCAGCCCGTGTACAAGCGCTTCGCCGTGGTGCTTGCCGGACCCGCCGCCAATTTCCTGCTCGCGATCCTGGTCTACTGGGTCTTGTTCATCCACGGTGTGCCTGGACTCAAGCCCATGCTCGGCACGCCGTGGGCGGGAAGCCCGGCGGCGCTGGCTCAGTTTCACGACGGTGATCTGATCCTCGAGGTCGACGAGCAGCCGATCGGCACGTGGCAGGACCTGCGCTGGGCGCTGCTCGAACATGCAGTGGAAAAGGACACGGTGAGCGTCGAGGTCCGCACCGAGAAAGGCGAGATCGCCTGGCGCAAGCTCGACCTCTCCAAGCTGGCGGCGAAAGACCTCGACGCGGATTTCCTGAGCAAGCTCGGGCTCACGCGCTGGAACCCACCGCTGCCTCCGCGGATCAGCACTGTAACCGAGGACGGCGCTGGCCAGCGCGCCGGGCTCAAGCCCGGGGACGAGATCGCGGCCATCGACGGCCACGCGATCACCCGGTGGGAGGAGTTTGTCGCTCAGGTCCGCAGCCATCCGGATGCGGCGTTGGGTCTCACGGTTCGTCGCGGCGCGGAGCAGCTGTCGCTCACCATCACGCCCAGCGCGGTCAAGGAGAACGGCACGACAGTGGGGAAGGTCGGCGTCGGCGTCAAGCTCGACGAGCACGCTTACGACAAGCTCCTGACGCAGGTGCGCTATGCTCCGATCGGGGCCCTGCAGCAGGCGTTGGCACGCACCTGGGAGACCTCGGCGCTGACGCTGAAGATGCTGGGCAAGATGATCGTCGGTCAGGTGTCGATCAAGAACCTCAGCGGACCGATCACCATCGCCGACTACGCCGGGCAGAGTGCACAGATGGGCTGGCTCGCGTACATGAGCTTCATCGCGCTCATCAGCATCAGCCTGGGAGTATTGAACCTGCTGCCGGTGCCCGTATTGGACGGCGGACACTTAATGTATTATAGCGCCGAAATTATAACGGGCCGACCCGTCTCGGAGCGCGTGCTCGAGCTCGGTCAGCGCATCGGGATGGTCGTTCTGTTTTCCTTGATGGCATTCGCGATCTACAACGATATCTACCGCCTGGTAGGCGGATAGCGGATGAGCTTTGTCCGGCTGCTGCTTGTCCTCTCGGTCCTTTACTCACTCTCCGCATCCGCATTCGAGCCGTTCCAGGTCAAAGACATCCGCGTCGAAGGCATCCAGCGCACCGAGCCCGGAACTGTCTTCAGCTACCTTCCGATCAAGGTGGGCGACACGCTCACCGAGGAGAAGGCGGCCGAAGCGATCAAGTCGCTGTATGCCACTGGGTTTTTCAAGGACGTTCAGCTCGAGCAGGACGGTAACGTTCTGGTGGTGTCGCTGGTCGAGCGGCCGGCCATCGCTCAGATCGACTTCGTGGGCCAGAAGGAGTTCGACAAGGAAAAGCTGCGCGACGCGTTGAAGCAGATCGGGCTCGCGCAGGGCCGGATCTTCGACCGCAGCCTGCTGGAGAAGGCGGAGCAGGAGCTCAAGAACCAGTATCTGTCGCGCGGGAAGTACGCCGTGGAGATCACCACCACGGTCACGCCGCTGGAACGCAACCGCGTCGCCATCAACTTCACCATCGCTGAAGGGCAGGTGGCGAAGATCCACAAGATCAACATCGTCGGCAACAAAAAATTCTCGGACGACGATCTGCTCGATCTGTTCGTGCTGCGCACACCGGGGCTGCTCACCTGGTACAGCAAGAACGACCAGTACTCCAAGCAGAAGCTGGAAGGCGACCTCGAGACGCTGCGCTCGTACTATCTGAACCAGGGCTTCCTCGAGTTCACCATCGACTCCACGCAGGTCTCCATCTCGCCGGACAAGAAGGACATCTACATCACGGTCAATCTGACCGAAGGCGAGAAGTTCAAAGTCTCGGACATCAAGTTCGCCGGCGAGCTGCTGATTCCCGAGGCCGAGCTGCGCAAGATGCTCAAGCTGAAAACGGGCGACGTGTTCTCGCGCGAAAAGCTCACCGAGTCCACCAGGCTGATGACCGAGCGCCTCGGGGACGATGGCTACGCGTTTGCCACCGTAAACCCGGTCCCGGACATCGATCGGGAGAAGAAGCAGGTCGCCTTCACGCTATACGTGGACCCCGGCCGCCGCGTCTATGTCAGGCGCATCAATATCTCGGGCAACGCCACCACCCGGGACGAGGTGATCCGGCGCGAGATGCGGCAGCTCGAAGGCGCCTGGTACTCGGCCGAGAAGCTCAAGCGCTCCAAGCAGCGCATCGACAAGCTCGCCTTCTTCTCGGAGGTGAACGTGGACACGGTCAACGTGCCCGGCGCTCCCGACGAGGTGGACATCGAGGTGAAGGTGGTCGAGCGGCCGACCGGAAATCTGCTGGCCGGCATCGGCTACTCGACGGCGGAGAAAGTGATTCTGTCGGCCTCGGTCTCACAGGCCAACCTGTTCGGCACCGGCAACGCGCTGTCGCTGCAAGTCAACAGCGGCAGCATCAACACTCTGTATGCGCTGTCGTTCACCAACCCCTACTTCACCGATGACGGAGTAAGCCTGGGGCTGGACCTGTACAAGCGCAACGTGGATGCAGCCAACCTCAACTCGGTGACGCCCTACAAGACCTCCACTGTGGGGGCGGGTACGCGGCTGGGTGTGCCGATCACAGAGTATGACACTATCAACTACGGGTTGGCCGTGGAGCGCACCAACGTCGAGGTATTCCCGGGCAGCCCGGACCAGTACGTCCAATTCGTCGACGAGTTCGGCAACATCAACACGGCGCTGATCGGCACTGCGGGCTGGTCCCGAGACGGGCGCGACAGCGTGATCTACACCACGAGCGGCGTGCTCCAGCGAGCAAACGCCGAGATCGCGTTGCCGCCCGCGGAGCTGCGCTACTACCGCCTCACGTACCGCATCGACTGGTGGATTCCGATGTTCCGCGAGAATGTCCTCCAGCTCGACAGCCAGATCGGTTACGCGGCCGGCTACGACAACCTGCCGTTGCCGTTCTACAAGAACTTCTATATGGGCGGCATCGGCACGGTTCGCGGCTACTACACCAGCTCCATCGGACCCAAGGACAGCCAAGGTCAAGCCCTGGGCGCCCCGACGATGTTCGTGGCCAACGCCGAGTACTACTTCCCGTTCCCCGGCCTCGAGAAGGACAAGTCGGTGCGGCTGTCCACCTTTGTCGACGCCGGTACCCTGAGCGAGAATTTCGACTTTTCCCAGATGGTGTACTCGGTCGGACTCGGGTTGAGCTGGTTCTCGCCCGTCGGTCCGATCAAGATCAGCTTCGCCAAGGCGATCAAGCCGCCGCCCGGCGACAGGACCCAGCCGTTCCAGTTCTCGCTGGGAACGGTGTTCTAGGCGGCGCCGGGCGAGACGCGCCACCTGCCGAGCCGGTCCGAGCTATAATGGGCACGAGGAGACAAAGTCTTGAAACGACTACATCTTATTTTGGCCGCGCTGCTGTTCTCAGGGACGGCGTATGCGCAGAGCAGCGAGTTCAAGATCGGGTTCGTGAGCACCGAGCGACTGTTCCGCGAAGCCGCTCCGGCGGTGCGCGCGCTCAAGAAGCTGGAAAAAGAGTTCGCGCCACGCGAGCAAGAGCTCCAGAAGCTGGCGAAACAGGCCAAGGATCTGCAGACGCAACTGGAGAAGGACGGGCTCACCATGGCGGAGAGCGACCGGCATGCGAAAGAGCAGGATCTGGCGCGCATGAACCGTGACCTTCAGCGCGTGCAGCGCGAGTTCCGCGAGGACCTGAACCTGCGCAAGAACGAGGAGCTCGGGCAGGTGCTCGAGCGCGCGAATAAAGTCATCCAGGAAATCGCCGAGAAGGAAAAGTACGATCTGATCCTTCAGGAAGCCGTCTACCGCAGTCCGAGGATAGACATCACCGAGAAGGTGCTCAAGGCGCTGGCCGACAAATAGGGTCGGCCCGCAGCCGGAACAGTCGAGCTGCGCCCGCCGCAGCGCTTGGAGAGCATCGAAGCGGCCATCCGCTTTGGGGCCGACGTTCAGACGCATCGCAGCGAGGGTGCAGTTTGCAGCAGGGTCAACCGGGCTATCGGCTTTGCGAGCTTGTGGAGCGCTTCGGCGGCGAGCTGCGGGGCGACCCCGAGCTCCTCATCCGGCAGGTCGCCACGCTTGAGACGGCAGGCGCGGGCCAGATCTCCTTCTTCTCGAACATCCGCTACCGCAAGCAGCTCGAGCAGACGCGGGCGGCCGCGGTGATCGTGCCGGCCGACGTTGCCGACGCGGTCACGTGCTCGCGCATCGTCTGCAAGGATCCCTACGCCTACTTCGCGCGCGTGTCGGTGCTACTCAATCCTCCTGCCGCGGTGGCGCCCGGCGTGGACCCTTCGGCCTCGATCCATCCCACCGCCAAGGTCGCGCAGAGCGCCAGGATTGGGGCCTTCGCCTCGATCGGCCCGCGCGCCCAGGTGGGCGAGGGCACGCTCGTGGAGGCCGGCGTGTGCCTGGGGGAGAACAGCGTCGTGGGACGCGATTGCCGGTTGTACTCGGGAGTGGTCGTGTACCACGATTGCGTGATCGGGCAGCGCGTGATCCTCCATTCCGGCGTCATCATCGGGGCAGACGGGTTCGGGCTCGCGTGGGACGCCGGGCGCTGGAACAAGATCCCACAGATCGGGCGGGTGGTGATCGGCGATGACGTCGAGATCGGAGCGAACACGACCATCGACCGCGGCGCCCTCGATGACACCGTGATCGAAGAAGGCGTGAAGCTCGACAACCAGATCCAGATCGGACACAACTGCCGCATCGGGGCGCACACGGCGATTGCCGGGTGCGTGGGGATCGCGGGCAGCACGCGCATCGGCCGCCACTGCCGCATCGGCGGCAGCGCGATGATCGGCGGCCATCTGGTGATCGTGGACGGCGTCGAGATCTCGGGCGCCACCGCAGTGCCCAAATCCATCCTCAAGCCGGGCACGTATACGTCGCTATTTCCTATCTCGCAGCATCAGGAGTGGCTGCGCAATGCCTCCCACATTCGCCATCTGGATGCGTTGTCGGAACGGCTGCGCAAGCTCGAGGCGCGCCTGGCCGAATTGGAAGGGAACAAGAATGAATAAGATGGAAATACGGGAGATCCTCAACTATCTGCCGCACCGGTTCCCGGCTCTACTCATCGACCGGGTGCTCTCCTGCGAGCCCGGCAAGACGATCGTCGCGATCAAGAACGTGGCCATCAATGAGCCCTATTTCCAGGGTCATTTCCCGGGCAACCCCGTGATGCCGGGCGTGATGATCCTGGAGGCGCTGGCCCAGGCCGCCGGCATCCTGTCGTTTCTCACTCTGGGCCGGAGCAACACCAGTAACCTGCTCTACTACTTCGTGGGCATCGACAACGCGCGCTTCAAGAAGCCGGTGATCCCAGGGGACCAGCTGACGTTGAACGTCACGATGTTGCGTCAGGTCCGGCAGATCGCCAAGTTCGCGGCACGGGCCACGGTGGACGACGCTGTGGTCACGGAGGCGGAACTGATGTGCACGATCAAGGGAGAATGATCCACCCGACTGCCATCGTCCAACCCGGCGCCGATCTGGCGTCCGGCGTTGAGGTGGGTCCCTTTACGCTGATCGGCGAGCACGTGGCGATCGGTGCCGGAACGCACGTTGGTTCGCACGCGGTCCTCACGGGCCATACGCGGATCGGCAGCGCCAACCGCATCTTCCAGTTCGTCTCGTTGGGCGAGGTGCCGCAGGACAAGAAATACGGCGGCGAGCCCACGAGGCTGGAGATCGGGGATCACAACGTCATCCGCGAGTTCTGCACGTTCCACGTCGGCACCGCGCAAGACGCCGGAGTCACGCGAGTCGGGAGCCATAACTGGATCATGGAATACGTGCACCTCGCGCACGATTGTCAGATCGGCAGTCACACGGTGCTGGCCAATCTCGTCCAGCTCGCGGGCCACGTGACGATCGACGACCATGCCATCCTGGGCGGGGGCACCATGGTGCACCAGTTCTGCCGCGTCGGTTCCCATGCATTCACCGCCGGCGGATCGATCGTGTTGCGAGATGTCCCGCCTTACGTGATGGCGAGCGGGCACCCGGCGCAGCCGCATGGCATCAACGTGGAGGGCTTGAAGCGGCGGGGCTTCAGCCCTGAGAGCATCGAAGAGATCCGGCGCGCCTACAAGACGCTGTATCGGTCCGGTCTGAGCTTCGAGGATGCGAAAACGTCGATCGTCGAGCAGGCGCGCCAGGTCCCGGAGCTTTCCGCGTTGGCGGAGTTTCTCGCGTCCAGCACGCGCGGCATCATCCGGTGAGCGCGATGCAAACGGTGTCGTCTGCTGCATCCCGGCCGCTGCGCGTGGCCATGGTCGCCGGCGAGGCCTCCGGCGACTTTCTCGGCGCCCACGTGCTCAGCGCGCTCAAGGAGCGGGTTCCGGCGGCGCAGTTCTTCGGCATCGGCGGGCCGAGGATGCAGGCCGCCGGGTTCGACGTGTGGTGGCCGGCGGCCGCGCTGTCGGTTCAGGGCTATGTCGAGGCTCTGAGCGAGATTCCCTCCATCTTGAAGATCCGTCGCCAGCTGCGCAGGCGTCTGCTGGAGGACCCGCCGGACTTGTTCATCGGGGTGGACGCACCGGACTTCAACCTCGGTCTGGAAGAGGCGTTGCATCGGCGCGGGGTCACCACCGTGCACTATGTGAGCCCCTCGCTGTGGGCGTGGCGCGGCGAGCGCATCCACAAAATGAAACGGGCGGTCTCCAAGGTCCTCTGTTTGTTCCCCTTCGAGCCGGAGATCTATCACAGAGCCGGCATCCCGGCGGCTTATGTGGGACATCCGCTGGCCGACGTGCTGCCGGAGAAGCCCGATCGCGACGCTGCGCGCGAGCAGTTCCGCATCCCGCGCGGCCAGACGGTCGTTGCACTCCTGCCGGGCAGCCGCCGCGGCGAGCTGCAGCGCATGGCCGACCTGTTCGTGCAAACCGCCAAGCTGGTGCATCGGCAGATCAAGAACGTCCATTTTCTCGTTCCGCTCATCAGCCGCGAGACCCGCCGGCAATTCGAAAACGCGCTCTACCACAACGATGCAGAGACGCTGCCTTTGACGCTTCTATTCGGTCATGCACACCTGGCGATGACCGCGGCAGACGTCGTGCTGCTGGCCTCGGGCACGGCCACCTTGGAAGCGGCGTTGCTCAAGCGCCCGATGGTGGTGACCTACAAGGTGCTGTGGCTGTCGTATTGGATCCGTCGGCCCGAGTTCTATCTTCCCTATTTCGCCCTGCCGAACATCCTCGCCGGGCGCTTCGTCGTCCCGGAGATCCTGCAAGACGAGGCCACGCCGGAGGTCCTGTGCCAGGCGCTCACGAACCAGGTGTTCGACAAGGTGGTCCGATCGCGCCTGGAGCGAGAGTTCACCACCTTGCACGATCGCTTGCGGCAGAACACCGGCGAGCGAGTGGTCGCGGAGTTGCTGCCACTGATTCAGAAGGCCGTGCCCGCAATCGCGGATGGCGCACCCGCCGCCGGCACGGAGGCCGTGAGCACGTGACGGCCGGCTCGCCTCGACTCGTGTGCGGCGTAGACGAGGCGGGACGCGGGCCGCTTGCAGGCCCGGTGTTCGCGGCGGGCGTGGTTTTGGATCCGCAGCACCCGATCCGGGGGCTCGCCGATTCGAAGCAGTTGACGCCCGAGCGGCGCGAGGTCTTGGCGACGCGGATCCGCAGCCGCGCGCTGGCGTTTGCGGTGGCAAGCGCGTCGGTCGAGGAGATCGACCGGCTGAACATCTTGCAGGCCACCCTGCTCGCGATGCAGCGCGCGGTGGCCAAGCTGGGCGTGGTTCCGCAGGAGGTCTTGGTGGACGGAGATCACTGTCCTGAGTTGCCGTTGCCGGTGCGCGCAGTGATCCGAGGCGACGCTACCGTCAAGGCCATCTCCGCTGCGTCGATTCTGGCCAAGACGGTGCGCGACGCACACATGCTCGAGCTGCACGCGGTGCGGCCGGAGTACAGGTTCGATCGTCACAAGGGCTATCCGACCGCGGAGCATCTCGAGGCGCTGCGGCGGTATGGCGTGTGTGAATTCCACCGGCGCAGCTTCGGACCAGTGCGAGACTTGCTCGCCCAGGCGCCGTTGTTCTGACTTCGGCGGTCACCTCGCTCACATGGAAATCGCGCGCTGGCTGCACGTTCTCGCGGTTGTGGTGTGGGTAGGCGGGATGTTCTTCGCCTACGTGGTGTTGAGGCCGACGGCGGCAACGCTGCTCGAGCCTCCGCAGCGCCTGCCGCTGTGGCAGGCGACGCTAAAGCGCTTCTTCGTATGGGTGTGGATCGCGGCGGGCTTCATTCTGGGCAGCGGGGCGTGGATGATTCACAGGCTCGGCGGGTTCACGAGCATTGGAGTGCATGTGCACCTCATGCTCGGCGTCGGCGTCGCGATGATGCTGATCTTCGCCCACGTCTTCTTCGCGCCCTTCGCGCGCCTGACTCGCGGCGTTCAGATGCAGGATTGGAAGGCCGCCGGCGCGGCTCTGAGCCAGATCCGCAGGCTGGTCGGACTGAACTTGCTGCTGGGGTTGATCACCATCAGCGTGGCCACCGTCGGCCGCCTGCTCGGTTGACGGTGCGATCGCTAGGAAATGTGCCGCTGCAGGCTGGCTTGCTGCAGGATGGTCGACGCCAGCTCCTCGATCGAGCGGCGCGTGGTGTCCAGGTAGGGGATGGACTCGTTACGCATCAGCGTCTCGGCTTCGCGGACCTCGGAGACGCAGTTCGCGAGGTCCGCGTAGCGGCTCCCGGGACGCCGCTCGCTGCGGATCTGGTGCAAGCGGTCGGGCATGATGGTCAGACCGAAGAGCTTGTGGCGCCAGGGGCGAAGCTGGGCCGGGAGCCGCATCGTGCCGAAGTCCTCCGGAATGAGCGGATAGTTGGCGGCCCGGATCCCGTACTGCAGGGCGAGGTATAGGCAGGTGGGCGTCTTGCCACAGCGGGACACGCCGACCAGCACCACATCGGCCTGGCTGAGCTCCTTGGTGGCCTGACCGTCGTCATAGCTCAGGGAGAAGTTTACGGCCTCGATGCGCCGAAAATAGCTCGAGGTCACGGCGCTGTGGGAACGGCCCACCGCATGAGAGGAGCGCATGCCCAGCTCGTGCTCCAGCGGCGCGGTGAAGACCTGAAAGCAATCCAGCACGAGCGCGTTGGCCCGCGCCAGGACCGCGCCCACCTGCGGGTCGGCGAGCGTGCTGATGACGATCGGTTTGGCTGCATCCCGCAGCGCCGCGGCGTCGATCTCCTGCACGGCGGACTGCGCTTTCTCCACGGTGTCGATGAACGGGAGCGTGGTCTCCCGGAATTGCACCTGCTCGAACTGGGTGAGCAGGCTGCGCCCGAGCATCTCCGCGGTGATGCCCGTGCGATCGGAGACGAAGAAAGCACTGCGGTCGGCGGTCATGGTTCGCTGCGGCGACGGTGCAAAGCCCGATCGCCCTCAGTAAAATAGCATGGTTTGTCCCGTTCATTCGGACCAGTCCCCGATTCTCCCAATCCGCAAGGCCTCGATGACAAGCGAACCCAGAGTGGTCCCGTTCGACCGACTGCGCATGCAGGACGTGAGCCGCGTGGGAGGCAAGAACGCCTCCCTGGGAGAGATGATCAACCAGCTCTCCCACCTCGGCGTGCGCGTCCCGGGGGGGTTCGCCACCACGGCCGCAGCCTTTCGCGAGTTCCTTGGCCAGGATGGGCTGGCGCGGCGCATCGACGAGCAGCTCTCTGGGCTGAATGTGGACGACGTGAAAGCTCTGGCGCATGTGGGTGCGACGATCCGCGGGTGGATCGCCGAAGCGCCTCTCCCGCCGGAGTTGGAAGCCGATGTGCGCCGCGGCTATGCGGAGCTCTCCAACGGCAGGGAGGAAGACTTGTCGTTCGCGGTGCGCTCGTCTGCCACCGCCGAGGACCTGCCGGATGCGTCGTTCGCCGGGCAGCAGGAGACCTTCTTGAACATCCATGGCGTGGACAACCTGCTCGGTGCCATCAAGCACGTGTTCGCGTCGCTCTACAACGATCGCGCCATCTCCTACCGCGTGCACAAGGGCTACAGCCACGCGGACGTGGCCTTGTCCGCCGGTGTCCAGCGCATGGTGCGCAGCGACCTCGGCGCCAGCGGAGTGATGTTCAGCCTGGATACCGAGTCGGGGTTCGACCAGGTCGTGTTCATCACCTCGAGCTACGGCCTCGGGGAGACGGTCGTGCAGGGCGCAGTCAATCCCGACGAGTTCTACGTCTACAAGCCTGCGCTGATGGCCGGCAAACCTTCGATCCTGCGCCGCACGCTGGGTTCGAAAGCGATCCGCATGGTGTTCGCCGAATCGCGCGAGCCGGGCCGCTCGGTGCGCACGCTCGAGGTTCCCGAGGCGAATCGCAGGCAGTTCTCCATCACCGACGCAGAGATCGAGGCCCTGGCGCGCTACGCCGTGATCATCGAGGCCCACTACGGCCGGCCCATGGACATCGAGTGGGGCCGCGACGGCGTCGACGGCAAGCTCTATATCCTGCAGGCGCGCCCCGAGACGGTGAACGCCAACGCGAAGCTCGACAGCCGGAAGCGCTATCGGATCAAAGAGCGCTCCGAGATCCTGGTGTCGGGGCGCGCCATCGGCAACCGCGTCGGCATCGGGCGTGTCCGCTTGGTGATCGACGCGGCCGAGATGTCGCGGGTGCAGCCCGGCGAAGTGCTGGTTACGGACATGACCGACCCCGACTGGGAGCCGGTGATGAAGAGGGCGGCGGCGATCGTGACAAACCGCGGCGGGCGCACTTGCCACGCCGCGATCATCGCCCGTGAGCTGGGCATCCCGGCCGTGGTCGGCTGCGGCGATGCGACCGAGCAGCTGCCCGAGGGCGATGAAGTCACCGTCTCGTGCGCCGAAGGCGACACCGGGTACGTCTATCGAGGTGCGCTGGACGTCGAGGTGATGGACTTGTCGGTGGAGGCGATGCCCAAGGCGCCGGTGAAGATCAGCATGAACGTCGGCAACCCGGAGCTGGCATTCGAGTTTCAGCGCCTGCCCAACGCGGGAATCGGTCTCGCGCGTTTGGAGTTCATCATCGCCCGGATGATCGGCATCCACCCGCAGGCGGTGCTGTCCTATCCCGGCGTGCCCCCCGATCTGCGTCGGGAGATCGAAGCGCGCAGCGCCGGCTACAGCGATCCGCGCAGCTTCTACGTGGAGAAGCTCACGGAAGGCGTCGCGACCTTGGGCGCGGCGTTCTCCCCCAAACCCGTGATCGTGCGCCTGTCGGACTTCAAGTCGAACGAGTACTCCAGCCTGCTCGGCGGCCAGCGCTACGAACCGCAGGAGGAGAACCCGATGCTGGGCTTCCGCGGCGCCTCCCGCTATCTCGACCCGAGCTTCCGCGACTGCTTCGAGCTCGAGTGCCGTGCCCTGAAGAAGGTGCGCGACGAGATGGGCCTCACCAACGTCGAGATCATGGTGCCTTTCGTGCGCACGGTGACGGAAGCGCAGCAGGTGGTGGAGCTGCTCGCCGCCAATGGCCTGCAGCGCGGACGCAACGGACTGCGAGTCATCATGATGTGCGAGGTGCCGTCCAATGCCTTGCTGGCCGAGCAGTTCCTGCAGTACTTCGATGGCTACTCCATCGGATCCAACGACATGACGCAGCTCGCATTGGGCGTGGACCGGGACTCGGCGCTCATGGCCGGTGCCTTCGACGAGCGCGATCCCGCGGTCAAGTTCCTGCTGCGCATGGCGATCGAGGCTTGCCGCAAGGCCGGCAAGTACGTTGGGATTTGCGGGCAGGGTCCCTCGGACCATCCCGACCTCGCCAAGTGGCTCGTCGAGCAGGGCATCGACACCATCTCGCTCAATCCCGACGCCGTCGTCGACACCTGGTTGTACCTGGCGCACGAAGGCCAGGCGTAGCAGTTGACCGCTCGCGGCTACGCGGCTCGCGGTGTGTTATGATCCGGCCCAGCATGTGGCCGAAGCGCGGGCATGAGTAAGTACATCTTTGTCACCGGCGGGGTCGTCTCCTCCCTTGGCAAAGGTATCGCCGCCGCCTCCCTCGCGGCAATCCTCGAATCCCGCGGCATCCAGCTCACCCTCCTCAAGCTCGACCCCTACATCAACGTCGACCCGGGCACGATGAGCCCGTTCCAGCACGGCGAGGTCTTCGTGACCGAGGACGGCGCCGAGACGGACCTGGACCTGGGCCATTACGAGCGCTTCGTCAACACGCGGATGACCAAGCGCAACAACTTCACCACCGGCCAGATCTACGAGAGCGTGATCCGCAAGGAACGCCGCGGCGACTATCTCGGCGGCACGGTGCAGGTGATCCCGCACATCACCGACGAGATCAAGCACTTCATCCGCATGGGCGCGGGCGAGGCGGACGTGGCGATCGTGGAGATCGGCGGCACCGTGGGCGACATCGAGTCGCTTCCCTTCCTCGAGGCCATCCGCCAGATGAGCCTGCAACTGGGGCGCAACAACACCTGCTTCATCCACTTGACGCTGGTGCCTTACATCCCGTCCGCGGGCGAGATCAAGACCAAGCCGACCCAGCACTCGGTCAAGGAGCTGCGCGAGATCGGAATCCAGCCCGACATCGTGCTATGCCGCGCCGACCGCGAGATCCCCGAGGACGAGCGGCGCAAGATCGCGCTCTTCACTAATGTCGAGGAACGCGCCGTGATCTCGGCGGTGGATGTCGATTGCATATACAAGATCCCCGGCCTGCTGCATGCACAAGGCCTAGACGACAGCGTCTGCCGCAAGCTCGAGATCCAGGCGCCGCCGGCCAATCTCGAGAGCTGGGATCGCCTGATCTACGCGCTGGAGCATCCGACCACCTCGGTGGACATCGCCCTGGTCGGCAAGTACGTCGATCTCACCGAGTCGTACAAGTCGCTCACCGAGGCGCTCACGCACGCCGGGATCCACACCGGCGCGCGCATCGGCATTCATTACATCGACTCGGAGATGATCGAGCGCGAAGGGACCGCCTGCCTCCAGGACAAGCACGCGGTGCTCGTGCCGGGAGGCTTCGGCAAGCGCGGGGTGGAGGGCAAGATCCAAGCGATCCGCTATGCGCGCGAGAACAAAGTCCCCTACCTGGGGATCTGCCTGGGCCTGCAGCTCGCCGTGATCGAGTATGCCCGGCACAAGGCCGGGTTGGAGGGTGCGCACAGCACGGAGTTCGCCCCCGACACCAAGCACCCCGTCATCGCGCTCATCCACGAGTGGCACGGGCGCGACGGCAAGCTCGAGCAGCGGGACCTGCGCTCGGACCTGGGCGGCACGATGCGCCTCGGCGGTCAGGAATGTGTGCTGCTCCCGGGCAGCCTGGCTCGGCAGATCTATGGCAAGGAGAAGGTCGTCGAACGCCACCGCCACCGCTACGAGGTCAACAACCGCTACATTCCGCACCTGATGAACTGCGGCTTGCGCGTTTCGGGCATCTCCGCCACGGAGGACCTCACGGAGATGATCGAGCTGCCGGACCATCCGTGGTTCGTGGGGTGTCAATTCCATCCCGAGTTCACCTCCACGCCGCGGGCCGGTCATCCGCTCTTCTCCGCCTTCATCCGCGCCGCCATCGAGCACGGCCCCGGGGCAGGACGTGCGCGTGACGCCGAGTCGAAGGTCAGCGAGCCCAGAGCGGCCCCCAGCCTGGAGAAGATCGCCTGACCCCATCTGCGGGGCGGCCACCGAACCATGAAACTGTGTCACTTCGAGGCCGGGTTGGATCGCCCGCTGTTCCTCATCGCCGGGCCTTGTGTGGTGGAGTCGCGCCAGCTCGCCTTCGACACCGCGGGCCAGCTCAAGGAGCTGTGCGCAGCCGTGGGCGTGCCCTTCATCTACAAGTCCTCCTACGACAAGGCCAACCGCAGTTCGGGAAAATCGTTCCGCGGCCTGGGCATGGACCAAGGCCTGTCCATCCTCGCGGAAGTGCGGGCACAGATCGGCGTGCCCGTGCTGACCGACGTGCACACCGAGCAGGAGGTGCCGGTGGCCGCGGCGGCGGTGGACGTGCTGCAGACGCCTGCGTTCCTCTGCCGCCAGACGGATTTCATCCGCGCCGCAGCCTGCGCCGGCAAGCCGGTCAACATCAAGAAAGGTCAGTTCCTGTCCCCCTGGGAGATGAAGAACGTGGTGGACAAGGCGAAGGAGGCGAGCGGCGCGGACAACATCCTGGTGTGCGAACGCGGAGTCTCGTTCGGCTACAACAATCTCGTGTCCGATATGCGCTCGCTGATGGTGATGCGCGAAACCGGCTGCCCCGTCGTGTTCGACGCGACGCATTCGGTGCAACTTCCCGGCGGACAGGGCACGGCGAGCGGTGGTCAGCGCGAGTTCGTCCCGGTGCTCGCGCGCGCCGCTGTAGCGGCGGGCGTGTCCGGCGTGTTCATGGAAACCCATCCGAACCCGGAGAAGGCGCTCTCCGACGGGCCGAACGCCTGGCCGCTCGACCTGATGCGCGAGCTGCTGGAGACGCTCAAGGAGCTCGATGCCGTCGTTAAACGGCGAGGATTCGCAGAGACGCGCGTTGCGCCGGTCGCGGCCCGCGCGCCGGGTAAGACAGAGCCGAGAGTAAAGGCAAAAGCATGAGCTCGATCGTTGAAGTTGTGGCCCGCGAGATCCTCGACTCGCGCGGCAATCCCACCGTGGAGGCGGACGTGTTGCTGGAATCCGGCGTCATGGGCCGGGCGGCGGTGCCGTCGGGAGCTTCCACCGGGAGCAAGGAGGCGATCGAGCTGCGCGATGGCGACGCGCAGCGCTATAACGGCAAGGGCGTGTTGCGCGCGGTGGAGAACGTCAACACCGAGATCTGTGAGGCGATCATCGGCCTGGACGCGGTGGAGCAGTCGCTGATCGATCAGACCATGATCGATCTCGACGGAACCGAGAACAAGTCGAGGCTGGGCGCCAACGCGTTGCTCTCCGTGTCGCTCGCCACCGCCAAGGCGGCCGCCGAAGAATCCGGCCTGCCGCTGTACCGCTATCTGGGCGGCGTCGGCCGCATGCAGCTTCCGGTGCCGATGATGAACGTGATCAACGGCGGGGCGCACGCCAACAACAACCTGGACGTGCAGGAGTTCATGATCATCCCGGTGGGCGCGCCGAGCTTCCGCGAGGCGCTTCGCTACGGGGCCGAGGTGTTCCACGCGCTGAAGGCGCTGATCAATGGCAAAGGCATGCCGACCACGGTGGGCGACGAGGGCGGCTTCGCCCCCAGCCTGCCCAACAACGAGGCGGCGCTGAGGCTCATCATGGAGGCGATCGAAAGGGCCGGGTATACGCCGGGCTCGCAGGTTGCCATCGGCCTGGACTGCGCGAGCTCCGAGTTCTTCCGGGACGGCGCTTACGTGCTCAGCTCCGAGAACCGCGAGCTCACCGCCGAGCAGTTCACCGACTACCTGGCCGGTTTGGTGGAAAAATATCCGATCATCAGCGTCGAGGACGGCATGGCGGAGGACGACTGGGACGGTTGGAAGGCGCTCACCGACCGGCTCGGCGAGACGGTGCAGCTGGTGGGCGACGACATCTTCGTCACCAATACGCGGATCCTGCGCGAAGGCATCCTGGAGGGCGTGGCGAACTCCGTCCTCATCAAGATCAACCAGATCGGCACCCTCACCGAGACCTTCGCGGCGGTCGAGATGGCCAAGCGCGCGAACTATACCTCGGTCATCTCGCATCGGTCCGGGGAAACCGAGGACACCGTCATCGCCGACATCGCGGTGGCCACCCGCGCGCTGCAGATCAAGACCGGATCCCTGTCACGCTCCGAACGCATGGCCAAGTACAACCAGCTCCTGCGCATCGAGGAAGACCTCGGCGACTCCGCCAGCTACCCGGGGCGCGAAGCCTTCTATCAGCTCTGGTAGATGCGCCTGCTCGCGGTCGCGCTCGTCGTCCTGATCGCCGCGCTGCAGTGGCCGTTATGGATGGGCAAGGGCGGCTGGCTGCACGTGTGGGAGCTCGACCAGCAGGTGAAGTCCCAGCGCGAGAGCAACGAGCGGCTGCGCGCGCGCAACGCGGCCCTGGACGCGGAGGTGCGCGACCTGAAGACCGGCTACGCCGCAATCGAGGAACGCGCCCGCACCGACCTGGGGATGGTCAAGCGCGACGAGGTCTTCTTCGAAGTCATCGGGCGCAACGGCCGCGAAGCCCCTCCGCCCGCCCGTTGACAACGGCATAGATCAAGGAGTCGAGCTCCCCGCCGAGCCGGGCCGGTCAGCGCCGGGCCGTGATCAACGCCACGCGCGCCAGTCCTGCTCCAGCGCGGACAGGTCTTCCAGCGTGTTGATGTTGCGGAAGGCACGCTCCTGGTCGTCGAATGCGACCGCTGCGGCGTTAAGCGTCGCGTACCACGCGTCGACCTTGCGTCCTCCGCGTTCCAGGAAGCCCGTGAGATGCTCGGCGAGCGAGGTTCGGCACAGAGCGAACACCGGGTGGGACTGCGCCGGCGTGGTCGCAAACGCCAATTGGGCGCCGCTGCGTTCCAGCTCGGACGTCAAACGCTGCACCAGGTCCGACGGCAGGAACGGCGAATCGCAAGGCACCATGACCACCAGTTCGCAACTCGCCTGCGCAAGCACGGCATGCAGCCCCGCCAGCGGGCCGGCGAACCCGGCAATCCGATCGCGTACCACGGGGTATCCGAAGTCGAGATAGCGGCTGAAGTTCTGGTTGGCGCTGATCAAGATCTCGTCTACCTGGGGCTCGAAGCGCTCGATCACCCATTCGATCAGCGGACGGCCGCGGAACGGCTGCAGCCCCTTGTCGAGCCCGCCCATCCGCCGCCCCTGACCGCCGGAGAGGATCAGTCCGTGGATGCTTGCGACTGGCGCCATGGCATTCCGCGTCCTGGGTGCGCCGGGCACATGCCGTTCTAGATGAGACCCTCCAGCACCTGCACGTCGACGCTGGCACCCTCTGCCGTGTTGCCCTGGTCTTCGGGCAGGATGATGAAGCAGTTGGCCAGGCTCATCGACGACAGGATGTTGGAGCCCTGATCGCCGGTGCTGCGCACCGTCCACTCGCCGGCGGGCCCTTGGCTGAGAATGCCGCGCTGGAACTCGGTGCGTCCCGGAGCCTTCTTGATCGGGGTCGTGCAGACGGCCTTGAGCACCGGCAGCGGGGCGGGCTCGGGCACGCCCATCAGGATGAGCAGGGCTTCGCGCACGAACTGATAGAACGTCACCATGGCGCTCACGGGATTGCCGGGCAGCCCGAAGAAGTGCGCCTCGCCGATCTTGCCGTACGCAAGCGGGCGTCCGGGCTTCATGGCGATCTTCCAGAACAGCACGTCGCCGAGCTTCGCCAGGAGCTGCTTCACGAAGTCCGCCTCGCCGACGGATACGCCGCCGCTGGTGATCACCGCATCCGCGGCATGGCTGGCCTGCGTGAACGCCGCTTCGATCGCGGCGGGATCGTCGCGGATGACGCCCATGTCCATCACGTCCACGCCGAGCCGCGACAGCAGCGCGTACAGCGTGTATCGATTGCTGTCGTAGATCTGGCCCAGCCGCAGCGGCGAGCCGATCGAGACCAGCTCGTCTCCGGTGGAGAAGAAAGCCACGCGCAGCCGGCGGTAGACCGAGACCTCGCCGATCCCCAACGACGCGATCATCCCGAGCTCGGCGGGGCGCACGAGCTGCCCGCGCTGGAACACCAGCGCGCCCTCCCGGATGTCGCTGCCAGCCGCGCGCACGTTCTGGCCTCTGTGCACTCCGGCGGGGACGATCACCCGGCCGGGAGCGGTCTGCACGCGCTCTTGCATGACAACGGTATCGCAGCCGGCAGGCATGTTGCCCCCGGTCATGATCCTCACCGCCTGTCCGGCACGCGCGACGTCCAGGAACGGCTTGCCGGCGAACGCCGTGCCGATCACTTCGAGCGCTACCTCGGAGTCCGGCTTGAGATCCTCCCACCGCAGCGCGTAGCCGTCCATCGCCGAGTTGTCCTGCGGCGGTACATTCAAGGTGGAGCGGACGTCGTCGGCGAGGACGCGTCCGAGTGCGGCCCGGATGGGGACGCGTTCGATCGCGGAGACCGGCCGGAGGAAAGCGCGGATATACTCGCGCGCCCTTGCCACCGGCATGGAGTTGGAATCGTAGTCGGCGTCTGCCGCGATGGCGGAAAGAGGTTTGGTGGCGTCCATTGGAATCGGGTTGCGCCGTCGGGCGCGACTCAGCGATGGAGGATCGCAGTGCTCGGCCGTCGCCGCACGGCACTCGTCCTCGGCTCTCGTGTCCTATCCGCCGATATACGACATCTCCACCTTGCGCAGCTTCGCCGTCTGCGCCGTGCGCAGTTCCGAGTAGCGGTCCGCGCGCGCATTCCACACCGACTGGATGAGCCGCGAGATGTCCTGGTCGGATGCGCCGCTGCGCAACAGCGAGCGGAAATCCGTTCCCGTCTGGGCGAACAGGCAAGTGTAGAGCTGGCCCTCGGCGGAGAGGCGGGTACGGGTGCAGTCGCGGCAGAAGGCATGCGTGACCGAGGAGATGAAGCCGACCTCGCCGCCGCCGTCCTTGTAGCGCCACCGCTCGGCGACTTCGCCGCTGTAGTTCGGCTCCAGCGGCTCGATCGGCGAATCGCTGTCGATTCTTTCCACCAGCTCGCGCGAGGGCACCACATGCTCCAGGCGCCAGCCGTTGCTCGCACCCACGTCCATGTACTCGATGAAGCGCAGGATGTAACCCCGGCTCTTGAAGTAGCGCGCCATGGGCAGCACGCTGTCTTCGTTCACCCCGCGCTTGACCACCATGTTGACCTTGATCGGACCGAGGCCGACTGCCGCTGCCTCCTCGATGCCTTCCAGCACGGCTTGAACCGGGAAGTCCACGTCGTTCATGGATCGAAATACGGCATCATCGAGCGAGTCCAGGCTTACCGTGACGCGTTTCAAGCCGGCGTTGTGCAGATCGCGCGCTTTCTGCTTCAGCAGCGATCCGTTGGTCGTGAGCGTGAGATCGAGGTCGTCCCAGTACGCCAGCATCTCGATCAAGCGTTCCAGCTTGCGCCGCACCAGCGGCTCGCCACCGGTGACGCGAACCTTCTCTACCCCGTGGTCGCGGAACAGGCGCACCATCCGGTGGATTTCACCGAAGGTCAGCAGTTGCTCGCGCTCGAGGAACTGAAAGTCCTTCCCGAACACCTCCTTTGGCATGCAATAGGTGCAGCGGAAGTTGCAGCGATCCGTTACCGACACCCGCAGGTCCCGCAGATGGCGCCCGCGCGTGTCGGCCAAAGACGGACCCACCGGTGCAGCGACCATCGCCGGACGCGGCGGACGCGAGCCTGCCTCGAACCGCTCGACGCTCATAAGCCCTTCGAGATCATGGTTGTTTTGGACTTCCTGCGCCCATTATATGCGGGCGGAGACAGCGCGGCGACTGGGCAGCGGCGACGCTGCCTGCGGAAACGACTTACGGCATCCGGGGCTCGGCTTTCCCTCGTAAGCGACAGGAGCGAAACCGAGGTTTCGTCGCGTACTGGAGGAACCCTGTCCGGTCCTAGCGCAGCAGCCGGAATACGACGGGGATATGCAGGGTAAATGCTCGCGTGGCCAGGGCGGCAGGCGGCGGTGGGAGCGGCTGCGAATCCTTCACCATGTCGAGCGCCTCACGATCGAGGAGCGGGTAGCCGCTGCTGCGCGCGATCAGGACGTCCTCGACCTTTCCGCCTGCTCCGATCCGGATGTTCACCTCCGCGGTCCCCTGCCAGCCGCGCATGCGGGCAGCGGGCGGATACCGCTGCAGTCTTCCGAGTATGCCGGACACCTGTTGGCCGTAGATGCGCAGCAGCGCCGGGTCTGCCTCATCTGGCTGCGCCGTTGCCACCGGTGGCGCAAGCGCGACGGGAGGCGCAGGACGCAGGTTGACCTCAGCGTGTGGTTCCGTCCGCGGCACCGGCGTGGGCTCCGCGACGGGCTCCGGCTTAGTCTCAGGCTGCGGAGGCGGCGGAGGCGGCGCGGTGAAGACCTCCGACTCACGGACCGGCGGCGGCTCGAGCCGCTCGATGATCTGGGGCGGTGGCGGGACCGGTTCCGGCTTGGGCGGTTCCGCGCGTTTGGGAGGTGCCACCGGACGCGGCACCTCTTGCGGTTGCGGGGCGACCTGCGGGATCGGCGGGGGCTCCTGCAGCTCGACCGTAAGGGTCACCGGCTCCGTCGGCGGCGAGATGCGCAGGCCGGGCAGCAGGGTGATGGCGAGAGCGTGCAGCAGCAGGGAGGCGCCCAACGCAACGAGGAGTATCCGTCGCTCCCGTCGGTCGGGAGTGACCTCGGCTACGAGATCGGCATCGGACGCAGTCAGAGTCAGCATAACCCGCTGTCAGCGTGGGGCAGGGAGGCTTCGCCGCCGGATCGGTCGACGTCAATCCGGCTCGAACCGCAACGCGACGCCGTTGTTGCACCACCGCTCGCCGGTGGGCGCAGGGCCATCCTCGAACACATGCCCTTGATGGCCGCCGCAGCCGGCACAGTGGTATTCCGTGCGCTCGACGAACAGCCGCCGGTCGGGCCGGGTCTCGAGGGCGCCGGGCAGGCAGGTGAAGAAGCTGGGCCAGCCGGTACCGCTCTCGTACTTCATTGCCGAGGTGAAGAGCGGAGTGCCACAGCCGGCGCAAACGTACGTCCCGGGCCGCTTCTCTCGATTGAGCGCGCTGGTATATCGGCGCTCCGTGCCTTCCTCGCGCAGCACGTGGTACTGCTCCGGCGTAAGGAGCCGGCGCCATTCCACATCGGCGCGTTCAGTGCGTTTTACGTTTGGCGGTTTCGGTTCCGCTGAGCTCATGGGGCTGGGCACGCGACCCCGGCGATCCACGCGCCGGGCACCGTGATTGTAAAGGGGTCCGGCGCGCTTCGGGAGTGGTCGGCCCTGGATCGTGGCCTGCGTCAGGCGCCGTTCAGTCTACGAATGGCCGTACTGGCCGGCTGTCCGGGGTCCTATAATGTGAACTGGATTCAAACGCATCGAGTTGGGGGTTTCGATGGACGAGCTGGTGCAGGACCGGGCCGTTGCATCCCAGACGCGCACCGTCACCGTACTGTATTTCGCGCGCCTCAAGGAGGCGTTCGGACGCGGATCGGAGCGCATAGTGCTGCCGCAGCAGGTAGGCACCGTCGCAGACCTGCGTGAGCTCCTGCGCGCGCGGGGCGGCGTGTGGGAAAAGGAGCTGGCTGCCGGCCGCGCGGTGCGCGCAGCCGTCAACCAGGATATGGCGGAGCCGGCGACCCCCATCCGCGACGGGGACGAAGTGGCGCTGTTTCCGCCCGTCACCGGAGGCTGAGATGGCGGCGCGCATTCAAGTCGAGGACTTCGACGTCGGCGTAGAGCTCGCCGCTTTGCGTCGCGGCAATCCCGCGATAGGGGCCATCGCCAGCTTCGTGGGTCTGGTGCGCGACACGAACGACGGCGGCGAGGTCTCGCAGCTCACGCTCGAACACTATCCTGGCATGACGGAAAAAGCGCTCGAGGCCATCGTGACCGAAGCCAAGACGCGCTGGGACGTGATCGACATCCTCGTCATCCATCGCGTGGGCACGATGCGTCCGGCCGATCAGATCGTGTTCGTCGCGGTGGCCGGTTCTCACCGCGGAGAGGCCTTCTCCGCCTGCGAGTTCGTCATGGACTATCTCAAGACCCGCGCCCCGTTCTGGAAGAAGGAGCAAACGCCTGCGGGCAGCCGCTGGGTGGAGGCGCGCTCGAGCGACGAGTCCGCGGCGCAGCGCTGGAGCTAGCGCACGTGGCCCGCGGCAACCGCACACCGTCTCTGCCGAAGCCGCTCGCCGCCAAGCGCGGTGTCAAGCCCGATGCGTTGCGCCCACAGCTGCGTGTCAGCTTCAAGAAGTCCATCGCCATGGGTCCGGGCAAGGCCGATCTGCTCGACGCGATCGAGGAGACCGGCTCCATCTCGGCGGCCGCGCGCAAGCTGAACATGTCCTACCGGCGTGCCTGGCTGCTCGTGGAGACGATGAACACGTGCTTCAAGGCGCCGCTGGTGGAAACGGCAACGGGTGGACAGCAGGGTGGCGGAGCGCACGTCACGTCCATGGGCAAAGAAGTTGTCCGGCGCTATCGCGCGATGGAGAAGAAGGCCCAGGCCAGCGTCGCCCGCGACATGGCCGCGTTCACCGCCCTGCTGGTGCGCGGCTAGCCAGTCTGGGCGAGCGCGAGCTCGGGCGATCCCCGCGAAGCAGTCTGGGAGTGCCGTGCCGAGACCTACTGGCCGGCCGGGGCGGACCAAGGCATCAGATGGATTCCGTCCACGAGCAGTGAGACCTCGATCTGCAGCCCGACTTCGAGCCCGTTGCGGCGCGCGATGCGCGTCGGGATCGAGAAGGAGAGCACTGCGCCGGCGCAGCGAGCTACGTTGAGCGAGACGATCGTATTCTCCTGCAGCGCCACGCAACGCCCGATCGTTCCATGGACCGCGTTCTCCACCTTTCCCTCATCCGGACGGTCACGCCGGCGCAAAACGATATGGGACTGAGGCACTGCCCAGCACACCGCCGAGCCTTCGGGAAAGGCCGTGTTCAGCGGTGCATCCAAGACGATCTCGCCCCACTGCAGCCGCGTCATCGACGCCATCGGCTCGTGCTGTAGCACGCGGGCTTCGAAGATATTTTTCAGTCCCGTCACGCGCGCGACGACTGCGCTCGCCGGCTTGGTCATCACTTCGTAGGGAGAGCCGGTCTGTAGCGCGCTGCCTCTGTACAACACGCACATCTTGTCGGCGAGCATGGCCGCCTCGTTGAGCGCGTGGGTGACCAGCACGATGGGAATGTTCAGTTCGCTGCGCAGTGCCGCGAGCTCGTCGTACAGAGCCTCCCGCGTGGCCTGATCCACGGCCGAGAACGGTTCGTCCAGCAGGAGGACTTTCGGATCCCGCGCGAGCGCCCGAGCCACTGCGACCCGTTGTTGCTGCCCTCCGGAGAGCTGACCGGGTCGCCGGTGCTCCAGACCGCTCATGTGCGTGCGCGCGAGCAGCGCTTTGGCCTTTTGGCCGCGCTCTGCGGCGGGAAGGTGTCCGAGCGCTTCCATGACGTTATGCAGCGCGCTCAGATGTGGGAACAGCGCGTAGCTCTGGAAGACAAGCCCCACCGAGCGACGGCGGGTCGGAAGATCGATCCCGCGCTCTGTGTCGAGCCAGACTTCACCACTGCACGCGACCCGACCCTGCGCGGGGGTATACACGCCGGCGATGCTGCGCAGGAGCGTCGACTTGCCGCTGCCGGAGGGGCCGACCAGCGCCAGGATATGGCCGGGCTCGCAGGAGAACTCCACGTCGAGCGGGATCGGTCCGCTCTGCTGCAGCTCGACGCTGAGGTGCGCGCTGCGCTCAGGCACGCCGCCGGTCCACCTGCCCGGAGGTGAGGTAGGTCACCCCGATGGCCAGCAACGACAGCACGAGCAGCGCGGCCGACATCCATCCCGCAGACGCGGTGTCGAAGCCTTGCACCCGATCGTAGATCGCGATGGCGATGGTCCTGGTCTCGCCCGGTATGCTGCCGCCGATCATGAGCACCACACCGAACTCTCCCAGCGTATGTGCGATCGTCATGACCACGGCGGAAAGCAGGCCCGTCCATGCGAGCGGCAGCTCGATGCGCCACAGCGTGCGCCAGTGCGACATGCCGCAGCACGCGGCCGCGTCGCGCACATCCTCGGGGATCGCCTCGAACGCGCGCTGGATGGGCTGGATCGCGAAGGGGACGTTGAAGATGAGCGAGGCGACGAGTAGGCCCTGGAACGTGAAGACCAGCGGATGGCCGAATACCGACTGGTACCAGCGTCCCACCGGTGAGCCGGCCCCCAGGCCGACGAGCAGATAGTAGCCCAGCACCGTGGGCGGCAGCACCAGCGGAAGCGCGAGCAGGGCCTCGACGAACGCCTGGCCGCGAAACCGGTGCCAAGCGAGGAGGCGCCCGATCAGGACGCCGGCCGGCAACAGCAGGGCGGCAGTCCAGGCAGCGAGCTTCAGAGACAGTTGCAGCGCGGTCCAGTCCACGCGCTACTCGCCGGGAAGCAGGAATCCGTAATGCTTGAAGATCGCGCGCGCCTGGGGCTGCTGGACGAACTGATAGAAGGCCTTGGCCGTGTCACCGGCTCCCTTCAGCAGCACCATGCGCTGCCGCAGGGGATCGTGGGATTCCGCGGGAAGCAACGCGTATTGCCCGAGCTTCGAGACGCTCGGCGCCCGCGCCAAGGACAACGCGATGATGCCTCCTTGCGCGGACCCCGATGCGGCGAATTGCGCGGCTTGCGACACGTTCTCTCCCAGCACGATGCGATCTGCGATCTTGTCCCACAGGCCGGCGCGAATCAGCGCCTGCTGGGCCGCGCGACCATAAGGCGCATGCTCCGGGTTGGCGATAGCGAACTTCTTTACCCGGCCGTCGGCGATGCCGGCCGCAAGATCCCGCAGCTCAGGGTCGGGTTTCAGCGGCGAGCCGTTCGGGACGAAGATCACGATGCGCCCGATGGCATACAGCGTGCCTTCGTCGAGCGTGCGTCCTTCCTTGGCCACAGCGAAGACGAACGCCTCGTCCGCCGACATGTAGATCTGGAACGGCGCCCCCTCGGCGATCTGCCGTCTGAAGTTGCCCGACGAGCCGAACGCGAGCTTCACGCTCCTCCCGGTGGTCTGCGTGAACGCTCCCGCAATCTCTTCCAGGGCGAACTTCAGGTCCGCAGCCGCCGCGACGACCGGGATGTCCTGCGCACGGGAAGGACCGGCCCCGAGGATCACCATCGATGCCAGCAGGACGAACGCGATCCGACGCCAGGGCACGGCGGCCTGGATCATCGCGGCAATCGGGAAGGACGGTGGCTCGATCATCTTGTCGCCGGGGACTGGCGCGTAATATACACGGTGATATAGGGCGCCGCACCTGCGCCGTTCCCCCGGCGCGCGCCCGCCCGGCATCGCTGCAGCGGGCGTCCAAGCCTCTATAATCGCCGGGTTCCCGCCTGGACCCTGACTCGATGAACGCAGCCGCATTCACAGCCATCGGCATCGGCGCCGCGCTCGGTGCCTGGGGGCGATGGCTGTTGAGCGTCGCGCTCAATCCGATCTTGCCGACGTTGCCTCTCGGTACGCTGGCCGCCAACTTGATCGGAGGCTACGTGATCGGGGTGTCGATGGAGCTTCTCGCCCGCCAGGCCGCCTTGCCGCCGGAAGTTCGGCTGTTCGTGATCACCGGTTTCCTCGGCGGGCTGACCACCTTCTCGACCTTTTCCGCCGAAGCCGTGACCTTGCTCGGGCGCGGGCAGTACGGCTGGTTCGCCGCGCATGTGGGCGGCCACCTGGTCGGGTCGTTGTGCATGACGGTGCTGGGGATCCTGACGGTTCGGGCGCTGGTGCAGTGACGCGATGTGCCGGCTGGTCCGGGCCGCGTCCGGCTAGCCGCCGTAGAGAGCTTCGTTCAAGAGCTTGCGGGCTGCGTCCGTGACCTCCGAGGCGGTGAGGCCGATCGGCCCGCCTTGATCCCGAACCAGGCGATCGGCCGCCGCGCCGTGCAGATTGACTGCGGCGGCGAGCGCGGCCTCGGGTTGCGCACCCTGCGCGATCAACCCGCCCAGGATGCCGCTCAGCACGTCGCCCATGCCTGCACTGGCCAGCCCCGGGTTGCCGGAGCGGTTGATCCAGTAGCTGCCGCCGACGAAGGCCACCACGGTTCCGACGCCCTTGAGGGCGACGCTCGCGCGATAGCTCTCTGCCAATGCGAGTGCAGCGGAGAAGCGGTTTCCCTGCACCGAGGCGGTGGTGGCGTGTAGGAGCCGCGCCGCCTCGGCCGGGTGCGGTGTCAGCATCGTGGGCGCCGAGCGCGACCGGCAGATTTCCACCAGCTCTGCATGCATGCCCATGAGATTGAGCGCGTCCGCGTCCAGCACCAGTGGCTTCGCCAGCTCGAGGCCGTGTCTTACCGCGTCATAAGCCGTCACGGATTGGGACAAGCCCGGACCCAGGACGAGACAACTCAGGTCCTGCATCGCCAGCACTTCCGGCGCGGCGCGCAACATCAGCTCCGGTTGCAAGGCGTCCAGGCGCGGCGAGTCGGTGCCGATGAATCCGACATAGATCCGGCCACCGCCCAGCTTCAGCGCTGCACGCCCCGCGAGCAGCGCGGCGCCCGTCATCCCGGCCGCGCCACCTACGATGCCGACATTGCCGAACGTACCCTTGTGACTGTTGAGCGGCCGGCGAGGCAGGATCGTGCGCACCAGATCCTCACCGATCACGCGGCCGCGCGGCGGAAGCAGTGTCTGCGCGTCGAGCCCCAGATCCCGCACATGGATTTGGCCGCAGCAGTCCGGTCCGTCCAGCGTGAGCAGCCCCGGCTTGAGCGCGATGAAGGTGACCGTATGGCGCGCGCGCATGGCGCACCCGAGGATGCGGCCCGAGTCGGCATGCAATCCGCTCGGAATGTCCAGTGCGAGCACGGGAACGGCGCTTTGGTTGGCGCGCCTCACCCAATCCGCATAGCGGCCGGAAAGCTCGCGCTCCAGCCCGATGCCGAAGAGCCCGTCCACGATGAGGCCGAAGCCGGCGAGTGCGCATTCCGGAAGTTCCGTAGCGATCTCTCCTCCGGCCGCCTTCCAAGCGTCGAAGGCCTCGCCTGCGTCTTCGGAGAGCTTGGCCCGGTCGCCGCCAAACACGACTTGGACCTGATGCCACGAGAGCTTCAGGTGCCGAGCCACCACGAAGCCATCGCCGCCGTTGTTTCCCGGGCCGGCCAGCACGAGCACCGGCTTGCGGCTGTCGGCGACGAGCTCGCGCGCCAGATCGGCTGCAGTTTCTCCGGCACGCTGCATCAGGCTCGGCGGCTGGAGATCGGCCTGCGCCAGCGCCTCGAGCTTGCGCACTTCTTCGCTGCGATAGATCGGAAGAGAAGGTGAGCTCGCTGCGTTGCTCATGGGGATGGCGATGGAAACACGGACGCGCCCGAGTGTAGCTTGAAACCCAACTGAGCGGCTGACCGCCTGCGTGCGACCGACGGGTATAATTCGCCTCTGTCGTCCATCACCGGCTCCCATGTCGCTGACCCTCACGCTGCCGGGCCGACGTGCCCTGTCCGACTTCCGCCTCCAGAAGCTCCTCACCCAAGCCCGCAAACTCGTTCCGGACCTGACCGAGGTCCGGACACAATATTGGCACTTCGTCCGGGTGCGTCGAGCGTTGTCCGACGCCGAAGCCGCCGCGCTGCGCGCGCTGCTCACGTATGGGCCTGCGTCCTCTGAAGAACATCTTGCGGACGACATCCTTCTCGTAGTCCCGCGCCCCGGCACCCTCTCGCCCTGGGCCTCCAAAGCGACCGACATCGCCCGCCAGTGCGCGCTGGAGGCCATCGAGCGCATCGAACGCGGCATGGCCTTCAAGCTGCGCCGAGCCACTGCAAGCAAGCTCACCGCCGCGCAACGGCGCGCACTGCTGCCACTGATTCATGATCGCATGACAGAAGCGGTGCTGGACTCGCTGGCGGCGGCCGAGGTGCTGTTCCACGAGACGCGGCCGGCGCCGCTCGCATTCGTCGAGCTGCGGGCGCGCGGGCGAGCGGCCTTGGAAGCGGCCGACCGGCGCATGGGGTTGGCGCTCTCGGAGGAAGAGATCGATTATCTGGTGGACTACTTCGTGCGCATCCAGCGCGACCCCACCGACGTCGAGCTGATGATGTTCGCGCAGGCCAACTCCGAGCACTGCCGGCACAAGATCTTCAACGCCGAGTGGCTGATCGACGGCAAGCAGCGGCCGCGGTCGCTCTTCGGCATGATCAAGCAGACGCATGCTTCGCACCCGCACGGCACGCTGGTGGCCTATGCGGACAACGCGGCGGTGATGCAAGGCGCGGAGGTGGACCGGCTCTATCCGGATCCCGATGGCGTATACCGCTTCACGCACGCGGCCGCGCACATCCTGATGAAGGTCGAGACGCACAACCATCCCACCGCCATCTCTCCGTTTCCGGGAGCGGCCACCGGCTCGGGCGGCGAGATTCGCGACGAGGGCGCGACCGGTCGCGGCGCCAAACCGAAGGCCGGTCTCACGGGTTTCAGCGTCTCGCACCTGCGCATTCCCGGATTCGAGCAGCCCTGGGAGCGGGACCGATATGGAAGGCCGGACCGCATCGCCTCGCCGCTGCAGATCATGCTCGAGGGACCGATCGGCGGCGCATCGTTCAACAACGAGTTCGGCCGTCCCAACCTGTTGGGATACTTCCGCACCTTCGAGCTCACGGTCGGCGGCGAGTGCCGCGGCTATCACAAGCCGATCATGCTGGCCGGCGGCGTCGGCAACATCGCGGCCGACCAGGTCAAGAAACAGGCCCTGATGCCGGGCGCGATCCTGGTTCAGTTCGGCGGACCCGGCATGCTGATCGGGCTCGGCGGCGGATCTGCTTCCAGCATGGGTACCGGCGAGAACATCCAGGACTTGGACTTCGGCTCGGTGCAGCGTGGGAACGCGGAGATCCAGCGCCGAGCGCAAGAGGTGATCGATCGCTGCTGGGCGCTGGGTGAGGGCAATCCGATCCTGTCGATCCACGACGTCGGCGCGGGCGGTTTGTCCAATGCGCTCCCCGAGCTCGTGCACGGAGGCGGCACGGGGGGGCGCTTCGACCTGCGCGCCGTGCCCAGTGAGGAACCGGGCATGAGCCCGCTGCAGATCTGGTGCAACGAGGCGCAGGAGCGCTACGTCGCGGCGATTCATCCCGACCGGCTCGACCGCTTCCGCGCGCTCTGCGAGCGCGAGCGCTGTCCGTTCGCGGTGATCGGGACCGCTACTGCGGAAGAGCAGCTGGTCGTGGAAGATCCGCTGCACCACGATCGTCCAGTGGACATGGATCTGGCGGTTCTGCTGGGCAAACCGCCGCGCATGACCCGTCACGTCGACCAGAAGTCCCACGTGCTGCATGCGCTCGATCTTTCTCGCGTGAAGCTCGACGAGGCGGCGCTGCGCGTGCTGCGATTCCCCGCGGTGGCGAACAAGACGTTCCTCATCAGCATCGGCGACCGCACCGTGGGCGGCCTGTCCAGCCGCGACCCGTTCGTCGGCCCGTGGCAGGTGCCGGTGGCGGACGTCGCCGTCACGCTGGCTGGCTTCAAGACCAACCTGGGCGAAGCGATGGCGATCGGCGAGCGCACGCCCTTGGCGCTCATCGACGCGCCCGCCTCCGGGCGGATGGCGGTGGGCGAGGCGCTGACGAACATCGCAGCGGCGCGCATCGCCGAGATCGGCGCCATCAAGCTCTCGGCGAACTGGATGTGCGCGGCTGGTCACCCGGGCGAGGATGCGCGCCTGTACGACACCGTCGAGGCGGTGGCGATGCAGCTTTGCCCGAAGCTCGGCATCAGCATTCCAGTGGGCAAGGACTCCATGTCCATGAAAGTGAGCTGGGAGGAGGGCGCGCAGCGCAAGGAAGTCACTGCGCCGCTGTCGCTGATCGTGTCCGCTTTCGCTCCCTGCCTCGATGCGCGCAAGACGCTCACGCCGCAACTTCACGCTCTGCGCGAGGACAGCTCGCTGCTGCTGATCGATCTGGGATCGGGCCGCAATCGCCTGGGCGGTTCGGTCCTGGCGCAGGTCTACGGTCAGCTCGGCGATGCCGCACCGGACGTCGACGAACCCGACAAGCTGCGCGCCTTTTTCGATGCGGTGCAGTCGCTCAACGAGTCCGGCAAGCTGCTTGCCTACCACGACCGGTCCGACGGCGGCCTGTTCGCGACGCTGTGCGAGATGATGTTCGCAGGCCATGTCGGAATCACGGTCGACATCGACAGCGTCATGCAACGGCACGCTCCGCTTCCCGCCCTGTTCAGCGAAGAGCTGGGCGCGGTGCTCCAGGTCCGACGTGCGGACCTTGCACTGGTCGAGGAGGTGTTCGAGTCCGCGGGTCTGAGGCGGGAGTGCCATCCATTGGGCAGCATGAACAACTCGGGCCGGCTCGTGATTCGCGCTCATGGTCGCGACATCTATTCGGAATCCGGGATCGTCCTCCAGCGGGCGTGGTCGGAGCTCACCTATCACATGCAGCGGCTGCGAGACAACCCGGATTGTGCGCGTGAGGAATACGACCGCATCCTCGATGCCGCCGATCCCGGACTGCACGCAAAGCCCACCTACGATGCATCCGAAGACGTCGCCGCGCCGCTCATCGGCCGCGGCGCCCGCCCGCGTGTGGCGATCCTGCGCGAGCAGGGAGTCAACGGTCAGGTCGAGATGGCGGCTGCTTTCGACCGCGCGGGCTTCGATTCGGTCGACGTGCACATGAGCGACGTGCTCACCGGGCGCGCGTCTCTGCGCGACTTTAAGGGCCTGGTGGCGCCGGGCGGATTCTCCTATGGCGATGTGCTAGGCGCGGGCGAGGGTTGGGCCAAGTCCGTGCTGTTCAACGCCCGTGCCCGCGAGGAGTTCGCGGCCTTCTTCGCGCGCAGCGACTCCTTCGCGCTGGGCGTATGCAACGGCTGCCAGATGATGAGCAACCTCCGCACCCTCATCCCCGGCGCCGACGCATGGCCGCACTTCGTTCGCAACCGGTCGGAGCAGTTCGAGGCTCGGTTCGTCATGGTTCGCGTGGAAAAGAGCGCCTCGTTGTTCTTCCAGGGCATGGAGGGCAGTCGAATGCCCGTGGCCACGGCTCACGGCGAGGGCTATGCCGAGTTCACGAGCGCCGCTCAGCTCAAAGCAGCGCAGCCGCTGGTGTCGCTGCGCTTCGTCGACAATCGCGGCGAGCCCACCGAGCTTTATCCGCCCAATCCCAATGGCTCGCCGCAAGGCATCACCGGACTCACCACACCAGATGGGCGCTTCACGATCGTCATGCCGCATCCCGAGCGTGTGCACCGTACGGTGCAGAACTCCTGGCGGCCGGGCGAGTGGGGCGAAGACGGTGCGTGGATGCGGATGTTCCGCAATGCGCGGCGGTGGATCGGCTGACGACCGACACGCGGTCCTATGGCGTTTCACTGCAACGGAGCAGAGGAACACGCGGACCTCGGCTCTCTCGTGTCCATCAGGCGCTAGATTGATGCGGCCGATTGCCGTCCTCGAGTGCGATGGGGGACGCGCAAGGGATCTTGCGGGACTGCGTTAGCTCCGTCTCTGCCTGACTAGGGTTTTGTACAGTTGAGATCAAGATGAGCAGTTGCAGGGGAAAGCCGGAAACAGTCCGTCTATCAGGCGCGGCCCCTGCGAGCTTCACTTCGGCATTCGGTCCCGCGCGCCCTTGGCAAGTGTTTGATCCGGTGCTAGTCTGCATCAGGCTGCGGGAAGCGTCCGCCGTCCGAGACTGGGCCGATTTCCGGCGTGATAGGCGGACGGTTTCCGTGGAATAACACGGACGACGTCCGTCTACTACACGTTCGCCGAGAAGCCCGCGTCTGATAGGCGTACAATTTGCCCGATGGGAGTTCTCTGGAAGCAGAACGATGAGCGAAGTAGAAAAACTTGCGGAGCGTATCGAAAAGTTATCGCCTGAGGAGCTCAAAAAGTTCCGAGCTTGGTTCGCGGAGTTCGATGCTCGTCTCTGGGATGCCCAGATCGAGGCAGACGCGAAGGCTGGAAAGCTTGAAGCCCTCGCTGCCGAGGCGTTGGCCGAATACAAAGCTGGCAAGACTCGCGAGCTTTGAAACACCACGCCACCTCGCGCTTCTGGGCACTATACGAGGCCCTTCCCGAGGAGGCCCATGCGCTTGCGGACAAGAACTATTCCCTCTTGAAGAGTAATCCGAAGCACCCATCCCTTCACTTCAAACGGCTCGGCGATGTGTGGTCTGTCCGGGTGGGAGCACACTATCGAGCCTTGGGCAGCGAAGTCGAAGACGGCATCGTGTGGATCTGGATTGGAACCCACGATGAATACGACAAGATCGTCGGCTAACCAGGGGCTCGACGGGAGCGCCCAACAGCGTGGCCGCTGTTGGGTTCCTTCCTCGCTTCGCTCGTCGGCGCCTCCTCAGCCCCAGCGTTAGACCGCCACAGAAAGATGAATTTGGATCTCCTGAAGAAGGATGTGAGCCAGCGAGTTCAGCTCTTGCCGGTCGCGTATCGACTTGACGAGAATGGGCGTGAACTCGAACCAATGGACGACGACTGGATCCTCGGGGACGTGTCGAACGATACTTTGCGTATCTCGAACGTCCGCACTGGACATGTCGCGACATTGGGAAAGGACCATGTGCACCACTTCACTACAAACCCGCACCGGTCTGAGCAAGGCGTTAAGCATGGCTTTCTGACGCTAAACGTTCAGATCTTTTTGCAGGGGGATAATCTTTGGGTGCGGCCAAATGCGCGTCCTGGCGAGCGCGTCAATCCCGACGGCATGTCTGACGAGAACAGAATCCAAAGGGCGAGGCTGCTTGACCAGCGATTTGAAATGGTGACTAAGGATTATGCCCGACGTGGTACGCCGCAGCCTATGATTGACTCGTTCCTAGACCTATCTCAGGCTGAAAAAGCGGAATTATTCGATCGTGCAGTTCAGTGGAAGCACGGTCGGCCGCCAAGTAAGAACCCCTATCGGGAGGAATGAACCGTGTTTTGGCGGTCTAACCCGCGCGTGAACACGGACGCTCAAGCAGCAGGCTCTGGCCCGATGCTTGAGCGCCGGTTACGCGCATGACGTTGGGCCGCATCGCCGTCTTGCGTGAGGAGGTGGCTGTCACCTCCGAGGTGTAGTAAACGGATTCACCACTGGAACGCCGAACTGCTTGAAGTCCGCCACGTTGCGCGTGACCAAAGTATAGTTGCGTACCTTCGCGATCGCAGCGATCATCGCGTCCTCGTAAACGGTGTCGGAAGAACGGTGCATCAAGCGAGCCCACACCCGGAAGGCGGCAGCGTCCATCGCGACCACGCTGCACGAGGTGGCAACGAGGTCGAGCCACTGTTCAATCTCGGCAGCCTTCGCTTCGTCTTGCTCGCGGGTGACCTCAATGCCTGCCTGGATTTCTCCAATCGTCACCGCCGAGATGTACAAGTCGGCCTCTCCCACGCCTCCGATCCACTGGATGACCGCGCCGTGGGGCTTCGTCTTACGAAGCTCCGAGACGACATTCGTATTGAGCAAGTACATGCTGCTCACCGAAACGCGATGGGGGTGCGTCTGCGAGCCCGCTTGCGGGCGAGAGTCAGTGTCTCGGTTCGTGCCTGGTCCGAAAGAAGAAGCTCCTTGAGAGAAGGCCGAGCCGAGGCTTGCAGGCGACGCCACTCCTCCGCGGCCACCAAAACAGCAGCCTCAGCGCCGCGTTTCGTTACCATTTGAGGGCCCTCGGTCAGGCACTTCTCTAGGAACTCGCTGAACCGAGCTTTTGCGTCCTGCACAGGCCAAGATTTCATGGGAGCCACCTCTTGCTGACTAGTACGCTGACTGGTCTACCATATGGAAAGTATGCGGTCTAACTTCTGTGTCAACCGGAGCGCCGAACAGCCGCGCTGTTCGGTTCCCTCGTCGCTTCCCTCCTTGGCGCCCGGTTACGCAGGGCGTTGTCGCGGACAGATGGGACGGTGATCCGAACACGTCAGTCCGGGAAGCTGATGTCTATTCGCGCCTATCACGACCTTGAGATCAGAGCACGATCTCCGCTCCAAGAGGTCTGGCTCGCTGATGATCGTGGCCATCTCGTCCAGATGGAGGTTGGCTATTTGCGAACGAGGTTGCTGCCTGGCTTCTATGTAGTCGCATTCGAGCTGAAGGCGCCAACGTACCCGATTCATCTGCGAAAGGCGCGTCGATTCACACAGACTCAGCTTCAGCGCGGGCCGACCTGTCCTCGTCCCATTGCTAGACTGGTGACCGACTGAGGGGTGCAGCGTTCTCAAGCAGAGCAACGTCCAACGCAACCATCCGGAGCGACCGACGCCATGGCCGCCGTTGGGTGCCCGCCGCGCTGAGCGCGTTGGCCCCCGGTCGTTGCAAGCGTTGGCCGACAGTGGGCTGCCTGCAGCGATGAGCTTCGAAGCTGAAAGCGAGACGGAGCCGCTAACAGCCGATCAGGAGGCTGAGCTCCGTCGCGTTGCGTGTGAAAACGCCGCAGCCGAACAGGCCGATCTCAATCTTGCAGGGTCTGAAGTAGATCGCTTCTATGCACTACCGAGCGCGGTGCGCTCGGCGGCTCACGTCGGGAAGTACGAAGTCGCAGCCCAGCTTGCCGATGAGTTACTGGCGCTCGCGCCGTCGTACAAAGCGAACTGGAACTACGGCAACGCGATCCATCACGCCCATACCGCGCTTGGGTTGGTCGCATTGTCAAAGGGGGAGGTCGCAAGAGCGGCGGAACACCTGCTTGATGCTGGCGCAACGCCGGGCTCTCCGCGGCTCGACACGTTTGGCCCAAGCATGGAGCTAGCGCGGGCCCTGATGCGGGCTGGGGAGTTCGACGCGGTTGCCGAGGACCTGAGCCGCTGCCGCGTGTTCTGGAAGACGGGCGCTGAGTGGCTCGAGGTATGGAGTGATATGGTTTCACGCAAGGCGGTACCCAACTGCTTCATGCATGCATATCGCTAGCGATCAACGCGTGCCGCCCAGTCTGGTGGCAGGACGAGGCGCCAGGAAGGCCCGGTTCTCGATCGCTGTCGCGCATCGCGCGGAGGCGCCTGCTCAGTCCTATCGCTGGGCCGCGAGGCTAGGTTGAGAGAAAGCGAACCACATCCGACAGAGGTGAAAGCTATGGACGTTCCCGTACTCGAACAGGCCAAGATTCAGGCTCAGGTTCTGGTTCCGCTTGTTAGAGCTCTTCAGGCGGAGCTCGGTGAGGAGCGAGCGAACGCGATCGTGTGGAAGGCACTCGGAGAGATGTATCGAACGATGGGCGAGAAGTGGTGGCGCGCGCAGGGCGCGAAAAGCCTGGGAGAGAACATGGCGGCCGCGTTCGCGATGTATGCAGCTGGAGATGCTCTTGATTACCGACTGGTCGAGCAATCGGACGACAGCTTCGAAATCAGCGTGACTGCGTGCCGCTACGCCCAGTTCTACAAGGAGCTGGGCGTACCCGAACTGGGATTTCTCCTGGTTTGCAGCTCGGACTTTCCCATGGCGGAAGGATTCGGTCCCGACGTCAAGCTCACGCGAACGCAAACCATCATGCAAGGGGCGAGTCACTGCGACTTTCGATACACGCGGCAGAGGAGCCAGAGCTGAAGGCGCATGCCGCTGGGCTACAGGGTCGTGCACCCCTCAACCCTCGCCGCACCCGTCTCGCTACGGCTGACTAGCGCAGCTTTCGCGAGCGGGTAAGCTCACACGATCGACCGCTACTCGCCACTGCAGGAAATCAGCATGCTCTACCATCTGCGCGTCGCAAGACCCGTCAGCGATCTCGCACGAACGAAGGAGATGTACTGTCGCGGCCTGCGGCTTCGCGTCGTCGGGAGCTTTGAAGATCACGACGGCTTTGACGGGGTGATGCTTGGTGTCGCTGGAGGAACGTACCACTTCGAGTTCACTCAGTCGCGCAAACATCCGATCTCCCCGACGCCGACGGTCGAAGATCTGGTCGTTTTCTACATACCGTCTGAGTCTGAATGGGAGGCCGCCTGTGCCAGCATGCTCGCCGCAGGGTTCAAGGCAGTCGCCGCATTCAATCCCTACTGGGAGGTACTGGGACGCACGTTCGAGGACTGTGATGGTTATCGTGTGGTGTTGCAGCGAGCGGAGTGGAGTAGTGTGGAGGAGAGTTGAGCGGTGTCAGCGGACTAGGCAAGCGCGCGAGCCGGGCACTGAGCGGCATTGCCATTCGGGTCCCGTCGGGCGTCGCGTGCCGGCGCCCCTGAACTGCACCGTTCGGCGCCTCGTCGTTGTGACGTTTGCCGATGGGGGCGGGACTGTGGCAATCTAACGCGGATTCGAGCCCTGTGGAGCGAGCTATGGCCTCAACCGTCGAGATCCTGGAAGCGGAAGCGCTGCGGCTGTCGGCTGCAGACCGGACGCGATTGGTCGAGCGACTGATTGCGAGTCTTGACATGGATCCGGCGATCGAGGAGGCGTGGGCCGCCGAGGTCGAGCGCCGGAATGCCGAGATTGAAAGCGGCGCCGTGTCACTGATCTCTGGTCCCGAAGCCTTGGCCGAGCTAAAGGCGAAGTTCCGGTGAGCTACTGGCTGCACCCCGAGGCTCGCGAGGACCTACGGGAGGCAGCAGAGTTTTACCGCGACAACGCCGGTGTGGCTTTGTAGCAGGCCCTGCTTACGGAGTTTGAACGTTCCGTCACCCCTCTGTTGGAGTATCCGCGCCTCGGGAGCAAGTGGCGTCACGGCAAGCATCGGCTCGTCATGAAGCATCTCCCGTTCGCGGTGATCTACACCGTAGTCGGTGAACAGCTCCGCATCCTTGCCGTCGCACACCAAAGCCGACGTCCTGGTTACTGGCGTGAACGGGAGTCGTACGGCCGGGCAGGTACCAAAGAATCGGCTATGGCTATCCCGCGGAACGGCGTGGTCTTTCCAAACCTGCGGTAGATTACCGGCGGAAGCGGGAGACGTTTCTGCTCAGAGGCTCGCCGTCGTCGCTCCGGCCTTGTGTCATGCCTCGGCCCGCTGGTTCGAGCGCCTGTGCGCGCGCTCGAACCCAGCGAACCGGGATGCTATTCGACCTTCGCCGCTGCGCGTAGCTCCTCGATCTTCTTGTCGCGAGCCTGCGCGAGCAGTTGCTGCTGGACTTTGTCCTTGACCTGCTCGTAGGGAGGGAACTGGGCCTGGCGGGTGTCTTCCAGCAGGATGATGTGATAGCCGAAGCGGGTCTTGACCGGCTCCTTGGTGTACTGGCCCTTTTCCAGCTTCATCAGCGCTTCGGTGAACTCCTTCACGTAGTTGCTGCCGTCGCTCCAGTCCAGCGCGCCGCCCTGCGCCTTGGAGCCGGCGTCCTGCGACTTCTGCTTGGCGAGCTGCTCGAAGTTCTTGCCCTTCGCCTTGTTCAGGCTCACCTCAATCGCCTTTGCTTCCTTCTCGGTCTTCACCAGGATGTGCCGCGCCTTGTATTCGAGCTTCTTGCCGTTGTCGGTCTGCGCCGCCTTGACCTTCTCGTACTCGGCCCGGGCCTGCTCGTCGCTGATGGTGTTGGACTTCATGAAGTCCTCGAAATAGGCGCGGATCAGGAACTCCTGCTTCGCCATCGCGAGCTGGGTCTGCACATCGGGGCCCTTGTCCAGCCCTTTCTTGATCGCTTCCTGCTCCAGCAGCTCGCGGACGATGAGGATGTCCTTGACCTGCTGGCGCAGCTCCGGGCTATCTTTCTGTCCCTGCTGGACCTGAGCCTTGACGACGAACTCCATGCGCGACTGCGGGATCGGCACGCCGTTGACCACGGCGACGTTGTCTTCGGCGTGTCCGCTGACGAGCGCCATCGAACCGGCCATGGTGAGTGCGACCGCGGTCGCCGCTTTCATGAATCGCATTTGGGTTTCCTTAATGTGAAGTTGGATCTCTTGGGGTTCGGGTTCGAAAGGTATCCGGTCAGCGCAGCTCAGCGGGGAAACACTTCGCTCAGCTCCAGCGGCGTGAGCGCGGTGATCGCCAGCGCATGGATCTCGGTTTGCATCATGTCGGCGAGCGCTTGATAGATCAGCCGATGGCGCGCGACTTTACCCAGGTCCTCGAAGCGCTTGGATACGATGAGCAGCTGATAGTGCCCGCCGCCCTCGCGCGCGCCCGCGTGCCCGATGTGCTCGCCACTTTCGTCGTAGATCTCGACCAGCTCCGGTTCCAGGGCCGTCAGGCGTTGCTCCATCCGGGCGACCGTGCCGCCGACGCCAGTCGAGACTTCGCTCACGCCGGGAGCACTTGCTTGAAGGGCCGGACGGTGACGCGCGAGAAGACCCCCTGCGTCACATAAGGATCGGCGTCGATCCAGGCCTGCGCGGCTTCCAGAGACTCGAACTCCGCCACGATCAGACTGCCGGCCATTCCCGCGGGCCCCGGCTCGGGGCTGTCGATGGTCGGCAACGGGCCGGCCAGCACCACGCGGCCTGCATCGACCATCTCCTGCATGCGCGCCATGTGCGAGGGGCGAGCGGCTGCGCGCTTGCCCGAGCTGCTCGGAACGTCCTCGCCGTAGATCATGTAAAGCATCGCTACTTGCTTCCCTGATCCTCGACGTAGCGCGAGAGCATCAGGGCCTGGACCAGCACGAACACCAGCATCAGCCCGATGCCTCCGAACAACTTGAAGTTGACCCAGGCGCTCTCCGAGAAATGGTAGGCCACGAAGAGGTTGGCCGCCCCCATGAAGGCGAAGAAGACGACCCAGCTCAGGTTGAGGCGGGTCCAGACCGTGTCGGGGAGGCGAATCTGCTCCTGCACCATCGTCCGGACCAGGTTTTTCTTGAACAGCACGTCCGCCCCGAGCAGGACCGCAGCGAAGGTCCAGTATAGCACCGTGGGTTTCCACTTAATGAAGGTGGCGTCGCGCAGCACTACGGTGGCTCCGCCGAGGCCGACGATGATGATGAGGCTGATCCACAGCATCCGGTCGACCTTGCGCCGGCGCAGCACGAGCCAGCCCACCTGTGCGAACGTCGCCAGGATCGCGACCACCGTCGCCAGCAGGATAGGACCTTGCTCTACGGCGACCTGGCCCCCTACGCCGATCCCCGCCAGCAGGCTGGACGCGAGGGCGGCCGAGGTGTCGGGCATGCGCTTGGCGGCCGAGTAGGCCAGGAAAAAGAGGATTACGGGGAATAGGTCGAACAGGAACTTCATGCGGGCGCGGGGGCCTTGACGAAGCCGCGCATTATGCCGCCTGGCCGGCTCCCTGTCCATGCCGATGGCCCGACGGGCCGGGGCGGCCGTGCTGCTAAGATGGGGCCACCCTAGTCAAGAGGAGACGACGATGGCGCAGGTCAAGCTGGTGCAGGACGCGGAAGCCTCTCCCGAGGTCAAGGCGGTGTTCGACGATATCCGCAAGACGCGCGATACGGACTACGTCAACAACATCTGGCGGGCGCTGGCGGTCAGCCCGCCGCTGCTGCAGCGCTTCTGGTCCCACATGAAGGAGGTGATGATCAAGCCCTCGCGCATCGACCCGCTCACCAAGGAGTTCGTGTATCTCGCGGTAAGCATCACGAACAACTGCGAGTACTGCATCAACTCGCACATCGCCGCAGCACGAAAGAAGGGGATGGACGACCAGATGCTGGCGGAGCTCGTCGAGATCGTCGCGCTTGCCAACGCAGGCAACCGTCTCACGCAAGGGTTCCAGGTCGAGGTCGACGAACGGTTTCGGCCCAACCGCGGCTAAACCACCAAAGTGAAGGAAGTGAATGAGGTGAAGGAAGTGAATGAGGTGATCCCCCTCACCCCAGCCCTCTCCCCCGCACGGGGGAGCGGGAGTTGGATCACGCGGGCATGAGCCGGGCCGTGCCGCGGTAGGTTTCTCTCACCTCTTTCACCTCCTTCACTTCCTTCACCTCTTTCACTTCTTCACCTTCTTCACCTCCTTCACTTCCTTCACCTCTTTCACTCCTTCACCTCCTTCACCTTCTTCACCTCACTGAGTCATGGACTTCGAAACCGTCATCCGCGCCCGCTACAGCGCGCGCAAGTTTCGTCCCGATCCGGTTCCGGAGGAGACGCTGCGCCGGATCTTGGAGCTTGCGCAACACACGCCTTCCTGGTGCAACAGCCAGCCGTGGCAGCTCGTCATCACGCGTGGAGCGGCGACCGAACGTTTTCGGCAGGCGGTCTACGCACACGTGCGTTCGGGCGTGAAGCCGAATCCAGATTTCGCGTTTCCGCTGCAGTATGAAGGCGTCTATCGCGAGCGCCGCAAAGTCTGCGGCGTGCAGCTTTATCAATCGCTCGGGATCGGGCGCGACGACAAGTCGGCTGCGACCGAGCAGGCGCTGGAGAACTTCCGGCTGTTCGGCGCGCCGCACGTCGCGATCCTCACCACGGAGGCCGCGCTCGCAGACTATGGATTTCTCGATTGCGGGCTGTACGTGCAGAGTTTTCTGCTCGCTGCATGCAACCTCGGCGTGGGCGCGATCGCGCAGGCGGCGCTGGCGTCGTACCCGGACTTTCTGCGGTCGTACTTCGGTCTCGCTCCGGAGCGGAAGATCGTCTGCGGCATCTCGTTCGGATATGCCGATCGGGAGCATCCGATCCATTCCTATCGCACGGAGCGAGCGGATGTGTCGCAGGTCGTTCGCTTCGTCGACGCTTGACCGATTCGCTTCGACCGCGGCCGTGTTGGCGCGCTCCACTCACGCGCGGGTCCTTCGGAGATGCTGGTTTGGTCGCGCCGCGTGCGGTCATAGCGCGCAGATGGTACCGGTTCTTGACGTGAGACACCCGTCTCATTAGAGTCTCGGGGGACTGCATCGCCATGCGGACGCTCTCGTCGTCACGACGACGGCGTCTGTTTCCAGCGCCGACGCCCAGAAGGGGAGAGCATGCCGAGAGTGGAGCGGAGCAAGATCCTGGAGCGATTCCGAGGCATGATCCAGCGGGAAGAGCCCATCGTCGGCGGCGGCGCCGGCACGGGCCTCTCGGCGAAGTGCGAGGAGCTGGGTGGGATCGACCTCATCGTCATCTACAACTCGGGTCGCTATCGCATGGCGGGTCGCGGGTCCCTGGCGGGGATGCTGGCTTACGGAAATGCCAATCAGATCGTCGTCGAGATGGCCGCGGAAGTGCTCCCCGTCGTGAAGAGGACACCGGTCATCGCCGGGGTGAACGGCACCGACCCGTTCCTCATGCTGGAGCCGTTCTTGCGCCAGCTCAGCAGCCTCGGCTTCTCCGGCGTGCAAAACTTCCCCACCGTCGGGCTGATTGACGGGAGATTCCGTGCGAACCTCGAGGAAACCGGCATGGGCTACGGCCTCGAGGTGGACTTGATCCGCAAGGCGCACGAGATGGATCTGCTCACGACGCCGTACGTATTCAGCGCGGATGAGGCACGCGAGATGGCCAAAGCGGGGGCCGATCTGATCGTTTGCCACCTGGGCTTGACCACGGGCGGCGCGGTGGGCGCGCACACCGCGTTTACTTTGGAAGAGTGTGTGCCGCTCATCGACGATTGGGCGGCCGCGGCGCTAAGTGTCCGGCGTGACGTGATCGTGCTCTGCCACGGTGGCCCGATCTCAACGCCACAGGATGCGCAGTTCATCCTGGCGCACTGCTCGCATGTGCATGGCTTCTACGGCGCTAGCAGCATGGAACGGCTTCCGGTGGAGACCGCGCTCACGGAGCAGACGCGCAGGTTCAAGGCCATCGGGAGGGGCGCGACATCTCGCGCCGCTGCAGTGAGGCCCGGCGGCTAGGGTAAGGGAGGACACGCCGAGAACATGCCGCGCCTGCGGATGCCGAGCCGGAGCGCGCCGGATCAGCCCGCGATACCAGGCGTAGCCGCAAAGCGGACTGCATTGGAAAGTACAAACGGCTTGCCACGAGGATGAGTATGGTCAGACTGTTCGTTTCTAGTGTCATCGATGCGCCGGTGGGCCGGGTCTGGGATCACATCCGCGACTTCAACGGGCTACCGAAGTGGGTTCCGGCAGTCGCGAAGAGCAGGATCGAAGCGGGGCTGCCCGCGGATCAGGTCGGCTGCATCCGCAATTTCGATCTGACGGACGGCGGAAACCTGCGCGAGCAACTGCTTGCGCTTTCCGATCACGACTTCAGCGTGACCTACAACATCCTGGCCTCGCCGATGGGTGTGCAGAACTATCTCGCCACGCTCAAGCTCACGCCGATCACCGACGGGGATCGCACCTTCGCCGAGTGGAGCGCCGAGTTCGATTGCGAGGCCGGGCGCGAACAGGAGCTCGTGGACGAGATCGGCAACGGAGTGTTCCAAGCGGCCTTCGACAATCTGAAGCGCAAGCTCGGGCGATAGCGGGCGCGGGATGCGACGCACACGACGCGGAGATGACCGAGCACGGCGGGGTTCCTTGCGTCTCTGCGTTGCGCTGTCGACCGAGCTGAACCTGTGCCCAGGGACTACAGAAGCACGATAATCGACGCTCCCTTCGAAACGGTGTGGGCGCTGCTCCGCGACTTCAACAGCCACGAGGCATGGCACCCCGCGGTCGCGCAGAGTCACATCGAATGCGCGCGCACGTCCGACCAGGTGGGTGCCGTGCGCAGTTCGCGGTGGGCGGCGAACAGGGTGCGCAGGTAAAGCGGGAACGGGAGCGCCCCTGGGCGGAGTCAGTGCAACGCAGCCTGAGGAAGCCGTGCACGAGGATAGAGCGCGGGTGCGGCTTGGCGGTCGAAGCGATCGCCGGCGAACGCGCTATCATGCCGAGCGCCAGACGTTACGTGAGCGGCACGCCGTGTATAACCTGCCGGGCTCCACATGGAGATCGACCTTTCGTAGCTGGATCCTGAGGCGAACTACGACAGGGGACTGGAACGAGCACAGGAGAAGATCTGATGCCAGCCGACTCTAGCACGCACGCCATGGATGTGGAGGCGCTGCACAAGCTCAATCGAGACTACATCACCTGCGTCCAATCATCGAACGTGCAACGGTTCAACGAGATCCTTGCGGAGGATTTCCTCAACAGCAATCCCGACGGCACCTTGGTCGACCGCGCCGGATTCCTGGAGCAGATCGCCAGGCCGGCGAAAATCAAGGGTCTTGAGGCCCATGACATCCGCATCCGCCTGTTCGGTGACGTTGCGATCATCCATGCGCGCACCACGTATACGAAGCCGGATGGTCAAGTGGGTTCCGGCCGGTACACCGACATCTGGGCACGTAGGCAAGGGCGCTGGCTTGCCGTCGCGGCTCACGTCACCCGAGGCTGATCCTCCCATCTTCGCCTGCGAAGCGAGCCCGGGCAAACGAACTCAGGCGTGGTCGAGGTGCCGCGCTCCATCGAGGGCATCCTCCATCGTCGCGTAGCACCCGAGAAGTTCCGCCTGCTTTCCGGCGGCGAGCATCTCGGCACCGGTCAGTTCGGAACCAGGCTCGCGAAGCATCACTTCTGCGCCGTGTATGGGATGCATCCATTCACCCGCCCGCGCGCTGTGGGCCCAGCGGCCGCGTTGTCGGATGCTGCGTGCATCCGCCGCGAACTCGAGTCTCGCGCGACAACCGGGGCCGCGGTGCCGCTTGCGGGATGACGCTACGACGCCTGCACTCGTTTCGGCGCCGAGCGAGACGACGGCTCAACCCGGCGGGGCATAGCCGGCCGGATCGACGTTGGCAGGTCGGCCTGGCAGGTCGAGAACGGGCAGGCTCGCGGGAGTGCGCGAGATCACACGCCCGCGGCGCACTACAGCGAGCCGCGTGGCGCGCAGGCGCACCGCTTCGATCGGATCCTGCGCCTGGAGCACGACGAGGTCCGCGTTGCAACCCAGGTCCAACCCATAGCCTTCCAGACCCATGATGCGGGCTGGATTGACGGTGACCGCGTCGAAGCAGAAGCGCATCGCATCGCGGCCGGTGAGCTGGCCGACATGTAAGCCCATATGCGCCACGTCGAGCATGTCGGCTGCACCCAGCGAATACCACGGATCCATCATGCAGTCTTGCCCGAAGGCGACGGTGATCCCTTGCGCGCGCATCTCGGGCACGCGCGTCATGCCGCGCCGCTTGGGATAGGTATCGTGGCGCCCTTGCAGCACGATGTTGATCAGCGGGTTGGCGACCGCGTGCACGCCGGCCTCGGCCATCAGCGGCAGGAGCTTGGACACGTAATAGTTGTCCATGGAGTGCATGGACGTGAGATGCGAGCCGGTCACGCGCCCGTGCAGCCCGAGCCGCTGCGTCTCGTGGCTCAGCGTCTCGATGTGCCGGGAGAGCGGATCGTCCGTTTCATCGCAATGCATGTCCACGCGGAGCCCGCGCTCCGCCGCCAGCTCGCAGAGCGCGCGCACGGAAGCGGCGCCTTCGGCCATCGTGCGCTCGAAGTGTGGGATACCGCCTACGACGTCCACGCCCTTGTCCAGTGCGCGCGCCAGATTGCGCACGGCGTTTGGCGAACGGTAGTAGCCATCCTGGGGAAACGCGACGAGCTGCAAATCGAGGTACGGCGCGACCCTGCGTTTGACCTCGAGCAGCGCATCCACAGCCAGCAGGCGGTCGTCGCACACGTCCGCGTGGCTGCGGATCGCGAGCAGTCCCTTGGAGACGGCGAGGTCGCAGTACCGGAGCGCCCGGTCGACCACCGCTTCGTGCGTGAGCAGCGGCTTGAGCTCGCCCCACAGGCCGATGCCTTCCAGCAGCGTCCCCGACTGGTTCAGCCGTGGTAGGCCCAACGACAGCGTCGCATCCATGTGGAAGTGGACATCCACGAACGGAGGCGACACGAGCCGGCCGCTCGCGTCGATGGTTTCTCTCGCCGAGGCGGCGATCCGCTGCTCGACTGCCGCGATGCGCCCGGCCTCGATGCCGACGTCGATGCCCTTGCGGCCGTCGGGCAGGTTCGCGTTGCGGATGAGCAAGTCGAGCACGGCGCGCTGCTCGGCCCGGCGGAGCGGGTCGGCTAGGCCGCCGCGCTGCTCGCTTGCGCCTGCTTGAGGATATCGCGCAGCACGTACGGCAGGATGCCACCGTGGAGGTAGTAATCCACCTCGATCGGCGTATCGATGCGGAGCTGGACCTTGACCTCCTGCCGCGACCCATCCTTGCGCCTGATCACGAGCGTCACGTCCTGCAGTGGCTTGATCTCGCCCTCCATGCCGAGGATGTCGAACTCCTCGTCGCCCTTGATCGCCAGCGACTGTGCGCTGTCGGTGCCCTTGAACTGTAAGGGCAGCACGCCCATGCCCACGAGGTTGGAGCGGTGGATGCGCTCGAAGCTGCGCGCTATTACTGCCTTCACGCCGAGCAGCTGCGGCCCCTTGGCGGCCCAGTCGCGCGACGAGCCGGTGCCGTATTCCTCGCCGCCGAACACGATGGTCGGGACGCCCTGCGCGACGTACTTCATTGCGGCGTCATAGATCGGCATCTGCTCGCCGGATGGCTGCAGCAGGGTGAAGCCGCCTTCCACGCGGGTCCCGTCGGTCTTGGGCGGGAGCATGAGGTTCTTGATGCGCACGTTGGCGAACGTGCCGCGCATCATGACTTCGTGGTTGCCGCGGCGCGCCCCGTAGCTGTTGAAGTCCGCCTTGGCCACATCGTGCGACAGCAGATACTGCCCGGCCGGAGAGGTGTCCTTGATGGAGCCTGCGGGGCTGATGTGATCGGTGGTGACGGAGTCGCCGAAGATCCCCAGCGCCCGGGCGTTCACCACATTCCCACTTTTCTCCGGCTGCATGCCGAAGTGCTCGAAGAAGGGCGGTTCGGCGATATAGGTCGACTTGGGCCAGTTGTAGACCTGCCCGGAAGCCGAAGGCACGGTGTTCCACAACGTGTTGCCGGTGACGAAGTCGCCGTAGAGCTTGCGGAAGGTCTTGGAGTCGGTGGCGTACTTCATCAGGGCGTGCACTTCGGCGCTGCTCGGCCACACGTCGCCGATCCACACCGGCTTGTCGTCTTTCCCGGTGCCGAGCGGTTCGGTCATCAAGTCCTTGAGGACCGTTCCGGCGATCGCGTACGCGACCACCAATGGCGGCGAAGCCAGAAAGTTGGCGCGCAGGTTGGGATGGATGCGCGCTTCGAAGTTGCGATTTCCCGACAACACGGCCGCGCACACCAGATCGTTCTTGACGACCGCTTCGTCGATCGGATCGGCCAGCGGGCCCGCGTTGCCGATGCACGTGGTGCAGCCGTAAGCGGAGACGTAGAAGCCGAGCTGCTCCAGGTAGGGCAGCAGCCCCGCGGCCTTGAGGTACTCGGTGACCACGCGCGAGCCGGGAGCGAGCGAGGTCTTGACGTGCTTCTTGACGCTCAGGCCTTTCTCCACCGCTTTCTTGGCGAGCAGGCCTGCGGCGATCAGCACGCTCGGGTTGGAGGTGTTGGTGCAGGAGGTGATCGCGGCGATCAGCACGTCGCCCGATCCGATGTCGATGCCGTCGCTGGTCTTGACGCGCGTCGCGAGCTCTCCGGATTTCTTCGCGAAGCCGTTCTCGGCCACCGGCTTCGAGAACAGGCTCGAGAACGTGGACCTGACTTTGCCGATCTCGATGCGGTCCTGCGGGCGCTTGGGGCCGGCCAGCGACGGAGCGACGGTGGAAAGGTCGAGCTCGACGACCTGGGTGTAGTCGATCTGCCCCGCCTTGGGAACGCCGAACATGCCTTGCGCCTTGAAGTATGCCTCGAGCGCACTGATCTCCTCTGAGGAGCGCCCGGTGCCGCGGAAGTACTCGATCGTCGCGGCGTCCACGGGGAACAAGCCCATCGTGGCGCCATACTCGGGCGCCATGTTCGCGATCGTCGCCCGATCGGGGACCGCGAGGCCGGCGGTACCCACGCCGAAGAACTCGACGAACTTGCCCACCACTTTCTCTTTGCGCAGCATCTCGGTGACGGTGAGCACCAGATCGGTGGCGGTGCAGCCTTCGCGCAGACGGCCTTTCAAGTGCACGCCGACCACGTCCGGGGTGAGGAAGTACACCGGCTGCCCGAGCATTCCGGCCTCGGCCTCGATGCCGCCCACGCCCCAGCCGACCACCCCGATGCCGTTGACCATCGTGGTGTGCGAATCGGTTCCGACCAGTGTGTCCGGGTAATAGATGTCGCCGTTCTGGTGCACGCCGCGCGCCAGGTACTCCAGGTTGACCTGGTGGACGATCCCGATCCCCGGCGGCACCACTTTAAAGGTGTCGAAGGCCTGCATGCCCCATTTCATGAACTGGTAGCGCTCCTCGTTGCGCTTGAACTCGAGCTTCATGTTGAGGTCGAGCGCATTCTTGTTCCCGTAGTGATCGATCTGCACCGAATGATCTACGACCAGGTCGACGGGCACCAGCGGCTCGATGAGCTTCGGCTCCCGGCCCATCCGGTTGGCGACGCCGCGCATGGCGGCCAGATCGGCGAGCAGCGGCACGCCGGTGAAGTCCTGCAGCACGATGCGCGCGACGACGAAAGGGATCTCGTCGGTGCGCGCTGCACGAGGCTTCCATCCCGCAAGCTGGCGCACGTGCTCTTCGGTCACTTTTTTGCCGTCGCAGTTGCGGAGCACCGACTCGAGCACGATGCGGATCGAGATCGGCAAGCGCGAGATCGCGCCTACGCCTGCCTTTTCCAGCGCGGGAAGCGAATACAGTGTTCCGGTCCTGCCCGCGGCAGGGCTGAACTGCTGGAGACTGTCGAAGAGGCTATGGGCCATGACGGAGTCCTTGCGGTTGAGCGGAGATCAGGGTTTGCTTTGCATCTGCCGGATGTTGATCTTCATGCCGTTCGGCAGGAGGATATCGCCCGGCTTCTGGTCCGGGAGGCATGGCCCGACCCATTTGGCGTCGATCTGGGTCAGGTTCTCGCTCCTGCCCATGAGCGGGGGATCGTATTTGGTGCGGATCTCGCCGTGGTAAGCGCGGTCGAATCGGCCGGTGAACACGGTGCGGCTGGTGGCCGTCGTATCGCCGAGCTTGCATACCGTGTCGGCGACGATCCGGTTGCCTTCGCGCCGGATCTTTCGCTTGGTGCAGGCCTGGCTGGCGACGCTTTCGCCGAACTGCTGCGCGATGTCGTCGGTGTTCTGGTCGACGCACATCTGCATCGCCTGCGGTGGGCGGTGCATGCTCGCACGGGAGATGTTGATCTCCCACAGTCCGGACTTGCGCTTGGGAAACGCGATCGCCGGAGCGTCTGCCCACAAGGCTTCGACCGGCAGCAGCAGCGCCGACACAGCGAGCAGCCTGGCTATCGCAAGACCTCCACGCGAGAAAACGGCCGCTGTCGAAGGTGCGAAGGGAGACAAAGGGCGCGGCTCGGGCTAGATCACGAACAGGTCGACGAACTCGTGCACCGGCGTTGCCTCCAGCCGCTTTGCGTCCTGGCACAGCTCCAGGATCGCCCGCGACTGGTTGGGCGGGAAACGGCGCGCCAGATTGGTCTTGAACTTGGCCTCGAGCACGGGGATGCCCTCCCGGCGCCGCCGGCGATGTCCGATCGGGTACTCCACCACCACTTCGTCGGTGTGGCTTCCGTCCTTGAAGTGGATCGTGATGCCGTTGGCGATGGAGCGCTTCTCGGGATCGAGGTAGTCCTTGCTGAACTGCTTGTCCTCGACGCACTCCATCCGGTCGCGCAGCGCATCGATGCGCGGGTCCGTGGCGACCTCGTCCTCGTAATCGGCGGCCGTCAGCCGCCCGAAGATCAGCGGGACCGCAACCATGTACTGAAGGCAGTGATCCCGATCGGCGGGGTTGTTGAGCGGTCCCTTCTTGTCGATGATGCGGATCGCCGATTCGTGCGTGCGGATCACGACCTTTTGGATCTCGCCCAAACGCTGCGCGATCTGCGGATGCAGCTTGATCGCACATTCGACCGCGGTCTGGGCGTGGAATTCGGCGGGAAACGAGATCTTGAACAGCACATGCTCCATGACGTAGCTGCCGTAGGGCCGCTGGAACTGGAACGCCTTGCCCTTGAACAGGACGTCGTAGAAGCCCCAGGTCTTGGCGGTGAGCACGGAAGGGTAGCCCATCTCGCCCTTCATCGTGATCAACGCCAGACGCACGGCGCGGCTGGTGGCATCGCCCGCGGCCCAGCTCTTGCGCGAGCCGGTGTTGGGTGCGTGACGGTAGGTGCGCAGGCTCTGGCCATCGACCCACGCCTGCGACAGCGCGTTGACGATGTCCTCGCGGTTGCCTCCCAGCAGCCGCGTCACCACCGCCGTGCTCGCCACTTTGACCAGGACGACGTGGTCGAGCCCGACGCGATTGAAGCTGTTCTCCAGGGCGATCACACCTTGGATCTCGTGCGCTTGGATCATCGCCGTGAGCACGTCGCGCATCGTGAGCGGTGTCTTGCCGGCAGCCACACCGCGCCGCGAAACCCAGTCGGCCACGGCGAGGATCCCGCCCAGGTTGTCGGAAGGGTGGCCCCACTCGGCTGCGAGCCAGGTGTCGTTGAAGTCCAGCCAGCGGATCATGGCGCCGATATTGAACGCGGCCTGCACCGGATCGAGCTGGAATTGCGTGCCCGGCACTCTGGCCCCGTTCGGGACGACGGTCCCCGGCACGATGGGTCCGAGCAGCTTCGTGCAGGCGGGGTAGGAGAGCGCCTCCAGGCCGCAGCCGAGCGTGTCCATGAGGCACAGGCGCGCGGTGTCGTAGGCCTCGGGGCTCGTGATCGGATGTCCGAGCACGTACTCGGCGATGTCGACTAGGACTTTGTCGGGGTCGGGGCGGATGTTGGAGATGGGGGCGGACATACGTGGATATCTGGCGGCTGAGGGAGTTGACGGCTACCCGAACTCTACACAGGTGAAAAGGTGAAGAGTGAAGGGTGAAGGGTGATCCTCCTCACCCCTTCCCTCTCCCCCGGTGACGGGGGAGAGGGTGTTTTTCACTCTTCACCCTTCACCCTTCACCCTTCACTCTTCACTTTCTCTGCTCAATCGGCACCCACTTCAAGTTCTCGGGTCCCATGTAGTTGGCGCTGGGGCGGATGATCTTGCCGTCCGTGCGTTGCTCGATGACATGCGCCGACCAGCCGGACGCACGGCTGATCACGAAGATGGGCGTGAACATGCTGGTGGGGACCCCCATCATGTGGTAGCTCGTGGCGCTGTACCAGTCGAGGTTGGGGAACATCTTCTTCTCGCGCCACATGACCTGCTCGATGCGCGCCGAGATGTCGAATAACCGCATGTCGCCCGCGTCCTCGGACAGCCGCCGCGCCACCTTCTTGATCACCTCGTTGCGCGGATCGGCGATGGTGTAGACGGGGTGGCCGAAGCCGATGATGATCTGCTTCTCGGCAATGCGCCGGACGATATCGGCCTCGGCCTCGTCCGGGTTGTCATAGCGGCCGATAGTATCGAACGCAAACTCGTTCGCCCCGCCATGCTTGGGCCCCTTGAGCGCGCCGATGGCCCCGGTGATGGCGGAATAGAGGTCCGAGCCGGTGCCGGCGATCACGCGGGCGGTGAAGGTGGAGGCGTTGAACTCGTGCTCCGCGTACAGGATGAGCGAGGTGTGCATCGCCCGTTCCCAGGCACGGGCGGGTGGGCGGCCGTGCAGCAGATGCAGGAAGTGCGCGCCGATCGAGTCGTCGTCGGTCTCGGTGTCGATGCGGCGTCCGTTGTGGCTCCAGTGATACCAGTACAGCAGCATGGAACCGAGGCAGGCCATCAGACGGTCGGCGATGTCGCGCGCCTCGGCGAGCTTGTGCTCCGGACTCTCCGGCAACACGGCGCCCAGCGCCGAGCACGCGGTGCGCAGCACGTCCATGGGGTGGGTGTTGGCCGGGATGCACTCGAGGATGTCCTGGACCGCCGAGGGTACTCCGCGCAGGGCCTTGAGCTTGCGCTTGTAGGCGCTCAGCTCGGGGGCCGTGGGCAGCTTGCCCTGCACGAGCAGATAGGCGATCTCCTCGAACTCGGCCTGGTCGGCGAAGTCGAGGATGTCATAGCCGCGGTAGTGCAGGTCATTGCCTTGGCGCCCGACGGTGCACAGCGCCGTGTTGCCGGCCACCACGCCCGACAGGGCTACCGACTTCTTGGGCTTGGGAACCGTGGCGGCTTCGCTGTTCATTTGTGTTTTCCCTTGGCGAAAAGTTGATCCAGCTTGGCTTCGAATGCGTGGTAGTCGAGATAGTCGTAGAGCTCGTCGCGGGTCTGCATCGTCTCGACCACTTGTGCCTGCGTGCCGTCACGGCGGATCGCTTGGTACACGTTCAGCGCTGCCTTGTTCATCGCCCGGAAGGCCGACAGCGGATACAAGACCAGCCCGACGTTGGCGGCGCGCAGCTCCTCGACGGTGAACAGCGGCGTTTTGCCGAACTCGGTGATATTGGCCAGCACCGGGACCTTCACGGCTTGGGCGAATTGGTTGTACATCGCGAGCTCGGTCACGGCCTCGGGGAAGATCATATCCGCACCCGCGGCGACGCAGGCGCAAGCGCGGTCGATCGCCGCTTGCAGCCCCTCCGCGGCAAGCGCGTCGGTGCGCGCCATGATCACGAAGTCAGGGTCGGTGCGGGCATCCACGGCCGCCTTGATGCGGTCGACCATCTCCTCTCTGGGCACGACCTCCTTGCCGGGCCGATGGCCGCAGCGCTTGGCCTGGACCTGGTCTTCGAGGTGCACGGCCGCCGCGCCGAACTTGATCAGCGACTTGACGGTGCGGGCGATGTTGAATGCGCTGCCGAAGCCGGTGTCCGCATCCACCAGCAGCGGCAGGCTGGACGCGTCGGTGATCCGGCGCACATCGGTCAACACGTCGTCCAGCGTACTGATCCCCAGATCGGGCACTCCGAGGGACCCCGCCGCCACGCCGCCGCCGGACAGGTAGATCGCCCGGTAACCACAGCGTTGCGCGAGGCGGGCGTGATAGGCGTTGATGGTGCCGATCACCTGCAGGGGTTGCTCCGCTTGGACCGCTGCCCGAAATCTCTCACCCGCCGACTGCATGCTCATCGCCGATCCCCGAAAGTAGGCCCTAATCCGCCAAGACGCGACGAACCCCGCCGCATCAACCGATCATCGCGCGGACCGCGTCCTGTTCCTCTTGCAGCTCCTTGAGCGTGGCGTCCATCCGTGCACGGCTGAACGCGCTGATGTCGATCCCCTGGACGATCTCGTAGCGGCCATTGCGGCAGGTGACGGGGAACCCGTACACCACCCCTTCGGGGATGCCGTAACTGCCATCTGAAGGGACGCCCATCGAAACCCAGCTCCCCGCAGGAGTCCCCATGACCCAGTCTCGTACATGGCCGAGGGCCGCATTGGCGGCGCTGGCGGCGGAGGAGGCGCCGCGTGCGTCGATGATTGCGGCCCCGCGCTTCTGCACTGTCGGGATGAAGCTCGTTTCCAGCCAGGCCGTGTCGTTGATCATCGGCCAGACCTTGGCTCCGTCCGCCTCCGCTTGGAACAGGTCCGGGTACTGCGTCGCCGAATGGTTGCCCCAGATCGTCACCTTGCGGATGCTGTCGACGGATTTGCCGATCCGCGCCGCGATCTGCGACACGGCCCGGTTGTGGTCGAGCCGCATCATGGCGGTGAAGTTCCCGGGCTTAAGGTCGGGCGCGTTGCGCATCGCCGTCCATGCGTTCGTGTTGGCGGGGTTGCCGACCACAAGCACCTTGACGGTGGGCTTGGCCGCTGCGCTGAGCGCTTTGCCCTGGTCGATGAAGATCTTGGCATTCTCGGCCAGCAGGTCCTTGCGTTCCATCCCCGGACCGCGCGGTTTCGCGCCGACCAGCAGCGCGACGTCGCAGTCGCGGAAGGCGGTTTGCGGGTCGTCCGTCGCGGTCATGCCGGCGAGCAGCGGAAAGGCGCAGTCCTCCAGCTCCATCATCACGCCCTTGAGCGCCTTTTGCGCCTTCTCGTGCGGGATTTCAAGCAGCTGTAGGATGATGGGCTGATGCGGCCCGAGCATATCGCCGTGGGCGATGCGAAAGAGCAGGCTGTAGCCGATCTGGCCGGCGGCCCCGGTGACTGCCACGCGCAGAGGGGAGGTCATGACGTGAAGCTCCTGGAGGTGGGAGCGCACCCCGGCGGACGCGACTGCAGAACCGACCCGGAGGCGCCGATAAAACTTGCGCATGGTAGCCAAGCGGCGGCGAAAGTGTCAAACTGCTCTTGTATCTTCTATAAGATAGACGACTGCCTAGACGCTCGCGGGGTTTTGTGCTAAAAACTCGCCGCACCCTCACCGCGCCTCCCATGAAATCCGCCGGGATCGCCAAGTCCGCCGGGAATTCTCCCGCCTTTCAGCCGCTGTATCGGCAGATCAAGTCGTTGATCACGCAGAGCCTGGTGACGGGCGAGTGGCGCCCGGGGGACCCCATCCCGAGCGAAATCGAGCTCGCCAGCCGCTTCAGCGTGAGCCAGGGCACGGTGCGCAAGGCCGTGGCCGAGCTCGCCGACGAGAACCTTCTGATCCGCTACCAGGGGAAGGGCACCTTCGTCGCCTCCCATGCCGACGAGCGCGACAAATTCCCGTTTCTGCGCATGACGCCGGACCGCGGGGAAGTCAAAGACCTCACGGCGCGGTTGCTCGATTTCCGCCGACTGCGCGCGGACACTACATCCGCGCGGTTGTTGAGGCTTCCCCCGGGCGGCAGCGTGTTCCTGCTCCGCCGCGTATTGGCTCTGGCCGGCCGCAACATCTGCTTCGAGGAAGTGCGCCTCCCGGCGTCTCGCTATCGCCGGTTGTCCACGGCCGTCATCGAGGAGCACGGGTGCATGCTGTACAGCATGTACGAGACCGGATTCGGGCTGCGCATCGTGTATGCCGAAGAGCAGCTCAAAGCGGTCGCCGCGCCGAAGGAGGTGGCGGCGGCGCTGGGCCTGCCCGCCGCGGCGCCGGTGCTGCAGATCGAACGCATCGCCTACACCTATGGTGACGATCCGGCGGAGCTGCGGCGCAGCTGGAACGATACTCGCGAGCACCACTACCGCAACCGGATCATGGGCTGATACGCGATGCCGACGGCCGATGCCAAGCTGAGCTTTGAACCGCAGGAGCGAAAAGCCATGCGCAGCAACCGCCCCAAGTACCTCGATGTGTTCCAGATCCGGCTCCCGATCCCGGGAGTGGTCTCGATCCTGCACCGTGTGAGCGGGGCCGGGCTGTTCCTGCTCCTGCCGTTTCTCCTGTGGCTGTTCCAGGCCAGCATCTCCTCGCCGGACAGCTATGTGCGCTATCGCGCGACGTTTGCCCATCCGCTCGTCAAGCTGATCCTGATCGGACTCCTGTGGGCATTCGTACACCACCTGCTGGCGGGGCTGCGATTCCTGGCGCTCGATCTGCACCTGGGCACGGAGCTGCCGGCAGCGCGCGCGAGCAGTTGGATGGTGCTGGTCATGGGGATCGCGCTGACACTGATCCTGGGAGTCTGGCTATGGTGAAGCGCGTCGTGGTGGGGGCTCATTACGGGCTGCGGGACTGGCTGGTCCAGCGGCTGACCGCCGGGGTGATGGCGGCCTATACCGTCCTGTTCGCGATCGTGCTGATGGTGGCACGGCCGACCAACTACTCCAATTGGCGTGCCCTGTTCAGCGGTCAGGCGATGAAGCTCGCGACGCTGCTGTTCTTCCTGAGCCTGTGCCTGCACGCCTGGATCGGCATGCGCGACATCCTGATGGATTATGTCGGAGCCCTGTGGGTGCGGTTAGGCCTGCAGGCGATCGTGATTCTTGCGCTCACCGCGTGGGCGCTGTGGGCCGTCCAGGTCCTTTGGAGCGTGTAAATGGGGCTCCCGAAGCGGCAGTTCGATGCGGTGATCGTTGGGGCCGGCGGCGCCGGGATGCGCGCGGCATTGCAGCTCTCCGAGGCCGGGTTCAAGACCGCGGTGCTCTCCAAAGTCTTCCCGACCCGCTCGCACACCGTGGCGGCCCAAGGCGGGATCGGGGCGGCGCTCGGCAACATGGGCGAGGACAGCTGGCTGTGGCACATGTACGACACGATCAAGGGCTCGGACTATCTGGGCGACCAGGACTCGATCGAGTTCATGTGCCGCATGGCCCCCGAGGTCGTGTACGAGCTCGAGCACTTCGGCATGCCGTTCGACCGCAACCAGGATGGCACGGTCTACCAGCGCCCCTTCGGCGGTCACATGCAGCATTTCGGCGAGGGGCCGCCCGTGCAGCGTAGCTGCTGTGCGGCCGACCGAACGGGCCATGCCATGCTGCACACGCTGTATCAACGCAACCTGCGCGCGAACACCCTCTTCTTGGTGGAGTGGATGGCGCTGGATCTGATCCGCGACACATCCGGGCAGGTGCTGGGCGTCGTTGCGATGGAGATGGAGACAGCCGAGGTCTACCTTCTCCAGGCGCGCGCCACGCTCTTCGCCACCGGCGGGGCAGGGCGGGTGTTCGCAGCCAGCACCAATGCGTTCATCAACACCGGAGACGGGCTCGGCATGGCCGCGCGTGCCGGGATTCCTCTCGAGGACATGGAGTTCTGGCAGTTCCATCCGACCGGCGTGGCCGGCGCCGGAGTACTGATCACCGAAGGCGTGCGCGGCGAGGGCGGTTATCTGCTCAACAAGAGCGGCGAGCGGTTCATGGAGCGATATGCCCCCAACGCAAAAGACCTTGCCAGCCGTGATGTGGTCTCCCGCGCCATGGCCACGGAAATCAAGGAGGGACGCGGCTGCGGCAAGGACGCCGACTATTTGTTGCTGAAGCTCGATCATCTGGGAGTCGACCTGATCGAGAGCAAGCTGCCCGGGATCCGGGAGATCGCGAAGAAGTTCGCCAACGTGGACCCGGTGAAAGATCCGATCCCCGTGGTGCCCACCGTGCATTATCAGATGGGCGGCATTCCCACCAACTATCACGGCGAAGTCATTGTGCCGCAAGGCACGGACCTGGAGGTGCCGGTTCCCGGCTTCTATGCCGCTGGCGAATGCGGCTGCGCATCTGTGCACGGCGCGAACCGGCTGGGAACGAACTCGCTCACCGACCTGTTGGTATTCGGCAAAGCGAGCGGCGATCGGATGATCCAGTTCCTGAAGGAAAACCCGCTGCACAAGGAGCTGCCGGCCGACGCGGGCGACCAGTCACTGGCGCGGCTCGCGCGGCTGGATGGCCAGAAGGACGGCGAGAGCGTGTACGAAGTGGCGGCGGAGATGCGCAAGGTGATGCAGGTGCACTGCGGGGTGTTCCGCTTCCCCGAGTTGCTGGCAGAGGGGGTGCAGAAGATCCGGCAAGTCGCTGCGCGCGCGGCGCGTACCGGGATCCAGGACAAGAGCAAGGTGTTCAACACCGCGCGCATCGAGGCCTTGGAGCTCGACAACCTGATCGAGGTGGCGCAGGCCAGCCTGATCTCGGCCGAGGCGCGGAAGGAAAGCCGCGGCGCCCACGACCGCGCCGACCACCACGAGCGCGACGACGTCAACTGGCTCAAGCACACGCTGTGGTTCAAGGAGGGCAACCGGTTGGCATACAAGCCGGTGCATTTGAAGCCGCTCACAGCGCGTAGCTTCGAGCCCAAAGTGCGCACCTATTGAGGAGCGCCTCAGCGCGGCGCACGACATGGAAGAAAGCGCGTGAGTCCGTCCCTCTCCACCCCGTTTACGCCCGCGGCAGGTTTGCTCCGGGTGTCGACCGCGAGATAAGCCATGCACTTCAGGATCTACCGCTACGACCCGGACAAGGACGCCAAGCCCTACATGCGCGACTACCAGCTCCAGCTGGAGCCGACGGACCGGATGCTGCTCGACGCGCTGATCCGCATCAAGGCTCAGGATGACTCGCTGGCGCTGCGGCGTTCCTGCCGCGAGGGCGTATGCGGCTCGGATGCGATGAACATCAACGGCAAGAACGGGCTGGCTTGCATCACCCGCCTCGAGGATCTAAAGGAGCCGGTCGAGTTGCGTCCGCTGCCCGGACTGCCCGTCATCCGCGACCTGATCGTGGACATGTCGCAGTTCTTCAAGCAATACCATTCGGTGCGCCCGTACCTGATCAACGACGAGCCGGCGCCGGACCGCGAGCGCCTTCAGTCGCCGCAGGAGAGAGCGGAGCTCGATGGCCTATACGAGTGCATCCTGTGCGCCTGCTGCTCCACCTCTTGTCCTTCCTTCTGGTGGAACCCAGATAAGTTCGTGGGGCCTGCGGGACTGCTGCAGGCGTACCGCTTCCTGGCGGACAGCCGCGACCACGCCGCGGGCGAGCGGCTCGACAACCTGGAAGACCCCTACCGGCTGTTCCGCTGCCATTCGATCATGAACTGCGTGGACGTGTGCCCGAAAGGCCTCAACCCGACCAGGGCGATCGGACGCATCAAGGAGCTGCTCGTCCGACGCGCCGTCTGACCTGCCGGCTGCGGAGATGGGCGAGCTCGACCGGGTGCGGTGGCACTGTCGGCGCGGCCTGCTGGAGCTCGATCTCACGTTGACCCGATTCGTGGACCAACATTACGCAGCACTTACCGCCGAGCAAAAAGCCGCCTTCGGGGCCCTCTTGGATCGCTCGGACGGCGAATTGTGGGACCTGATATCCGGCCGCGCGGAACCGGAACCCGGAGAGATCGGCGCCCTCGTGCGGTGGCTTCGAGGCGGCTGATGTGCAAGTGCACAAAATGCGTCTCGCAATCGGCTACACTCTCGTACCATGAAGCCGTTTTCGTCTGCTTCCGTCTCGCCCTGACTGGGCCGCTTTCGCCATCGACCGGAGAATCTGATGACCCAGCCGCGTAAGGCCACGCTGAGCTTCGACGACGGCACACCGCCGGCGGACTTCCCGATGCTGTCGGGCACGGTCGGACCTGATGTGATCGACATCCGCAACCTGTACGCCACGACTGGGAAGTTCACCTACGATCCGGGATTCATGTCGACGGCGGCGTGCAAATCGGCGATCACCTATATCGACGGCGATACCGGCGTGCTGCTCTACCGCGGCTATCCCATCGAACAGCTGGCGCAGCACTGCGACTTCCTGGAGGTCTGCTATCTGCTGCTCAAAGGCGAGCTCCCGACCCAAGCGCAACAGCGGGACTTCGTAGGCCGGATCACGCAGCACACGATGGTGAACGACCAGCTCACGCGCTTCTACAACGGCTTCCGCCGTGACGCGCACCCGATGGCGGTGATGGTCGGCGTGGTCGGCGCCCTGTCGGCGTTCTACCACGACTCGCTCGACATCACCAACCCGGACCACCGCGAGATCTCCGCCATCCGGCTGCTCGCCAAAGTGCCGACCATCGCGGCCATGTGCTACAAGTACAACATGGGCCAGCCGTTCATGTACCCGCGGAACGCGCTGAGCTACGTGGCGAACTTCTTCCATATGATGTTCGGCACCCCGTGCGAGGAGTATCGGCCCAATCCGGTGCTGGTGCGCGCGCTCGACCGCATCCTGACGCTTCACGCCGACCACGAGCAGAACGCCTCTACGTCCACCGTGCGCCTGGCCGGCTCGTCCGGCGCCAACCCGTTCGCCTGCGTGGCGGCCGGCATCGCTTGCCTGTGGGGGCCGGCGCATGGCGGCGCCAACGAGGCGGCGCTGCGCATGCTGGAGGACATCGGCGACGTGTCGCGCGTGGGCGAGTACATCCGGCGCGCCAAGGACAAGAACGACAGCTTCCGGTTGATGGGCTTCGGCCACCGCGTCTACAAAAACTACGACCCGCGCGCAAAGCTCATGCGCGAAACCTGCCACGAGGTCCTGGGCGAGCTGGGTCTGCACAACGACCGCCTGTTCAAGCTCGCCTTGGAGCTGGAGCGCATCGCGCTCGAGGACGATTATTTCGTCCAGAAGAAGCTGTATCCCAACGTGGACTTCTATTCCGGCATCGTGCAGCGCGCGATGGGCATTCCCACGAGCATGTTCACCGCGATCTTCGCGTTGGCGCGGACGGTGGGCTGGATCGCGCAGTGGAACGAGATGATCAGCGACTCCGAGCAGAAGATCGGCCGCCCCCGCCAGCTCTTCACCGGCGCCACCAAGCGCGACGTGGTGCCGCTCGCCCGCCGCGGCTGACCGCGAGGCTCGCATCGCAATGGGACATCTCCTGAGAGGAACGTCATGGCGGCATTGATGAAGGAGTTCCTCGGCACCTCCTACCTGTTCGGCGGCAATGCCGCTTTCATCGAGGAGCTGTACGAGCAGTATCTGGAAAATCCGGAATCGGTCGCCCCGCAGTGGCGCCGCTACTTCGACCAGATCCAACAGCCGGGCGTGCGCGATGTCGCGCATCAGCCGGTGCGCGAAGCCTTCGTGCGCCTGGCCTATGAGCGCCCGGGCGGCAACGGCCACGCCCCGGCCGGTGTGGTCGCGGCGGTGGAGCGCAAGCAGGTCTCGGTGCTGCAGCTCATCAACGCCTATCGGTTCCTCGGGTTGCGCCACGCGAACGTCGACCCCCTCAAGCGCTTCCCCAAGCCGGAGGTCCCCGAGCTGGAGCCTTCCAGCTACGGGCTCACCGAGGCGGACATGAACACGGTGTTCAACACCGGCTCGCTGGTGGGCCCCGAGCAGCTTCCGCTGCGGGAGATCCTGCGCGCGCTGCGCGAGACCTACTGCGGCTCGATCGGCGTCGAATACATGTACATCAGCGACGTCGCGCAGAAGCGCTGGATCCAGTCCCGCTTCGAATCGGTGCGCTCGACGCCCAGCTATGCGCCGGATTTCAAGCGCGAGCTGCTCGAGCGGGTGACGGCGGCGGAAACGCTGGAGCGATACCTGCATACGCGCTACGTGGGGCAGAAGCGCTTCTCGCTGGAGGGCGGGGAAAGCCTGATCCCGCTTCTCGATCATCTTCTGCAGCGGGCCGGGGCTCAAGGCATCCAGGAGACGGTGATCGGCATGGCGCACCGCGGGCGCCTCAACGTGCTCGTCAACACGATGGGCAAGATGCCCAAGGACCTGTTCTCCGAGTTCGAGGGCAAGCACGTCGACAACCTGCCGGCGGGCGACGTGAAGTATCACCTCGGGTTTTCCTCCGACATCATCACGGCGGGGGGGCCCATGCACCTCACCCTGGCGTTCAATCCCTCCCACCTGGAGATCGTCAATCCGGTGGTGGAGGGCTCGGTGCGGGCGCGCCAGCATCGGCGCCGCGACCGGGACGGCAAGCAGGTGCTCCCGGTGCTGCTGCACGGGGATGCCGCGTTCGCCGGGCAGGGCGTGGTGATGGAGACGCTCAACCTGTCGCAGACGCGCGGCTTCCGCACCGGCGGGACGGTCCATGTCATCGTCAACAACCAGATCGGGTTTACCACGTCCGACGTGCGCGACGTGCGCTCGACGCTGTACTGCTCGGACGTGGTCAAGATGGTCGAAGCCCCGGTCTTCCACGTGAACGCCGACGACCCGGAAGCGGTGTGCCTCGCCACGGAGATCGCGTTCGACTTCCGTACCCACTTCCAGAAGGACGTCGTCATCGACCTGCTGTGCTTTCGGCGCCACGGCCACAACGAGCAGGACGAGCCGATGGTGACGCAACCGCTGATGTACAAGCTCATCGCGCAGCATCCCGGCACGCGCAAGCTGTACGCGGAGAAACTGGTGTCCCAGGGCATCCTCGCGGCGGAGGACGCCGAGCAGATGATCAAGAACTTCCGCGGCGCGCTCGACGGCGGCTACCACACCAACAAGACGATCCTGTCCAACTACCACCCGCCGTTCGCCGTCGACTGGAACCCGTACAAAGGCGCCAAGTGGACGCAGCACGTGGACACCACGGTGCCGATGGCCGAGCTGAAGGGTCTGGCCGAGAAGCTCACCACGGTTCCGCCGGAGTTCAAGCTCCATCCGCGCGTGGAGAAGGTGATCGCCGACCGCCGCCAGATGGCTCAGGGCAAGCTTCCGCTCGACTGGGGCATGGCCGAGAACCTGGCCTATGCCGCCCTGCTCAAGGACGGATTCGCTGTGCGCCTGTCCGGGCAGGACACCGGGCGCGGGACCTTCTTCCACCGCCACGCCGTGTTACACGACCAGGCTCGCGAGCGGTGGGACGCCGGCACGTGGGTTCCGCTGCAGCACATCGCCGAGAACCAGCCGGATTTCGTCGTGATCGATTCGGTGCTGTCCGAGGAGGCCGTGCTGGGCTTCGAGTACGGATATGCGACCGCCGAACCCAACGAGCTCGTCATGTGGGAAGCCCAGTTCGGAGACTTCGTCAACGGCGCGCAGGTGGTGATCGACCAGTTCATCGCTTCCGGCGAGGTCAAATGGGGCCGGATGTGCGGCCTTGCCCTGATGCTCCCGCACGGCTACGAAGGCCAAGGTCCCGAGCACTCCTCCGGCAGGCTGGAGCGGTTCCTGCAACTGTGCGCGGACTACAACATGCAGATCTGCGTGCCCTCGACCCCGGCACAGATGTTCCATCTGTTGCGGCGGCAGATGATCCGGCGCTATCGCAAGCCGCTCATCATCTTCAGCCCCAAGAGCATGCTGCGCCACAAGGAGTCGGTGTCTACGCTGGAAGAGCTGGCCGGAGGCGGCTTCAAGACCGTGATCGATGAGACCGACGCGCTGAACCCCGAGGAGGTCAAGCGCGTCGTCTTCTGCAGCGGCAAGGTCTACTACGACGTGCGCGCCGCGCGCCGCGAGCGGGGCATCGGCGACATCGCCATCGTGCGCCTGGAGCAGCCGTATCCCTTCCCGCACGACGAGTTCAAGGCGCAGATCGCCCGGTACGGCAAGGCGAAGGAGATCGTCTGGTGCCAGGAGGAGCCCGGTAATCAGGGTGCGTGGCATCGGATCCAGCATTACCTGCTGCGGCACCTGTTGCCGACGCAGAAGTTGTCGTATGCATTGCGTCCCTCGTCGGCTTCGCCGGCGGCGGGCTACATGGCGCTTCACAACGAACAGCAGAAGGCGGTGATCGATGCTGCGTTGACGCACGGCGTCTGATCCTGACCAGACGCGCGCGCCGCGGCTTCGGCCCTGGCAATCGGAGAAGCTATGCTGGTGGAAGTCAGAGTTCCGCAGTTGTCCGAATCGGTCTCGGAGGCCACTTTGTTGAGCTGGCACAAGCACTCCGGGGACTACGTGCAGCGGGACGAGAACCTCATCGACATCGAGACGGACAAAGTGGTGCTGGAGATGCGTGCGCCTGAGGCCGGGGTGCTCACCAGCATCGTCAAAGGAGACGGCGGCACGGTGACCAGCAACGAGGTCATCGCCACGATCGACACCGCGGCTACAGCTCCGGCGCCGAGCAAGGCCCCGCCGGAGCCGGCGGCCAAGCCGGCGCCGCAGGCCGTGCGCACGGAAGCGCCGCTCGCCGCCGTTGCGCTCCCGGCTGCGCGCAAGCTCGCCACCGAGAAGAAGGTCGACCTCACGAGCGTACAGGGGACTGGACGCGGCGGGCGCATCACCAAAGAAGACGTGGCCGCGAAGCTCGTCGAACGCATGCCCGCGCCGGAGGCTCGCGCCCCGGCTGTGGGGCCGGCTCCGGGCCCCGTCCCGGTGGAAGTGGATCGCGTTCTGGGGGGGCGGCCCGAGCAGCGTGTGCCCATGTCGCGGCTGCGACAGCGCGTGGCCGAGCGGCTCGTGCAGTCCCAGTCGACCGCCGCCATCCTCACCACGTTCAACGAAGTCAATATGCAGCCGGTGATCGAGCTGCGCAAGAAATACCAGGATCGGTTCGAGAAGGAGCATGGCGTACGGCTAGGGTTCATGTCTTTTTTCGTCAAAGCCTCGGTGCACGCGCTCAGGAAGTTCCCCGTCGTGAACGCGTCGGTGGACGGCACCGATATCGTGTATCACGGCTACTACGACATCGGCATTGCGGTGGCGAGCCCGCGGGGGCTGGTGGTGCCCATCCTCCGGGACGCCGATCAGCTCTCGCTCGCGCAGATCGAGAAGCAGATCGCCGACTTCGGCAAGCGCGCCCAGGACGGCAAGCTCTCCATCGAGGAGCTCACGGGAGGAACGTTCTCCATCTCCAACGGCGGGGTGTTCGGCTCCATGCTGTCCACGCCGATCATCAACCCGCCGCAAAGCGCCATCCTCGGTATCCACCTCACGAAGGAGCGTCCGGTGGTCGAAGACGGCCAGATCGTCATCCGGCCGATGAACTACCTCGCGCTGTCCTACGACCATCGGATCATCGACGGGCGCGAGGCGGTGCTCTCGCTGGTGGCGATCAAGGACGCGCTGGAGGACCCGGCGCGGATGCTGCTCGATCTGTAACGTAGATCCGAGGCTCGGGACGCGGAAGATGCACCGCAGTCCGACAACACCTGCGCGTGCCGAGGTGCTAGAGGGCGGTTCGCTCTGCTGCCCGCGCGTTTGCGGGTGACTGAGAAGAAAACACTACACCAAACCTTATGCCAGAACCCTACGACGTCGCCGTCATCGGTGCGGGTCCGGGCGGGTATACCGCCGCGATCCGCGCCGCACAGCTCGGACTCAAGGCGGTCTGTATCGACGACTTCAAGAGCGCGAAGGGCAAGCCCAGCCTCGGCGGCACCTGCCTGAACGTCGGCTGCATCCCGTCCAAGGCGCTGCTCGAGTCCTCGGAAGATTACGAGCGCGTGCTGCACAAGTTTGCCGATCATGGCATCCGGGTCGACTCGGTGAGCCTCGATCTCGCGACGATGCTGGCGCGCAAAGACAAGATCGTCGACAACTTCACCGCCGGCATCGCGGTGCTGTTCCGCAAGAACAAGGTGGCGTCGCTGCACGGCCGCGGCCGCTTCGCCGGGGTCGCGGAGAACTATCGGATCGAGGTGCGCGACGGCGACAAGGTGCAGGCGGTGGAGGCGAGAAACGTGATCATCGCCACCGGCTCGCTCGCCCGCCAGCTTCCCGGCGCGCCGGTGGACAACGACCGCATCGTGGACAACATCGGCGCTCTCTCCTTTGCGACGGTGCCCAAGCGCTTGGGCGTGGTGGGCGCGGGCGTGATCGGATTGGAGATGGGCAGCGTGTGGAAGCGGCTCGGCTCGGATGTGAACATTCTGGAGGCGCTGCCGTCGTTCTTGCCGGCGGCCGACGAGCAGGTCGCGAAGGAAGCGTTCAAGGTATTCAACGGGCAGCTCGATCTGAAGATCTACACGGGAGTCAACATCACCTCGGTCAAGACCGCCAAGAACAGCGTGACGGTGACGTACACCGACAAGAGCGGCGCCACACAGATCGGAGAGTACGACAACCTCATCGTGGCGATCGGCCGCGTGCCCAACACCGATGGGCTGGGCGTGGAGGCGGTCGGCCTCAAGCTCGACGCTCGCGGCTATGTCCAGGTCGACGATCGCAACCGTACGAACCTGCCCAACGTCTACGCGATCGGCGATGTCGTGCGCGGCCCGATGCTTGCCCACAAGTCGTCCGAGGAGGGGGTTGCGGTGGCCGAGAGCATCGCCGGGCAGGAAAGCCACGTGAACCTCGAAACCATACCGTGGGTGATCTACACGTCGCCCGAGATCGCCTGGGTCGGAAAGACCGAGCAGCAGCTCAAGGCCGAGGGCGTCGCGTACCGGGCTGGACACTTCCCGTTCATGGTGAGCGGGCGCGCCCGCGCCTTGGGCGAGACCGCCGGCTTCGTGAAGATGTTGGCCGACGCCGGCACCGACCGCATCCTGGGTGTGCACATCATCGGGCCCTACGCCTCCGAGCTGATCGCCGAAGCCGTCCTGGCGATGGAATTCGGCGCCAGCAGCGAGGACATCGCTCGCATCGTGCACGCGCATCCGACGCTCTCCGAGGCGATGCACGAGGCCGCGCTCGGAGTGCACAAGCGCACTCTGAATTACTGAGCTCCGCGCCGCGGCTTGTTCGACGCGTCTCCAGGGCAGCTCGGCCCGCCGGTTCCGCAGCCGCCCGCGGGTTGGCTGCTGGACGCGCTCACGCAGCTCGCTCGATCGCATGGGTTCGCACTGGACGGCGCGCAAGCGCGGGTAATCCGTTCCTTGCAGAGGCTGTCCGACGAGCTCGCCCCGCGGGGACCGCAGCGCGTCTGGGAGCGGCTGACGCAGCGCCGCCGGCCCGTGTCGGGCGTGTACCTGTGGGGGCCCGTCGGGCGCGGCAAGAGCTTCTTGATGGACGAGTTCTTCCGCCTCGCCCCGGTAGCGCACAAGGAGCGGATCCACTGGCACCGGTTCATGCAGCGCGTGCACCACGGGCTGCGTGCGCTGCAGGGAACGCCCGATCCGCTCAAGCACTTCGCCAGGCAGGTCGGGCGCCGGCTGCGCCTGCTCTGCCTGGACGAGTTCCACGTCACCGACATCGGCGACGCCATGCTCATGCGCGGGCTGCTGGAGGGGTTGTTCGAGCGGGGCGTGGTGCTGGTGACGACCTCCAACCAGCATCCCGACGAGCTGTACGCGCACGGCCTGCAGCGCGCGCAGTTCCTGCCCGCCATCGAGCTGATCAAGGCTCAGATGGAGGTGCTGGAGCTCGACGGCGGCAGCGATTACCGCTTGCGGGCCCTGACCCGTGCTGGTGTCTACCATCACCCATGGGATGCCGCGGCGCGGTCCGCGCTGGAGGAGGCGTTTTTGGCCGTCGCCGGCGAGGCCGGGGAAGTCGGTACGCAGATCGACATCGACGGGCGAGCGCTCGCGGCGCTGCGCATCGCGGGGGGGACCGCCTGGTTCGATTTCGGCCCGCTGTGCGAGGGTCCGCGCGGCACGGCGGATTACATTGAACTGGCGCAGCGCTACCATACGGTTCTGGTGTCGGGAGTGCCGCAGTTCCGGACCGACCAGGCCGAGAGCATGCGCCGGTTTACCTGGCTGGTCGACGAGTTCTACGACCGGCAGGTCAAGCTGATCTTGGCGGCGGAGGTTCCCGCCGAGACGCTCCACGCCTGCGTGCCGGCGAAAGCGGACAGCGAACGCACGCGCAGCCGTCTGATCGAGATGCAGACGACGCGGTACTTGAGCCTGCCGCATTTAGGATGAGCTCACCCAAACAAGACGGGAACGATGGCGATGGCGAAATTTCAGGCGTACCGGATCTTCAATCAAGACGGCAAGGTGCAGGCACGGCTGGTCGAGACGAGCCTCGATGAGCTGGACCCGGGGGAAGTGGTGATCAAGACCGCCTATTCCAGTGTCAACTACAAGGACGCGTTGGCCGCAACCGGCGCCGGGAAGATCATTCGGCGTTTCCCTTGCATCGGAGGCATCGACGCCGCTGGGGCTGTGGCGTCTTCGTCGGACCCCCGCTTCCGCGAAGGCGACGCGGTGATCTGCACGAGCTACGACCTGGGCGTCGCACACGACGGCGGCTACGCCGAATACGTGCGCGTGCCCGCCGACTGGGTCGTCGCGCAGCCGTCGGGGATGTCCAGCTTCGATGCGATGGCGCTGGGAACGGCGGGATACACCGCGGGCCTGGCGGTGGAGCGCATGGAGCACGAAGGATTGAAGCCGTCCAACGGCCCCGTCATCGTCACCGGAGCGAGCGGCGGCGTGGGCAGCGTCGCGATCGACATCCTGGCGGGCGCGGGCTACGAGGTGGTCGCGCTCACCGGCAAGGTGGCAGAGACGGATTACTTGAAGCGGCTCGGCGCCAAGGACGTGATGCTGCGCAGTGCCCTCGACTTGTCGAAGATCAAACCGCTCGACAAGGCCACCTGGGCCGGTGCGGTGGATAACCTCGGAGGAGAGGTGCTGTCCTGGCTGGCGAGCACGATGCAGGTGGGCGGTGCCTTGGCCAGCATCGGCTTGGCCGCAAGCCACAGCTTCAACGCCACCGTCATGCCGTTCATCCTGCGCGGCGTGAGTCTGTTGGGCGTGGACTCCGTGAACACGCCGATGTCCCTGCGAACGAAGGTATGGCAGCGCCTGGCGACCGACCTCAAACCGCGACATCTGAAGGACATGGTGACCGTGGTCACCTTGGGTGAGCTGCCGGCGGTCTTCGAGAAGATCCTCAAAGTCCAAAGCAAGGGGCGCACGGTGGTCAAGCTGGCTGGCTGATAAGGCCTGCAGCAGGGGCGCGGGAGACCGACATGGGTGAGACATATCGCGAGTTCTATCGCCGTTCGGTCGAGCAGCCGGAGGCGTTCTGGACCGAGCAGAGCCGCATAGTCGATTGGCATCGACCCTTCGAGCGCGTGCTCGACGACAGTCGCGAACCGTTCACGCGCTGGTTCGTCGGCGGCGAGACCAATCTCTGCCACAACGCGGTGGACCGCCATCTGAGCGCCCGCGGGGGGCAGCTCGCGCTGGTCTGGATCTCCACCGAGGTGGATGAGCAGAAGAGCTACACCTTCCGCGAGCTTCACGCGGAAGTGAGCTGCATGGCCGCCGCGCTCCAGTCGCTCGGGGTAGGCCGGGGCGATCGGGTGCTGATCTACATGCCGATGATCCCGGAGGCCGTGTTTGCGATGCTGGCTTGCGTGCGGATCGGCGCGATCCATTCCGTGGTGTTCGGCGGGTTTGCTCCGGGCAGCCTCGCGGCGCGCATCGACGACGCAAGGCCCAAAGTCATGGTGACGAGCGACGCCGGGATGCGCGCGGGCAAGATCATCCCGCTCAAACCCCTGGCCGATGAATCGATTCGCCTATCGTCCGCACCGCCGGGACATGTGATCGTCGTCAACCGCGGCCTGGATGCGGCGCTGAGCATGACTGCAGGCCGAGACCTGGATTACGCGCAGCTGCGTGAGGCACACCGTCAAGCCACGGTCCCCGTCACCTGGCTCGAGTCATCCGAGCCGAGCTACATCCTGTACACCAGCGGCACCACGGGGCGGCCCAAAGGCGTGCAACGCGATACGGGCGGCTATGCTGTGGCACTCGCCGCTTCGATGCGGCACATCTATTGTTCCCAGCCGGGTGAGGCGTATTTCAGCACCTCGGACATCGGGTGGGTCGTCGGTCATTCGTACATCGTCTATGCGCCGCTGATCAACGGCTCCACGACCATCATGTACGAAGGGATCCCGATACGGCCGGATCCGGGCATCTGGTGGAAGCTCGTGCAGGAGCATCGGGTGACTTCGATGTTCTCCTCGCCTACGGCGATCCGTGTGCTCAAGAAGCAGGACCCGGCGTATCTCAGGAAATACGACACCTCCACGCTCAAGTATCTGTTCCTGGCAGGCGAGCCGCTGGACCAGCCCACGTCGGAGTGGATCGAGCAGGGGCTGGGCGTGAAGGTCGTCGACAACTACTGGCAGACCGAAACCGGCTGGCCGATCCTCACCAGCGTGCCCGGTGTGGAGCAGACGCCGCGCAAGCTCGGCTCGCCGAGCTTTGCGGCTTACGGATATCGCCTGAAGCTCAAGCACGAGGAGAGCGGCCAGGAGGTGGGGGCGAACCAGAAAGGCGTGCTGTGCATCGTGCCGCCGCTGCCGCCCGGCTGCATGAGCACCGTCTGGGGCGACGACGCACGCTTCGTGCAGACGTATTTCTCGTCGTTCCGCGACGAGCGCGTCTACACCACCTTCGACTGGGCGCTGCGCGACGCCGACGGCTATTACTTCATCCTCGGGCGCACCGACGACGTGATCAACGTGGCGGGCCACCGCCTGGGCACGCGCGAGATCGAAGAGGCCGTGCAGGCGCACGCCAACGTTGCGGAGGTTGCGGTGGTGGGCGTGAACGACGCCATCAAAGGACAGGTGCCGGTCGCGTTCGCGGTGGTAAAGGATGCCACCCGGGTGGCCACGCCCGAGCTGGCGCAAGCCGAAGAGCGCTCGATCATGGCCACCGTCGACCGCGAGCTTGGCGCCATCGCCCGTCCGGCGCGCGTGCATTTCGTGCACCTGCTGCCCAAGACGCGCTCGGGCAAGCTGCTGCGCAGGAGCATCCAAGCGCTGGCCGAGGGGCGGGATCCCGGCGACCTCACTACGCTGGAGGATCCGTCCGCCCTGGACCAGATCCGCGCGGCGATGTCTTCGGTCCGCTAGCGCGGCATCGCGCTCGGCGCCGCCGCGCGCAGGCTACTTCTTGCGCGGGTCGTCGGCAGGGTTGACGTACTCGATCGGGTTGCCGATCGGGCCCATGCCTTGTTCCTGGATGATGACGTCGGTCTCGGCCCAGGCGAAATGCGGGACCCCTGCGGCGGTGACGTAGAAGCTGCTGGGAGCAAACTTGGTGAGCTTCGACTGATCGAAGGTTTCTCCCGCCCCCGACCAGTATGTGCCCGTGAGCACGGTGACGATGCGCTGGTCTTCGTGTTTGTGGGCCGGCAGCTTATAGCCCGCGGGCATCTTGGCCCGGAAGATGTAGGGTCCTTTTTCCTTCGGGTTGCCGTAGATCAGGATGATCTGCATGCCCGGCGGGACCGCTTTGTTCTCCTTCCATTCCAGGTCCGACGAGGTCGGCTCGTCGTAGCCTTTCATGATGATGTCCGTGCCTTGCGCGGCGGCGGTAGCGCCCATCGTCAGCAGCAGCACGCCCGTCATCCACGCTGCCGGGTGCGCGCGGCGAATCCAGCTCTTGCACATCTCTCGAATCTCCCAGAGGCCGGGCGCCGGTGCACGCGAAATGCGGTGCACGAAGGCGCTCCCGGCGGACATGATCAGTTGCGCGGGTCGTCGTCGGGGTTCAGATATTCGATCGGGTCGCTGATCGGACCGAACCCTTCGATCTGCAGGATCACCTCGGTGCGCGCGAAGTCGAAATGCGGCGTGCCGGCGGTGGTGACGTAGAACGTACCCGGCCCGTATTCGTCCATCTTGAACGGGTCGTAACGATCGCCGACCCCGGTCCACCAAGTGCCCTTGAGAATGGTGACGAGGCGGTCGTCGGAGTACTTGTGCGGAGGGATCCGGTACGCGGTGGGGACCCGGACCCGGAAGATATAGGGGCCCGCCTGCTTCGGATCTCCGTAGACGTACATGATCCGCATCCCATAGGGCATGGTCCTGCCGGCTTTCTGCCACTGCTTGTCGCCGGGGATCACGGTGGTCATGCCCGGCGTCTCGTCCGCCAAGGCGAGCGGCCCGGCGAGCAGCGAGAACGAGAGCGCGGCCGCCGGCAGTGATCGGCGCATCCTATTCGGTCGCATCAGCTGTCTTCCTCGTGTTGGGTTCCTATCATCATCGCCCGCATGAGAGGGTCGATCCCGCGGCGCTCACCTCGGCCAGCGCGCGTGGATGCGGGGTCACAAGTCGAGCCGCGAATGGTATCACGAAGCCTTTCGGACCATCCGCCGGCACTGGGCGCTTGCCAGCAGCGGTCCCATCGCATTGACCGGCGAATGGCCAGGGAGTTCGCGCGGTTCGGCCGGAGCGCCAGAGCTTGCCCGCGCCCTTCCGGCTTCGGCTCGGGGCCGCCAATGCCGGGCTGCCATGCTTGGCATCGACCAGGTCGCCGGATCCGCCGATTCGCCACAGGCCGCCGCCGTCGACGCGAAACGGCCGCACGAACGAGGCGGATCCGCGGTCCCGCAACGTTCACGGCTCACCCGGAGGAGACTGTCCGGGCCGTCGCATCACGCACACCGGCGGCGCGCCGCGCATTCTGTCGTCATAGCATCACAGACCACCGCCGAGCTGGCCATGTGCAGCATATGCACGACATGCAGGGGAGCCGTCGAACCGCGTCAGGATCGACGCGATACAAGACGAAGTGCGCGGATCTGCATGCGTGCCGCGAGGTCCGCCGCTGCCTGCTCGCAATCTCGGAGGACCTCTTGCTACAATGCGGCGACTCGCGTGAGCGCGGCAGTGTGGTGCGGGTTTGGCACCAACATCTGCGCCTTCCGGAATGATGACGTCCAAAGGAGTTTGGCACGGACGAACGTTCGGGCAGCACGGCCCGCAGAGTGAAGAGGAGGAGCCATGAACAAGGCAGATTTGGTCGAGGCGATCGCGAAGAAGACCGGCGGGACCAAGGCGGCGGTAGAAGGCACGCTCGACGCGTTGATGGAGACAGTCACGGGGGCTCTGAGCCGAGGGGATTCGGTCGCGCTGGTGGGTTTCGGAACCTTCTCGGTGTCTCGGCGGGCCGCGCGCAAGGGCCGCAATCCCGCTACGGGCGCGGAGATCAAGATCCCCGCGGCGAAGGTGGCGAAGTTCTCTTCGGGCGCGAAGCTCAAGAAAGCGGTCAACAAGAAATAAGAAACCTGCAAAGCATTGGCGGAGAGGGTGGGACAACACGGCCGCGTGCGGCCTTGTTGCGACGGAGGCTAACTTTTGCGCGCGCGAAAGTTAAGCGGAGCGGCCGGAGCCAATCGAACCCGACGGGTTCGAAGCCAAGCGAGCGACACCAGCAACGAGAATGCCCTCCATGAGAGGGCGTTCGGTGTTCTGGCGGAGAGGGTGGGATTCGAACCCACGGTACGGCTTTTGACCGTACACGCGATTTCCAGTCGCGCACCTTCGACCACTCGGTCACCTCTCCACGTTCACACATCTGTGCGCGCGGTTTGGCTTCGGCCGCCGCGCTTAACGTGTCCGACCCACGGTCACGTTGGCCTGCACCGAAACCAGCTTGCGACCGCTCGTGTTGGCCCAGAGCGCCGCCGGCCTCACGGCTTCGTCCGCTGCCGGACGCGGCCCGCTGAAAGGGGCGCAAGAATAGCCCACAACCCAGGGGCTGTCAAAACACACCGAGGCTGCGCTCGACCGTTCTTGGAGCTGTCTCGGGCCGCTCGGCGAATCAGCGCGCCGCTTTCAACTGTTCCAGTATCGCCGGGTTCTCCAGCGTCGAGACGTCCTGGGTGATCGCCTCTCCCTTGGCGAGCGAACGCAACAGCCGGCGCATGATCTTGCCCGAGCGCGTCTTCGGCAGGTTGTCTCCGAAACGGATGTCGTCGGGCTTCGCGATCGGACCGATTTCCTGCGCAACCCAATCGCGCAGGGTTCCCGCGATCTCCTTGGCCGCACTTCCGTCGGGCCGCGGGCCCTTGAGCACGACAAACGCCACCACGGCCTCGCCTTTGATCTCGTGCGGTTTGCCGACCACCGCGGCTTCGGCGACCAGCGGATTCGCGACGAGCGCCGACTCGATCTCCATCGTGCCAAGCCGATGCCCGGACACGTTGAGCACATCGTCGATGCGTCCCATGATCCAGAAGTAGCCGTCCAGATCGCGGTTGGCCCCATCCCCGGCCAGGTAATACTTGCCCTTGAAATCGTCGGGGTAGTAGCTCTTCTTGTAGCGCTCCGCGTCGCCCCAGATCGTGCGGATCATCGCCGGCCACGGGCGCTTGATCACGAGGATGCCGCCCTTTCCCTTCTCCACCGGGTGACCGGTCTCGTCCACCACATCCGCGACGATCCCAGGCAGCGGCAACGTGCACGAACCGGGCTTCAGCGCCGTGACGCCGGGCAGCGGACTGATCATGTGCCCGCCGGTCTCGGTCTGCCACCAGGTGTCCACGATCGGACAGCGGCTGCCGCCCACCGTCGTGTAGTACCACACCCAAGCCTCCGGGTTGATCGGTTCGCCCACGGTGCCGAGCAGGCGCAGGCTGGACAGATCGTACTTCTTGGGCAGCTCGGCGCCGGCTTTGATCAGCGAACGGATGGCGGTCGGCGCGGTATAGAAGACAGTGACCCGGTGGTCCTGGATCATCTTCCAGAAGCGCCCTGCATCGGGCCACGTCGGCACACCCTCGAAGATGATCTCCGTGGCGCCGGCGGCCAGCGGCCCGTACGTGGTGTAGCTGTGTCCCGTTACCCAGCCCACGTCGGCGGTGCACCAGAAGACATCCGTAGACTTATAGTCGAACACCCACTTCATCGTCAGCATGGTCCAGAGCAGATAGCCGCCGGTCGAGTGTTGGACGCCCTTGGGCTTTCCGGTGGAGCCCGACGTGTACAGGATGAACAGCGGATGCTCGGCGTTCACCCATACGGGCTCGCACACGTCCGGCTGATTGCGAACCACATCGTCCCACCAGATCTCGCGGGGCGCGTGCACGTGAATGGTCGTCCCCGTGCGCTTGTAGATGATCACGTGCTTGACCCCATCGCAGCCACCCATGGCGAACGCCTCGTCCACGGCGGGCTTGAGCGCGACTTCCTTGCCGCCGCGCAGGCCTCCGTCCGCCGTGATGACCGCTACCGCGCCTACGTCGACGATGCGCTCCTGGAGGCTCTTGGCCGAGAATCCGCCGAACACCACCGAGTGGGTGGCGCCGATGCGGGCGCACGCCTGCATGGCGATCACCACCTCGATGCTCATCGGCATGTAGATCACGACGCGGTCGCCGGTCTTGATCCCCAGCGACTTCAATCCGTTCGCGAGCTGGCACACGCGGTGATAGAGCTGCTTGTAGGTGATCTTCGTGACCGATCCGTCGTCTGCCTCGAAGATGATGGCGACCTTGTTCGGTTGCGTGTCGAGATGGCGGTCCAGGCAGTTGTACGAAGCGTTGAGCTCGCCGTCCTGGAACCACTTGTAGAACGGCGGATCGCTCTCGTCCAAGACTTTGCTGAACCGCTTGTGCCACAGCAGGTTCTCTTGCGCGAGACGGCGCCAGAACCCGGTGAAGTCGCGGTTGGCCTCGTCGCAGAGTGCCTGATAGGCCGTCATGCCGGAGACGTTGGCTTGCGCCACGAACTCGCCGTCCGGGGCGAATACGCGGCTCTCCTGCAGAACCGATTCGATGGTGCTCATCTGAATTCCTCCGTCGGTCAGGTCGATGCGGGCAGGGTTCGCTCGCCGATGCTCGAATCGGAACCGATTATAGCGGCCCGCTGCGCACCTCACGCGGCGCCACCGCGCAAGCCGTGGTGCTAGAATCTGCGACCGATCCGCTCGCGCCAGCGCAGCGCGCCTTGCAACCCGAAGCTCCGATTGCCCATGACAACCATCCGCCAGGATGACCTGATCGAGAGCGTCGCCGACGCCCTGCAGTTCATCTCCTACTATCACCCGATCGACTACATCCGGGCGCTCGGCGCGGCCTACGAGCGCGAGCAGTCGCCCGCCGCGCGCGATGCCATCGCACAGATTCTGACCAACTCCCGGCTGTGCGCCGAAGGCCGCCGGCCGATCTGCCAGGACACGGGCATCGTCGTCGCGTTCTTGAGGATCGGAATGGACGTGCGCTGGGGCGGAGCGACCGTGGGTGTGGAGGATATGGTGAACGAAGGGGTGCGGCGCGCCTATCTGCACGCGGAGAATGTCTTGCGCGCTTCCATCGTCGCCGAACCCGCAGGTGCGCGCCGGAACACGCGCGACAACACGCCGGCAGTGGTCCACATGGAGGTAGTGCCCGGCGACACGGTGGCAGTCAGCGTGGCCGCCAAGGGCGGCGGCTCCGAGAACAAGTCGAAGTTCACCATGCTCAATCCGTCGGACAGCATCGTCGACTGGGTGGTGAGCACGGTCCCGGCGATGGGGGCGGGTTGGTGCCCTCCCGGCATCCTCGGCATCGGCGTAGGAGGCAGCGCCGAGAAGGCGATGGTCCTCGCCAAGGAAGCGCTGATGGACCCGATCGACTTGCACGAGTTGCGCGGCCGCGGACCGCAGAGCCGGCTGGACGAGCTGCGCCTGGAGATCCACGACAAGGTCAACGCCCTGGGCATCGGCGCACAGGGGCTGGGCGGGCTCACCACCGTGCTCGACGTCAAGATCCGCGACTATCCCACGCATGCCGCCTCGCTTCCCGTCGCCATGATCCCCAACTGCGCCGCCACGCGGCACGCGCACTTCGTCCTCGACGGCAGTGGGCCGGCGCATCTCGAGCCGCCGAGCCTGGATCTGTGGCCTGCCGTGCATTGGACTCCGGCGGCCGACGCTCGGCGCGTGGACCTCGCGACGGTCACGCGCGAGCAGGTCGCGACATGGAAACCGGGCGAGACGTTGCTGCTGTCCGGGAAGCTGTTGACCGGCCGCGACGCCGCGCACAAACGCATCGCCGATCTGTTCGCGCTCGGAAAGCCGTTGCCGGAAGGAGTCGATTTCCGCAATCGCTTCATCTATTACGTCGGACCCGTGGACCCAGTGCGCGATGAGGTCGTCGGTCCGGCCGGGCCCACCACCGCGACGCGGATGGATAAGTTCACCCAGTTGATGCTGGAGCAGGCCGGATTGCTCGGCATGATCGGCAAAGCCGAGCGCGGGCCCGCGGCCATCGAGGCCATCAAGAAGCACCGCGCTGTCTACCTCATCGCGGTCGGTGGCGCCGCGTACCTCGTGTCGAAGGCGATCAAGTCGTCGCGAGTGGTCGCGTTCGGCGACCTCGGGATGGAAGCGATCTATGAGTTCGAGGTGAAGGACATGCCGGTGACCGTTGCGGTGGACGCCGCCGGCAACTCCGTGCATCAGAGCGGACCCGCGGAATGGCGTGTGAAGATCGCCAGGTTGCCCAAGACCGCCGTCGGGTGACGCTCGCCCCGAGGTGCGCGCGCGCGTGCCAGAGGAAATCGATGGTGTCGCTGACGTCCCGAGCCAACAGCCTCGCGTTCGGGGCCTCGCAATCTGTCGCAGGTGAATCGCAAGGCTCTGGTAAACTTCGTCGAGTCGTGATGAATCGCGCCGTGGGGCACAACAGCCAGGAAGCACGTTCGCCTATGTCGGGCGCGCCTTTCCTGTCCAGGCAATCGCCTGCGGACATCCAACCCGCGGCCGCGCAGCTCGTGCCGAATTCTCCATGGCGGGCCTCCCCGCATTGCGAAGTAGTGAACCTGGTCAGGTCCGGAAGGAAGCAGCCACAGCTATCCATCGCAAGTGCCGGGGGCAAGGCTCGCCTCCTTTCCTGCGGCCCGCGCCGGTTGCGCGGCCGCTCCCCTGCATGACCCAGGAGATCCTGCCCGTCCACGGTGACGCGGAGCGCCGGCACCCCGGCCACGCGCTCGCGCGCAAGTGGCGCCCGCGGAGCTTCGAGCAGATGGTCGGGCAGGAGCACGTGGTGCGCGCGTTGACCAACGCGCTGCGCCAGAACCGCCTGCATCACGCGTATCTGCTCACCGGCACGCGGGGGGTAGGCAAGACGACGCTCGCTCGCGTGCTGGCCAAGGCACTCAACTGCGAGACCGGCGTGACGCCCACTCCTTGCGGGGTGTGCAGCGCCTGCGTGGAGATCGACGGGGGTCGGTTCGTCGACCTGCTGGAGCTGGATGCCGCCTCCAATACGCAGGTGGACAACATGCGCGAGCTGCTGGAGAACGCGCTGTACGCCCCCACGCGTGGCCGCTTCAAGGTCTACATCATCGACGAAGTGCACATGCTTTCGCGCAACGCGTTCAACGCCATGCTCAAGACCCTGGAGGAGCCGCCCGAGCATGTCAAATTCGTGCTCGCCACCACCGATCCGCAGAAGGTACCGGTCACGGTGCTGTCGCGCTGCCTGCAATTCAATCTGAAGCAGATCCCGGCGCCGCAGATTGGCGCGCGACTCGAACAGATCCTCGCGCAGGAAAACGTCGCGTTCGAAGGCTCCGCACTGGCTCTCATCGCGCGGGCGGCTCAAGGCAGCCTGCGCGACGCGCTGAGCCTGTTGGACCAGGCGATCGTCTACGGCGCCGGCAAGGTCGAGGAGGAGCCAGTGCGCGCGATGCTGGGGACGGTGGACCGGTCCTACCTGTTCTCCCTCCTCGCAGCGCTGGCGCAACGCGACGGCGCTCGCCTGCTGGCGATTGCCGATGAGATGCAGGCACGTAGCATCGAGCTCGAGACCGCGTTGCAGGAGCTCGGCTCTTTGCTCCACCGGGTCGCCCTGGCCCAGACGTTGCCTGATGCAATCGCTGCCGATGACCCGGATCGCGCAGGGCTGCTGTCGCTTGCCTCGCAGCTCGCGCCCGAGGACGTGCAGCTGTATTACCAAATCGCCGTGCAGGGACGCGCAGACCTTTCCATGGCTCCGGACGAATACGCGGGCTTCACCATGCCGCTGTTGCGCATGCTCGCCTTCGCGCCGCAAGGCGTGGAGATGGCCCAGCCGGCGACGAGTCCGGCGCAGCCGTCGCCTGCGAGCGCTGGGCCGATGCAGTCCGCCGCCCCATCGGCCAGTGCGACCGAATGGCAGCAGCTGGTCGCGAGCCTCAACGTCGGCGGCATGGCGCGCATGCTGGCCCAGCATTGCGAGCTCGTGCACCAGGAGGGCGAGCGGATGGAGTTGAGGGTGCCGCAGGTGCATCGACATCTGCTCGAGCCGGCGTATCGCGAGAAGCTGCAAGCGGCTCTGGGGGAGCACTTCGGGCGGCGCATCAAGCTGGAGCTGCGGCTGGGGCCGGCCTCCGGCAACACCCCGGCGGAGCGCGAGGAGCAAGCGCGGCAGGCGCGGCAGCAGCGCGCGATCGAGGCCATCGATCGCGATCCGTTCGTGCGCGAGCTGGTGGAGGATTTCGACGCACGCGTGGTGGACGAATCGATCCGGCCGCTGGAACCAACGCCGGCGCCGCAAGCACGAGGAGCGAACCGATGATGAAGGGGCAGTTGGCCGGGCTGATGAAGCAGGCGCAGCAGATGCAGGAAAACATGAAGCGGCTGCAGGAGGAGCTGGCCGCGGTCGAAGTCGAAGGCCAGTCGGGCGCCGGCTTGGTCAAGGTGGTCATGACCTGTCGCCACGACGTCAAGCGCGTCACCATCGACCCGAGCCTGTTGAGCGATGACAAAGACATGCTCGAGGATCTGGTCGCCGCCGCCTTCAACGACGCCGTGCGCAAGGCCGAGGCCACCGCTCAGGAACGCATGGCGAGATTGACCGCGGGCCTGCCGCTGCCGCCGGGGATGAAGTTCCCGTTCTGATGTGAATGCTCCGTCCTCGCTCCAGGAGCTGATCGATTCGCTGCGCTGCCTTCCCGGGGTCGGGCCGAAGTCGGCGCAGCGCATGGCCTACCACCTGCTGCAGCGCGACCAGCCCGGCGCAGCACGCCTGTCCGGAGCGCTCACGCGCGCCGTGGCGCTGATCCGACACTGCTCGCGGTGCAATACCTTCACCGAGGAAGAAGTGTGCGAGCTGTGCCGCTCGCCGCGACGCGACGAGTCGTTGCTGTGCGTGGTAGAGACGCCCGGCGACCTGCTGATGATGGAGCAGGCGCAGTGCTACCGGGGCCAGTACTTCGTGCTCATGGGCCGGCTGTCGCCGTTGGACGGGATCGGCCCGCGGGAGCTGCACCTGGAGCGGCTGGCGCGGCGCGCCACCGACGGCCAGGTCAAGGAAGTGATCCTGGCCACCAACTTCACGGTCGAGGGCGAAGCGACCGCGCATTACATCGGCGAGTTGCTCAGGGCCAAGGGGCTCAAGGTCAGCCGGATCGCGCGCGGGCTCCCCGTGGGCGGAGAGCTGGAGCACGTGGACAGCGGCACGCTGGCGCAAGCGGTCGTCGAGCGCAGGGATGTGTGACTGCGACTCGCGCGCGAGAGCCCAGGTGGATCCGTATGCCCGCATCGCGCGGCGGTGCAAGCTCGCCGGCATCGGCCCAGTGTCCGCGCGAGCGCACAGCCCGACGCGCGGGATCGCCCTTGCTCTCTGATCCGACGACCGCGTGACTGCACCGATGATCCGCTCGCCGACCGGTCCGACACCCGCACACAAGCCCAGGCAGGCGCGCGTGGCGCGTGAGCGCCGCGGGGTGCAGTCCGCCACCGGGTTGGACACGGGGCACGGGCCGCAGAGGATCCATAAAGTCCTGGCCGCGGCCGGGCTGGGGTCGCGGCGCGAGATGGAAGAGCTGATCCGGGCCGGCAAGGTCAAAGTCAACGGCACGCTGGCGCACCTCGGGATGCGGGTCCAGCCGGGAGACGTGATCCGGGTAGGGAAGCGTCAGGTCACGGTGCGCGACAGCGCGCCGCTGCCGCGCGTCATCGTCTACCACAAGCCCGAGGGTGAGATCGTGAGCCACGACGATCCGCAGGGGCGTCCAAGCGTGTTCGAGAAGCTGCCGCCGATCCGCCGCGGCAAGTGGCTGGCGGTGGGACGCCTGGATTACAACACTTCCGGGTTGCTGATTTTCACCACCTCCGGGGAGCTCGCCAACCGGCTCATGCACCCGCGCTACGAGGTCGAGCGTGAGTATGCCGTCCGCATCATCGGCAAGCTCCGCGACGAGCACTTCAAGCAGGTCAAGCGGGGTGTTCGCCTGGAAGACGGCATGGCCCGCTTCGAGCTGGTCGAGGAGCGCGGCGGGCGCGGGCTGAACCACTGGTACCGAGTGGTCCTGCGCGAGGGGCGCAACCGCATCGTGCGCCGGATGTTCGACGCCATCGGGTTCAGGGTGAGTCGCCTGATGCGCGTGCGCTTCGGGGTCGTGTCGCTGCCGTTCGGGCTGCGCCGCGGCACGTGGCGCGAGCTGGAGGAGAATCAGACGGCGGGGATCCTCGACTGGTCCGCGATGCTCGTCGACCCGGCCGCCTCCCAGCCTCCCGCGCCGGGGCGTGCGGGCCGGCTCAGCCCGGGAGCTGGCCGCGCTCGAGGAGAAAGACCAGATCGCTCCCGGCGCGCGTCTCGAGCCAAGTGAAGTCGATCTGCGGAACGGCCGCCTCCAGCGCAGCGCGGCCGCTGCCGACCTCCACGATCAACACGCCCGCGCGGCTGAGGTGACGCCCCGCATCCTGCAGGATGCGCTTCACCACGTCCATCCCGTCTTCGCCGGCCGAAAGCGCCAGCGTTGGCTCACGACGATACTCCGGCGGCAGCGTCTGCATCGCTGCCCGCGCGACGTAGGGCGGGTTGCTGACAATCACGTCGTAGCGCTCGCGACCGAGCGCGGAGAATAGGTCCGACTTCATCAGCCGCACCCGCTGCTCCAGGCCGTAGTCTTGGACGTTACGGGCCGCGACCTCGAGCGCTTCCGGGGACAGGTCTACCGCATCGACTTTGGCGGCCGGGTAGGCATGCGCGAGCAGAATCGCGAGGCAGCCGGACCCGGTGCATAGGTCCAGCGCGCGAGTGACCGCGCCGGAGTCCCGCACCCATGCGTCCAAGCCCTGGTCCAGGATCTCGGCGATATGCGAACGCGGCACGATCACGCGTTCGTCCACGTAGAAGCGGTACTCGCCGAGCCAGGCTTCGTGCGTGAGATACGCGGATGGAATGCGCTCGTTCACGCGCCGCGCCAGCAGAGCGAGCACGGCCTCGACTTCGCGCGGGAGCAGCTGCGCATCCAGGAACGGCTCGAGGCGATCGAGCGGCAAGCGCAGAGCATGCAGGATGAGGTAGGCGGCCTCGTCGTAGGCGTTGTCGGTGCCATGCCCGAACGTCAGCTCGCCTTCTTGGAACCGGCTCACCGCGAAGCGTAGCAGGTCGCGCACCGTGTGCAGCTGCACGGCCGCCTCAGCCCACATCGAGCAGCTCTTCCAGCGTGAGCTGATAGATCCGGCTCAGGGCCTCCACGTCTACGAGCGCGATGTGCTCGTCGATCTTGTGGATGGACTCGTTCACCGGGCCCAGCTCCACCACCTCGGGACAGATGGCGGCGATGAAGCGCCCGTCCGAGGTGCCGCCAGTGGTCGACAGCTCTGGTTCGATGCCGGTGACGTCACGGATGGCGCCGATCAGCGCGTCGACCAATCGGCCCGGTGTGGTGAGGAAGGGCATGCCGGAGAGCGACCAGTCGATGTGGAAGTCGAGCCCATGCTTGTGTAGCACGGCCTCGAGGCGTCGCTGCAAGCCGTCCACCGTGCTGGCGGTCCCGAAGCGGAAGTTGAACTGTACCGTCAGCTCACCGGGGATGACGTTGGTGGCGCCGGTGCCGGCACGGATGTTGGAGATCTGCCACGTGGTGGGCGGGAAATACGGGTTGCCCTCGTCCCAGCGCAGCGCCGCCAGTTCCGCCAAAGCCGGAGCCGCCATGTGGACGGGGTTCCGCCCGAGGTGCGGATAGGCCACGTGGCCCTGCACGCCTCTCACCACCAGCTCTCCGGAGAGCGAGCCGCGCCGCCCGTTCTTGATCGTGTCGCCCAGGCGGCTGACGCAGGTTGGTTCTCCGACGACGCAGTAGTCCAGCGTTTCGCCCCGGGCCTTCAGCGCATCCACGACGCGCTGCGTGCCGTCCAACGCCACGCCCTCTTCATCGGAAGTGATGAGCAGCGCGATGGAGCCGGGATGGCTCGCGTGGGCGGCGACGAAACGCTCCACCGCGGTGATGAACGCTGCCAGCGAGGTCTTCATATCCGCCGCCCCGCGCCCGTACAGGCATCCATCGCGAAGAGTCGGCACGAACGGGTCGCTGTTCCAGCGTTCCCGCGGGCCGGGAGGGACCACATCGGTGTGCCCGGCGAAGCAGACCACCGGCGGCACGACACCCCGGCGTGCCCAGAGGTTGTCCACCTGACCGAAGCGCATGGGCTCGATGCGAAAGCCGAGCGCGCTCAGGTGCGCGGCCAGCAGGTCCTGGCAGCCGTCGTCGTCGGGGGTGACCGACCGGCGCCGGATGAGCGCGCGGGCAAGATCGAGAGTCGGCGAATGAGAAGCTGTGGTCGGGTCGGAAGCGCTGCTCACGGCTTGTGGTTCGATGCGATGGCCACACTCGCGCTCCGGCCCGAGAGCATCGGCGGGGTCGCGAAGCCGCTGGCCGTCGAGCGCCGGAGAACGTACGCCGCGCTGCGCGCGGCAAAGCCGCGATTATAGGGGAGAGCGCAGCGGCACGGGCTGCCGTCGCAACCCTCGCAGCGCGTCAGTTGCCGGCGTTGACGTCGATCTTGAAGTGGTCGAAGGAGGTGGCGTTGATGTCGGCGCCGCGGGCGATCTTGCTGACGTCGCCCTTGGCCGCCGCCGCGGCCTGCTCGGCATTGTTCATCAACCAGGCGAGGTTGGTGGCCGAGTCCGAGTTGCGTAACGCTTCGTCCTTGGTGATCTTGCCTTCTGCATAGAGCTTGAACAGCGCCTGCTCGAAGCTCAACGAGCCCGGCGAGAGGCTCTTCTCGATCGCCTCCTTGATCTGATCCGTTTCGCCTTTGACGATCAGCTCCGCGATGTGCTTGCTGTTGAGCAGGACCTCCACCGCCGCGACCTGGCTGCCGTCGACGGATTTCACCAGCCGCTGGGAGATGATCGCCTTCAAGCACACCGACAGATCGTGCAGCAGGCTGGGACGCGCGTCGTAGGGAAAGAAGTTGATGATCCGGTTCAGCGCATGGTAGCTGTTGTTCGCGTGCAAAGTGGACAGACAGAGATGGCCGGTCTGTGCGTACAACAGGGCCTGCTGCAGGGTGTCCTTGTCGCGCACCTCACCGATCATCAGGATGTCCGGCGCCTCGCGCATGGCGTTGATGAGCGCGCTGTGGTAGGACTTGGTGTCCAGCCCCACCTCGCGCTGGTTGATCACGCAACGCTGGTGTTTGAACACGAACTCGATGGGATCTTCGATGGTGAGCACGTGGCCGCCGCGAGTGCCGTTGCGATACTCGATCATCGCCGCCAGAGTCGTGGACTTGCCCGAGCCGGTGGCGCCCACGACCAGCACCAGGCCGCGCTTCTCCATGATCAGGTCCTTGAGCACGGGGGGGAGGCGCAGGGCCTCCAGGCCGGCCGTCTGCGTGCGCAGGTAGCGGATCACCATGGCAACGTTGCCGCGCTGCTTGAACACGTTGACCCGGAAGCGGCCGATCTCAGGCACGGGGAAGGAGAAGTTCATCTCCCAGGTGCGCTCGAACTCCTGCTGGTCGGGTTCGGACATCAGCTCGTAGGCGATCTTCTTCACCATCGCGCCGTCCAGCACCTCGGCATTGACCGGCATGATGGTGCCGAGGATCTTGATGGACATGGGGGTCCCGGCGGAGATGAACAGGTCGGAAGCCTGCTTCTCTGCCATCAGCTTCAGCACGGGCGTGAGGAACATATCGCTGTCTCGCTTCGTAGGTCATTGGGCTGGCAGGGATCCAGCCGGGACACCCACAAGCAAGTTTCACGCACGCGGCCGGGGCCGCGGTCAGTCGCTGCGCAACAGCTCGTTGATGCTTGTCTTAGAGCGGGTTTTGGCGTCCACCTGCTTGACGATGACGGCACAAGACAGGCTGTACTTGCCGTCCTTCGAGGGCAAGCTGCCGGACACGACCACGGAGCCGGCCGGGACGCGGCCGTAGCTGATCTCCCCCGTATCGCGGTGGTAGATGCGCGTGCTCTGCCCGATGAACACGCCCATGGAGAGCACCGAGCCCTGTTCGACGATGACGCCTTCCACGACCTCGGAGCGAGCGCCGATGAAGCAGTCGTCCTCAATGATGGTGGGATTGGCCTGCAACGGCTCCAGGACCCCGCCGATGCCAACGCCGCCGGAGAGGTGAACGTTCTTTCCGATCTGGGCGCAGGAGCCCACGGTGGCCCAGGTGTCTACCATCGTGCCTTCATCCACGTACGCGCCGAGGTTGACGTAGGAGGGCATGAGCACCACGTTGCGGGCGATGTAGGCCCCGCGCCGCACCGCGGCGGGCGGCACCACACGGAACCCGCCGGCCTTGAACTCCGCCGGTCCGTATCCGGCGAACTTGGCCGGCACCTTGTCGTAGTAGCTCGTGTAGCCGTCGCGGATGACCGCGTTGTCGTCGAGGCGGAACGAGAGCAGGACCGCCTTCTTCACCCACTGGTGCGTCGTCCAGCTCCCGTCGATCTTCTCTGCCACCCGCAGCTTGCCGGCATCGAGCCGGGCGATCACTTCCTGCACCGCTTCGCGCAGCCTGGGCTCGGCGTTGCTGGGCGTCAGCGCCGCGCGGTTGTCGAAGGCGTCGTCGATGATTTCTTGCAGTTCGGTCATGGGTGGGCCTGGATCGGTTTGTGGGTGCTGGATTGCACGCTGGAAAGAAATGACTTGAGCCGTCTCATGGCTTCGGCGCATTCCTCCGGGGAGGGCACCAGCGCGACACGGACGTAGTCGCGGCCGGGATTCACGCCGTGTGCTTCGCGGGCGAGGTAGCTTCCCGGCAGCACCGTCAGGTTGCATTGAGCGTACAGTGCGCGCGCGAACTCGGTGTCGGGCAGCGGCGTGTGCAACCAGAGATAGAAGGCCGCCTCCGGCATCGTCACCGGGCAGGCGTCCGAGAGCACGGTGAGCGCCTGGGTGAATTTTTCCCGGTACAGCCGGCGGTTCTCGATCACGTGCTGCTCGTCGTTCCAGGCGGCGACGCTGGCCGCCTGCACCGCCGGGTTCATGGCGCTGCCGTGGTAGGTGCGATAGAGCAGGAATTTGGCGAGCAGCGCCGCGTCTCCCGCGACGTAGCCCGAGCGCATGCCGGGCACATTGGAGCGCTTGGACAGGCTGCCGAAGGACACGAGCCGCGGGTAGCCGCTGCGCCCGAGCTGCTGCGCAGCCTGCAGGCCTCCCAGCGGAGGACGGGTCTCGTCGAAGTAGATCTCCGAGTAGCACTCATCGGAGGCGATGACGAAGCCATAGCGGTCGGCGAGCTCGAACAGGGTCTGCCAGTCCGCCAGCGTCATCACGGTGCCCGTCGGGTTGGCGGGCGAGCAGACGTAGATCAACTGCACCCGTGCCCAACTTGCATCCGGGACCTGACGGAAGTCGGCGCGAAATCCCGCGGCGGGCTCCACGTTGAGGAATTCCACGCTGGCGCCGGCCAGCAGCGCTGCGCCCTCGTAAATCTGATAGAAGGGGTTGGGTGACACCACCAAGGATCCGGGACGGGTTGCGTCTACCACCGCCTGGGCAAAGGCGAACAAAGCTTCGCGGCTTCCGTTGACGGGCAGCACCTGCGTCGCGGGGTCGAGTGCAGTGAGCCGGTACCGCCGTCGAAGCCATTCGGCAATGGCCGTGCGCAGCGCGACGCTGCCTGCGGTAGCCGGATACGAGGCGAGCCCATCGAGGTTCTCCGCCAGCGCGCGCTGGATGAACTCCGGCGTGGCATGCTTCGGCTCGCCGATCGACAGGTTGATCGGCGGCAGGCCGGGAGGCGGTGTGACGTCCTTCAGCAGTGCAGTCAGCTTCTGAAATGGATACGGCTGCAGGCGTTCGAGATTCGGGTTCATCGCGCCGGTCTCATCCGCGCGTGCTGCTTTGGGGCGTAAACTGCAGCACATCGACCAGCGGCTGCGGCGTCCACCCGGCCTGCCGACGCTCGGCGACGACGGTGGTGAAAATCCCGCCGCGCACGTTCCACTTTGCGGTGAGCCGCATGAAGCGCGGCTGCGTCGCCGCGGTCAAGTCGTCGAGGATACGGTTGGTCACCGCCTCGTGGAAGGCGCCCTCATCCCGGTAGGCCCAGATGTAGAGCTTGAGGCTCTTCAGCTCGACACAGGTACGATCCGGGATGTAGTCGAGGAGCAGCGTGGCAAAGTCCGGCTGCCCGGTCTTGGGGCACAGGCAGGTGAACTCGGGGATCTCGATATGGATGTGGTAGTCCTGCGCGGGAGACGGATTAGGGAAGGTCTCCAGCTCACGCATCGGCTGCTTCGTCATCGTCCGCGCTCGAACGTTCGGTTAAAATACCGCCGCGCCTGCTCCGAGCCTGGTCCAGACGCTTGTTTTCGTGCAGTGTTTCGACGCATTATAAACCCACACCCGATCTCGTAAATTGCGCCTATCCCATATCAAGCTCGCCGGTTTCAAGTCCTTCGTCGATCCCACCCACCTGCCGGTGCGCGGCCAGCTCGTCGGCGTGGTGGGTCCAAACGGTTGCGGTAAGTCCAACGTCATCGACGCGGTGCGCTGGGTGCTCGGCGAATCCTCCGCCAGGCACCTGCGCGGCGAGACGATGCAGGACGTGATTTTCAACGGCGGGGGCGAGCGCAAGCCGGGCAACCGCGCCAGCGTCGAGCTGGTGTTCGACAATACGCTCGGCAAGGCCACCGGACCCTGGTCGGCCTATACCGAGATCTCCGTGAAGCGCGTGCTCGAGCGCGACGGGGAGTCCGCGTACTTCATCAACAACCAGCACGTGCGGCGCAGGGATGTGGCCGACATCTTTCTCGGCACCGGCTTGGGCGGCCGCGCCTACGCCATCATCGAGCAAGACATGATCTCCCGCATCGTGGAGGCCAAGCCCGAGGAGCTGCGCACCTTCCTGGAGGAGGCGGCCGGCATCTCCAAGTATCGCGAGCGCCGCCGCGAGACGGAGCTCAGGCTCGAAGACACCCGCGAGAACCTCGCGCGCGTGGATGACATCCTGCAAGAGCTCACGAGACAGTTGGAGCACCTCGAGGCTCAGGCCGCGGTCGCCACGAAGTATCGCAGCCTGGAAGGCTCGCTCAAGCTCACCCAGCGGCTGCTCTGGCTGCTGCGCAAGCAGGAGGCGGCGAACCAGCGGGCACGGCTGGCGCGCGAGGTGGGCGAGATCAGCGTCGCGCTGGAAGCGGAGACGGCACGGCTGCGCCAGCTGGAAGCCGACCTGGAGCGGCTGCGCCAGACCCATTACGCTGCCGCGGACGAGGTCCACGCTGCGCAAGGCGCGCTCTACGAGGCAAGCGCCGACGCGGCAAGGCTGGAGCAAGCGCTGGCGCATCTGCGCGATAGCCGGCGCCGCGTCGAGGCTCAGCTGAGCCGACTGGCCCAAGAGAGAGCGGAGCTCGAGCGGCAGGACGCGGCGTTGCACGAGTCGCTCACCGCACAGCGCGCGGCCTGCGAGCACGCCCGCGAGCGCGTCGAAGAGTGTCGAGCCGTGCACGAGTCGGAGTCCGCGGCCATTCCCGAGGCGGAGACGGCGTACGCCAGCACTCGTGCACAGTCGGAGCAGACCCAGCAAGAGCTGGCGCGCTGCGAGCAGGCGATCGAGGTCGAGACCACGCGGCGCGAGCATATCGAGAAGCTGCTCGTGCAGCTGGAGCAACGCGGCCAGCGACTGGAGCAGGAGCGAGCGAGCCTCGAGAGCGCGAAGCCGGAGGGCCTGGATCAGATCCAGCACGAGCTGGACGGGCTCGAGTCGCGGATTCGTGCGAAACGGGACGACCTGGCGCTGGCCGACGAGAAGCTGCCGGCGCTCGAGCAAGCCCACCGCGCAGCGGCGGATCGAGCGGACGCAGCGAGCCGAGAGCTGGTCGCGGTGGACGCACGCTGCACGGGGTTGGAGCTGCTGCAGCGTCAGGTCAGTCGCTCGGGTGAGATGCACGCGTGGCTCGACGAGCATCAATTGGACGGTTTCAGCCGGCTGTGGCAGGGCATCCGGATCGAGCCCGGCTGGGAGGATGCCCTCGAGGCGGTGCTGCGGGAGCGCCTGAATGCCATCGCGCTGGACGACCTGCAGCGCGCGGCCGGATGGCTGGCTGGTCCACCGCCTGGGAAAGTATCGTTCTTCCAGAAGCGCGACGGCGACAGAACGCAAGCCGGGATGGCGGAAAGACGATCGCTGCTCGCGCTCATCACCTGCACCGACCCCGGCGTGACACAAGTCCTCGCCGACTGGCTGGACCGGGTTTATGTGATCGACGATGCGGCACAGGGATTCAGCCAGCGCGACGGGTTACCTGCCGGTGCGCTCCTCGTGTGTCCGCAAGGGCATGTGTTCACCCGCGACAGCGTGAGCTTTCACGCGGCCGACTCGGAGGTCCACGGGATCCTGGCGCGCCAGCGTGAAATCGAGCAGCTGCGTGCGCGCCACGCGGCCATGGAGGACGATGTCAAAGCCGCAGCTCTGCGTGCCGCGGAGGCGCTGGCGGAATTGGACACGCATCGGACCCATGCCCTGCAACTGCGGGAGCAGACGGCGCAGCTGCAGCAGCAGCGCCATGACCTCCAGCTCGACCATGTGCGTCTGTCGCAGCAAGCCGAGCGCGCCGAACATCGCGACGAGCAGATCGCGCGCGAACTCGAGGAGATCCATGCCGACGCCGAGCGCGAGTCGCAGCAACGGCAAGCCGCCTGCGACCGGTTGGCCGAGCTGGCCGCGCGCCTCGCGGACTTGCGCACCACGCTCGACGGGCTTCGCAGTGCGCACGGGTCCGCCGCGCGGGCGCTGGATGCTAGACGCGAGGCGGTCCAGGCCGCCGATCGCCGCCACCAGGAAGCCGTGTTCGAGCTGCGCGTGGGGACGCAAAAGATCGTCGACCTCGAGGCCTCGCTGCGGGAATTGGGCGAGAAGACCGAACGGATCGACTCGGCCGCGCAAGCGCTCTCGCACGAGCTCGCCGCGCTCGACGAGGGGCCCGTCCAAGCCGACCTCGACCGCAGTCTGGCGTGTCGAGTGGAGCGCGAGAAGATCCTGGCCCAGGCGCGGGGAGCCTTGGAGGATGCAGAACGCGTGCTCAAAGAGTCCGAGCAGCAGCGCCTGGCGTGCGAGCAGCGCATCACTCCGCTGCGGGACCGGGTCGGTGAAGTGCGCCTGAAGGAGCAGGAGGCGCGGCTTGCCGAAGAGAACTTCGCTGCTCAGCTCGCCGAGGCCGGAGCGGACGAATCGGAGCTGGCTGGCAAACTCGAGAAGGGCATGCGGCCTAACGCGCTGCAGGCCGAGATCAACCGGCTGGGCGAAGAGATCGCGACCTTGGGTGCCGTCAACCTCGCGGCGTTGGAGGAGCTGCAGGCCACGCGCGAGCGCAAGACCTATCTGGATGCCCAGTCACAGGACCTGCGGGAGGCGATGGGCACGCTGGAGAACGCGATCCGGCGCATGGATCGCGAGACGCGGGAACGGCTGCAGAGCACCTTCGACGAAGTGAACCGGAACCTGGGGCAGATGTTCCCCGCGCTGTTCAACGGCGGAGAGGCGCGCCTGGAGATGACGGGAGAAGAGATCCTCGACGCCGGACTGTCGATCATCGCGCGGCCGCCCGGCAAGCGGAACACTTCCATCCATCTGCTCTCGGGCGGCGAGAAGGCGCTTACCGCGCTGTCGCTGGTGTTCGCGCTGTTCCAGCTCAACCCGGCGCCATTTTGCCTGCTGGACGAGGTGGATGCGCCGCTCGACGATCACAACGCCGAACGCTTGTGCAAGCTGGTCCAGCAGATGGCGCAGAATACGCAGTTCCTGTTCATCAGTCACAATAAGATCACCATGGAGATGGCGGAGCAGCTGATCGGCATCACGATGCCGGAGCTGGGCGTGTCCAAGGTCGTCGCGGTGGATATCGAGGAGGCGATGCGGATGAGGGAGGAGGCGGCCGCGTGAGCCCCGGAGCAGGGGCCCCTTCAGGGGATGCGACCAGGCGAATCGCGGCCAGACGCCGACCCCACGGACGCAAGCAATCCATAGAGGTGACGGAGGCGGCGGCGTGAGCCCCGGAGCAGGGGCCCGTTTAGGGGATGCGACCAGGCGAATCGCCGCCAGACGCCGACCCCGCGGATGGCGGCGATGGAGGATGTGACCGAGGCGGCCGCGTGGACCGCCAACCGGTATAGCGCAGACGGGCGGGCGCAGGCGCTCTCGCTGACGGCATCAGGCCGGGGGAGGAGATGAGCGAACTACAGATCGGGTTGGCGATCGTCGGTGCGTTGGTCATCGCCGGCGTGATGGCGTACAACCGCATCCAGGAGAATCGCCTGCGCAAGCGAGCCGAGGCCAGCTTGCTGGGGCCGCCCGGGGATGCCCTGCTCGAGACTGCCGGGGGACGCCACCGCATCGAGCCACAACTGAAGAGCGCTGAAGCGGAGGCCGCGAGCGTACCGGCCGGACGCGTCGAGCCGGTCGGGCTGTCGGCTCCCGCGCCCGCACAGCCAGCGGAGGATGCGGGGAGGATCGACTACGTCATCGCAGTGGAGTCCCAACGACCCGTGCAGCGGCAGGCTCTGACGGAGCTCGTCGACCTGCTCGCGGGAGTCGCGCGGCCCACGTCGGTGACCGTCAGTGCGGATGACGGGCTGTGGGTTGCGGCAGCCGCGGCGCCAGCGACGGTGAGCCGACTGCACGTCGCTCTCCAGCTCGCGGATCGCCGAGGCCCGCTCACGGAGGAGGACCTGGTCTCGTTCCGAACGCTCGTGACGCAATGGGCTCAGGGGGTCAATGCCACCGTCAACGCCCCGGAGCCTGGTCCTTACGTGCAAACGGCGCGCGAGCTGGACCAGTTCTGCGCCGACGCCGACGTTGCGATCGGCCTGAACATCGTGGCGGCCGGCAGCGGGACGTTGTCCGGCACCAAGTTGCGTGGCTGCCTCGAGGCAGCGGGCATGCGCTTCGACCGTGGCGCATATCGCTTGCTCGACGCCCAGGGGTGGCCGCTGTTCAGCGTGGAGCGCCAGGGAGGCGGAGCGCTGGATCCCGACCAGCTCAAGACGACCGCCATCACCGGGGTTACGCTGGTGCTCGACGTTCCGCGGGTGGCACAGGGGTTGAAGATCTTCGATCAGATGGTCGACGCGAGCAAGCAACTCTCCACGGCGCTAGGCGGCAGCCTCGTGGACGACAATCGAGCGCCGGTCACGGAAGCGGGCTTGGAGCAGATCCGCGATCAGCTCAGGCGCATCTATGCCGCCATGGACGCACGCGGCATCCCTGCCGGTAGCAGCACGGCGCTGCGCCTGTTCTCGTGACCGCAGCCGCGGGCCTCCCGCAGGATGAGAATCCCGTCTGAGGTCACCGCACGCGCCGCCGAGCTGCGCCGCATCATCGAGCACCATAACTACCTGTACTACGTCAAGGACGCGCCGGAGATCACCGACGCCGAGTTCGACCGCCTGTTCCAAGAGCTGCAGCACCTGGAGAGCGCGTATCCCGGCCTGGTGACACCAGACTCGCCCACGCAGCGAGTCGGCGCGAAGATCGAGGGCGAGTTCGCACCCGTTACCCATACGTTGCCCATGCTCTCGCTGAGCAATGCGTTCAGCGAAGAGGACGTAGCGGGCTTCGACCGCCGCGTGCGCGAGGCGCTCGATGCCGAGTCGGTCGAGTACGCCGCCGAGCCGAAGTTCGACGGCCTGGCGATCAGTCTCACCTACGAGGACGGGCTGTTCACCCAGGGTGCTACCCGCGGGGACGGCTATACGGGCGAGGACGTGACGCTCAATCTGCGCACCGTCCGCGCGATCCCGCTGCGGCTGGCCACGTCGAAACCGCCAGAGCTGCTCGAAGTACGGGGCGAGGTGGTGATGCTCAAGAAAGACTTCGAGGCGCTCAACCGCGAGATGGAGCGGAAGGGCGAGAAGCTGTTCGCCAATCCGCGCAACGCCGCCGCCGGCTCGCTGCGCCAGAAAGACGCGCGCATCACGGCGTCGCGGCCGCTTAGCTTCTTCGCATACGCGCTGGGGCGCTTCGAGGGCCACGGGCTGCCCACAGACCGGCATAGCCGGCAGATCGACTTTCTGGCGGAACTGCACCTGCCCGTTTCCCCGCTGCGCAAGCTGGTGGAGGGGCTGAGCGGCCTGCTCGCCTACCACGACGAGATCGGTACGCGCCGCGCGAAGCTCCCCTACGAGATCGACGGTGTGGTCTACAAAGTCGACCGCCTCGCGCTGCAGGAGCGCCTGGGGTTCGTGTCGCGCGCCCCGCGCTTCGCTCTCGCCCACAAGTTCCCGGCGGAGGAAGCTCAGACCGAAGTGCTTGGGATCGATGTGCAGGTGGGCCGGACGGGCGCGCTGACGCCGGTCGCACGCCTCAAGCCCGTCTTCGTCGGCGGCGTCACGGTGACCAATGCAACCCTGCACAACGAGGACGAGGTGCACCGAAAAGACGTGCGCGTGGGCGACACCGTGGTGGTGCGACGCGCAGGAGATGTCATCCCCGAGGTAGTTCGGGTGACCTTGGAGAAACGCCCGCGGGGAACTCATCCGTTCAAGATGCCGGATCGCTGTCCCGTGTGCCACTCTCACGTGGAGCGTCTGGAGGGGGAAGCGGTGGCCCGCTGCAGTGCCGGATTGTTCTGTCCGGCGCAACGCAAGCAGGCGATCCTGCACTTCGCGTCGCGCCGGGCCATGGACATCGAGGGGCTCGGAGAGAAGTTGGTCGACCAGCTCGTCGACAGCGGGTTGGTGAAGACACCTGCCGACATTTATGCCCTGCAACCGGACACGCTCGCGGGCCTGGAGCGGATGGGCGAGAAATCGGCCGCCAACCTGGCGGCCGCCATCGAGCACAGCCGCGACACCACGCTGGCGCGCTTCATCTTCGCACTCGGGATCCGCAACGTCGGCGAGTCGACCGCCCGCGACCTGGCCCAGGATTTCGGCGATATCCGGACCCTGATGGAAGCCGATGAGGCGCGACTGCAACGGGTGTCGGACGTGGGCCCCGTCGTGGCGGAGAGCATCGCCGCCTTCTTCCGCGAGCCGCACAACCGCGAGGTGGTGCACAAGTTGCTGGATGCCGGCGTGCGCTCGCGAGGCACGCCTGCGCCGGCTGCCCGCACCAACGCGCTGGCGGGGCGGACCTTCGTGCTCACGGGCACGCTGCCGCATATGACGCGCGAGGAGGCTACGGCGCGCATCGAAGCCGCGGGCGGGAAAGTCACCGGCAGCGTGTCGAAGAAGACCGGCTACGTGGTGGCGGGCGCCGAACCCGGAAGCAAGCTCGACCGCGCCCGAGAGCTGGGAATTCCTGTGCTCGACGAGGACGACTTGCTACACTTGCTGTCGGGTGCAACGTGATTAAGCTCGGGAGGTTTCGTTGAGCGTTGTGAGAAAGGCCGTATTCCCGGTGGCGGGCCTGGGGACGAGGTTCTTGCCGGCGACCAAGGCCAACCCCAAGGAGATGCTCCCGATCGTCGACAAGCCGCTGATCCAGTATGCGGTGGAAGAGGCGGTGCATTCCGGCATCACCCACATGATCTTCATCACCGGCCGCAACAAGCGGTCCATCGAGGACCACTTCGACAAGGCCTACGAACTGGAGACGGAGCTGAAGGAGCGCGGCCGGCAGCGGCTGCTCGAGCAGGTGCGCGATATCGTGCCGAGGAACGTGACCTGCACCTACGTGCGCCAGACCGAAGCGCTGGGGCTGGGCCACGCGGTGCTGTGCGCGCGCGCCGTGGTCGGGAACGATCCTTTCGCCGTGATCTTGGCCGACGACCTGATCGACGCCCAGGTTCCGGTGCTGCGCCAGATGGCGGAGGTGTTCGAGAGCCACCACCGGTCGGTCATCGCGGTGCAGCCGATCCCCATCGAGGAATCGAGCAGCTACGGGATCATCCAGGGCGAACCGGCCGGCGACCGCTTGCGCACGCTCACCGGGATTGTGGAGAAGCCCTCTCCGGAAGTGGCGCCGTCCAACCTCGCCGTGGTGGGACGCTACATCCTGACCCCTGGCGTAATGGAGCTGCTCGAGCGCGTCACGCCCGGTGCGGGAGGGGAGATCCAGCTGACCGATGCCATCGCCGCGCTGCTCGAAGTCGAAGGCGCGCTGGCCTACGAGTTCGTCGGGACGCGCTACGATTGCGGATCCAAGCTCGGCTACCTTGAGGCCAACGTCATGTACGCGCTGAAGCACTCCGAGGTGAATCGCGAGTTCGGTGCGTTTCTCTCCAAACTGATGCAGCGCCAAGGAGGCGAGCGGCGGTGACGCGCGACGTGGGGGAGGTGTGGCGGGTACTCGAGTCCGCCGAGATGGTGTGCAGCGCCGAGGAGGTCTCGAACGCGCTGCGGCGCATGGCGGGAGAGATCAGCGCCGAGATCGGCGGGCGCATGCCTCTGGTATTGACTGTCATGGGTGGCGCGGTGGTATTCACGGGGCAACTGCTCCCGTTGCTGCGGTTCCCGCTCGAGTTCGACTACGTCCATCTCACCCGCTACCGCGGTACCACGCGGGGCGGGACGATCGAATGGAAGGTGGAGCCGCGCGAGCTGCTGGCCGAGCGGGTGGTGCTGGTCCTGGATGACATCCTCGACGAGGGACATACGCTGGCCGCGATCCGGACTCGCATCCTGGAGCTGGGCGCGGCGGCCTTCTACAGCGCAGTGATGGCCGACAAGGACATCGGGCGGCCCAAGCCGATCCGCGCCGACTTCGTGGGCGTGACGGTGCCGAACCGTTATGTCTTCGGGTTCGGCATGGATGTGGAAAACGCCTGGCGCAATCTTCCGGCGATCTACGCGATCGGGAGCTGAGGCCCGAGGGGCGCGGCTGCGACCGCTTGCGGACGCATCAACGACCAGACACCACACGGACCTATGTTCGGGATCATCGGCGGCACCGGTCTGACACAGCTCGCGAACCTTGAGGTTACGCGGCGGCAGGTCGTCCGCACGCCGTTCGGCGAGCCCTCCGGCGCGCTCGTGTTCGGCAAGCTGGCTGGGCAGGAGGTCGTGTTCCTCGCGCGGCATGGATTCGGACACACGATCCCGCCGCACATGGTGAACTATCGCGCCAACATCTGGGCGATGAATTCGCAGGGCGTGGACAACGTGGTCTCGGTGGCTTCCGTCGGCGGGATCCGCGCCGATCTGGGGCCGGGCGTGATCGCCGTGCCGCATCAGATCGTGGACTACACTTGGGGGCGGCACGGGACATTCCACGAGGGCGAAGACCGCGCCGTTGTGCACATCGATTTCACGCGGCCCTACTGCGATCGGTTGCGCCAGCGCATCGTGAGCGCCGCGCACACAGCCGGGCAAGCCGTCGTGGAAGGGGGAGTGTACGCCGCGACGCAGGGTCCGAGGCTGGAGACGGCGGCGGAGATCGATCGCTTCGAGCGTGACGGAGCCGACATGGTCGGGATGACGGGCATGCCGGAGGCCGCGCTGGCCCGGGAGATCGGTGTCTGCTACGCCGCCATCGCTGTCGTGGCCAACCATGCGGCGGGACGGGCCGAGAGCCGCGAGGGAATCAAGATGGAGGACATCAACGCCACGCTGCGCAAGGCGCTCGGCCAAGTGCGCGTGGTCATCGAGGCGCTGGTGGCCGGCGATGGCGGTTAGACCTGTCCTGCGCATGGGCGACGCGCGCCTGCTGGAGCGCTCTCGCGAGGTCGATCGATTCGACACGCCCGAGCTGCATGCACTGCTGCAGGACATGCACGACACGATGGAGGCGATGAGCGGTGCCGGCCTGGCTGCGCCTCAGATCGCCGTGCCGCTGCGGGTGGTCGTCTTCGGCTTGAAGCGCAACCCGCGCTATCCCGATGCGGAGGAAGTGCCCTACACGGTGCTCATCAACCCGCTGCTCGTCCCGGTCGGTGGCGAAATGGAGGATGGGTGGGAAGGTTGCCTGAGCGTGCCCGGAATGCGCGGCCTGGTGCCGCGCTACCGCTCGTTGCGCTACCGCGGCTACGATCAATACGGCAATCCGATCGACCGGACCGTCAGTGGGTTCCACGCGCGGGTGGTGCAGCACGAGGTGGATCACCTCGACGGTGTCCTCTATCCGATGCGCATCGTCGACATGCGCAACTTCGGGTTCCACGACGTGCTGTTCCCCGATCAGCCTGCCGTCGACGAGTGACGCGGCTGCGCTGCTTGCCTGGACACGCGGGTTCGCTCGCCCGCCTTCCGGCAGCCATGCAGGCGCTACAACAAGTCGCGATGGCGCAGCAGGAACCGGCCGCTTAGGCGGCTGCCGAGAAAGCCCCCGCGACTGAGGACCATGCTGGCGTAGCGCGCGCGCAGCTCGCGCACTTGCGGCAACTCCGCGGCAGCGGAATCGCTCTCCAATTCGTCCAGCATCTCCAGCACGGCCTCGCGCAGCTCCTCCGGTCGGTTGTCCACGACCTCCACGTTTTCCGGCATGCCCTTCACGAACTGGACGTTGGCCAATCCGGTCGCGAACATTTCGTCGAAGGTGAGGAAGCGGTTCTCCGCGCGCCGGCGCAGCAGCTTCGGCACGAGGATGTCGGCGGCATAGGGCAGCGGCACCGAGATCGGGACGAAGTTGGTGAGCACGCAGGGGCGCCCGAAGGTGGGCGGCAGCAGGCTCAATCCCGAATTGACGCCGACGAGGAAGCGGCAGCGCGCGCTCAGGAACACATCCATCCGCTCGCTCTTGAGTGCGCTATGCGCGTAGTCGACGACGCCGTGCATCGGCGGCAGCTTCTTCATCGTCGCGTCGCCCATGCGGATCACCCAACCTCCGCGCTCGACCACGGCCTGCATGGCTTCCACGTAGGTGAGGATGTCCGCGTCTCGCGTCGCGCCGTGGAAGCGGTTCCACTTCCACCAGAATCCTGGCTCGCGCACGTGGAAGCAGGCGAACCAGGCGTCCGCCGGCAGACCCAGTTGCTTCAGGACCTGCGCACCGAAGCGCTCGTCCGCCTCGCTGAGCGAGAGCAGGGGCGGGCGCCGCTGCGCTTCCCACTCGCGCTGCACCGCTGCGGCGAACTGCTGGTGCCACAGAACCCGGCCTTGCGCATCCTTGTTGGCCCAGAAATGATCGGTCACGTAGGCGAGGCTGGCCCTGGACGCGCCTGTCTCCCGCTCGATCGCGTCCCAGTTGCTGCCAGTGGGGCCCGGGTCGGGTATGCACAGGTGCGCTCGCCAGTAGTCGAGATAGGCCTGGTTCGGGACTTTCTGGCTCGGCATGCGCAGCAACCAGAGCCGCCGCTGTGGATGCCAGCCGAGCCGCATTGCTTTGACATAGCTGTCGAGCAACGCGATATGGCCGACGGCCAGGTACCAGCTCGTATCGAGCACGCGTGAAGGCAGCTCATCGACGCGGTGGCTGCGGGCGAGCGCGTCACGCCGCGCGATCTGCGCCGCCCAGACCCGATGGGCTTCGTCGAAGCGGCAGTCGTGATAGTGACAAAGGCCGAGCTGGATCCGCGCGTGGAGATTGTCGGGGTTCCGGCGCAGGACCTCCTGCGCCAGCCAGATCTTGCCGGGGTGGTCGATCTCCATGAGTCGGCCGCAGGACTTCAGCAGCTCCTGCTCCACCCCTCCGGCGCGAATTCCTTGCCGCCCCAGGTCTGCCATGACCATCGCCGTGATGGCGGAGAACACGCGTGGCATGTCCTGTTTGCCGGTCTTGCCCCCGATGCGTGGAGTCGCCTGGCCGGTGGCCACTGTGCACAGGCGCGCCAGCCGATCGTGCAGCCCGAGCTTGTCATACCACGCGGCAAGCTCGTAGCGCAGGTGGTGGGTCGTTGGCGCAAGCGCGAGCGCGTGCTCGTAGTGCTCGATGCCCGCAGAGAACTCTCCACGCTCGACCAGGATGCGTCCGAGGTTCTGGTGCCCCTCAGCGAAGTCCGGGGCCAGGCGCAAGGCCTCCCGGAAGTGCTGTTCGGCTTGCGACACCCGTCCCCGCCGCTCCAGGACGATGCCCAGGTTATTGAGGACCTTTCCCTCTTGCGGCAGCAGGGCGCGGGCGCGCTCGTAGTGCTCCGCCGCCTCGTCGAGCCGGTCGAGCAACAGCAGCACGTTGCCGAGGTTGTAGTGGGCGGTGCCATGGTCGGTGCGCACAGCCAAGGCGCGCTCCAAGGCCTCGATCGCATCACCCGGACGGTTTGCCGAGGTGAGGGCGGTGCCGAGGTCAACGAGCGGGTCGGGGTCGGCTGGCGCAAGCGCGGCGGCGCGCTCCAGCAGCTCGATCGCCGACGGCCAATCCGCCAGTTGGACGCTGGCCATGCCGGCGACATGGAGTGCACCTGCATCCCGGGGATCGGCTTCCACCAATGGCTCGATGCAGCGCAAAGCCCTCGCCGGGTCGGCCGCCGCTACCGCGTCCCGGGCTTGCCGCAGCACAGCTGCCCGGGCGGTTGCCAGTTCGGGACATCGCCGGCGCCACAGCTCACGGTAGCGATCCTCTACGACAGAGGCATAGCCGGCGTTGTCGCCCAGCACAGAGGAGAACGTCCGTCGTCTGAGCTGCGCGCGCAGGGTGGCGAGGCCTGCCGCGTCTGCGCACGCCGTCTGCGCGAGGTCCAAGAATGCATCCGGCGTGTCGGCGACCCAAGCCTCGAGGCCTACCGGCTGGAGCAGAGCCGCCGCCAGCCGGGAACCCACGGTCCTTCCCCGCAGCGCCAGCGTGGGTACGCCCATTACGAGGCCTTCGATGAGCGACACGCCTCCGCCGTGGGGATACGGGTCGAGCAGGATGTCCACTTCGGCGTAGCTCTGCATGTGGACGCGCCACTGGGCGTGGGGCAAAAAGCCGATCCGCGCGGGTTCGACGCCCGCTTGCGCGAACTGGGCGCGGAGCGCAGCGAGGACCGCATCCTCGACCGGTTGGGAGGGCTTGATCAGCAGTCGCGCCGTCGGGATCCGCCGCAGCAAGCGTGCCCACAGGGAGATGCTGAACTCCGAGATCTTGCACAGGCGGTTGAAACAGCCGAACGTTGGATGACCCCGGCGCAGCAGCGGCGGTTCCGAGCACTCCGGTGGCGGCTCGGGCGGCCGGTAGGAGATGACTGCAGGGAGATCCACCACTTCCTCGCGAAACAACCCGCGCTCTTGCGCAGGCAGAAACAGCGGGTCGGCGAACAGATAATCCATCTGCGGCATGCCGGTACCGCCTGCGTACCCCCACGCCGAGATCTGGATCGGGGCCGGCTTGTGCGCGAACAAACCGAGCCGGTTCCCGCTCATGTGCGCGGACAGATCGACCAGGATGTCGATGCCATCCTTGGCCACCAGTGTCGCCGCTTCGGCATCGGTAAGACCGCTGATGTCCCGCCATGCATCGGCGTGAGCGTGGAACTGCCAGGTCATCCGGTCTTCGACGATGCTGTTCGAATAGCAGTAGATCTCGAACCGAGAGCGATCGTGGTGGAAGAGCACCGCGCTGAAGGCGAACGCGGCGGAGGTGGAACGGAAGTCACCCGAGACGTAGCCCACGCGCAGCCTGCGTTCCGGGTCCGGGTTGCGGTAGTGGTCGAACGGCGCGATGCGGAGCGGGGCGATGCAGCGCTCATACCAGTCTCGGCGGGCGTCTTGCTGCGCCCGGGTGCTCGCATCCAGCGCGTAGTCCAGGCTGAAGATCAACGCCGAGTGCGCCGCGCCGCTGTCCGGCTTGCCCGCCACGGCCTGGCGGGCGCTCGCCGTCGCCTCGTCGATCCTGCGTGCTGCGAGCAGCGCGTTGCTCAGATTGAGGTGCAGGTCCGAGTTGGACGGATCCAGAGCGAGCCCCAGCCGATACAGCTCGATGGCCTGGGTGATCTCACCGCTGCGACTGTGCATCGCGGCCAGATTCACGAGCGCCTCGAGGTTTCGCGGGTTGAGCTGGAGGGCCTGGCCGAAGCAGCGGCGTGCCTCGTCGACCCGGCCCAGATCGAGGAGCGCGAGGCCACAGTTGTTCCAGGCGAGCTCGTGGTTCGGCTGCTGCACGAGCAACGGCGTGTACAGCTGGAGCGCCTCGTGCGGATGCTTGCGCTCGCGCAGGAGATTGGCCAGGTTGTACGCGCTCGCCGGGTGATGCGCCTCGATTGCGAGACCGCGGCGATACGCCGCCTCCGATGAGACGAGATCGCGCATCGCGTAGTAAGCCGTACCGAGATCGCAGTGGTAATCGGCCTTGGTGCGGTCCGCGCTGACGGCCGCCTCGAGCAGCTCGACCGCCTCGACGCAGCGCCCTCGCTGCAGTGCCGCGATTCCCTTCAGGTGCAGCGCGGCCGAGTGGGGCGTGACCGCGAGGATACGATCGAGGAAGGCATCGGCGTCCTCGTATCTCCCTTCTGCCAGGCGTTGCAGGCCGGCGCGCAGCCAGTCTTCGATCCGGCGCTGCGTGCTCGGTTTCATCGCCGCAGGCGGGACCGGTGTTGCAGATAGCGGGGGAACTCTTCCTGCGCGCGCGCCAGCGATTCCGGCCGCCCGATGTCGCGCAGGTAGCCGACGAGAGGTTCGGCGCGGATGCGTCCGAGGAAATGCGGCAGGACATCGGTGGAGAGGTCGATCGTGTCCTTGCCCAGCGATGCGAGGAAGACGAGCACGCTCGGGTCCAAGACGTACACCGCGCCGTTTGCTCGCCGTCCGGGCGGATCGGGCACCTTCTCGTGGAACCCCACGACGATCGAATCGGCGTCGAGCTCGACGATCCCGCAGGAAGGCGGGTGATCGGTTTCGAACGTCAGCATCGTAATCTCCACACCGGCGGGGCGTGACGCATGACCGCGCGCGAGGGCCGCCACGTCGAAGTCGGCCAGGTTGTCGGCGTGCGCCACCAGAAGCGGCTCGGCTCCGATCCGATCGCGATGGCGCAACAGCGTCCCGCCCGTGCCGAGAAGGCGTTCCTCGTGCAGGACGCTCACCTGGCGTGCCCGCGGATGACTCGCCACGAACTCGTGTACCTGCCCGGCGAGGTGATGCGTGTTGACGAGCACCTCGTCGACTCCCTGGGTGAGCAGCAAGTCGAGCCAGTGCGCGAGCAGGGGCTTGCCGCACACCGGCACCAGGCATTTGGGAACGTGATCGGTGAGCGGGCGCAGGCGCGTGCCGGCCCCGGCGGCCAGCAGGAAGGCCTTCAACCGCAAAGCTCCGCCGACAGCTCGCTTGCGCTGAGCGGACTGTTTCCCACCCGTCCGACTTGGCAGGCCGCAGCGATCGACCCGAGGTAGGACGCCTGCCAGATGTCGGCGCCTACGGCGAGCCCCATGGAAGCGGCGATGAGCAGCGAATCGCCGGCCCCGGCGACGTCCTTGGGCGCGCTGTTGAGCGCAGGCAGACGGTCGGTCACCATGTCGCCAGCGCGGTTGGCCTCGGTTTGCACGAGCATGCCCTCGGAGCCCAACGTGACGATGACATCCCGGGCCTGGGCCGTCTTGCGCAACGACTCGGCCAACACCACCAGCCCGGAGCTGAAGTCGCGCATGGCGAGCCGGGCTTCGCGCTCGGTCGGGGTCAGCAAGCGCATCCCACGGAAGCGCGATACGTCACCGACCTGCGACGAGGACTGGCTGTCGGCCACCATCATCGCGCCATGGTGCCGGCAGTAGGTCGAGACGCGATCCACGAGTGGCTGCGGCAGGCAGCCATAGTTGAAATCCGAAAACACCAGCAAATCGGCCTTCCGCAGCGCCGGACTCATGCATTCGAACAGGTTGTCGCAAAGCTTCTGGCTGATCGCATGCTCGCGCAGGTGGCTCACACGCAGTAGCGTCTTGCCGCTGGCGCGATAGCGCTGCTTCAGCGTGGTGGGCCGGCTCTCGTCGTAGACGCAGCTTGTCTGCACGCCCTGCGCCCGGAGCCGCTCCAACGCAAAGTCCGCGGCGCCATCCCGTCCCGCGACGCAGAAATAAGACACGGCGGCGCCTAGCCCGCGGGCATGAGCGGCGACGATCGCGGCACCGCCGACGAAGCGCTCCTCCATGATCGGAGTGACGACGATCGTAGGATCTTCCTGCGACATGCCGACCGGCGCGCAACTGATGTAGTCGTCGACGATGAGATCGCCGACGACGACCACCTTGAGGTTCGAGAAGCGGGCGATCAGCGCAGCCAGATCTTCCAGTCGGAAGCCGTGCCTCTCGAGGTAATCCCGCGGCTTGCTGATGGTGGAGAGATTGACCTGCTGCAGCTCCTTCTGCACGATGTCGAGCAGGGAGAAGCGCGTCTCGCCGGAGGTGAACAGCAGCTTGCCGCCATAGCTCTCCACGGCGCGCAGCTCCGGATTGTCGCCGGCCTCGTGTTCCTTGCCTTTGACCACCACCTCCGGTTGCAGCCGGGCGATGAATTGCGCGTCCGGCTCGCGCAACACGAACGCATGGCCGACGGCTGCGATAGACTGAACGCCCTCGAGACGGACCGCCTCCGGCAGGTGGACGCCCTCGAAGCCGTCCGGATGGACGCCCACCACGAGATAATCGCCGCACGTCGCCGCGAAATTGATCAGACGCAGATGGCCGGGATGAACGATGTTGAAGCTGCCGGAGACGAAGACGACCTTGCCTCCCGGAGGGCATGCGCTGCGGATGCGGCTGACGACGCTCGGAGAATCAGATTGAAGCATGGCGGTGCTCGCGTTGCGGATGCCGTCCGGGGCGTGGGACGTTCGGCCCGGTGAGCCGTGCAGGAGGGATCTCGGACGCGGACCCTACGGCCGGGAACAGCGGTAGCGTCGGTCGCGGTGGAATGAGCTCCGCCCTGGTTATCGGCGCAGACGGCATGATCGGCCGGGCGCTGGAGCTCGAGTTAGACCGGCGGGGCTGGACCGTCGTGGGCACGACCCGGAAGACGGACAGCGCCGGGGCGCGGCCGCAACTCGATCTCGCGCGGCTGCCGCGTGCCCTCGCCGATGATCCGGCGCTGGCGCCGATCCTCGCGGCCCGGCCCGTCGTGTTCTTCGCCGCGGCGGTCACGGGATTCTCCCGCTGTGCGCAGGATCCGGAAGGCACTCGTCTCATCAACGTCACGCACACGGCCGCGCTCACAAAGCAGCTCCTCGAGTGCGGCGCATTCGTCCTATACCTGTCGAGCAACGCGGTGTTCGGTGATCGCGGCGGAAGCCCGACGGAGAGTTCCGCCGTCGCGCCATCAAGCGAGTACGGCCGCCAAAAGGCCGACTGCGAGGCGGCGCTGCTCGCTCTCGCGCGAGGAGCGCCGGAGGGTGCAGGCGTGGCGATCGTGAGGCTGACCAAGGTGGTCCATGACGACGGACTGATCGGCGAGTGGCTGCGGGCGCTCGCGGATGATCGCGACATCGAAGCCGCCACGGACCTGTTTCTGTCCCCTGTGTCCCTGCGATTTGTCACGGCGGGATTGCTCCGAGTGGCTGAGGTGAGGCGCGGCGGGATCTATCATCTGTCCGGCGAGCGGGCGTCGAGCTATTACGAGTTCGCACGCGCTCTCGCCGGCTCGCTCGGTGCGAGCCGCTCCCAGACGAAGCCGGTCCGGGTGCGTGGCCGGATCGACAGGTCGACCACCTCGAATGCCGGGGCGATGTCGATGGAGCAGACGTCGAAGCGCATCGGCATCGCACCACAGCCGCTGAGCTCGGTCCTGTTCGACCTGACCCACCAGGCCGAGCCGATTGCCTGACCTCAAACCTGCGGCCGGGTGCCGATTCTGCACCCCCGCAGACACCGCGTTATCGGATCGACGGCACCGCGACTTGAGCACCGCAACCGGCCGCATTCCTGCGGGGAGAGCGTCCGGCCAGCGGATCGCCCGGTCAGCCGCTCATCCGCACCAAGCAGCGGCCACGTATGGCGCCGTCGCGCATGCGCTCGATCGCCACGTTGATCTCTTCGAGCCGGAAGCGATCGGTGATCAGCTCGCGCAGCTTGAGGCGGCCGTGGCGGTACAGGTTCTGGTAGCGGGGAATATCCAGCTCCGGATGGGACTCGCCCCCGTGCGATCCGGCGAGCCCCTTGCCGAAGTGCAACGGCAGCGAGTGGAATGTGATGTCGTTGCCGCGCTTGGGCACGCCGACCAGCACGACGCGGCCCTGTGGTTTGGTGAGCCTGTAGCCCAGCTCGATGACGGCGGGCACGCCGGTGTTGTCCACGAAGCAGTCCACGCCCTCGGCGCCGGAGATCGCCGCGATCGCCTGCTCGGGACTCTCCCGCTTGGCATTGACCACGTGCGTGGCGCCCAGCTCGCGCGCGAGCTCGAGCTTAGCGTCGTGCAGGTCCACGGCCACCACGGGATAAGCCGAGACCATCGATGCCGCCTGCACGATATTGAGGCCGACGCCGCCGGCGCCGTAGACCACCACCGACTCGCCGATCTTGAGCCGCGCGTTGTTGAGCACCACGCCGAACCCGGTGGTCACGGCGCAGCCGTACAGTGGAGCTACTTCCAAGTCGCTGTCCGGCGCGATCGGCGTCAAGCGATTCTCCGACACCACGGCGTGCTCGTTGAACGTCGTGACCCAGCCGGCATTCACGGCGCGCCCCTGCCAGGAGTAGCGCGCTGTCGCCGCATCGATCCCGCGCCCTTTGCGCCAATGCATGACCACCGTATCGCCCGGCCTGACGTAGCGAACACCGGGACCCACCGCGAGGACTTCGGCCACACCCTCGTGACCCAGCAGATGGGGGAGGAACTTGTCCTCGCCCTTGGCACCGTCGATCTCTCCGATCTGAGACCCGCAGATTCCGCTATACAGCACCCGCACCAGCACCTGGCCGGCTTCGAGCGTATCGGGTAGATCGATCTGCGCGAGCACCAGCGGCTTGCGTTGTTCCACCAGGATGGCGGCGCGGGTGGCATTCGGTACCATGACAAGGTCCTAGTCCGGCCGCAGGCTCCCCGGCACCGGCCGGGGACCTGCGAAGTTGATCGCAAGCGGCGCCAGGCGGCGCCGAACATTGGCCTGCACCAGCGGTGCGAGGGCGAGAAATACGGTGCTGCCCGCGGGAATTCGATCGGGGCTCACGACCGGCCGGCCCATGTAGTCCCGGTTCTGACGCTGCGCATCTTCGTCGACGAAGAAGCTCACCTTGCCGGGCAGCGATCCGGCGAGCCAGGTCGCCGAGATCGACGTCCCGAAGATCCCGAAGGAGCGCGACTGCCGCGCGCACGCCGCTGCGTCCTCGATCACCGAGAACAGCCAGTCCACACCGGCGCGCCCGACGCCGAACTCGTCATGCTGGGCACCTCGCAGGGCGCCGCGCGGATGCGCGCCGGGCTGTGCGAGCAGGGAGATCTCCTTCGGCACCCACGCGGTCGCCACGCTCTCGACGTGGAAACCGGCGCGCTCTGCAATCCGCACCGCGGTCCGAGGGGAGAAGTGCAAGAGGTGGTCGGCGACCACCAAATCGAACGGGTTCTCCGCGGTGTTCGGCAGCTGGAGGAACAGATGCCCGCGGTCGGCGACCTTGGCGCGCAGGGAGTGCAGCACGTTGGAGGGGGAAGGGAAATGCTCCAGCGAGTGGATCGACGTGACAAGGTCGAACGCGTGATCGATCTCCGCGTGAGATCCGGCGTACACGCGCTCCAGATTCGGGATCGCGCTCAGGTGAGCGTGGTTCCTGTGGTCGAGCTCGAGGCCGAACAAGCGCCACCGCGGAAACTCTCGCGAGAGGACCTTGAGCGTGGCGCCGCTGCCACAGCCCACATCCAGGGCGGTGCCTGCCGGCGGCAGTACCGCCCTTGCGCGCAGACGCGACACGATCACTTCGCTTCTGCGGCGCAGGGTGCCGGTCTCGCTGTCGAGCACGATCTGCTCGACTCCTTCGGCCTGGTGATAGGGAACATACGCGTCGTAGATTCGGCCGATCTCCTCGAGCCAGCGTGCCGACGGGACCTTCTGCGTCGCACCGCACTCGAGGCATTCCACGAGACGACCTCCGGGAGCGAAGGGCTTGCAATCGGAGGTGATGCGCGGAAGCCGCTCGAACGTCCTCACCTCCTCGAGGCGATGGCCGCCGCAGACGGCGCAGTCGAACCGCTCAGTCACAGCAGCCCCTCGGGGAAGCGTTCGAACCACGTCGTTGCGCCGGCTGGGCGCGCTGGGCTCACTGCGACACGCCTCTGAGCGATGAGCGAGGACGCCGGGATGCCTTCGCAGCGTTTCGACTGAAGTACACGCTGTCGGGCACCAGCAACGTGAACTCCATGCTGACTCGGGTGGTCTCGCTGCGCGTAACCGCTCCGCCGTGCAGCAGGTGGTAGTTGAAGGCCACGCCCGCACCGGGCTCGCTGGCGAATAGCTCCAGCACCGGTTTCTCGCTCGCGTCGAGCAGCGGCTTGAGCATTCCGCCCCGGCTCACCGTGTCGTACTTCCATTCGCGCGCGTGGGAATCCGGCGACAACAGCAGTCCGGCCTTGCCGGCCTCGCAGCAAACCGCGACCCACACCTTGACCCGCTGCCGGCCCGGCGGCAGGGCGAAACCGTAGAGCGGCCAGAACCAGTGGTCCGCGTGCAGCGACCCGATGTCGGAATCCATTTCCGGCCTCACCAACCGGATGGAGATGCTCTCGCGCCCCATGTTCTCTTCGTCCGAGATCTCGACGGGGCCGAGCTCGGACTCGATGTGCCGGAACAGCGAGGTGGCCCGAATCTGCTCGACTGCACTGCGCGGTAGAATGCGCCTGGTGCGCGCCAGCAGCTCGCGGTGCGGAAGCAGATGCGAGATGCCGTGATACTGTTCCAGCGGAGTGCGCAGAAACATCTCCGAGTGCTCAGGCGCCGCTTCGAATACCTGCTGCGCCAGGTGGTCGAAGACGAGCTGCTTGACCTGGGACAGTTCCGCATTCGTCAGTCGCAAGCCGGTGGCATAGCCTGGGGTGTCGCGGATCAGATTCAGCATCTCGTGTTCTTTCCCTGTGCCGCGCGCCGCCTAGGCTAGAAGGCCGGCGTGACGCGCAAGAAACCGCTCTCCGATGCTGCCGTTCACCGTCACGCGGTGCAGCGCCGCGATTTCGCTGAAGCGCTCAACGCGCGCACGAGCCTCATCGCTCGATTCCCACACCCCATCGCTCCGTTGCAGCATCTCCTCGACACCCTCGAGGATCTCCTCGGGAGTGTTGTCGATCAGATCGAGCCGGTGATGGTCGAACAGCTGCCCAAAGGGTGCATCACGGGGGAGGCGTAGGACGGCGTCGAACGGCAGCTCCGTACCGTCGGCACGCGAGCGCAGCCGCTTGGGCAGGACGATATCGCGCCCGCTCATCGGAAAGCTGCTGAGCGGGACCCAGTTGGTCGCGACGCTGGGCGTGCCGAACGTGATGCAGACCTGATACAGCGCCGAGTTCGTCCCGATCAGGAAGCGGCAGCTCGCGCACAGGAATACATCCATCCAGTCCGACTTGGCGTCGCTGCGTGCGTAGTCGATGAGCCCGGGCATCGGCGCGAGCGCTTGCATCGAGGAGTCGCCCAGGCGGACGACCCAGCCGCCTCTGGAGACGATATGCTCGATCGCCGGCAGATAAGAGCGGATCGAGGCCACTCGGGGTCGGTTGGTCCGGTCGTCGGCCTCGTTCCAAAACCCCGGCTCGCGCACATGCAGGCACGCAAACCACGCCGTGCGCGGGATCCCCAGTGATGCGAGCATTTGCCAGCCGCGCTCACGCTCTTCTTCGCTGAGTTGCAGCAGGGGAGCGCGTCCCTGCCTCTCCCACTCGGCCTGCACCACCGCGATCGCGTTCGTGTAGTAGGTCGGGACTTCGTCGACCAGCATCGTGTGCAGCGAATCCCCGAGCACGCCGGTCAACGCCGACAGTCGCTCGATCTCTTCCGGCGCCGACACGACCTCGACGTAGTCGCGCCACAGAGCGAGGTAGGCCTCGTTCGCCACCTTCCCGCGCGGGGCGAGGAGCTTGATGGGGACGGGCTTGCGCCAACCGAGCAAGCCGATCTTCACGTAGGCATCGAGATGCGCATGGTTACCCAGCCAGCGCGTCCACACCGGGTCGAGAATGCGGAACTGCTGGGGGTCGAGGCCCTGCGACCTGGCTGCTTCCGCCTGCGCTGCTCGCCATTCGCGCCACACCTTTGCAGCGGCGCCGTATTCGTGGCAGATCCAGAGCATGCGGCCCGAGAGCTCGCGCGCTTCCAGCCAGTCGGGCTTGAGTGCGACCGCCCGTTCGAAGTGCGGGACCGACTCCCGGTACCTGCCCAGTTGCGCGAGGATCTCGCCGATGCGGAAGTGCGCGTTCGCGGAGTCCGGCCGTCGCTGCAGAGCACATTGGAATTGCGCCAGCGCGCGCTCCGATTGCCCCATGCGTGCGAGCGCGTTGGCGTACGCCTCGATCGGCTCGGCGCACTCGGGGAACGACTGCGCGGTGGTTTCGTAGAGCGCGGCGGCGGCCGCCAAGCGGCCCTGTGCTTCCAGCGCGCCCCCTTGCAGCATCATCGAGCCTAGCTGGACCGAGGGCGCAGTTCGTTGAGCGAGGTGGGCCATGCCTCAAAACTGTCGCAGCGGTTCCAAGGGGTCCACGAACGCGACGTCGCGGCCGGCCAGTTCGGCACGCATTCGCTGCATCCAGTCGGGATAACCAAATGCGGTGAGGAGCAACGTGCCGCCACGCATCGCGTCCTGGAACCCGGGAACCGACAGCACCGGCACGGGTTGCGGCAGAGGCACGCGGAAGCCGATCTTCGAAGGATCCTCGTCCACCAGGCCGCTCACGCGGGCGCCGAGGCGCGAGAAGAGGAGGAAGTTCGACTGCGGATGGGAGGCTCCCAGAGCAAAGACCGGCGCGCGCCAGGTGGGAGCAAGCTCGCGCAGGTGAGCGGAGAACGCGTTCCACCGCTCGCGGAAACTGCTGCAGCGTGCTAAGAGCTCGCCTGCGCCAGCTCCAGTCGTCGCGAGCGCCGGCTTCGTCGTTCCGCAAGCCCGAGCCCAGAGCATCAGGTTCTCGGAGCTGCGGTGCGCGGCCGCCTTACACTCGATCACGTGAAATCCGGCGAGACCCGCCATGCGCTCCAGATTGCCCGGCGAGAAGTAGGTGAGATGCTCGTCCCACAGCTCATGGGCCAACAGCCGCTCGACGATCGGCGCAGCGGCGGGGACCTCGATGAAAAGCCAACCTTCGTCGGCGAGCAGTCTGCGCATCGCGCGCAACAACATGTGCGGAGCAGGAACATGCTCGAGCGTATGCCGGCACACGACGACGCGAGCGGCTCCGTACCGGGCGGCGACCCGCGCTGCATGCGACTCGGTCAAATGGATGTTCTCCACCGCATGTCCAGCGTCCCGGCAGATCGCGGCAAGGGGACGGGAGGGCTCGATCGCGAGGCGGTTCTGGAACGCGGCTGCCCGCAGGAGATCGAGGAACGTTCCGTCGTTTGCGCCGACTTCGACCACGAGGTCCGTGTCCGGTCTGCGCATGGCCCCCGCGAGCCTGCGCACGATCTCGTCCGCGTACTCCGGGAGCTGCCGCGCGGTGCGCCGGCCGATCTCCGAGTAGTCGGGTTGAGCCGCAGCCGCCTCTGGCTGTCGGACCAGCCCGCACTCCTCGCAGTACTCGAACCGAAGCCGCAGCGTAGCGAACGAACCGTCAGCGCTACGAAGAAAGGTCCCGGAGTGTGGGACCTCGCCAAAGTCGACCAGAGGTCGGAACTGCGTGTTGCCGCAGGCAGGACATGCAGCCGGCGCGGTCGCCGCGTCCGGGGCCGCTTCAGGGTTTGACGAGGTAGGCCGCGGGAGCATTGGTCCACTGCAGAGTGCATAGCCGCAGTCCCGGCTTGTCGGCGAGGAATTCGTCGACCGCACGGGATTCGCCGGGCCAGTCGGCGATGGCGTATTCGTCGAACAGCAACACGCCGCCGCGCGTTACCCGTGGCCAGAGCGCATCCAGCGCGGCGCGAGTCGGCGCGTACAGGTCGCAGTCGAAGTGGAGCAGCGAGAAGCGAACGCCCGGATGTTCCTGCACGAACCGGGGCACGCTGCTCTCGATCTCACCGTCGACCAGCCTGATACGGGGCTTCCACGGCACGAAGCGATCTTTGTCGAAGATGCCGATCGCTTCCTCGAGCTCGCGCCGATACCGCTCGGGGTTGAAGCCACCGGGCACCTTGTGCGCCGCTGGAAGCTGCGCGCCGTCCTCGGGAGAAAACCGCGTGAACCCCTTCCAGTTGTCGAACCCGTACACCGTCTTGGTCCGGTCGCCGATGCAATATGCCTCCAGCAAATTGGCCCAGGTCAGCAGGCCCAGCCCGCGGAACACCCCAAGCTCGCAGATGTCGCCGGGCACGTCGAGCGTCAGCTTGAACAGCTCGACATGCGCGAGAAACCGCTTCAACCATTGCCGGCGGGCGAGCACGGGAAAATGCTTGACCGCGTCCAGGGCGCTGACACTGTACTTGGCGAGATGCGCTTCCAGATCGTCTTCGACCGAAGCATCTGTCTCGCTCTTCTTGAACCCGTCGAAGGTTCTGCTCACACCGCCTCCGGGGGAGCGATGACGGTCCAGGTTTGCATGTCCAAATGGTGCTTGTGCGACCGATCGCGCGCGCCGAAGAACCGGAGGTCGATGCTGAGGCGAGTCCGGTCGGAGCGGTTGGGCATCGACGCGTGGATGATGCGCCGGTTCAACAGCAGCACATCGCCCACCGCCATCTCGCAGTGCACCGGCCGGTAGCCCTCCACGGGGATGTCCTTGAGCCAGAACCGGTCTCGTTGCGGATCCGTCGGCGCTTCTGGCGCGCCGCCGCTGCCTTCGTACACCGCTACGCCGCCGCAGGCAGCGTCGATCGGCACGAGCGGCACCCAGACGGTGATGAAGTCGGTGAGATGCCGGTTGTAGCTGAGGTCCTGATGCGCAGGCACCGCGGCGTGGAGGTTGCCGGGCAGCACAAAGCGCGCCGTCGGCGGCATATGCATATACAGATCGCGGCTGCGCAGAGCGGCTTGCAGGATACCTCTCAACCGAGGCTGTCTCGGGATGGCCCAGAGGCCGCGGTCCAGCCGGGCCTCGAGGCTGAAGTGCCCCGACAACGTGTCTCGTGTGTCCTTGCTGAGCGCGTCGAGCGCGCGTGCTCCGGAAGTCGTCCCGCTCGTGGGCTCACAGACGAATTGGGCTACCGAATGGCCCCCCATCTCTCCCGCCGCCGCCGCAACCTGACGCTGCATGTGCGCTTCCAGCACCTGGCGAACGCTCGCGACGAGGGCAACGTCGAGAACCTGCGGCACGATCCGATAGCCATGCCGCCAGAACGCTTCGACTTCGGGCGCATGCTGGTCTGCGCCCGACGAGCTTCCCTGAGCAACACCGAGCGGCGCGCTGAAAGACCGGTTGGTACGGCCGTTCATTCGAAGTAGATGAAGGAATGGTCGCCGGTGTACCCCGCCTGCCCGAACCACCACGCCCATTCATCGGGGGTGTTGAACGCCTCGCAGGTGACTTGCCAGTAGAGCAGGTTGGCTTTTTCCACCTCGTTGCGGTAGGACTCCACGCACAGATATTTCCGCTTTCCGACCCGCTCCAGCTCGCGCAGGCCCTTGTCGAGGTCGTAGCAATGCAGGTTGTGCAGGGTCTGGATGGAGATCGCCAAGTCGAAGCTCTTGTCGGGCCAAGGCAGCGAGGTTGCGCTGCCCAGTTGCAGGCGTGCTTGAACCTCCTGTTTCGCGTTCCGGATCGCGTACGCGGAGACATCGAGTCCGAACACCTGGACACCGGGCACGGCCAGCGTGAAGTCGTAGAGGAGGTAGCCTTTGCCGCAGCCGACGTCCAGCACCCGGTCGCCCGGCTTGATGCCGTAGTGCTCGGCCATCGCGCGGGCGACCTTCTCCCAGCGGCCGGGGATGTAGCGATAACCGCCGTAATTCACGCGGCGATCGCCGTCCCAATAGTCGAAATCCCACTTCTTGGCGAGTTCCGCCGCCCGCGGCTTCGGGTATTCGGGATCGTTCACCCGAGCGAGGTAATCGCGCTGGACCGCCTTATGCAGGACGGACATGAAGTCGATGTACGGCACCGAGAGGCCCTCAGCGTTGATCCGGGTCCGGCGCTGGCAAACCGGCCGCAGGCAGTGGACGCGAAAGCCATATCGGCGCCGCAACAGAAACTTAAGCCCCGAATTCGCCGGCTGAAGCCGCGCACCGAGAAGTCCCGGCTCCGGGTAAAGATCGAACCGATGGGGCCGTTGACTTGGGAGATGCCACTCATGCGAACAGCTCGGCAGGTCGCGATGATCGACGAGGTCGAGGCGATTCCACGCAACGCCGCGGTGGGGATCTATGGCGCTGGCGGGCGGGGCTCGCTGCTGCTCAGCATCCTGCGCGAGCGCCGGCCCGACGTCGAGGTGAGGTGCTTCTTCGACGACTACAAGAGCGGGGAGGTCGCCGGCGTTCCGATCCTGAACTACCCTTGCGAGCGCGACCGAGTGGATCTGGAATGCGTGCTGATCGCGTCGCTTGCGGCCGCCGAGATCCTCGCACGCCTGCATCCCTCGGAGCGCGTCTGCCTAGCGAACATCGCTCAATTCGAGGGGCACGCCGCCAACGACTATTACAGCGGCGAGGAGTACGCCGAGGTCCGCGCGCTACTGGCTCGAGTGGCGGACACACTGGAGGATCGGGCGAGCAGGGACCTGTTCGCCGAGATCGTCTCGGCGCGGCGACGGCAACCGCACAAGCTCCCCGCTCGCTTCGTGGCCGCTCTGGGCAAGCACAGGCAATACCTGGAGCACCTGCGCGTCGCTCGCATCCAGACGGTGGTGGACGGAGGGGTGTTCGACGGCTCGACGGCCGTACAGCTGATCGACTCGTTGCCCACGGTCAAGCGGGTGTATGGATTCGAGCCGTTTGCCCGCTTTTTTGCAAGCAGCCCGCACAAGACCTACTTGGACCGATGCGGTAAGTTCGTATTCGTCGAAGCGGCGCTCGCGGACACGAACCAGACGGTGCAGCTCTTCTTCGACGAGCAGAACCAAAGTGCCTCCAAGATCGTCGCCGATGGAGCCGGCAACGCCGGCACATGTCGAGCGTGGACGGTAGACGAGTTCTTCCGGGAGCGGCAGGAGCGCGTCGACCTGATCAAGTTCGACCTGGAGGGCGCCGACTGGGCCGCTTGCCGGGGCAGCCGAGAGACGATGCGCAGGGATCGGCCGCAGCTGGCCGTCAGTATCTATCACTCCAAGCGCGATCTCTACCGAATCCCGTTGGACCTGATGAGTGTCCTCGACGACTACGCGTTCTTCCTCGGGCACTATGCTCCGGACATCTACGAGACCGTCCTGTACGCAATTCCCCGGGAGTGCATGTAGCCGCCGCTGCGCTTCACGCTACTGTAGATTGAATGAGACGGCGCGCCCTGCGCAACTGCTGTCGCTTGCGCGCCTCTAGGTCCAGGCTCGGATCGGCGAACTGCCGGCGCCGCGCGACGTCGGGAAGGAACTCGTTCAGCATGATGCAGCACCATCTCACCCGGGCGATGGCCTGATGGTGGCGCGCGCGCTCGATCAGAGCCGCCGCGTCCTCAAACGGTGCGCACGCCTGCGTGACGAACGTCTCGTAATGCTGTGAGGGCACCGGCAGGCCCGGATGCGCGAAGAAATCCCCGATCATCTTGGCCGGATCGTCCCATCCGGCGTACTCGAAGTCCAAGAAGGAGACCGCCCCTGCGGGACGGAGCAGGGCATTATGAAAGCCGAAGTCGGAAGGCGACAAACAGCGCCAATGCTCGGGGAGCGCTGCGTCCGCATCCTCGGTCTCGCACAGAATGCGCTCGCGCTCGAGCGCCCACCGGGCGGCGAGCTCGCCGGCGAACCCCGCCCCCTCCCGGTCCGCAGCAGTGCGGGTCGAGATGCACGACAATTTCGAGATGCGGCGATCCACCGAGCCTATATGCTCTGCGGTGCTGAAGCACGCGTCCGAGGCGGCCGGTAGGTGCCGTCCCGCAAGGCGGCTCGCTGCGGTGTTCAGCCTCGCGAAGAACCGCGCCGCCTGCACGACCTGGGCATCGCCTAGTTCCTCGGGCTGGAGATGGCGGCCCTCGACGAACTCGTACAACGCGATGTGGCTGGCCGGGTCGCACGCGATGGGACGCGGCACGCAGCGCATCCCTTGCCGCCAGGCATGCTCGACGAACGAAAACTCCGCGCGCATGCGGTCCCGGGTTTCCGCCGCGTCGTGGTAGTAGCGCTTGGCGACCACGCGCTCGCCGTCTGCAACCGCACAGATCACGCGATTGTTGCCGCCCGTGCCGATCGGGGCGGGATCGAACCGCACCTCTGCTCGGCCGATGGTCGCGAGCAGCGCGCCGACCTCCGCTGTCACCAGGTCGGCTGCCATTGCTCTTCGATCAGCGGTCGCAGCTGCGCCCAATGACCCAACCGCACCACGCTGGAATTGCGGTGATGCCCGGCCGGGTCGAACAGGATCGGCCGAGTGTCCTTGGGAAACGAGGGCGCGTCGAGGATCTCGGGAAGGTCATCCAGGAACACGGAGCAGGAGGCGGCTGCGATGCGTGCGAGCTTTTGCTCCTTGGTCAGCTCGAAATACACCGCCGACTCAGGCAGCAGTGGCCCCCCGTCGTCACGCAGGCGCTTGTCGATCCATGCTCGCGCGGCTGCATGCAGGTCGTAGCGCGGACCGCTGAACGGGTGCCGCGTCTTGTGGCTGACGATGCAGACGGCGAGGCCATTCGCACGCGCCCACTGCAGGAACTCCACCATGCCGGGGAAGGCCTCGGCCTCGCCCATCCTCGGACCGTACACGTAGCCCTGCATCTCCACCCAGACGCTTTCCTGGCCGTTGCGGCGCAGATGGTCGCGTACGCTCAGCTTGGAGACGGGGAGATCGGCGGGAATCCACCCTCCCTCGCGCGCGACCCGGTGGAACAGCGCGTCGTAGCGGACGATGGTATTGTCGAAATCGAGGCCGAGCCGCATCCCGCGCGTGCTCCAGTCAGCTGCGACGCAGTGCCGTTTGCACCTGCGTCGCGAAATTCTCCGCCGTGAGCCCGAACCTTCGACGCGCGTACTCCTGCGACCCGATCTCGTGCATGAAGGTGTCCTCGACGCCGAAGGCGAGCAGGGTTCCGAGCTTGCCGGTTTGACGTGCCTTCCACTCTGCGATGCTTCCGCCGAGCCCGCCGAGGCGGCTATGTTCCTCGACGACGGCAACCACCGCATACTCGCCGAAGATCTCCGCGAGCCGGCCCTCGTCGAGCGGCTTGACGGTGTGAAAGCTTTCGACGCGCACTGACAGGCCCTGACCCGCGAGCAGATCAGCGGCCCTCAGCGCCTCCGGCATGATGGTGCCGGTGCTGATCAGACAGGCGTCTTGCCCTTCGCGCACGGTGACGGACCGACCGAGAGCGAGCCGCGGCCGCGCCTTGTGGATCACCGGCTCGCCTTTCTTGCCGATGCGGATGTACACCGGACCGTCGTGCGCGAGTGCGGCGCGCAGGAGCAGCCGGAGCTCGACCTCATCGCAAGGCGCGACCACGCTCATCCCGGGCAGGGTGCGCAGGATCGCCATGTCCTCCAGCGAATGGTGCGTGGGGCCGAGTTCCGCATAGGAGAGGCCCGCGCCCGTGCCCACGATGATCACCGGCGCAGCGTGGTAGCAGGCGTCCACGCGGATCTGCTCGAAGCAGCGCGTGGTGGTGAACGGGGTGATCGTATAGACAACGGGGCGCAAGCCGGACAGGGCCATTCCGGCTGCGACGCTCATCATGTTCGCTTCGGCGACACCGCAGTTGAGGAAACGCGCCGGCGCGTGCTCCTTGAACGCGTCGAACAACTTGTTGCCGATGTCCCCGGATAGCAGCACCAACCGCGTGTCCTCTCGCCCCAGCTTGGCGACTTCGTCCGCGAAGGCGTTTCTCATGCCGCGACCCCCAGCTCCTTCTTGGCGGCGTCGACTTCGTCGGCCTTCGGGATCCGGTAATGCCAGTTGTTGTCGTCTTCCATGAAGGAGACGCCTTTGCCCTTGACCGTATGGGCGATGATTGCGACCGGACGGCCACTGCCATCGGGAACCGCGGACAAGAGCTTCGCGAGCTCGTCGAGATCATGGCCGTCGGCCTCGCGGGTAGACCAGCCAAACGCACGCCACTTCTCCGCCAGTGGAGCTAAGCCGGTGATCTCCTCGGTGCGCCCCGTGGCCTGCCATCGATTGAAGTCGATCACGACGCACAGCCGGTCCATCTTCTGCGCGGCAGCGAGCATCGCCGCTTCCCAGATGGAGCCCTCGTTGCACTCGCCGTCGCTCGAGAGGGCAACCACGTTATAACCCTCACGGCGGATGCGGCCGGCGAGCGCCATGCCGAGTCCCATCGGCACGCCATGTCCGAGCGATCCCGTAGCCGCCTCGATGCCCGGTAGACGGTCCGGCGTGGGCGGGTGCTCGGCGAACAGGCTTCCATCCTTGCCGTAGTCGTCGAGCAGCGCGAGAGGATAGAAACCGCGCAGGGCCAGCACTTGAAACAGCGCAGGGGCAGCGTGCCCCTTGCTCAAGATGAAGCGGTCCCGTTGGGATGCGCGCGGGTTCGACGGATCGAGGCGCAGGCTGTGAAAGTAGGCCGCGATCAAGATATCGACGCAGGATAGGCAGGAGCCCAAGTGCGGCGTCTGCGTCCGATGGGCGTTCTCGATCACACGCGCTCGCGTCTCGCGCGCGAGCCGTGCGAGCTCAGGAGTGGGGAGTCTTGCTGCCGCGACTGTCATGATCTCATCGGCATACTATAGGTAGGTCCGCAGCGGACGATGCGCCTGTCGCGAGTCGGACAACTGAGTTGCGTCATGGCCGCTCGATCCGTCAGCCGTGGAAGAACGACCGCACCGATCCGATGACGTGGGCAATCTCAGGCTCGGTGAGCTCCGGGAAGATCGGCAGGCTCAGGATGGTGCGCGCTTGTCGTTCGGCTTCGGGATAGTCGCCCTCGCGATGTCCGAGATGGCGGGCGCATTCCTGCAGGTGGATCGGGATCGGATAGTGGACGCGGGTTCCCACGCCGCACCGCGTCAAGTGCTCGATCAAGCGGTCGCGCTGCTCGCTGCGGATAATGAAGGTGTGATAGACGGGCTCTTCGTGAGCACGATCGCGCGGAACCCAGACTACGCCGGCGAGGCCGTCACGATACCGCGCTGCGATCTCCCGGCATCGGGCATTCCAAGAGTCCAGACGCTTTAGCTTCACTGAGGCGAATGCCGCCTGCAGAGGGTCCAGGCGCGAGTTGTATCCCCAGGTCTCGCACTCGTCGCGGTTGCGCAGCCCGTGGTTGCGCAGCTTCAACACACGCTCGTAGACCGCCCGATCGTTGGTCGTCACCAGGCCGCCGTCGCCATAGACACCGAGATTCTTCAGCGGATGCAGGCTGAACCCGCCTGCCGTCGCCAGCGACCCGACTCGCCGCCCCTTGTAGCGCGCCCCGATCGCCTGAGCGGCATCCTCGACCACCGCCAATCCGTGTTTGCCGGCGATCGCGTTCACCGCGTCCATGTCGGCCGGGCGACCCGTTAGATGGACCGCGATGAGGGCGCGGGTGCGCGGCGTAACGGCGGCATCGATCCTGTGCACGTCGATGTTGGAATCTTCCGCGGCGTCCACGAACACCGGCCTCGCGCCGGCGGCGACGATCACCCATGCGCTGGCGATGAACGAGTTGGGGCAGGTGATGACCTCGTCGCCCGGACCTACGCCGAGCGCCTTGAGGATCAGGAACAATGCGTCCGAGCCGTTCGCCACCCCGAGTGCGTAGCGAGCGCCGCAGTAGGCTGCGGCCTCGGCCTCGAAGCGCTCGAGCTCCTCGCCTAGGACGTACATGCCGCTGGCGCCCACACGTTCGAACGCTGCGAGAAGCTCGTCGTGCAAATCGTGGAACTGCCGCTCGAGGCTGACGAATGGGACCTGCATCGGGCGTCGCCTAGCTTCGGTAGAAGGATTCGATCAACGCCACGACGCGATACTGCTGGTCGCGGGTGATGAACTCGTGGACCGGCAGGGACAGGACCTCCTCGACGATGCGCTCGCAGACCGGGAAGTCGCCGGGCGCGTGGCCGAGGAAGGCCGCCGCCGGCTGCAGGTGCATGGGGATCGGGTAGTGCACCTTGGCGTCGACGCCGTGCGCGACGAGGTGGCGCTGGAGCGCATCGCGCCGCTCGCAGCGAATGACGTACAGGTGATAGACGTGGCGCACCCAGGGCTCGCGCTCCGGGATCTTGATCTGCGGGATGCGGCGCAGCCGGTCGTCGAAATAAGCCGCGTGCGCGACGCGCGATTCGGTGATGTGGTCGAGCTTGCCGAGCAGATGGCGTGCGACGACAGCCTGGATCGTGTCCAGGCGCGAGTTGTACGCGAACACGGCGCACTGCTCGCGGCTCACGAGCCCATGGTTGCGCAACAGGCGCAGGCTGGCCGCCAGCTCGTCCGAATTGGTCGCGATGATGCCGCCATCTCCCCAGACGTTCAGGTTCTTCAGCGGATGGAAGCTGAAGCAGCCGAGCGTGCCGAGGGTGCCCGCAGGGCGGCCTTTGTAGGTTGCTTGGATCGCGTGGCACGCGTCTTCGACCACGGCGATGCCCCGTCTCGATGCGAGCTCCGCGATCGGATCCATGTCGCACGGCTTTCCCGACCAATGGACCGGAAGGATGGCCCGCGTGCGCGGCGTCACGGCCGCCTCGACTCTCTCCGGGTCGAGGTTGTAGTCCTCGCGGATGTCGACGAACACCGGCTTCGCGCCTGCGGTCGCGATGGCGCCGACCGTAGCGAAGAACGTGTAAGGGGTGGTGATCACCTCGTCGCCCTGGCCGATCCCGAGTGCCTTCAGTGATAGCAGCAGGGCGTCGGTTCCGCTGCCCACGCCGACCGCGTGCTTGGCGCCGACCAGCGTCGCGAACTCGTCCTCGAGGCGGTCGACCTCCCTGCCAAGCGTGAAATCGCCGCGGATCACGACCTCTCGGATCTGGGCAAGGATCTCGTCCCGGTCGGAAAACTGCGCGGGCAGGTAGTTGTGGTTGATCTCCAACACGCCGGTGGTCTCGTATTGCTGGGGCAAGAAATTGCGCTCGGCGCGCACGACTTCCTGCTTCGCCACCGAGTCGCCGATCAAGATTTGTGCACGTAGTCCCATGGCAAGCGCTTCATTTCCGTGAAGTTGTCCTTGACCCAGCCGATCGTCTCCCGTATGCCCTGGACGAATGCCACGGAAGGCCGCCAGCCCAACTGCTCGGCGGCCTTGGCGGCATCCATGCGATACGCCTGATCCTTGCCCGGGCGATCGGGCGCTGCCTCGACCACGCGCTCGAAGTCGATGCCGAGCTGCGCACACACCGTCTGCACGACCTCCCGTATCGGGTGGAACTCGCCGGACGAGAAGTGATAGGTCTCTCCGGGCTTGCCTGCCTCGCAGACCGCAAGTAGAGCCGCCGCGGCGTCGCGGGCATGAACGAAGGCGCGCACAGAAACGCCGCCGCCATGCAGGGGGAGCCTGCGGCCGGAAAGCGCATACAGGATGGCGCGCGGGACGATGCGGTACAGTTGCTGTCCGGGACCGAAGAAGTTGGCGAACCGAGTCAGCACGGCCGGAAACCCGTAGTTGCGATGGAATGCGGCCAAGCTCATGTCCGCCGCCGCGTGGGACACCGCATAAGGGGTGCTCGGAGCGTAAGGATGATCCTCGCGAACCGGCTCCTTGGTGTTCCCGTACACCTCGGGCGTGGACACCCGCACATATTTCATGAGCCACGGGCGCGTGCGCAGAAACTCGTGCAGCCGCACCTTGGCAACGAGATTGGTCTGGTACCAGTGCTCGGGCCAGGTCCAGCTCTCGGCGACCATCCCCTGGCCTGCGAAGTCGACCACGAACGACGGCGCGAACGCGTCGAGCGCAGAACAGATGAGCGGCATGTCCCGATTCAAGTCGAGCTGCTTGAACGTATACGCACGGGCCCGTGGATTGTTCTTGTAGGGCAGGAAGATCGGCGAGCCTTCCGCCGAACGATTCACTCCGAGCAGCTCATGACCTCTGCACAGCGCGGCGTCGACAAACGTCGCGCCCGCGAAGGAGTTCGACCCGAGGACCGCGATCCGCGCCATCTACATCGAGGTCGTTGGCGTACGACTTGTCTGCTGCCGGTAGAGCTTGGCCGCAGCGTACGCGGGCTGCCGTCCCTGCATCGCGCAGCTCGCTCAGCGAGGCGGGTTGGCGCAAAGCCACTGCATGATCATATGGCCGAGCACCAACTGGAGATCCTCCGCGATCTGCATGTCGTCGACGGCGAAGTGGATCGGCACGTCGGCCAGCTCCTTGCAGGTCCCGCCGGAGTAGCCCAGGATTGCGTACGACTTGATGTTCATCGCTCGCGCCTGCTCGACTGCACGGACCACGTTGGGCGAGTTCCCGCTGCCGGAGAACACGAGGAGCAGGTCGCCCGTGCGTCCTTGCACCGCGAGCTGTCCGGAGAACACGCTGTGGTAGCCGACGTCGTTTGCCAGGCAGGTGATGACCGAGGCATTGGCGCTCAATGCGTGCACGCGCATACCTAGACCGTCGCCTTTGGCGATGCCGTAGAGGTAGTCGTTCGCCAGATGAATCGCGTTGCCCGCGCTCCCTCCGTTGCCGCAGAGAAAGACAGAGCGGCCTTCACGCCAGCAGCGCCTCAGATCCGAGGCCAGCTCCGCGACGCCGCTCCAGTCCGCGCCGGCCAGTATCCCGCCCAGCCGCTCGGCATAGCTCGCGAAGTGGGCGACGGCGCTCCGGCGCAGCGCCGCACCGCTCGACTCCGCACGTGCACCCTCGCCTGTGTAATCGGCGAGCCGCACGAGTTTTCCGCTTCGCGGTGGCTTCATGCGGCCGCCTCAACGAGCTGGTCGCGCTGCATCCATTTCAGGTTGTAGAAGCGGGCCTCGTCCTTCAAGATGCCCTCGCGATACTTGGCTGCGAGCTCCGTGATCGCATCGTCCACCGTCTTCCTCGGGCGATACCCGGTGGCGATCAGCTTGTCGGAGTTGACGCGGTAGGAGCGCGGGTCGTTGGAGGCCGTGACCGTCAGGTCCGCAGGAATCCGACAGCGCACCCGCTCCGCGATCTGAATGATCGAAAGGTTCTCGAAGCCCGCGTTGTAGATCCCCGTGAGGTGCGGCCGCGCGAGCAGGTGTAGATAGACGTCGGTGATGTCGTCGATGTGGATGTTCGGCCGGGTTTGCTCTCCCCCGAGCACGGTGATGCGCCTGCGCGTGAGGGCTTGCATCGTGAGCATGTTCACCGAGACGTCGAGGCGCATTCGCGGCGAGTATCCGCAAACGGTCGCGGGGCGCACGATCTGCACCGCCATCGCGTCCGCGTAGCTCAAGAGCACCCGCTCAGCCACCATCTTCGTCTTGTTGTATTCGGAGATGGGCGTGAGCTCCAGCTCCTCGGTGACCTCCGGCTCATTCTTGACCCCGTAAACGCTGCCGGAGGACGCATAGATGAACTGCCGCACTCCACACCGCACGGCCCGGTCGGCGAGCCGCATGGTTGCGAGCGCACTCACCTCCCAGGTCAACTTGGGGTCGAGATCCCCACATGGATCGTTGGCTACCGAAGACAGGTGGATCACCGCCTGCACCCCGTCGAGTGGCACTTGCTCGGGGAAGCGCACATCGCTGCACAGCACCTCGAGGTTGGGATGAGGCTGGAGGAAGTTGCCAAACCACATCGCGTCGGCCACCGTAACCCGATGGCCGAGCCGCAGCAGCTTGGGCACCAGCACACTGCCTTTGTATCCACATCCACCCGTGACCAGGATCTTCATCGTCGGCACTCGTTTCGCTCCACCCGCTTGCTGCCGGCCCTAGGACTCGGTGCGATGGCACCCCCGCGCTGGCAAGCGTTGTCGGCTCCGGACTCGCTGCCGAGTCGATCGACATCGGTTGCGGACTACGTCATGCGGCTGCCGTGATAACGGCAAGCGCTTGTTGGAGTTGAGCCCTGATCGCCGGCCGCGGCCGCGCGGGTCGACCTGGCGCTGCCGCTCGTGGCTGCGGGAGCGCCGGGTATCCCGCCGCACCCGTTCAGCCGTCCCAGCCCAGCCGTGATCGGCCGGCGAATCAGCCGGTTGGTCTAAGCGCGTCGGAGACGACTCCGGGTGGGCAGGGCCGGTCCGTGGCGGCGCGGCGTGGATCCCCGGCGATCACGCCGGTTGCGCGTGCGAGGCTCTGATGTATGGCGATCGAGCTCGCGACCATGCGTGCAGCACAGCGGTTGATCAGAGAACGCCGGACACAGATGTGCTCGCGGCAACGGAGCGAGTGCTGGCATGAGCCGCACGACACGCGAGCTCGGGCACCGGCACGGTCGAAGCGGAGAGGCACGGCGCTATGTCAGATGCATTGCAGCGCGCAGCGCCCTTAAAGCGTCCACACGGGTGTGATCGAAGTGGACTTTGTGGGGCCTAAAGTTTTGTCGGATGGCGCCGATATAAAGTGCGAGATGGCATTGCGTGCATCTCGTCACCAGCGGTTCCTCGGCAGTGTTTTTCCCTCTGTAATTCCCATTTTGCATGATCCGCGCCAACTCAAGTTTTCGCACTTCTCGTCGATAATCCGCACAAAGGTTGGCTCACGCGCAGGTGACCGAATCTTATGTTCTCGGACTGACCATCGAAGGAGTGTGAACAATGCCTCAAATCATCAACACCAATATTGCGTCGCTGGATGCGCAACGCAATCTGAACACGTCGCAGTCGTCGCTGAACCAGGCGCTGCAGCGGCTGTCTTCGGGCCTGCGCATCAACAGCGCCCAGGATGATGCGGCTGGGCTGGCGATCTCGGATCGGATGACGGCGCAGATCAATGGATTGAATCAAGCCGGCCGCAACGCCAACGACGGGATCTCGCTCACGCAGACGGCCGAAGGCGCGCTCCAGCAATCGACCGCGCTTCTCCAGCGCATTCGTCAGCTCGCGGTGCAGTCCGCCAACGCGACTAATTCCGCCTCCGACAGGCAATCGCTGAACTCGGAAGTGAATCAGCTGACGAGCGAGCTCACCCGGATCGCCAACACCACGACCTTCAATGGCTTGAAGATTCTCGACGGCACGTATCAGGGACAGCAGTTCCAGGTGGGTGCGAACGCGAACGAGACCATCGGCGTCTCGATCCAGGGCGCGCGCGCGCAGGATCTCCAGAACAACTCCATCGCGCTCGCGTCGGGCACCGCTGGTTCAGGTCTGGGCGAATCCACTGCCGCCGCGGCGAATACCGCGGCGGCCAGCAATGGTGTCGCGGCGCAGACGTTGACGATCGCAGGCTCCGCCGGTTCTGCTGCGGTGACCGTTAACGCCGGCGACTCCGCTTACACGATCGCGGCGTCTGTGAACGCCCAGACTGCATCCACCGACGTGACCGCCTCGGCCAGCACCGCGGCGACTCTGACCAGCATCAGCGCGGCCGGAACGATTAGCTTCAGCCTCAACGGCGGCGGTACAGCAACCACGATTTCAGCGCAGATCTCGTCTGCGAGCGACCTGTCTGCGATCGTGACCGCAGTGAATAACGTCAGCGGCAAGACCGGCGTCACCGCGACGTTGAATGCGTCCAAGACCGCTGTGATCTTCAACCAGGCCGACGGGCAAGACATCGTGCTGAACGGGTACACGAATTCAGCCGGTGGTACCGCGACGATCGCGGGAGCCAACACTTCCGACACGCAAACGCTCACGAGCGGTGGCACGAACAGCAGCCGGGTTGGGGGAACGGTCACGTTGAACTCGGACGCCGGCTTTACCGCGGTGAGCAGCGCCGGCAACACGGTCGTGACCACCGGCGCACTCACGGGCTCGACCGCGCAAAACCTGACCACCGTCGACATCACGACCGTAACGGGCGCCAACAGCGCACTGGCCATCGTGGACGCCGCACTGGCGCAGGTGGACAAGATGCAAGCGAATCTGGGTGCGGTCCAGAACAGGTTCACGAACACGATCGCGAACCTGCAGACCACATCCGAGAACCTCAGCGCTGCGCGCAGCCGGATCCAGGACACGGACTTCGCTGCCGAGACCGCCAATCTGTCACGCGCGCAGATTCTGCAGCAGGCCGGCGTGGCGATGCTCGCGCAGGCGAACGCCTTGCCCCAAAACGTCCTGACGTTGCTGAAGTAGTGCACGCCGAGGACTAGGAAGCAGCAAGGGGTGGGCAGGGCGCAGGTTCTGTCCACCCTTCCTTAGTGGGCGCCTGCACCGGAATCAATAGACCCGGTTGCAGCGCCCCGCTGCGCGAGGTGTGGAAGAGGTGTGGATATGTCGATCCAGTCAGTTGCGAATAACGGTACCTCCCTACCGCAACAACCGGCGGCGCCAGCGACGGGGGCTGAGCGCCCTGCCAGGCCAGCCCCGCAAGCGAGCCAGGACTTGACTCCGGCGCAACCATCGGAGCAGCAAGTTCAGGAGGCGGTGGGTGCGATCAACAAGGCGCTCGAGACTACGTCCGAGAACCTTCAGTTCGCCGTCGACCACGACACGGGCAAGACTGTAGTCAAGGTAATCGACAGCAGCACCAAGGAGGTCATCCGCCAGATCCCGTCGCAAGAGGTCCTCGCGATCGCTCAGTCTTTGGACCGCCTCCAGGGAGTGCTGCTCAAGCAGAAGGCTTGAGCTCCGGCCCGCGCGCCGACACGGGCGCAGTGGCGGGCGTGTCGCACGCGATGTCGAATATTCGACAACTGGGGTGCGGGTGAGCGAGGACATCGAACCAGACATCGCTCAATTCCTACGAATACGCGCCACTGGCCGACCGTTTGATGGGGGCGCGGCGTCCCATCTGCTCCTGGGGATCACGAACGCGAATGATCGCGGCGGCCATCATCACCCACCGGAGAATCGGAACAGCAGCTGGAGCGGATGCATCTACACGCGGGGGGATTAAAGAGCCGTCGGGGAGGGTGCCGCTCCGATGACCTCGGCGCTCGCCTACAGTTCGGGCGTGGAAGCACCGATAACGCAGTCTGAAGTCGAACCTGAAGAGAGAAGGCCATGACCGTATCGTCGGTAAATAGCTCAGCCTTTACTCCGACCACGCTCACCTCGCTGTCCAGTCTGGGCAGCAACGGATCCACTGGGTCCGCCGGGTCGCCGCTGGCCATGCCCGGCGTCGGCTCGAACCTGGACGTCACCTCGATCGTCAACGCCTTGATGCAGGTCGAGCAGGTCCCGCTGAACGACCTCAATCAAAAGGAAGCGAGCTACGATGCGCAACTCTCGGCGTATGGCACGGTCAAGGGTGCGCTGTCCTCGCTGCAAAGCGCGCTGGCGGCACTGAATTCCCTGAGCACATTCCAGGCGACGTCGGTCACCTCGGGCGACAGCAGCATTGTTACCGCCAGCGCGGACGGCACTGCCACCCTTGGCAGCTACGCGGTGCATGTGGGTCAGCTGGCGCAGGCGCAGACGCTGGTTGCGGCAGGACAGGCCAGTACTACGCAGAGCATCGGCTCCGGGGCGCCCACCACCATCACGTTCCAGTTTGGAACCATCACCGGCGGCACGCTCAGCAACGGAACCTACAGCGGCGCAACGTTCACCCAGGATGCGGCGGCGGCCAGCGGAACGGTCACCATCGACAGCACGAACAATTCGCTGCAAGGGATACGCGACGCGATCAATGCAGCCAACATCGGTGTCACCGCCAGCATCGTGAATGACGGCAGTGGAAGCCCGTACCGTCTCCTGTTGCAGTCCTCTTCGACCGGCGCCGCGCGCAGCATGAGCATCAGTGTATCCGGGGATGCGGCACTGGCAGGTCTGCTGAGTGATGACCCGAGCGGTACGCAGAACCTCACGCAAGTGGTGGCCGCGCAGAGCGCTCAGCTCTCCGTGAACGGCTTCAACCTGACGAGCAGCTCCAACACCGTAAGCAACGCAATCCAGGGCGTGACCTTTAATCTCGCTCAGACCGGCAGCACGACTGTGACCATCGCGCAAGACTCGAGCAGCGCGACCGCAGCGGTCCAAGCGTTCGTCTCCGCGTATAACACGCTGGTGAGCACCATCTCGCAGGTCGCCAGCTACGATCCCGGCACCCAGCAGGGCGGTCCGCTGCTGGGGGACACCGGGCTCCAGACGATTCAGGCCCAGATCCGCAACATCCTGGGCGCCGCGATACCAGGATCACCGGGCGGCCTATCGAGCCTGGCTCAGATCGGAGTGTCCTTCCAGCAGGACGGAACGCTTGCCCTGAACACGTCCCAGCTGCAGGCAGCTCTATCGGCCGGTGCATCCAACGTTGCGCGCCTTTTCACATCGCTCGGCAACACGACTGACAGCCTGGTGAGCTACGTCTCGTCGACGGCGGACACCGCGCCGGGCCGCTATGCTGTGAACGTCACGGCTTTGGCCACTCAAGGTTCGCTGGCCGGCTCGTCGCCGGCCGGGCTGACGATCTCCGCCGGCGTAAACGATCAGCTGGCGCTGACGATCGACGGGGTCACCGACGGAGTGACGCTTGCGCCCGGCACCTACACGCCGGATTCGCTTGCCGCCGCTCTGCAGGCTGCCATCAACGGCGCGCCGGCGTTCTCCGCCGCCGGGATCGGCGTGACGGTCAGTCAGGCCGGCGGGGTGCTCACGATCCAGTCCAACAGCTACGGCTCAACCTCCAGTGTCAGTGTCTCGGGCAGCGCCGCGCAGAGCCTGTTCGGTTCGGCGCCGGTCGCTACCGCGGGAACCGACGTCGCAGGCACGATCAACGGGGCGCCCGCACTGGGGTCAGGACAGTTCCTGACCGGGGCCGCTGGAAACGCAGCAGCGGGGTTGCAGATCCAAATCAGCGGCGGATCTGTGGGTCCCCGTGGCCAAGTGAACTTCAGCCAGGGATATGCCTATCAGCTCAACGCGGCGCTCACGAACATCCTGAGCGATACGGGTCCGTTGGCGGCGAGCACGAACGGGATCAACGCGAGCATCAGCGATATCGACAACCAGCGAACCGCGCTGAACGCGCGGCTGGCGCAAGTGCAGCAGAACTACCTCGCGCAATTCACCGCCCTGGATACGCTGATCAGCAACATGAACAGCACCGCCAGCTTTCTCACCCAGCAGCTCGCGATCCTGCCGGCACCGGGCGCCCTTTCCGGCAGCAGTAAGGCCTGAGCCCCTGCGCCCTCCACGATCGGAGACGATTGACTATGACCGCGCTTGCCAACCGTGCCGTGACGGCGTATTCCGCCTTGGAGATCGAAACCGGAGTCGCCGGCGCCTCTCCTTTGCGCCTCGTAGTAATGCTCTACGATGGAGCGCTCAAGGCGATCTACACGGCCAAGGTTGCGATGGAGCGCGGCGAGATCGCAGCAAAAGGAAGCGCGATCTCAAAGGCGATCGCGATCATCGACGAGGGCTTGCGCCCGGCGCTGGACCTCGATGCTGGCGGAGAGCTGGCCGCGAATCTGATGGCTTTGTACCAGTACATCACTGGGCGATTGCTCTTCGCCAACTTGAAAAACGACAAGGCGTCCCTCGACGAAGCCGCCCGCCTGCTGTCCGAGCTTCGCAGCGCATGGGAAGCACTAGAGCAGGGTGCACGGCCGCCCGAGCAGGACCCAGCGGCCAACACCAAGGCGCGCGGACGCGTGGCCGTTGGCAAGCGATAGCGGCGCACCTCATCGAATCGGTTCGGCAAGGTTTCTGCAGTGGACTCGGTCGCCGTGCTGCAGTGCTACGAGAAGGCACTCGAGCTCACCCGTCGCATGCTCGGTGCGGCGCAAAGGAGCGACTGGGATGCGTTGGTCACGCTCGAGAAGGAGCGGACCAAGGTCATCGACCAGCTGCGACACGTGGATCTGGACCCGGGAGGCGACGGGCAGTCGCTGAGCCGGAAACGTGAACTAATCCGCGGCATCCTCACCTGCGACGAACAGATCCAGATGCTGACGCAGGATTGGATGCGCGAACTGCGGGAGGTGCTGGGCAGCATCCGTTCGGAGCAGCGGCTCTCACAGACATACGAGTCTTGAGCCGGCGACGCTGCTCAAGTTGACGACCCCGCGTCCAAGTAGCAAACTCACTGCGACATCGCAGTGGGAGCACGGATGGGTGCATTTGTCGTCACTTGGCGCGAGTTGTTGATCGTCGTAATCGCCGTCCTGGCCATTTACGTCGTGGAGCTGTTGCTGCTGCTCCGCTGGTCCGGAAGCGGCGGCCCGACGATCTGGAGGCGCCGCACCAGAACCGGGTCGGATGCTCGCGCGCTGGACGAGCTGACCCGTGAGGTTGGCGAGCTGGGCAAGCAGGTGACGCGCTTGCAAGCCGATCTCGACAAGTTGCGTGCTGCCGCGCGTACCGCTGCACCCGGAGCCGCTGCTCCCGGCCCCTTGGTCTCGCCGTACAACCAGGCGATTCAGCTGGCGCGGCAAGGGGCCAGCGCGGGCGAGGTGGCGAGCGGGTGCGGCATCTCCCGCGGAGAGGCCGAGCTGATCGTCGCGCTGTACCGCAAGCTTCGCATCTAGGGCGCGCGGCTTCGCGTCCGGCGCCCAGGCGGCCCGCAGTCGCTGGCGGGTAGCTGTGACCGAATCGAGGCGGAGTCTGCGATGGACATCACTCTCCAGGCCCAAATCCTGAGCCTGCGCGCGGCGGTGGAGTCGACCATCACCGCCGAGCGCGACCTCGTACGTCAAGTCCCCACCCCCGAGGCGCGCTGGTCCCCAGGTGACCAGATGACCGCCCGGGTGGAAGCCGCGCTGCCGGGGGGCAGGTTTCACGTGCGCGTGGATGACCTGCTGCTCGAGATGCATCTGCCGGCCGGATTCGAGCCCGGAGATCAGCTGGATCTCGAGTTCATCTCGTCCCAGCCGCGCCCTTCCTTCCTGCTCAGGGACGCTCCCGACGTCGCCGGCCGCAGCGTCGTCGATCTGAGCCGCTCGAGCCGCGAGCTCGGGCAGCTGGTGAAGTCGGTACTACCCGAACGCACGACGTTGCCGTCACCGGTCAAGGCGGCGCAGCCCATCCTGCCTGAACCGGCTCTCGACGTTCCCCGCCTGGCCCAAGCACTTGCCACCGCATTGAGCCGCAGCGGGCTGTTCTACGAGTCCCATCAGGCCGAGTGGCTGATGGGTCAACGGCCGCTGGAGGAACTTTTGCAGGAGCCGCAAGGGCGGTTGGCCGCCGTGACGACCGCGCCTGGGGACGGCGTAGCAGGGGCGCCGGCGGACTCGGAAGCGGGCGTTGGAGCGCGCGATCTCGCTCCTGCGCGCGATCACTCAGTCACACCCGGGCAACTAGGCGACCTGTCCACGAACGCAGGCGCTCCGGCCAAAGCCGACCCGGAGCCGTCGGGGGCGCTGGCGGGATCACAAGTCGCCAGCACACTCCACCCGCAAAGCCTGCCGCAAGTGCGCAGTCAGCTGGAAACGCTCGAGACCGGCCAGGTGACCTGGCAAGGTCAGCTGTGGCCTGGCCAAGAGTTGGAGTGGACGCTACGCGATCCAGGAGACGGTGCGACCTCGTCGCTGGACGATCCGCAGCCGTGGTTCACCGAGCTTCGGTTGCGTCTGCCGAGGCTGGGCGCACTGACCGCCGGTCTCGCGCTCGTCGGACCCGCCCTTCGAGTTCGGCTCACCGCGTCGGACCCGGCCGCCGAATCGGCGATGAGCGATGGCCGCGTGGCGCTCGCACGAGCGTTGGGCGAAGCCGGGATCGATCTCGTCAGCTTCAACGTGGTGCGCAGTGGCGCCGATTGACCCGCAACAACTCGCCGTAGCGCTCGCTTATCGCGAGGACGACGGCGCGCCCAGGGTCGTGGCCAAGGGACGCGGGATCCTGGCACAAGCCATCCTAGAGCGCGCACGCGAGTCGGGTGTCTATGTGCACGAGTCTCCCGAACTCGTCGCACTGTTGATGCAGGTGGACTTGGACAGCCGCATCCCGCCGCAGCTCTACGTCGCCGTGGCCGAGTTGCTCGCCTGGCTGTACCGGATCGAGCGAGGGGAATCCTTAGCCCCACCCGGAGCTTAGGACTTCGTTACTGCAACGCGGATCGCGCCGAGCCACGTGCCTCGCGCATGTGGGCTCAGGTGGACAATTCCCGGATCAGGTCGCTCTCCAGGCGGATGATCGTCTTGGTATCGCGCAGAGCGTCCCCGTTGATGACGAAGCTATCCTCGGCGCGCTCGCCCAACGTGGTGATCTTGGCCGTCTGGACGTTGATGCCGTAAGCAACGAGCACTCGCGCCACGCTCGAGAGCAGGCCCGGCCGGTCCCCCGCACTGAATGACAGGTACCATGAGCTGCCCCGCTCGTCGGGGCGCAGCTGAACCTCGGGAGTGATCGGAAAGTTGCGCACGCGCCGGCTGATCCGTCCTCTCGCCGGCTGCGACAGCGGCGCAGCGCTCTTGAGCTGCTCGGCGAGCTCGTGCTCGATGAAGGCGATGATATCTCGATAGTGGGCCGTGGCCTTCGCAGGATCGAGCACTTGGAACGTGTCGAGTCCGTAGCCGTGCAGCGTCGTATAGATCTTCGCTTCGACGATGCTGAAGCCGATTCGCTCGAAGAAGCTGCAGATCTGGGCGAACAGATTCGGCCGGTCCGGCGCATAGATCAGCACCTGGACGCCTTCGCCGATCGGCGACAGCCGTGCCTTGACGACCGGCGTAGTGCTGTCCACACGGTTGTGCAGGAGCCGCGTGTGCCACGCGATCTCGCGGGCGTCGTGCCGAAGGAAATAGGACGTGCCGAGCTGCGCCCAGAATCGTTCGTGTGCGGTCGCAGGCAGCGCGTACAGCCTGAGCTTCTCCAGCGCCAGCTTCTGGCGCGCCTGCAGCCGGTTGCCGGCCGGGTTGGTGTCGCCCGACAGATAGCGGCGCGTTGACCAATACAGGTCTTCCAGCAGCTTCGCCTTCCACGCGTTCCATACCTTCGGGCTGGTGCCTCGGATGTCCGCGACGGTCAGCAGGTACAGGGCCGTGAGCGTGCGCTCGTCGCCGACCAGGCGGGCGAACGCCCCGACCACCGCTGGGTCCGACAGGTCCTGTTTCTGCGCCACTGATGACATCGTCAAGTGATGCTCGACGAGCCACACCACAAGCCTCGTGTGCTCATCGGTGAGGCCGTGGTGCACGCAGAAGTCGCGGGCGTCGCGCATCCCGAGCAGGGAGTGGTCGCCGCCGCGGCCCTTGGCGATGTCGTGGAAGAGTCCGGCGAGGTAGAGTAGCTCGGGATGCGCGAACTCCGACATCAAGCGGCTGCAAAGCGGATACTCGTGCGACATCTCGGGAATGCTGAAGCGGCGTAGGTTGCGCACCACCATCAGGATATGCTCATCCACCGTGTAGACGTGAAACAGATCGTGCTGCATCTGGCCGACGATGCGGCCGAACGGGAGCAGGTAACGACCCAACACGTCGTAGCGATTCATGCGCCGCAGCGCGTGCGTAAGGCCAGTGCCGCGACGGAACATGCCGATGAACAGCGTGCGGTTGACCGGATCGCGCCGGAACTGCGCATCGATCAGCTTGGCGCTGCGCCACAGAGCGCGCAGCGTCGGCGCAGCGATCCCCTTGATCTCCGGGTGCTCTTGCAACAGCCGGAACGTCTCCAGGATCGTGCGCGGCTCACGGGCGAATAGCTCCTCATCCACCACCTCCAACAGTTCGTTGCGTACCTCGAACGCATCGTCGAGGCGCTGCGGGCGAGTGGCGATCGGCGGGAAGATCCCCACGCGGAGGTTTTGCAGGATGATCTCGTTGAGCTGGGTCACCGCGCGTGCGGTCCGGTAATAGCGCTGCATGACTTGCTCGCTCGCTCGCTTGGCGGGGGTGTCGACGAATCCAAGCTGGATCGCAAGCGGGGACTGCAAGTCGAACAGCAAGCGGTCCTCGCGTCGGTTCGCTTGATAATGCAAGCGGATGCGCAAGTCCTGCAGCGTGCGCTCGTGACCGGCCAGGTGGCCGGCCTCAGCCGGCGTGATGATGCCGTGGCGCGCGAGCTGCGCCCAGCTGCGCCCCATCCCGTTGGCACCGGACACCCAAAGGATGGTGGTCAAATCGCGCAGGCCCCCCGGCCCCTCTTTGACATTGGGCTCGAGGTTGTAGGCCGTGTCGTTGAATCGGGTGTGGCGCTGCTGCTGCTCGAGCAGCTTGGCTTCGAAGAAGCCTTTGGGCTCCAGCGCCGTCCTGGTGGCCTCGAAGAAGTGTCGCGCGAGCGGACGGCTGCCCGTGACGAAGCGCGCCTCGAGCAGATTGGTCTGGATGGTGATGTCGTTGGCGGCTTCGGCCACGCACTGGTCAACAGAGCGGGCGCTGTGGCCGATCTCGAGGCCGATGTCCCACAGCCTGCCAACCAAGTCGGATACTTTCTCCTTCGCCTCCTCGTTCAGGCTCTCCGGAAGCAGGAACAGAACGTCGATGTCCGAATGCGGGAACAACTGCCCGCGTCCATAGCCGCCCACCGCGAGCAGCGCCAGCTCGGGCGGCATCGACGCCGCCCGCCAGATCGACTGTAGAACGCGGTCCACCAGCAGCGCATGCGCCTTGAGCAGGCGCACGGAGGCCGCTCGCTGTGTGTAGGCCGCACGCAACTCTGCGCGGCCCTCGGCGAGCAGCCGCTTATGCTGTTGTACTGGGTCCGGCAGCCCCGAGAGGGGACTAGGTCGAGCGGTGGCGACGCCGGGCATGCTCAGACAGCCAACCGTGCCGGTGCGGGCGCACCGTCCGAAAGCGTGAGCACCTCGTAGCCGCTGGGTGTCACCAGCACCGTGTGCTCCCACTGCGCAGACAGGCTGTGATCCTTGGTGACGATGGTCCAGCCGTCGGCGAGCTGACGGATGCCAGGTTTTCCTGCGTTGATCATCGGCTCGATGGTGAAAGTCATGCCCGGTTGCAGCCTGAGCCCGGTCTGCGGCCGTCCATAGTGGAGCACCTGCGGCTCCTCGTGGAACTTGCGGCCGATGCCATGACCGCAGAACTCGCGCACCACGCTGAAGCCCTGCCGCTCGGCGTAACTCTGGATGGCGTGACCGATGTCGCCCAGATAAGCGCCCGCTTTGACCGCGCGTATTCCCAGCCACAGGCATTCATAGGTCGCTTCGACCAGGCGTCGGGCCTGGATGGACGGCTCCCCGACGTAGAACATGCGGCTGGTGTCTCCGTGATAGCCGTCCTTGATCACGGTGACGTCGATGTTGACGGTGTCGCCGGCTTTGAGACGCTTCGATCCGGGCACGCCATGGCACACGACGTGATTCACTGAAGTGCAGATGGACTTCGGGAACGGTTGGTAACCGGGCGGCGCATAGTGAAGCGGTGCGGGCGTGGTGCCCTGCACCTTCACCATGTACTCGTGACACAACACGTCGAGCTCCTCGGTGGTGACACCGGGGTTCACAAATTCGGTGATGTAGTCCAGCACCTCGCTCGCCAGTCGGCCGGCGACGCGCATGCTTTCAACTTCTTGTGGCGTTTTGATGTGGACGGACATTCTGGAGACTGGCCTGCCAGGGGCAGAGTAGATGAGCGCTGCGCCCGCCGCAACCCTCGCTGCTCATCTGGTGGCGGTGGCTACGGTACGCAACTGGCTACTACGCAGGAGGCCGAGACGCAGGAATTGGCTCCCCGACCTGGGCTCGAACCAGGGACCTGCGGATTAACAGTCCGTCGCTCTACCGACTGAGCTATCGGGGAACTTTCGAAGGCGCGTATGATACCGTCCGCTGCGTCCTCGGTCAACGCGAAAAAGTCGCGCTAAGACCGATGCTTACGCGCAAAAAACGCATGGCGTTGGGGGCGCTTGCAGGCATCGGCGCAGCGCTTTTCGCACTGCCATACGTCCTCCCCTGGTCGGCGCTGATCCCCCGGCTCGAAGCCGAGCTTGGCAGACAGCTCCACCAGCCGGTCAAGGTAAGACAGCTACGCGTGGCCCTGCTGCCCGTGCCAAAACTCAGCGTCCACGACGTCAGCGTCGGACAAGCCCCGCTGCTGCATATCGACCGGGTGACGGTCCGACCGAGACTGCTCAGCTTGTTCTCGCGCACACGCGTGCTCAACACGCTCCGGCTTGAGGGCGTCAGGGTCAACCCCGGCTTCTTCAAGCAGGCGAGGTTCTGGATCCAGGAGCACCAAGCCGCGACCGGTGGCGGAGCTGACCCGCCTCCCTCAGTGCAGGTGGAACGCGTCGTCCTGAGCAACGTCGAGATCGCGTTCGACCGCTTTACCCTGAAATCACTGAGTGGGGAGATTTTGTTCGCGTCCGGCAGACCGGTCGAGGTGCGAGGGGCGCAGGACACCGACCGGCTGCAGGTGATCGCTCGTCCCCAAGCGGGCCAGCGCTGGAGCCTTGACGTAAGGGGGCAAAATTGGACGGTACCGGCTGGGCTTCCCGTGGTGTTCGACCGGCTGCAGGGGGCCGCAATCGTTACGACAACCGCGATCAGCGCCGAACATTTTAGGGGGAACCTGTACAACGGAGCGGTGTCGGGTTCTCTCGCGATGAGCTGGAACCGCGGCTGGCTCGTGCAAGGCGAATGGGACGTGCAGCAGGTTGACATGCGCCCGCTGGCTGCGCTGCTGAAACGCGATGTCGCGATCGATGGCACGCTCACCGCGCATCCGCTCTTCACGCTGCGTGCGCAGGACCCCGCGGCGTTGCTCGACGGCATGACGCTGGAGTCGGACTTCTCGCTGCGCAGCGGCGCAATCCAGAAAGTCGACCTGGTCGCCGCCGCGAAGAACCCGCTGAGCGCGAATGCCACGAAGGGCGGCAAGACCGAGTTCGAGCAGCTCTCAGGACACGTGCTGGCCGACGCGGACGGCTACGAGTTCACGGGGCTGCAAGTCACCTCTGGCGCTCTTGCCGCGACCGGAGATGTCACCGTTGCCAGAGACCAAAAGCTCGAGGGCCGGATCGACGCGGAACTCAAGGGTACGGCGTCGCTCGTGAGCATCCCGCTGGAGCTGGCGGGTACGGTACAGAACCCGGCTCTGTTTCCGAGCAGGGCAGCGGTCGTGGGAGCCGTGGCCGGCTCGCTATTCTTGCCCGGAATCGGCACCGCCGTTGGGATCAAGGTGAGCCGGTTCGCCGAGAAGATCTTTACGCGGCGCAAGCCCACGAGGAAGAATCAGGGCGCGCCAGCGCGATGATCTCGGGGTACCGCGTCTTGCTCAACTCATCACAGCGGCGATGGCCCCCGCGACGTAATCGATGTTGCGCGAATTGAGCGCCGCCACGCAGATGCGTCCGGTGTCGATGGCGTAGATCGAGTACTTTTCCCGTAGCCGGCTGACCGCCTCCTTCGACAACCCCGAGTAGGAGAACATTCCGCGCTGCTGGAGCACGAAGCTGAAGTCTGCTCCGGGACGGTTCGCCTCGACCTTGTTCACGAGCTGCTCCCGCATGGACCGGATGCGCAGCCGCATCCGGCTCAGTTCCTCCTCCCACAGCGCACGCAGCTCGGGTGTGGTGAGGACGGCGCATACGATTTGCCCACCATGGGTAGGCGGATTGGAGTAGTTGGTGCGGATCACGCGCTTGAGCTGGCTCAACGTGCGGGCTGCCTGGTCGGCCGTCTCGGTCACCAGGCTCAGCGCGCCTACGCGCTCTCCGTACAACGAGAGCGACTTCGAAAACGAGCTCGAGATGAACACGACGGGACAGCTTGCCGCAAAGTGCCTCACCACTTGGGCATCGGGCTCGAGACCCTCCGCAAAGCCCTGGTAGGCGATGTCGACAAACGGCACGAGCTCGCGCCGGCCGATCACCTCAATCACCTTCCTCCATTGCTCCGGCGTCAGGTCGGCACCAGTCGGGTTGTGACAGCAAGCGTGCAGCACGACGATCGACCCGGCCGGCAGCGACTCGAAGGTGGACAGCATGGCGCCAAACGCGACCCCGTGGGTCGCCGGGTCGTAGTAGGGGTAAGCGGCGACTTCGAACCCAGCGTACTCGAACAACGCGCGATGGTTTTCCCAGCTCGGGTCGCTGATCCATACCTTGGCGAGCGGCGTGATGCGCCGGAGGAAATCGGTTCCGACCTTGAGCCCGCCGGTGCCGCCGAGCGCCTGCACCGTGACCACACGCCCAGCGATGAGTGCTGGGCTGTCTGCCCCTAACAGCAGTTGCTGGACGGCCCGGTCGTAGGCGGGGATGCCGTCGATCGGCAGGTAACTCCTTGCCGGCGGGTTCTCCAGGAACATTCGCTCCGCGCGCCGCACGCACTCGAGGACCGGTACCTTGCCGTTGTCGTCGTAATAGACGCCTACTCCGAGATTGACCTTGTTCGCACTGCCGTCGGCATTGAACGCTTCGGTGACGCCGAGGATCGGGTCGCGAGGCGCCATCTGGACGCCTGCCAACAGCGAGGTGGTCATCTGCGGATGTCTTCCTGGGTTAGTCTGACGTTGCGACGACTTGCAACGCGCGGCTATCGCGCATATGTATTCTACCGCCTCATGGCGCGGGTTGGTTCGATGCCGGCGTTCATGGGACAATCCACAACGTGCCGATGTACAGCGGCACGATAGACTCCACAAGCATGTCCGTCTCGACGATTCCTGCAGCACGTGCCGAGGTCCTGGTCTTCCCCGGCAGCCCATTCCGCTTGCATCAGCCGTTCCCGCCGGCCGGCGACCAGCCGCAGGCGATCGAGCAGCTGCTCGAAGGCCTCAGCGATGGGCTCATGTACCAGACGCTGCTCGGAGTGACCGGCTCCGGCAAGACCTACACGATGGCCAACGTGATCGCGCGCCTGGGAAGGCCCACGATCATCATGGCGCCGAACAAGACGCTTGCGGCGCAGTTGTACTCCGAGATGCGCGAGTTCTTCCCGGAGAACGCGGTCGAGTACTTCGTCTCCTATTATGACTATTACCAGCCGGAGGCCTATGTCCCCTCGCGCGATCTGTACATCGAGAAGGACTCCAGCATCAACGAGCACATCGAGCAGATGCGCCTCTCCGCGACCAAGAGCCTGCTCGAGCGCAGCGACAGCGTGATCGTCGCCACCGTGTCCTGCATCTACGGGATCGGCGACCCGGTCGATTATCACAGCATGGTGCTGCATCTGCGCGAGCGCGAAAAGCTCAGTCAGCGCGACATCATCCGGCGCTTGGCGGAGATCCAGTACGAGCGCAACGAGCTCGAGTTTCGTCGTGGCACGTTCCGGGTGCGCGGCGATGTGCTCGACATCTTTCCGGCGGAAAACTCCGAGGTGGCGCTGCGCGTGAACCTGTTCGATGACGAAATCGAGCGGCTCAGCCTGTTCGATCCGCTCACCGGCCAGGTGCTGCAGCGAGTGGTTCGTTACACCGTGTACCCGTCCAGTCATTACGTCACGCCGCGCGACACCACGCTGCGGGCGATCGAGGCGATCAAGGCAGAGCTGCGCGAGCGAATCGAGTACTTCCAACGCGAGAATAAACTGCTCGAGGCGCAGCGCATCGAACAGCGCACTCGATTCGACCTGGAGATGCTCGCGGAGCTGGGGTTCTGCAAGGGGATCGAGAACTACTCCCGGCACCTTTCCGGGCGTAACGCGGGAGAACCGCCGCCCACGCTCATCGATTATCTGCCGCACACCGCGCTCATGATCATCGACGAGAGCCATGTCACCATCCCGCAGGTCGGCGGCATGTACCGCGGCGACCGGGCGCGCAAGGAGAATCTGGTCAATTACGGTTTCCGACTCCCCAGCGCCCTCGACAACCGGCCGCTCACTTTCGAGGAGTTCGAGCGCCTGATGCCGCAGACGATCTTCGTGTCTGCGACCCCGGCGGAATACGAGCATGCCCACCAGGGCCAGGTGGTGGAGCAGGTGGTACGCCCCACGGGACTCGTAGACCCGGACGTGGTAGTGCGGCCCGCCGGTACGCAGGTCGATGACCTGCTCTCGGAGATCAACACGCGGACGGCGGCGCACGAACGGGTGCTGGTGACCACGCTTACCAAACGAATGGCCGAAGACCTCACCGACTACCTTGCCGAGCATGGCGTCAAGGTGCGGTATCTGCATTCGGACATCGACACCGTCGAACGCGTGGAGATCATCCGCGACTTGCGTTTGGGCGCGTTCGACGTACTGGTGGGGATCAACCTGTTGCGCGAGGGCCTAGACATCCCGGAGGTCTCGCTGGTGGCGATCCTGGATGCGGACAAGGAAGGGTTTCTGCGCTCCGAACGCTCGCTCATCCAGACCATCGGCAGAGCTGCGCGCCACCTGCACGGGACAGCGATCATGTATGCCGATCAAGTGACCGAATCGATGCGCCAGGCGATCGACGAGACCAACCGGCGGCGGGCGAAACAGCTGGCTTTCAACGCCGAGCACCACATCACGCCTAGGGGAGTCAGCAAGCGCATCAAAGACATCATCGAGGGGGTCTACGAGCCGCAGCAGGCGCAGCGCCAACTCAAGGCCGCGCAGGCGGAGGCGGCTTACGAGGCGATGGACTCAGAAGAGCTCGCAAAGCGCATCCGGCAGACGGAGAAGCAGATGCTGGAGTACGCCCGGAACCTGGAATTCGAAGAGGCAGCGCGGGCGCGCGATGAGCTGCGCGAGCTCAAGGACCGCCTGTTCGGCATCGCCCACGAGGAGGTTCCACCCGCGTCCACGGCACCCGTGCGGGCAGCACCCGGAAAGGTCAAGCGCCGGAGCGCGAGCCGGCGCTGACGGGGCTGCGATCGTACCACGCCGATGCGCGCGCGCCGGTCTTCGTCACGCGCGGATGCGGATCGACCCGGATCGAACGCAGCCGTCCGGGCGCCACTGGCAAGATCGGCTAGAGGCCTCGAGGCGTCGGCTCGCTATGACGAGGTCGGTTCGCGCTCGGGCTGGGCCGGCGAGTGGCGCGTCTCGACCTGTACCATCGGCTCCTGCGCGGCAGGTTCTTCCGTGCTGCGCACGCGGCGGGGGCGCCGAGCGGCCAACTCATCCGCCGTCGCGGTCACCTCCGGCGCAGTGTCGCGTGGCTTCTGCGGTTGGGTCTCGACCTGCACCAGATCCGGCGGAAGAGCAAACGGCTGCGGTTGAGGTACCGCACGGTAGCTGGAAGCCTCTACGTGTTGCTGCGGCGGCCTGGAAGCATCGGCTTCTGTGGCGTGCTCAGCGGGTGCGGCAACCTCAGCATCTCGACGCGCAGGCACCTGTTCTTCCCGCAAAGGAGTGGACACTGCACCCGGCGCGCCGGCAATGGATGCCGCCGTGCTCGGTTGCGAAGCGCTCGCCTCCACGCGGGCGGGCTGTTGGATAGCCGGGACGGGTCCCGATCCCGCCGGTTCCGACATTTCTCGAGAGCGCTCCCGGCGGGCCGTCGCCGCATCCGCCTCAGGTCGGCCTGCGCCCCGATCACGACGACCGCGCCGTCGGCGGCCACGGCCTTCGGCGCCTTGCTCTGATACGCTCTCTGGCCTGGCTCGCTCGGCAGGCGGTTGCTCGGGCTTGTGCCGTGGCTGGGGTCCCGACTCAGCATGCGGCCCGGGCTCGGGCCGGCTCGGTGCCGCCGTCGGTGGCCTCTGCTGCTGCCGGCGGGTCTGCTCGGTCTGACGCGGATGCGGCCTGTGCGGCTCGCGCACGCTTTCCTGGGGTCGGCGTCCGGGCGCAGGCGTCCCCTCGCGCGCGCCACCACGCCGCTCCCTCCGCGCTTCATGCTGGGGACGGCGCGCCTCGCGCGGTTTCGTCTTCACGGGCTCCGGCGGTTGCTCGCGTTTGCGGGTCAACCAACCGACGATCTTCACCAGGATCGAGGGCTTGGCAGGCTCTGCGGGTGGGGATGGAACCGGCGCCGGCTGCTCTGGAGTGATCGCTTGTACCGCTGCCTGAGGCCGCTGCGGCTTGGGTTCTGCGGCTGCCTCGCTCGGCTTTTCTGCCTCCGAGGGTTGCTCTACGAGCCGATAGCTCGCCGGTAGCGGCTCCATCTGGTTCAGCTCATCGTGACGCAGGCGGCTCACCGTGTAGTTCGGGGTCTCGAGGTGGATGTTGGGGATCAACACGACGTTGACCTTGTGCCGCGACTCGATGCTGTGGAACTCGGCGCGCTTCTCGTTCAGTAGAAACGTGGCTACGTCGACCGGCACTTGCGCCTGCACTGCGGCGGTGTTCTCCTTCATCGCTTCTTCCTGCAGGATCCGCAAGATGTGCAACGCCGAGGACTCGATGCTGCGGATGTGGCCCGTTCCATGGCAGCGCGGACAGGCGATGTGACTGGTCTCTCCCAGCGAGGTCTGCAGCCGTTGCCGCGAAAGCTCCATCAGCCCGAAGCGTGAGATCTTCCCCATTTGGACACGGGCCCGGTCGTAGTGCAATGCGTCGCGCAGGCGGTTCTCCACCTCGCGTTGATTGCGCGCGTTCTCCATGTCAATGAAGTCGATTACGACGAGCCCGCCTAGATCGCGCAATCGCAACTGGCGGGCGATCTCGTCGGCGGCCTCCAGGTTTGTCTTGAGCGCGGTCTCCTCGATGTCCGCGCCGCGAGTGGCGCGGGCGGAGTTCACGTCGATCGCCACCATCGCTTCGGTGTGGTCGATTACGACCGCACCGCCCGACGGCAGAGGCACCTGGCGAGAGTAGGCGGTCTCGATCTGGTGTTCGATCTGAAACCGCGAGAACAGCGGGACGTCGTCCTTATACAGTTTGACCCGGTTGACGTTGCCGGGCATCACGTGCGCCATGAAGTGCTTGGCTTGCTCGTAGATGCGCTCCGTGTCGATGAGGATCTCGCCGATGTCCTGGTGGAAATAGTCGCGGATCGCACGGATCACCAGGACGCTCTCCTCGTAGATCAGTGCGGGCGCCGCCTCTTGCCGCGCGGCGGTCTCGATCGCTCGCCACAGCTGGAGCAGATACTTGAGGTCCCATTGCAGCTCCTCGAGCGTACGCCCCAGGCCGGCCGTGCGGCCGATGAGGCTCATGCCCGCGGGGATCTCCAGTTGTGCGATGAGGTCGCGCAGCTCGTTGCGCTCCTCGCCCTCGACCCGACGGGAGACACCGCCCCCGCGCGGGTTATTTGGCATGAGCACGAGGTAGCGCCCGGCCAGGCTGACGAAGGTGGTGAGCGCGGCTCCCTTGCTGCCACGCTCGTCCTTGTCGACTTGGACGATGAGGTCCTGGCCTTCGCGCATGACGTCCTGGATGCGCGCGCGCGATACGTCGATGTTTTCCCCCTGGAAGAACATGCGGCTCACTTCCTTGAACGGGAGAAAACCATGCCGCTCGCTGCCGTAGTCGACAAAAGCGGCTTCCAGACTCGGTTCGATCCGAGTGATTAAGCCCTTATAGATGTTTCCTTTGCGTTGCTCTTTTCCCGCTGTCTCGATATCGAGATCGACTAATTTCTGGCCATCTACGATGGCGACCCGCAATTCCTCTGCCTGGGTCGCATTGAAAAGCATGCGCTTCATTGTTGTACCCCCGCGCTCACGCTGACGGGCAGGGCAACCTGGGGGAGCCGGCACCGGACTCCCGCCAATCGGTACTATTCGGACAAATGAACAGTCATAATGTCTAGTTTCGAACAGCCTTCAGGTTTGCCTCAAGATTCCGGACGTATCTGCCCGGTACACAGATTCTGTTGGGTTGGCCGTCTGGAGCGCGCAATCAGCTTGCAATCGCTAGTTGCTCCCGGGTCAGCGAAGTTAACCCGTCATGATTGGGTCAGGTCATGAGCCTGATCGGCGTGTGCCACGAGACTCGCCTTCGGAGTGCTTCCTCGCAGCGCGGATTCGGACGGGATCGGCTCCCAACGCGGGAGACTTCGAGCCCCGACGATCCGGAGAGCCTCTACGAAGCTCTGCCAGCGCCTGGCTTGCTGCGGGAACAGTTAATAGTATATGCAAAATGAACACGTTAAGGAAGGAGCCGACGAGCCTCGCGCGCACCGTGTCTTGGGCTGAGGTCGACGATGAGGCGGCCGATCAGCGTATCGACAACTTCCTTCTCCGCGCGCTCAAGGGGGTACCGAAGAGCCACATCTACCGCCTCTTGAGGACCGGCCAAGTCAGAGTCAACAGCCAGCGTGTCGAAGCGACCTACCGGCTGCGCGTCGGTGATCGGGTGCGGCTGCCGCCGGTCCGGACCGCGTCCGTGCCGGCTCCGCGTCAAAGGGCAATGCACCGTACGCCCGCAACGCTCTCGCCCCGGGCGCTGATCGAAGACGAAGCCGTGCTCGCCATCGATAAGCCCGGAGGTATGGCAGTCCACGGTGGGAGCGGCATCAGCCGAGGGGTCATCGAACAGCTGCGCGCGGAGCGGCCCGAGCTCCGCTTCCTGGAACTGGTGCACCGCCTGGACCGGGACACTTCGGGCGTCCTGCTGCTCGCTAAGAAACGCAGCGCGCTGACCGGGTTGCACGCTCAGCTGCGGGCGGGCGAGGTGGGGAAGTGGTACCTCGTGCTGGTCCGAGGCCGCTGGCCCGACGCCGAGCGACATGTGCGCTTCCCCCTTCAGAAGCGCCTGACTGCGACCGGCGAGCGGCGGGTGGATGTCAGCCCGCAAGGGCAAAGCGCGCATACCGTGTTCCGTAGGCTCACGAGCTTTCCGGGCTACACCTTGCTTGAGGCTGAGCTTCGCACCGGGCGCATGCATCAGATCCGCGTGCATCTGGCCCACCTCGGATTTCCCATCGCCGGTGATGACAAGTACGGAGACTTCGTCCTCAACCGGGATCTGCGCAGGATGGGGCTAAAACGCATGTTTCTCCACGCAGCACGCCTACGCTTTCGTCACCCCATCTCGGGCGCGACAATCACCGTCGAGGCACCCCTGCCGTGCGACCTGCAGGCGTTTCTACAAACCATTGGCACGTCAATTGCGGCCGCGTCGCCTTAGGTGACCATGGGCAAACGCTTCGACCTGCTCGTCTTCGACTGGGACGGTACCCTGGTCGATTCGGCTGGGCATATCGTGGATTCGATCCGGGCCGCGGCCCAGGATCTCGCCTTGCCCGTACCATCGCAGGCGGACGCACTGCACATCATCGGCCTCGGATTGAAGGACGCGATGGCCTATCTCTTCCCCAGCCTGGCGGCCGACGAGTACCCCCGGCTCGGCGAGCGCTATCGCTTCCATTACCTGGCGGGCGATCACAAAGTCCCGCTGTTCCCAGGAGCCGATGCAGCGCTGCGATCGTGGCATGCCCTGGGGTTCCAGCTAGCGGTGGCAACGGGGAAGAGCCGGCACGGCCTCGACCGTGCTTTGGCTTCATTCAACATCGGGCGCTACTTCCACGCGTCGCGTTGCGCCGACGAGGGGTTTCCCAAGCCGCATCCGCAGATGCTGCTCTGGTTGATCGAGGCGCTGTCGGCCGAGCCGGAGCGAACGCTCATGATCGGAGACACGACCCACGACCTCGAGATGGCGCGCCGGGCCGGCGTATCCGCCGTGGCGGTGGCCTACGGAGCGCATCCACGCTGCGAGCTCGAGCCGCATGCTCCGCTCGCATGCGCCGGGTCGTTTGCGGAGCTGGTCCAGTGGGTGAACGAAAACGCCTGATCTGCGATGCAGCGCTGCTGCAGGAGGGCGGCAAGGGTGTGCGCTTTTCGATCGAACGCGACGGCTCCTCGGTGCCGGCGTTCGCCGTCCGCTACGACGGCAGGGTGTATGCCTACGTCAACCGCTGTGCGCATATCTCGGTGCAGCTGGATTGGATCGAGGGTGAGTTCTTCGATTTCTCAGGGTTATACTTGGTGTGCTCAACGCATGGGGCGTCCTATCGCCCCGACAGCGGGCGCTGCTTGGCGGGCCCTTGTGCGGGCCGGGGCCTGGAGCGCGTGGCGGTGGAGGAGAGCGAGGGGAGCGTGTATTTGATTCTCGAACAGTGAGAGGCGCATATGGCGGAGCGCGAGCCTGGCGGCGAGGGTTGGGAACGGCAAGTGTTCGAGAAGTGGGTGCAGGGGGTGCTCAACGAGCAGCGTAGGGCGCGGCGCTGGGGCATCTTCTTCAAGTCGCTCGCCTTCCTCTATCTGTTCGCCCTGTTGTTTGTCGCGCTCGGCTGGATCGGCGGCAAGGAGCGGCCGCTGCCCGGAAAGCACACCGCCCTGGTGGAGCTCACCGGCGTGATCGGTCCCGACAGTCAGGCAAGCGCGGAGAGAATCAATACCGGCTTACAGGACGCCTTCAAGGACAGCAACACCGCCGGTGTGATCATGAGGATGAACAGCCCCGGCGGGAGCCCGGTGCAGGCGGGGCAGATCAACCAGGAGATGCGCCGGCTCCGTGCGCTGCACCCTAAGGTTCCTTTGTACGCCGTGGTGGAAGACATCTGCGCCTCCGGGGGATATTACGTCGCAGTCGCCGCGGAGAAGATCTACGTGGATCGCGCGAGCGTGATCGGCTCCATCGGCGTCGCCATAGACGGGTTCGGTTTCACGGGTACGATGTCCAAGCTTGGTGTGGAGCGCCGGCTGCTCACGGCGGGAGAGAACAAGGCATTCTTGGATCCGTTCTCACCTCTCAACCCCAAGCAGAAGGAATATGCCGATAGGATGCTGGCTGAGATCCACCAGCAGTTCATCGAAGTCGTCAAAACCGGGCGCGGGCAGCGCCTCAAGGAGTCCCCGGAGATCTTCAGCGGGCTGGTGTGGACCGGTGCGAAGGGCATCGAGCTGGGATTGGCCGATGCGCTGGGCAGCGTGGATTACGTCGCGCGCGAGGTGATCAAGGCGGAAAACATCGTCGATTTCACCCCGCATGAGAACCTGGTGGAACGGTTTACCCGCCGGCTGGGAGCCGCTGCCGCCGAGACGCTGCTTCTGCGCGCCACCGCTTCCCCGGTGCGCTAACGCCTGAAGCGGGTAAGCGCTCCGCGGCTTGGAGAGCGAACACGGTCGGCTTGCGGTCGAGGTCGGTCATTTGCGCTCGCCAGCGTTCCACACTCATGGTGCGAGCCATCTCGTTCGTCAATGTCAGCTCCGAGGCAATGCACAGACGCGTATCGGGCTGCAGCACCTCGAGCAAGGCTGCGAGCAGTTGATTGTTGCGATACGGCGTCTCGATGAAGATCTGCGCCGCGTGCTCAGAACGGGAGCGCGCCTCGAGTTCACGAATGCGCACCGCACGGGCGCCGGCCTTGACGGGAAGATAACCGTGAAAGCAGAAGCTTTGGCCGTTCAACCCGGAAGCGGCCAACGCCAGCAGCACAGAAGAGGGGCCAACCAACGGGATGACTCGCAACCCCCGTTCCTGGGCCAGCGCGATGAGCTCCGCGCCCGGGTCCGCCACCGCCGGATAGCCCGCCTCGGACAGTAGCCCGAGGTCGAAGCCGTCGAGCAGCGGCTGAAGCAGTGCCGGTAGCCCCCGGCGGTCCGTCTGCTGGTTGAACGCCTCGATCAGAATTTCTCTGAGCGGGCGCCGGATTCCGGCGCGCTTCAAGAACGCGCGCGCGCTTTTTGGCTCCTCCGCAACGAAGCGTTCGAGACCGCGAACGATGTTCAGCGTCGCCGGTGGCAGAACGTGGGATGGATCGGAGTCCCCAAGAGTGCAGGGCACGACATACAGGGTGCCGGTATTCATGGCCGCGAGCGACGGTCAGGGGACGCTCAGCCCGGCATCGCGTAACAGGGACGCGACTGCGATGAGCGGCAATCCAATCAGCGCGGTGGGGTCGCTGCCGCTGATCTCTTCGAGGAGCGCGATGCCGAGGCCCTCCGACTTGGCGCTGCCTGCACAATCGTAAGGCTGCTCTTTGTCGAGGTAGGCGTCGATGTCCCGCACGGCAAGCCGGCGAAATCTGACTCGGGTCGGAACGAGTCTGCTGTCGGCGCGTCCGGTCGGGACTCGCAGCAGCGTGACAGCCGTATGGAACACCACTTCTTGCCCGCTGGCCAGCGCCAACTGCTCCCTTGCGCGATCGCGTCCGCCCGGCTTATCCAGCCGGACGCCGTCGAGCTCTGCTACCTGGTCCGATCCCAAGATCAAAGCCGTCGGATACTGGGCCGCCGCCGCGCGGGCTTTGGCTTCCGCGAGGCGGAGAGCAGTCGCGGGACCGGATTCACCGGGCAGGGGCGCCTCGTCGAGTTGTGGGTGCATCACGTCGAAAGGCACCCTGAGGCGGGCAAGCAAGTCGCGGCGGTAAGGGGAGGTGGAGGCAAGTACGAGCATAGTCTCCTGGCGTGCGGAAGATCGCGCCATGCGAGGCGGAGCTGTCAGCTAACGTTTTGACACAGAAGTGGAAAGATCTTATTATGCGCCGTTTATTTTTACCGCGGATGCACGCGACCACGGAGTGCTCGTGTCAGGTCACGTTCCGCCTCCGATCACTGTCCTACGCGTTGCGCGCGAGCGTTTGCGCGTCGAGGGCCGGCTGGAGGTGAGCGCGTTGCGGCGACTGGCCGATCTGCTATTCGACCGATCGGGCGAGATCGCGTACGCTGCGGATGGATTTACGACGGCGCAGGGCTATCCTGCGCTTCGCCTCCAGTTGCACGGCGAATTGCCGTTGGTATGCCAACGCTGCCTGGAGCGCCTTGCGCTGACCGTCGACATCCATCGCAACCTGGTGCTGGCACGTGACGGCCAGGCGCTCGGCCCCGACGAGGAGGATCAGGACACCGACGTGATTGCGCCCGAAGAGGCGGGCGATCTGACGGACTTGCTCGAGCAAGAGTTGCTGCTGAGCCTGCCGATGATCCCGCGTCACGCTGAAGGCCAGTGTCCGGTTCCGTCTCCGGTGGAGCAAGCCGCGATGCGCGAAATGGCGTCCCCGGCGCCGGCCAGACCCGACGGGCACTAACCCATACGCTACAGTCTGAACAAGGAGTCAATCCATGGCAGTACAGCAGAGCAAGAAGTCACCGTCGCGGCGGAACATGCGGCGCATGCACGATGCGCTTGGCAAGCCGCCGTTGGCAATCGAACCCGGATCCGGCGAGGTGCATCTGCGGCACCACGTGAGCCCCAACGGGTATTATCGCGGCAAGAAGGTCGTCAAGACGCAGGACGACTAACCCGGCTTGCAGACTCGTGAGCGCCAGCCGGCTGGCCGTAGATTTGATCCCCACAGGCACTCCCGCCAGGGCGAACGGGAGATGCGCGTGCCCGGCTCCGTCGCACTTGTCCATCGCCTGGCTGAGTAGGCTGTCCCTCTGATGGGCATCGCGATCGCTCTCGACTGCATGGGAGGAGATCACGGCGTGGACGTCACGGTCCCGGCCGCGGCGAGCTTCCTCTCGCGCAATCCTGAAGCGAACCTGATCCTCGTCGGCGAGGAGTCGGCAGTACGCGCGGCTATGTCGCGTGCCGGCCTAACGGGCCATCCGCGTGCCCGGGTGCGGCATGCCAGCGAAGTGATCTCCATGGACGAACCCGTCGCGGTCGCCCTGCGCGGCAAACGCGACTCGTCGATGCGCATAGCCGTGGATCTAGTGAAGTCGGGGGAAGCCGACGCCTGCGTGAGTGCCGGTAACACCGGCGCGCTGATGGCGATCTCGCGCTTTGTGTTGAAGATGCTACCGGGCGTGGAGCGCCCCGCGATCGCTTCGATGATCCCGACTCGGCGCGGGCGCACCTGCGTGCTGGACTTGGGGGCGAACGTCGACTGCAGCGCCGTGCACCTGCTTCAGTTCGCCGTCATGGGCTCCGTGCTGTTCGGAGTTGTGGCGGAGGTCGAAGAACCCACGGTGGGGTTGCTCAACATCGGCGAGGAGGACCTCAAGGGCAACGACGTGGTGAGGCAAGCGGCCGACCTGCTCAAGCAGAGTGGCCTCAAGTTCTCCGGCAACGTGGAGGGAGGCGATATCTACAAGGGCACCACCGACGTGATCGTGTGCGACGGCTTCGTCGGCAACGTGCTGCTCAAATCCTCCGAGGAGCTTGCGCGCATGCTGCGTGACAACCTGCGCGAGGAGTTCATGCGCAACTGGCTGACCAAGCTGTGTGGAGTCGTTGCGCTGCCCGTCATCAACTCGTTCCGCCGCCGAGTCGACCCGAGGCGGTACAACGGCGCCAGCCTGCTGGGGCTGCGCGGTGTCGTCGTGAAAAGCCATGGTTCGGCCGACAGCTTCGCGTTCGAAGTAGCGATCACCCGAGCCTGGGAGGAGGCGCGCAGCGGGATCCTTCAGCGCATCAGCGAGCGCATGCCGGAGATGGTGGAGAAGGTGGAGAAGGTGGAGAAGGCCGTCTAGATGTACGCCAGGATCGTCGGAACTGGCGGATACTTACCGCAGAAGATCCTCAGCAACCGCGACCTGGAGCGGATGGTCGACACCAGCGACGAGTGGATCGTGACCCGCACCGGCATCCGCCAGCGCCATGTGGCAGCGGAGGGTCAGATGTCGAGCGACCTGGCGTTGCAAGCGTCGCGCAAGGCGCTCGAAGCGGCGGGGATCGGTCCGGATCAGCTCGATCTGATCGTCATGGCGACCACCACCCCCGACATGATCTTTCCCAGCACCGCGTGCATCCTGCAGTCCAAGCTGGGAGCGCGGGGCTCTCCCGCATTCGACCTACAGGCGGTGTGCAGCGGGTTCGTCTATGCGCTCGCGGTCGCTGACATGTTCATTCGTTCCGGGCAGTGCCGGTACGCGCTGGTCGTGGGCGCAGAGGTCTATTCGCGGATCCTGGACTGGAGCGACAGAGCGACCTGCGTGCTGTTCGGCGATGGGGCCGGGGCAGTCGTGCTGGCCGCGGCCGAGCGGCCGGGCATTCTCGGCAGCCGCCTGCACGCCGACGGCGGCTATACCAATATGCTGGCGGTGCCCGGACAGGTTGCCGGCGGCACCGTGCGCGGCAAGCCGTTTGTGACCATGGAAGGGAATGCGGTGTTCCGGTTTGCCGTTCGCGTGCTTTGCGAAGTGGTCGAGGAGACACTGCTCGCATGCGGGTTGGAGCGGAGCGCGATCGATTGGCTCGTCCCGCATCAAGCCAACATCCGCATCATCGAGGCGACGGCGAAGAAGCTCGAGCTGCCGATGGACAAGGTGGTGGTGACGGTTGATCGCCATGCCAACACCTCAGCTGCATCCATTCCTCTCGCCCTGGACGAGGCGGTCCGCGACGGCCGGATCCGCGCAGGGCAGCGCCTGCTGCTCGAGGCAGTAGGCGGGGGGTTCACCTGGGGCGCAGTGCTCCTGCAATGGGGCTAGCCGACATGAGCGTTGCCTTCGTGTTTCCGGGCCAGGGTTCGCAATCGGTGGGAATGATGACGCCGTTTGAATCCCTCCCCGCGGTGCGCCGCACCTTTGCAGAAGCCAGTGAAGTCCTCGGCACCGACCTGTGGAACCTCGTTCAGCAGGGCCCGTCCGAAGAGCTCAACCTGACCGCCAACACCCAGCCTGCGATGCTCACAGCTGGTGTCGCGCTGTTTCGTGCCTGGCGGGAGTTGGGTGGCAGCGATCCCGTGGCGGTCGCCGGCCATAGCCTGGGTGAATACACCGCCTGGACGGTGGCGGGCGTGCTGGAGTTCGCAGAAGCCGTCGCCCTGGTGCGCTTCCGCGGCCAGCTCATGCAGGAAGCGGTCCCCGCCGACCGCGGCGCGATGGCCGCGGTGCTTGGGCTAGACGAGAACGCAGTGCGCTCGATCTGCACCGAAGCGTCCAGTTCCGGTCTCGTAGAGGCGGCCAACTACAACACCTCCGAGCAGGTTGTGATCGCTGGCGAGGCGACAGCGGTGCAAGCCGCGGTTGCCCTGGCAAAAGCACGGGGCGCCAAGCGCGCGGTCCTCATCGCGATCAGCATCCCGGCTCACTGTTCTTTGATGCGTCCGGCCGCGCAGCGTTTGCGCGAGCGGTTACAGGCTCTGAAACTGAAGCCGCCGCGGATCCGGGTCCTGAATAATGTAGACGTGGCAGCCGAATCGGCTCCCGATCGGATTACGGATGCGCTGGTGCGCCAGCTCTCCAGCCCCGTGCGGTGGGTGGAGATCGTCAATGCGCTGGCTCAGGCCGGTGTCACAACCATCGTCGAAGCCGGGCCCGGTGCGGTGCTCACGGGACTCGGCAAGCGCATCGCCCCGCAGGTGCAGTCGATTGCAGTCAAGGATGCCAACACGTTGCGCGAGCTCGCGACGGAGTTCAAAGCATGAGCGCAGGCCAGCCTCTGGAGGGAAAGCAGGCGTTCGTGACCGGCGCCAGCCGCGGCATCGGGCGAGCCATTGCGCTGGAGCTCGGAGCACAAGGTGCGGTCGTGGTGGGCACTGCGACCAGTGAAGCCGGTGCCCAACAGATCTCCACCCTGCTCGCCCAGCAGGGGTACAAGGGACGCGGGCTGGTGCTCGATGTCGGCGATCAAGCGCAAGCGCAGAATGCCCTGGAAGCGGCGCAGTCCGAGTTCGGGGGCATCTACGCGCTCGTAAACAACGCTGGAATCACGCGGGATAACCTTCTGATGCGGATGAAGGACGAGGAGTGGGACGCGATCATGGAGACGAATCTCAAGTCCGTGTTCCGCCTCTGCCGCCTGTGCGTGAGAGACATGATCAAGGCGCGCGAGGGGCGCATCGTGAACGTCGTATCGGTCTCGGGTGAAATGGGCAACGCCGGGCAGACTAACTACGCCGCCGCCAAGGCCGGGGTTGTCGGGTTCAGCAAGGCGCTTGCTCGCGAGATCGCGAGCCGGAATGTGACCGTGAATTGCGTGGCGCCGGGGTTGATCGATACCGACATGACGCGTGCGCTACCGGAGGCTCAGCGCCAAGCCGCGGTGCAACATATCCCGCTCGCACGATTCGGACGGCCCGAAGAGGTGGCGGCAGCGGTAGCTTTTCTGGCTTCTCCGGCAGCCTCGTACATCACGGGTGCGACGATCGACGTCAACGGCGGCATGCTGATGCGATGACCGCCCGGGAGGGTCGTACGCACGCAACCCGCGACTGTCAATTTTGGTAAAATCGCCACCTCATTTTCGCACCCCCTGAGAACAACTACATACGCCGGCAGGCGCAGTGCTGAGAAGTCTTCCTGCCGCCACCCACTCTCGTAACCAGGAAGGGAAGTTGATGGAAACCGTTGAGCAGCGCGTCAAGAAGATCGTGGCCGAACAGCTTGGTGTGAACGAGGCCGATGTAAAGCCGGAGTCCACCTTCGTGGACGACCTCGGCGCGGACTCCCTCGACACCGTCGAGTTGGTGATGGCCCTGGAGGAGGAGTTCGAGTGCGAGATCCCGGACGAGGAGGCGGAGAAGATCACCTCCGTGCAGCAGGCGGTCGATTACATCAACGGGCATCTCAAGCAGTAGCGGCGGCCCTGTAACAGACCCGTCCTTGGAGCGAAGTTGTCCAGACGCAGGGTGGCCCTGACCGGGCTGGGAGTCGTTTGCCCGGTTGGCAACAACGTAAAGGAGGCCTGGTCGAATATCGTCGCGGGACGCCCCGGCGTTACGCGGATCACCCGTTTCGACGCTTCACCGTTCGCCTCGCAGATCGCCGGTCAGGTGCACGGTTTCGAGATAACCAAGATCCTGCTGCCGAAGGAAGCGCGCCGGTTAGACATCTTCATTCACTACGGGCTGGCCGCGGCCATCGAAGCCATCGCCGACGCCGGCCTGCAGGCGAATCCACCCGATGCCGAACGCATCGGCGTCAACATCGGTTCGGGCATCGGCGGACTGCCGATGATCGAAGACACGCACAAGCATCTGCTCGAGAGCGGTCCACGCAAGATCTCGCCATTCTTCATTCCCAGCGCCATCATCAACATGGTGTCCGGGACCCTCTCGATCATGTATGGGTTCAAGGGGCCCAACTTCGCGATGGTCACCGCGTGCACCACCGCCAACCATTGCATCGGCGAGTCGATGCGGGTGATCGAGTACGGGGATGCAGACATCATGGTGGCGGGCGGAGCCGAAGCCTGCATCTGCGCCCTGGGTGTAGGCGGCTTCTCCGCGATGCGCGCACTGAGCACCCGCAACGACGATCCCGCAACCGCCAGCCGTCCCTGGGACCGCGATCGAGATGGGTTTGTGCTGGGCGAGGGCGCCGGCGTCGTGGTGCTGGAGGACCTGGAGCATGCGCGCAGGCGCGGCGCCAAGATCTACTGCGAGCTCGCCGGCTATGGCGTGAGCGCCGATGCGCATCACATCACCGCGCCGTGCGCAGACGGGGAGGGTGCTTCGCGGTCAATGCTCAACGCGCTGCATAACGGACAGGTCAACCCCACCGAGGTGGACTATGTAAACGCCCATGGCACCTCGACGCCGTTGGGCGATATTGCGGAGACGATCGCGGTCAAGCGCACCTTCGGAGAACACGCCGCGCGCATGGCAGTGAGCTCGACCAAGTCGATGACCGGCCATCTGCTGGGCGCCGCTGCGGGGATCGAAGCGGTGTTCACGGCGCTGGCGCTCAACGATCAGATCGCGCCTCCGACGATCAACATCGTGAACCCCGACCCGCAGTGCGACTTGGACTACGTTCCCAATCAAGCGCGCGAGATGAAGATCCGCGTCGCGCTGTCCAATTCCTTTGGGTTCGGCGGCACCAACGGGACTTTAGTTTTCCGTCGCTTCGGCAACTGACAGCCGGATCAGCGGGAGACGAAGCCGGCCTGCGCTGCTGAAATGTGGAACCGGGCCCGATCGTTGCTCGTTCGAGAGCTGGTTTAGCATCGCCACCGGGTTCATGGTTCAAGGCAAGTCGGGCTGTCGACCGGCGGCCGGGCGCACACGTTCATTTGGGCGCTTGACCGGTTCCGGTTTCGTGCGCAACACCCTAATCCTGCTCTTTCTGCTCGGCGTGGGCGCTCTCGGATGGGTGTGCTACTTCGCGCTGGAGCCTCTAGCGATCCCCGAGTCGGCGCGCCAGTTTAAGGTGGAGCAGGGCGCATCTCTGCGCAGCATCGCCCACCAGCTCGCAACGGCAGGCGTTCTGCGTGAACCTGTCACGTTTGTGGCGCTGGTTCGGCTTCTCGGCCGATCCGGCGTGGTGAAAGCCGGCGTCTATGAGCTCCCGGACGGAATCACCCCGTACCGGCTGATCGGAAAGCTCTCTCGGGGCGAGGTATCGATGTCCGAGATCACCTTCATCGAGGGGTGGACTTTCGCCCAGATGCGAGAGGTCCTCGACGCCGATCCGGTCGTGCGTCACGAGACGCTCGCACTCGACGACGAGGAACTGTTGCGGCGCTTGAAAATCCCGGAGCGCCATCCCGAGGGCCTGTTCTTCCCCGACACCTACCGGTTCGCTATGGGCGCGAGCGACTTGCAGATCCTCGAACGCGCATACCGGGCTATGCAGGCCCGGCTGGCTGGAGCCTGGGAGCGGCGCGCGCCCGGGCTACCCTACCAAAATCCGTATGACGCGCTGATCGTGGCATCCCTCATCGAAAAGGAGACCGGCCGCCTCGAGGATCGGCGTATGATCGCGGCGGTGTTCACGAACCGGCTCAAGCATGGCATGCGTCTGCAGACGGATCCCACGGTGATCTATGGGATCGGACCCAGCTTCGACGGCAACCTGCGAAAGCGCGATCTGGAAGCGGATGGTCCGTACAACACTTATACCCGGTCCGGGCTGCCTCCGACCCCGATCGCGATGCCAGGGCAGGCGTCGATCGACGCGGCGTTGGATCCGGCTCAGAGCTCTGCCATCTACTTTGTCGCGCGGGGCGACGGCACTTCGCAATTCTCCGAAACGCTGGAGAAGCATAATCGCGCCGTGCAGAAGTACCAGCTCAAGCACTGACCAGCCGAAGTGCGCGGCCAGTTCATCACCCTCGAGGGTATCGACGGCGCCGGGAAGAGCACCCATTTGCACTGGCTGGCTGATCGCTTCCGCGAGCGCGGTCGCGCGGTAGTGGCAACGCGGGAGCCCGGCGGAACACCCGTTGGCGAGGCGCTGCGAGAGGTCCTGCTCAGTTCCGCTCACTCCATCCACCCGGAGACCGAGGCCCTCGTCGTCTTCGCCGCGCGCCGCGAGCACCTCGCGCGCGTGATAGTGCCTGCGCTGGAAGCCGGCAAAGTCGTGCTGTGTGACCGCTTCACCGACGCGACGTTTGCGTATCAGGGCGGAGGTCGTGGTGTGAGTGAGGCCCGGTTGGAAGTACTAGAGCGCTGGGTGCAAGGAGAGTTGGAGCCGGACCTGACGCTGTTTTTCGACGTCCCGGTAGAGCTCGCCCGCAGTCGCCTCGGGCAGGGAAGAGCGCCCGATCGGTTCGAGCTGGAGCATACGGATTTTTTTGAGCGCGTGCGCGCTGCCTATCGAGCCCGTGCCGCCAGGCACGGTGCCCGCTTTCGGGTGATCGACGGCTCAATGAGCTTGGACGCAATTAGAGAAGAACTTGAAGAAATCATAGCAAGCTACTGAAAAATCAGTGATACACTCCTGGAATCAAGAGCGCTGGGCGGCGCTGCAGCGGGCCAGAGCTTTGCCGCAGTCGCTGCTGCTGGCGGGGCCGCGCGGTCTGGGCAAGAGCGAGTTCGCGCGGACCCTGGCCAAGACCATACTTTGTCCTGCGCATCCTCCAGGCGGGCTAGCGTGTAGTGACTGCGCTTCCTGCCGCCTGTTCGACGCTGGATCGCATCCTGACTTTCGGTTGGTAGAGCCGAGCAGTGGCGAGGGCAGCGGAGACAACGCTGACGCGGACGCGGTGGTGACCGCCTCATCACGGTTCATCCGGATCCGTCAGATCCGGGAGCTGGATGACTTCCTCGAATTGAGCGCCCATCTCGGCGGCCACAAGGTCGTGATCATCCGCCCGGCGGACAGGCTTCACCCGAGCGCGGCGAATGCGCTGCTCAAGACCCTGGAAGAGCCCCCTAGGCACACGGTCTTCGTGCTCGTCTCGGACAACCCCCAGCGCCTCCCACCGACCGTACGCAGCCGTTGCTTCCGTCTGACCTTCGCCGTGCCGGAGAAACAAGCCGCACTGGATTGGCTGCGTCGCGCCGGTATCAAAGAAGAAGAGACGCTTCTGGCCCAGGCCGGGAACGCTCCGCTGGCCGCGGCGGACATGGCAGACGGCGAGTACTGGCGCAGCCGCCCAGCGCTGCTCGACGCATTGGCGAGGCCACAGGCGAGCGTTGGGGACGTCCTGTCCAGCATCTCCACGGACGAAGTGGGTCCGTTCATCGCTCATCTACACCGGTGGTGTTACGACCTGGTCTCGTTCCGGCTTACCGGGCGGCTCAGGTACAACCCCGATCATGCGTCGGCTTTGGCCGCGATCGCATCAAACATGAACCTGTTCCGACTGCTGGATCTGATGCGTGAGCTCGTATCCGCCGTGCGCTGGCAGGAGCACCCTCTGAATCCAAGATTGGTCATCGAGCAGCTCGGCATCCGCTATTACCGTAGTCTCGCATCACAACACCCATGACGCCTGCAGACGCACCTCAAGGAACTCCGCGGCCCGGAGCGATCTCGCTCAATATCAAGGAGAAGTCAATCCTGTACGCGGCCTATATGCCGTTTGTCCGCGGCGGGGGGATCTTCATCCCGACAGCGAGAAACTACCGCCTCGGCGACGAGATCTTCATGTTGATCAGCCTGATCGATGATCCCAACAAGATCCCTGTTGCAGGCCGTGTCGTCTGGATCACGCCTCCCGGCTGTCATGGGAACCGGGTTCAGGGCGTGGGTGTCCAGTTCAAGGACGACGAGAGCGGAGTCTTGGCCAAGACCCGGATTGAGGGCCTGTTGACCGGACAGCTCCAACTCAATCGCCCGACACATACGCTGTGAGCTTGTGCTGGCCACCGCCAGGACTCCAGCGCAGCCCGGCGAACGGGATCCGCGGAAGCTCAGCGATCCCACGCAGATGATGTCGCATAATGTGCATTATGTTAAATAAAAGGTGCTCCCTGACGAGGAACACTTTTTCATATCTCTAGCAAGTCCTATTGCGCTCGCCCGCCAAGGCGGGTCCCCGCCGTCTCACCCACTCGTAGAAGCACACCGCCGCGGCCGCGGCCGCGTTTAACGAGTCGATACCGCGAGACATCGGGATGCGCACGCGCTGTCGCGCCAGGGCATCCAGCCTTGGCGTGACTCCGGAGCCTTCGCCGCCGATGATGAAACCGACCGGTCCGCTGAGGTCTGCGTCGAATACCGAGGTCTCGGCGCTTACCGTGCAAGCAACGAGCCGCAGGCTCGCTTGTTCGGCTGCCCGCCCGAGGTCCGCATGCTCCTCGATGGGCAGCAGGAATTGCGCCCCCATGCCGCCACGCAGAGACTTGGAGGACCACGGGTCGGCGCATTCGGCCGACAGATGCGCCATGGTTGCGCCCGCGGCGGCGGCACTGCGCAGAATGCTTCCGAGATTGCCTGGATCCTGCACACCGTCGACGAACACCTGGAAGCCTTCTTCCCGGGTCATGCCGGACGGCTTTGGGATGGGTGCCACCGCGAGCACGCCGACCGGGGTCTGTACCGAGGAGACGGTGTCGAAGATGCGGTCCGCCATCGCCACGGCCGGCACCTCAGCCACGAGGCCGGCGATCTCGGGGTGTCCTCGAGCGGACTCCTTCACCACAAGCTCGACCCCCTCTGAGCCGAACCGATCCAGGTACGCTCGGACCAGATGCACGCCCTCCAACAGCGCCGTGCGCTCGATTCGCCGCTCGGCCCGTGAGGCGCGCGAGAGGCGCATTAGTCGCTTGTAGAACGGGTTGTCGCGGGACGCGATGTGCTTCATGGCTGGCAGGCTCCGTAGACAGGATGCAACAGAGCCTCTGGCAGGGCAACCGCTGGCCGAGCGCAACGGCATTCAGCGGATGTTCACTGGGACGGGATTGACTGGGCCGAACAGATACGCCAACAGCCCGAGCAGCACGACCAAGCCCACGACGCAGCTGACCAACACCCAAAACGGCACGTCTGCGCCGAACAGCGCCGTCATGTCGGTCTGCGGGCGGCTGCGCGAAGGCATGCCTTGCTCGGCGACCGCCCGGCGATCCGGAATCGCTCGGCGCCCGTCGCCATCGGGGCCCGCTCGACCCTCGGCTCTGCGGTCTTCCCCGCCCCGCTCGTCAGCCCAGCGGGCACGAGCTTTCGCGCGCTCGCCCGCCCACGCCGCGGCCTCCAGCGACTTGTGGTGCGGGCCTGCCGCATCCATCGCACTAGCCAGCTCGGGCCACGACGAGAATGGCTGCCACTCTTGCCGATCGTGACCGACGAGATCGGAATCGGCGAGCCGTCCAAGCAGGCGCTCCTGGATCAGCGCACCGGTTGGAAACGGGCCGCGCACGGCGCCGTTCTTGTTTACGTACCAGAGACCGGCCACAGGGATCCTAGACGCTGACCTTCTCCAAGGCCTGCGCGGTCGCGATGCACAAAGTCTTGAAGGCGCTATACCCTGGCTCATCCAGGTGTGGCCTCCCTGCCCCGCCGTCGGCGTATACCAGGCCGAACGGCCGTCCCTTCAAGTGCACCGACATGGCGTAGAAGTCTCTGAGCGCGAGCTTTTGCCGCAGGTTCTGCGGCAGCAGCGGGGTCAGCTTGTCCCGAAACGTGCTCCCGAACCAGACGCCCTGCACCTTCGCCAGCAGACGCGCGAACAGATAGGGCGTACCCAGATCGCAAGTCAGCTCACCGGGCATCAGGCCGGGGTCGAGCAGCAACGTCTGCTTCGATTCGAGCCTTTGGGTCGATTCGTTGATGCGCCCAAACCACAGCCGCCGCAGTCCCAGGCCGGCATGCAATGCATAGAACGTGAGAGCGAGCACTGTCTGTACGTCGGACTCCCGCGTTACGGTGGAGAGCTGATCGAGGACTCGCGCGAACAACCCGCGCGACTCCTCGGGCGTATTGTCGGAGGGCTCCTCCGGCCATTCACCGGGAAGCAACGGAAACCAGGCGGCGGCGGGACGTGCCCCGGTTTGCCGCCAGACGCGGGCAGCCTGCACCGCAGACTGCCGCACCCAGCGCAGAACCTGGTCCATGGGCAAGTTGACGATCTTGTGCAGCTCCGCGTAGTCGTCGGGCAGTGCGGGGTCGTACCATCCCGCTGCCGAGTGCCGAGCGAGCGCAACCGAGCGGGCCACGGTGCGGGTGCGCGGGTGATCCGGGTGCTGGTCATCCATCAGCACCGTCAGATGACTCGGGAGCTTCCATTCGCGGGAGAGCGCCAGCTGCAGGTCGACCAGTGTGAATCCGAGACAAGCGCGCTGAGCCGCTGCGCTGCGCAGCCCCTGCTGGTGGTGAACCATGTGATCGAGCTGGATCGCCGCGTTGGGCACCGTACACCAGAGCAACAGCTCGGCAAGGTCGTGCAGCAGCGCGCCGGTGACCACCTCGTCCATGTCGACGTCGTGCCGCAGCGCTGCGAAGTTGCGGGCATAGAAAGCCGCGTGCACGCAGCGGCTGATCACGCGCATGGCGCCGTCGAGCGCCCGCAGGTTCGATGCGAGCTGCTGCTCGAGCGGGGTGAGATCGCGCAGCTCTCGCAACACGCTGGAGAGCCCGTGCATCATGAGGGCATGCTGCACGGTCGTGACCTCTGTGGGTTGGCGGCGCGTGAGCCGCGACTGCGAAAAGCGCAGCACTGCGAGCGTCAGCAGCGGGTCGCGCAGCACCACCTGGGCGAGCTCGCGCGGGGCGATGCTTTCCTGCTTCGGACGGATGCGGTCCAGCTGCTCGATCGAGGAGCCGAGTACCGGCAGCTTCACGGCGTTCAGGCTGCGTACCCAGTCGTTCAGAGCTTGCATGACGGCGTCCTGGGGACGCGGCTATAAGCGCCAGACGTACAGAGGCGAGCGGGCCCCGCCGAGCGGAAGGACGAGATCGGGAGCAGCACCGGGGACCGCGAATGTGTTGCTGACGAACAGCGTTCCCGGGCGCATCTCGGCGCGCACCTTGTGCCACAGCCCCGGCATCGGTTCGGGAGACAGGTAGGCGTAGACGAGGTCGTAGTCCGCAAGGCTCTCGCGCCAGAAGTCGCGCCGCCGCGTCTTGAGCGCCGGACGGCCTAGATGGCGCAGACGGGCGATCCAGGCCGGCAAGGGTGCGATCTCCAAGCCGACGAGTCGGCATTCCGGCCGTTGCTTTGAAACCGTGGCCAACACTCCGCCGAATCCGCTGCCCAGATCCAACATCTTCAGCTGCCTGTCTGGAGGGAGCAGCGAGGCCAGGCGGTGGCAGGCGCGCCGCCCGCTCAGGTAAAGCGGCACGCGGGTGCGATGGTTGGTCCAGAACAGTAGGACCAGGGTCACGAGCACAAGCAGAAACCAAACGGGACGCAGCGACAGGCCGTGCAGATAGACAGCGGCAGGGACGAACAGCACGTTGATCGGCACCCACCAGAGCGGCAACCTCAGCGCCAGTCCGAACGCGGCCGCAGCAACCGAGTGCAGCAGTAGCGGATGGATGGGCGCGGCCGCTCCAACCGCAGGGACTTGCAGGTAGAGCCACGTGGTCGCCGCGCCGCCGAGCTGGGCCGCCAAGGCCCAGACCACTGGCGGCAACACGCGCCGATAGCGGCGCGGCGCGCAGAGCGGATCAAGGCTTGGATGCGCCGCCACCAAGCGTCTCCGGCGTGACATCGGCAGGCTCATCCACCTCTACCACGCCGCCGTCATGAGCGGCTGCCTCTTCGGCTTTCTTGTTCATCACGATGATGCTCACGCGGCGGTTGATCGGGTTGTAGGGGTTGGTCGAATCCAGCAACACCGACGACGACAGGCCAACCACGCGTGCAATGCGCTTGTCGTCCATGCCTCCCAGCAACAGTTCGCGCCTCACCGCGTTGCTGCGGTCGGCCGACAGCTCCCAGTTGCTGTACCCGAACTCGCCTCCCGAGTACGGCGTGGCGTCCGTGTGTCCGGAGAGGCTGATCCGGTTTGGCACCTCGTTCATCACCTTCCCGATCTCGTGCAGGATCTCGCGCGTATACGGCTGCAGGTTGGCGCTGCCGATGGCGAACATCGGCCGATTCTGTTCGTCCACGATCTGGACCCGCAGTCCGTCCGTGGTGATGTCGATCAGCAGTTGGTTGCGGAACTGGCTGAGCGTGGGGCTCGACGCGATGGCTGCGTCGATCTTGGCTTTCAGCTCCGCGAGCACCTGCCTGTCGCGTCGCGCCAGCTCTCGCTCCAGCTCCTTGTTGTCCGCGATCTTCCGGCCGGTGGTGCTTTCGCCATGCTTCTCCTGGCCCACTGAACGCGTGAGGTCCGTGCCGCCGCCTTTGATCACGCTCGTGCTCTCGCCGGCGCCCGAGCCGCCTAGCAGCGCGGGCTTCAGCGGCGTGCGAAAGTACTCGGCGATTCCTTGCAAGTCGGCCTTGGTGGTCGACCCGAGCAGCCACATGAGCAGGAAGAACGCCATCATCGCCGTGACGAAGTCGGCGTAGGCGATCTTCCATGCGCCTCCGTGGCGTCCGTGCGCGGTCTTGCGGACCCGCCTGACGATGATCGGTTGCTGGGAGTCGTCGCTCATGATGCAGCCGGCTATCTGGCCTTGCGCTGCTTCACTTCGGTCTCGAGCTCGCTGAAGCTGGGCCGCTCGGTCGAGTACAGCACCTTGCGGCCGAACTCCACCGCAACCTGCGGCGCATAGCCGTTCAAGCTGGCGAGCAAGGTGACCTTCATGCACTGGAGCATCTTGGTCGACTCGTTCAGCTTATGCTCGAGTAACGTGGAGAGCGGTCCGACGAATCCGTAGGAGAGCAAGATCCCGAGGAAAGTGCCGACCAGCGCGGCGGCGATCAACCGGCCTAGCTCCGACGGCGGCAAACCGACCGACTCCATCGTATGCACCACGCCCATCACCGCCGCCACGATCCCGAAGGCCGGCAGCCCGTCGCCCATTCGCGCGAGCGCACCGACCGGAATCTCCCCCTCGTGATGGTGCGTGTCGATCTCGACGTCCATCAGATTTTCGATCTCGAAGGCGTTGAGGTTGCCTCCCACCATGAGGCGTAGATAGTCGGTGAGAAACTCCATCCCATGGTGGTCCCGCTGGATTCCAGGGTACCTGGAGAAAATCGGGCTCGCTTCGGGATTGTCGACATCGGATTCGATCGACATCAGCCCTTCCTTGCGCACTTTCGCGAGGATGTCGTAGAGCAGGGATAGCAGCTCCAGGTACAGGCCCTTCGTGTACCTGGAACCCTTGAACACCGAGGGCAGCGCCTTCAGCGTGCCTTTGAGCACCTTGCCCGAGTTGGCGACGCAGAACGCTCCCGTAGCCGCGCCGAAGATCATCACCAGCTCGATCGGCTGCAACAGCGCGCTCACGTGGCCACCCGCGGCGACGAACCCGCCGAACACAGCCGACAGGATGACGAGGTAGCCGAGGATGACCAGCATTGCTTTGGCTCTGACGCGTGAGGATCGGGGAGAAGCGGAAGAAGGCGTCTGGCGCTCTCGCGCCGCCGCGGCCCCGAAGGGCGCAACCCACTACGCTGCGGGTTTTAACGGAAGCTGGGGGGCGGACTTTAGATCATCCGGGCGCACGCTCCGCAGGCGATCTGATTCACCGATACGGCCGTCGATGGATACGGCCACGCGGCCAAGCAATCTTCAGTCCTTCTCATCCAGTGCCGCGACTGGGTGCCGACATGACGGCGCTAGCGCCGTGGTGGGGCACTACGCGCGCTGCGTGGCTCCGCTCGGTCCGAGTGCGATCCGGCTCGCTTGCTGAACTGGGCCGGGTTAAGATTGTCGGCCGGTCGCTGCCGCTCACACGCGAATGTCCAGTTACGCCCATACACTCGGCGCCACCACCTTCCGGTTTCCAGATCTGAGGACGCTGATGGCGCGTGCCTCACCCGCGCGCACCGGCGACTATCTCGCGGGCGTCGCTGCGGTGAGCGCAGAGGAGCGCGTCGCGGCGCAGATCACGCTGGCGCAGGTGCCGCTGCGCCGCTTCCTCGAAGAGGACGTGGTCCCGTATGAACAGGACGAAGTCACCCGACTCATCCTCGATCATCACGATGCGCGCGCCTTCGAGCCGGTGGCGGGACTGACCGTCGGCGAGTTCCGCGACTGGCTGCTGTCCTACGAATGCGATGGCGAAGCACTCTCCGCGCTCGCGCCGGGCCTCACCCCGGAGATGGTGGCCGCGGTGTCGAAGATCATGCGCGTGCAGGACTTGGTCGTGGCTGGCCGCAAGGCGCGAGTCGTGACGCGCTTTCGCAATACACTGGGGTTGCCCGGCCGGTTGTCCAGCCGGCTGCAGCCCAATCACCCCACTGACGATCCGAAAGGGATTGCCGCCAGCATCCTCGACGGGCTGCTGTACGGTTGCGGGGATGCGGTGATCGGCATCAATCCCGCGACGGACAACGTGGAGCAGGTAAGCGCATTGCTCCGCATGCTGGACGAGATCATCCACGCATACAGCATCCCGACGCAGTCCTGCGTGCTTACGCACGTCACAACGACGATGCGCGCGATCGAGCGAGGGGCGCCCGTGGACCTTGTGTTTCAGTCCATTGGCGGCACCGAAGCGACGAACCACAGCTTCGGCGTCAGCGCCGCGCTGCTACAGGAGGCGAACGACGCCGCACGCCGGCTGCGACGTGGCAGCATCGGCGACAACGTCATGTACTTCGAGACCGGCCAAGGCAGCGCGCTCTCGGCCAATGCGAACCACGGCGTGGACCAGCAAACACTGGAGGCACGAGCCTATGGCCTCGCGCGGCTGTACGAGCCGCTACTGGTCAACAGCGTGGTCGGGTTCATCGGCCCCGAGTACTTGAACGGCAAGCAGATCGTGCGCGCCGGGGTCGAGGATCACTTCTGCGGCAAGCTGCTCGGACTGCCGATGGGCATCGACGTCTGCTACACCAACCACGCCGACGCGGATCAGGATGATATGGACGTGCTGCTCACGCTCTTGGGCGCCGCCGGCGTCAACTACATCATGGGGGTGCCTGGCGCCGACGACATCATGCTCAACTATCAGAGCACGTCGTTTCACGACGCCTTGTATCTGCGCCAGGCGTTCGGCCTCAGGGCTGCACCCGAGTTCGAAGAGTGGCTGATACGGCTGGGCATCCTTGATACCGCGACCCGGCTCAAGGCGGCGAACCCTCGGCATCCCCTGCTGGCTCTGATCGACAGCGCTCGCGCGGCTTATGCCCCGGAGGAACAGGAAACCGACTCGCCCCGCTCCGGTGACCGGTGGCTCGAGTGAGCGCATCGCTCGTGGCGTCGCAATCGTAGAGATGACCGGAGCAAGAGACCGCAGCAGCGTCGTCGCGCCGTCCGATCCCTGGACCACGCTCGGTCGTTTCACACCCGCCCGCATCGGCCTGGGCCGCGCGGGCGGGAGCATCCCGACCAAGCCGATGCTGGAGTTCCAACTCGCGCATGCGCGTGCCCGCGACGCGGTCCAGCGCGATCTGGAGGCAGACGCGGTGCGCGAGGCGCTGAGGGAACGGGGCTTCGAGGTGCTAGAACTCCACAGCGCCGCACCCGACCGCCGCACCTTCATCCAGCGGCCCGATCTCGGCCGCATTTTGGCCGGGGAAGCGAAGGCGCTGCTCGAAGCCAGAGAACAGCTCGACGAGGCATTCGACGTGGCTTTTGTCGTTGCGGACGGGCTCTCGGCACAGGCCGTCGAACGGCACGCTCCGGAGTTGCTCGCACAGGTCGCCCCCAAGCTGTACGGCGCACGGTGGCGGCTTGCGCCGGTCTGCCTGGTTCGACAGGGCCGCGTCGCGGTAGGCGATGAGATCGGTGCTCTACTCCCGGCGGCGATGACCGTGATGCTGATCGGCGAGCGTCCCGGCTTGTCCTCACCCGATAGCCTGGGCGTCTATCTCACCTGGGCTCCCCTGCCCGGCCGCAGCAACGCCGAGCGCAACTGCATCTCCAACGTGCGGCCGGAAGGCCTGGGCTATGCGCTCGCCGCGCACAAGCTCTTCTATCTCATGACGGAGGCAAGGCGGCGCAAGCTCTCCGGGGTAGAGCTCAAAGAAGAAGCACCGGCGCTCGCTCTCGAGGAGCAGAGCGGCCGGTGCTGAGGTCGGACTCGGAGCCGCGTTCCCGCCGCGGCTCAGAGCGTTGTTGCTAACTCACCCGCGATCTTCGATCGGGGACGGCTGCAGCGTATGGCGCCCGGCAATCCGGCGAAGACGCGCACGCTAGGGGCCGATGTCTCAATGGTTGGCTTCAGCTCAAGCGCGATCAGGTTCGCCATACAGCTGCGGCCTTGTGCGGGTCCGCTGCGTCAGTCTTTCCATCCCGTGCAGGGTTTGCCGCGGCACTCGAACAGCTTTCCGCCGGCCGGTCGTTTGCAGCTGCCCGCTGCGTAATAGAAATCGGCACGATCGCTTCTGACGGAGACCAACTCGATGTCTCCTTCGATCCAGTTCTTTCCCGCGGCGGCCTGCACCCGCGGCACGTGCGTGTACGCGCCGATGCCACTCGGCGCATCCGTAGCGTTGATCGTCCCAGCTACGTACGCGGTGACATCGACGATGCCGCGACAATAGACATAGCCGGGGTCGACGTTGACGGAGAATACTCGTTCCTCGGACGAGGGCACCTGAGCGCTTCCTGCGACGCTCGTCGCGAGCTCGACCAACGTGGGATTGACCCCCAGCGATGCGGCGGCCGACGCGGCCAAGCCGGTGCATCCGCTCGAGCTTGCGCATCCTGCGCCCATGCTTCCCGCCGGCTGCGCGCTGTCGAAGTGGATCTTCGCCACTCGAAAGTCGGCCGCCAGCGACCCCTGGACCCAAGCGAAGGCCAGAAGCGAACACAACACAACTCTACTTACGACGGATCTCATAAACCCCCCAGAGGAAAGTACACGTATCGCGAACTGATGCCGCAGTCGAAAGGCCGAACCGGCAAGCTCCTGTAACAATTCGGTCCGCTCGACTACCCACGAGTGCGTATGCCTAGTGACTGCCAACAGCCGCCGGACGACCGCAACTGACGTCCAGCTGTTGGCCCGTCGGCTGCCTTGCGCGGTCTGGCGCCATTTGTCCTAGGTGCGCAGCACCGGCTGCCTAGTGTCGAGCGCAAGAACCATGCCGCGCCGAATGCCGGTGGAACAACTCTTGATGAATGCTGAGGAATTGTGCCATCGCAACGCCGAAGGCCGTCCGCCGATGGGGAAATCTCGACGAACGCGGATCCGCCGCTCCGCTGCATGATGGCGTCCTAAAGCGAAGCGGGGCGTTTGATCCCTTGCGGGCTTTGGTCCAGTCATGGCGACCAGCCCGGACTCGCGGTGCCGACCATCGGTCGGCACGGTTGCGCTGAACCTCTCGCTTTCGAGGGTTAGGACGGCGGAATAGCGCGAGCGAAGAGCGGTGTGGCTCGTGCCTGGCCTTCACGGCGAGCGGAGCGGAGTGGCCTCTCCGCTGGTGCCGCTGATGCTTTCACCCTACCGGCTGGGGCGTGGCTCGCCGATGCCGCCAGCCTACGTGAAGCGCGAGAAGTCCACCGCCTTCTCGGTGATGAATTCGAGCAGAGCCGGCGTGCCTTCGCGCGTCTTCTCGATCCCGCGCTTGATGGCAGGCACGATCGCTTGCGGCTCGGTAACACGCTCTCCGTAACCCCCGAGTGCGCGAGCGAACTCTGCATAGTTCCCGCTGATATCCGTCGAGCGATACTTCTCGGTGGCAACCTTCATCACCTTCAACTCGATCGCCATGGAAAAGTTGTTGAGCAGGATCGAGAGAATGGGAATGCGCTCGCGAACCGCTGTCTCGAAATCCATGCCGGTGAAGCCGATCGCGGCGTCGCCCCAGACGTTGATGCAGAGCTTGTCGGGTGCAGCCAACTTTGCACCCATGGCCAGCCCAAGACCGTAGCCCAGCTGTGTCGTCTTCCCCCAGCCGATATAGCTGAGCGGCGCTTGCGTTTCCCAAAACGGGGAGATCTGGTCGCGCGGGCTACCGGCATCATGGGTGATGATCGTGTTGGCAACGTCGACCGTGTGCAGCAGATCCCAGATCACGCGGTATGGCGAGAGCGGCGTCGAATTGGCGGTCAGGCGCGGCATCCACTGTGCCATCCACTCGTCCTTGATCCCGCGGATTTCCCGCGTCACGGCTGCCAACCGCCCCCGCGGCCGGCCGCGCAACCGGTCCTTCACCTCCTCGTACAGCGCATCCAGAGCAAGGCCGGCGTCGCCGACGGCCGCCAGCTCCGCCGGCACGTCCTTGTTGATGTCCTTTGCATCGAGCGTGACGTGAGCAATCCGTTTCCCCTTGGGCATGGGCACGGCGAAGTTCGTGCGCGTGAAGCTGCAGCCGATCCCCAGCACGAGGTCGGCATTCTGCAGGGAGTGGTGGAGCATCTTGGAGATCGCGACACCGCCCGAACCGAGCGACAACGGGTGCGTTTCCGGGAAGGCGCTCTTGCCTCCCAGGCTGGTCGCGACCGGCGCCTCGAGCAGCTCCGCGAGCGCTTGTAGCTGCTTCCACGCCTTGGCGTAGTGCACGCCCTGCCCGGCGTAAATCACAGGGCGCTCGGCCGCAACGAGCGCGGCCGCGATCTCGGACATCGAACGCGAATCGGGAGCGGATCTGAGCCGCGGCGTGCGCACGTAGTCGAGCGGCTGCGTCATCTCCTCTCGCAACACATCGACGGGGAACTCGATCAGCACCGGCCCGGGGCGCCCGTTCTTGGCCTGGGTGAAGGCGCGCCGCATGGCTTCCGGGGTGACGTCAGCCAACATCACCTGCTCGATCCATTTGGTGACGTGCTGGTAATTCAGGAACGCGTTGAAATTGGGTTGGACGTTGTTGATGTTGCGCGGATAGCCCGCTGGTAACACGACGACCGGCACCGAATCGCCCCACGACTGCGCGACGCCACCGAAAGCGTTTTCCGTGCCCGGCCCGTGTTGCATCGCGAACACGCCGACGCGCTCGCCCGACGAGATCTTGCTGACTGCGTCGCACATGTGCAGTCCCGTGCGCTCCTGCCGAACGATGATCGTGCGGATATCGGCTTCGGCCGCCGCCTCGATGATCGGGTTGACCGGATAGCCGATCAAAAACTCGATGCCTTCGCGCTTGAGAATTTCCGCGATCGCGGCAGCTACCTTCATGAACCTCCTCCCATCGCTCGAGATCGATTCCACAGACCTTCACGCTGCGTATGAAAGCTCACCGCTTGCGCGGCCGCAACCATTCCCGCGTCGGTGAAAGCCACCCCGTCCAGCAGGCCGCCAGCACACCTCCCGCTTGCGACCGTGCTATGGCCTCGTCGGCGGCGGGGTGTCGGGGCCTGTCCCAAACCTTGCCTGCCGCTCGCGCCGACGCGCCATTCCCTGGAGTAAGGCGCCAACAGCCAGGCTCGTACCGGCGTCCCGTTGCGGCCAGGGAATTTTAAGTGGGAATCAGACAACAAGCCACAATGCCGTGGATCGGTCACAGGTTCGCGCCCACGAGATTACGTTTCGTACGGAGCGGTAGGGTTGCGTGGCAGCCGCTCCAGGCCAGCGCGTTCGGAATCCTCGATGCCGGCCAAAACATCCCGCTGGCCGATAGGTTGCGTGCCGACATCGACCCGCTGCGCCGTCTGCAGATCGTCGCCCTGCCCTGCGACGGACCACGTGACCCCCACGGCTGGGTTCAGCGAGAACCAGTGCGTTGGTCGGGTTGCCTCCTGCCAGCGCCTGCAGTTCGGCGTTTGGGCGTGCCCGGCGTCCGGGTCGTATCAAGGCGGCGGCCGATCCTGCCGTTATCCTAAGGGTTGTGAGAGCCCCGCTTGCGTCGCAGGCGGACCGTCACGCACTCTGACTCTCGCGAAATGTTCACGCTCGCCCAGTTATCCCGCGTCGCCCTCGAGGCGCAGCCGCAGCTCGCCTTCACCACGCTGGAGATCGGCGCCTTGCCGCTGGAAGGGCAGACCGAGCCCGCGCATCAGCTGCTCGATGCATTCCCCGGGTCCCGCGTCATCGCCTTCGAGCTCGACAAGCAGCTCTGCGCGGAGCTCAACCGTAAGGCCCGCCACGGGATACGCTTTTATCCAGTCGCGCTCGGCAAGGCCGAGGAGACGCGGAAGCTCTATGAGACGAGGCATCCGATGTGCACCTCGCTCTACCAGCCCAACGAGCCGCTGCTCGAGCGCTACGTGAACCTCGAGGTGGCGATGCTCAAATCCGTCGGGTCGGTGCAGACCGTCAGCCTGGACCGCTTCGTCGCCGACAACGGCGTGACCGACGTGGACTTCATCAAGATCGACGTCCAGGGCGCGGAACTCGACGTGTTCGCTGGCGCCGTAACGGCGCTGCGCGGCGTGGTCGCCATCGTGAGCGAAGTCGAATTCGTGCCGCTGTATGTCGATCAGCCGCTGTTCGGCGACGTCTGCCGCTTCCTCGATGGCCACGACCTGATGTTCCACAAGCTCCTGGGCATGGCCGGCCGCGCCCTGAAGCCGACGCTGGTGAATAACGACCCCAACTACGCCGTTCAGCACATGTGGTCCGATGCGATGTTCGTTCGCAACGTGCGGAAGCTCGACCAGCTCGCCCCGCAGAAGCTGCTCAAGCTGGCGGTGCTCGCGCACCTCTATCACAGCCCGGACTTGATGTTCCACTGTCTCGAGCGCTACGAGGAGCACTGCGGGGCAGGCGTGCTCCAGAAGCTCCTACGCACCGGGTCCTGAGCGGGGCCCCCCGGCTGCGATATCCGGCCCCGGGGGCAAGCCGGGGATCGCTGCTGTCTCGCTGGGAATGGGCGAAGGCGGACGCACCTTGATCACGGCGCGAGACCCGACAAGAGAAGGCACTCAATAGCGCGGCGCGCAGAGGACTCGAAACGTGTGAATTGGCCGCCCATCGGGATCGCACTGGCTATGGCAAGTGCCGCCTGTGACAATCTGAAGACCAACCATAACCTGACCAGCTGGACATTGACTGGTCTTTCCTACGGCATTGAGACCACCACCGAAATTCTGCTCCGTTTGCCACGCCCCGTTGGGCGCGCTCATGAGCCTCGTTTGTATCTGGTTCACCTGAGACTGCAAGGCATTCACCGTGTCGATCTCCGCACGCAGCCGCCCCTGAAGCTCGCTCAAGCAAGCAACCATACCTGCGTTACTTAGATCCGGCGGTATCGGGTCCTGGCAGGTTTGAGCCAAGCACGCACAGGATACGAGCGCCAAGACCAAAACGCTAAGAGAGCGAATCGCAACATTGCCTGCTTGTGTCTTCATTCGAACTCCTCCTTGGTCTGCGAACACACCGTCGTAGGGTGATAAGGGTGATATAAGAATCGTCGGGCCAGCTTGCGCGGCAAGTCCCCCGCTTTCGGCTGGTAATAGTGGATCCGCATGGCCGGCGTCTTGTGCGGCGTAACCACATCGTTTCGCAGGTCGGCAAGCTGCTCACAGATCCGGGATGTTGCCTCAGGGCGCACGTCACGAGACTTGAGAGTCTCCAGCTCAGCGCCACTGCACGCCTTCCCGAAGGTGGGGAAAACGGCGTGCTGCGACAGCGGGAAGACAGGTGCGCCTGTGTCCAAGGATCGCGGTCTTGGTGTTCTCGACGCACTCCTTCGCGTCAGTCTTGCGGGCGAACCTCCGGTTTGTACCCGGGAGTCCGCAAGCGCGAAACTGCGCACGGTAGCTCATTGACCCATCACCGTCCTCGCGCTCCTGTATGCCATTTGCCTTGGCCATCCACACTCTCGCGACGATCTGGCGTACATGGCGGAGCGTGAGTGCACCAGGCGTGTGCCACTTGATGCAAGCGATGTAACGACAATCGGCTTGATACTACCTATCTGTTTGTTCTCCATTGTGCCCGGAGCCGGACTCGAACCGGCACGGCCTTACGGCCAAGGGATTTTAAGTCCCTTGTGTCTACCTGTTCCACCATCCGGGCGCGCATCGGACTCCCGCACAAGCATACGGCAAAACAGCGCCTTGGCGCTGCCACGGTACGGAGCGCGCCTCTGGTTGCGGCTTTCCTTTGGATCGGCCCTGTGCGCGTGAGGTCGTGGACCCGGCCCTGTTGCAGACGACGGTTCCTTGAGCGACGCGAACGGGTCCTCAAGATTGCGACGCGCGAACCGCTAACCGTAGCGGTGGCGTTACGCACCACGGCTTGTTGCAAGCATGGCCGGCTGTGGCTAAGTGACCCCCAAGGCAGCGTCGCGGACACTCCTTGCCGCATCGGTTTCAGACCGGCAGGCATGACCGGCGCGGCAGGCTGGACCTCCGGCGAGCGAGGAGAGCTCGTCGACCCGAATCACATCCATCTGGCGGGCCTCGATGCATACTGCCGATCTTGCGATACGCCGTCGTTGGCACATCTGGCGCGCTGCCAACGCGGCACTCCTTACCTGGGTGCTGTTCGCAGCGGCGCCATTAAGTCTCGAGCGCGGACCCCAAGCGGCCGAGTTCGCCACCTCGGTCGAGATTCCAGGCGGTCAGTATCGAAGGCTGAAGATGCCCAACCTCCCGAAGGACGTGGTCATGGAGGTGGTGGTGCAGCCCACTGGGCAGGTCGTGGTCAGCCTGCTCAACGAGCAGGACGCGCTGCACTTTCCGAAGGCGCTAGACCCTGTTTTTGTCGGGTCGGTCGATCACCGCTCTTCGTTCAGCGTGATCATTCCCGCCGCAGGAACTTACTTCCTCGTGCTCGACAACCGCCAGGGCAGCGAACCGCGGAAAGTTAAGCTGGCCATTCGAGCGGAACGGGGCACATCGGCGCCGGGCGGCGCCCAGCCACCTTCCCCGCCCGCCGTCCCCCCAAGCGGGGCTAGCAAACCAGACAGGCTTTGACTCGCAGCTGAACGAACCCGGGATCCCGAGCGGAACTCGGTGAGCGAAGCAAGGCGCGCAGAGGTGACAGCTCGGACGCCGCGTACCCCGTTATGGGCGAGACCTGACGAGCCGGTTCGCACGGCCCGCCGGGCGCACTACTTCAACTCGCCGTACCGGTTTTCGTATTCGGCGATGAGCTTGGACAGCAGCTGGTTCAGCCGCTTCGCCGCGAACGGCGAGAGCACGATCCGATGCTCCAGCTCGATCTCCATGTCCTGGGGCGCACGTTCCCAGTTGTGGTTCACTCCGAAGTTCAGCACCACCTCCTCCCGCGTGCTCGTCGCGTTGCAGAAGTTGGCGTAGCTGCTCTTTAGAGCGTCGGACTTCCAGCGGACTTTGACCTGCGGTTCGGGGGGTTTCTGAGCGGCGTCGTCAGTAGGTTGCTTGGCCATAGGCATCTCCGTAGCGGTCGCAGCGGTTGCAAGTTTCATTCCAACTGACTCAGGACAGATCAGGTGGTGCGACGGCTACGTGGTGACGCTCGCGCGGAGAGATGCCTTGGCGGAGACGATCGCGTGCTGGGCAGCGCTGCGCCCGAACGGCGCGTGACGCGGAAGGGGTCGGACGCCGGCAGAACTCCCTGCCCGGCAGATTCGTGGAGACATCGTGGTCAGCCCATGGTTGGCTGGCGTCACGAACAGCGGACGCTACAGATAGCGCTCTGCCTTCGCGATCAGGTCCTCCTTGGGGGGGAGTTCGCTGCGCGGGCAGCGGGCGATCGCGATCGCGGCTTGCAGGCCATCGCCAATGGAGAGCTCGGGGACGACCAGCTCGTTGACCGCCTCGGTGCTGCCCTCGTCCACCTTGATGCCCATCCGGCTCAGCCGCAGCGGAGTATGGGTGAGCGTGATGTGCTGCTCGGGATGGGAGAACACCTCGTCGATGCGCTGGATATACCCATCCAGCGTCGCCAGGCTGGCTTTGGCTTCGATGTAGCTGTCGACCGTCTCCTTCAACTCCCGCTCGACGGCCTTGATCTCCTCCGCGATCAGCGCCGGGTCCTTCACGATCCCCTCGACTCCGTCGCGCGCGAGGTTGAGCACGCGCAGTCGCGCGCCGAGATACGCCTTGTGCTCCTGCAGCTCGGTGGCTTTCATGTCGAGCGTGATGATGCGCGATAGCGCGACCTGTGCGAGGCGCTCGATGGCGCGCCGTCCGACCTCGAGACGCGTCGCGGCGAGCGTGGGGGCAGGCGCAACCAGTCGATGTCCGGAGAAGCTCACCGTGACCTGCGGCACATCGTGCCTCACTTCGTTGCCGACGAGCTGCGGGGCGAGCACCGTGCGCTCCTCTTTTTTCATCCCGAGCAGGGCGTAGGCTTCCGCGACGTCCCGGTTAGCTGGATCCTCGAAGAACGTCCTGAGCTCCGTGCTGCGCCCCAGGCACGCGGGCACATCGTCCGCGGTGGCGAAGAAGGCATTCAGGCGCGGGTCTTCGTTCCATGCCGCTCGTGAGAGAAGCAGCGGTTCGAGCGGCTGACGTCCGATGGAGCGCAGATGCGCAATGGTCTTGCGTATGCACCCTTCCAGCTTCTCCCGGTAGCGGGTATTGAGCCGCACGCGCGGCTCGACTGCCTCCACCACGGCCTCGATCGAGTCGGCGATGAGCTGACGCTCTGCGGCCTCATCCGCAGACGACTCGGCGCCGCCGAACAGGGCGGCCGCTACGCGTTCGAGAAGCGAAATGGCCATGCCTCGCTCCTGTCAAGAAACCCGGCCAGGCCGATCTCACTCACGCGCAGAACGGCCGGACGACCGGCGGCATACCGAACAAAGCGCGGTGGGCATCGCACACGAAGTCTGCGACGTGAACCCGCGCTCACCAATCCATGACCGGGACCCAGGCACGCAGCTCCCGGCCTTGGAAGACGCGTCCCTGGATACGCTTGGCCAGCGCTTCGGCCTGCGCACGCGTCATCTCCATCTCGATCAGCGCCGAAGGCGTACCGCTCTCCTTGACGAGCTTGATCTTCTCCACCGGCGCGAACGGGCTCAGTGCGCTCCGAATCCCCTCCTCCGAGACGTCATCAGGAAGATTTCCGATAACGATACGCATCGATCGATTCCTCCAAGCCGAATGCAGCGCTCATCGTACCGACCGGATCCCCAGCTTGTCGAGGCGCGAATGACCCGATCGCGTTCTGCCAGAGGCAGCCGCTACCCGCCTTCCGGTTCCCGCATCGGCGTACCAGGACGCCATCGCCGCCATGCCAGGAAGGCGAAGATCACCCCCGCCAGCCCGAGCGCGTAACCGAAGACTGAAGCCGTGACGTCTGGCGGCGCCGCGTTGCGCGTGGCGATCAGAAGGGCAAGACCGGGGTTGCGCATCGCCGCCGCAACCGCCGCGGCGGGCCAAACCGAGGCGTCGCGGCCAGCGACAAGGGCGCCGGCGACGAGTGCGCAGAGCGTCAGTCCTACGCCGGCGGCGAAGGGCGCCCATCCGAGCGCGACGATCCTGGGGCCGAGCACGACGACGCACAAGACGATCAGTGCGAGCAGCATCACGTTGGAGATCATCGCGAGCCGCGGCTCGAGACGCGCCGCTACCGTAGGTCGCCAGGCGCGCAGCGCTGCGCCGAGGCCCAACGGCAACAACTGAGCGAAGAAGACCTGCCGGGCGACATCGAGCGGGGAAATCGCGAACCGCACAGAAAATATCCAACTCATGATCGCAACGCTGACCGGAACGGTGACGACGGCGAAGATCACGATCGCAAGATGGAGCGTCGGGGCAAACTCCGGCCCTGCACCCGCTTGGAGCGCGCGCCGGAGCGCGACCGGTGCGCCGGGGGAAATCGCCATCAGAATGATGCCAGCGGCCACAGCGCCACGCAGCCCGAACAGCTTCACGATGACGACCGCCAAGATCGGCACAGGTACGACCACCGCGAACAGAACCGCCGCGAGTATTACGCGCCGCTGTAGCGCCTTGACGATTCGCTCACGCTCGAGCAGCAGCCCCAGCGACAGCATCACGGAGAAGACCGTCACCGCGGCGAGTGGAAAGATCAACTCGAGGCGGAATAGTGCCGTCACGTCGCACGCGACATAGCTGCCATCTCGAAGACGTGATGCTGCCAGGGAGGCAGATCGAGGTAGAGCCCGCGGGATTGCAGGTCATCTCCGTCGCGATCGTACTGAGCGGTGCCAAGCAGATCGCGCAAGCGCCATCGCTTGCCGGCGAGGTCGGCGAACGGCAGTCGGACGTAACCCTGACTGCGATGATCCGCATCGTTCACGCCGACGATCAGCCGGTTGCCGCCGTCATCGACCCAGGCATACGCGATCAGGGCTTCGCAGGATGGGTTGCCATCCCAAGCGGGAGCGCATTCCAGCAAATGCCATTCTCCTCGCCGCACGACGGGATGGCGCAACAGCTCTAGCAGCGATGCATAGAATCGCCGGATGCTGGTGTTCACCGGTTCGGCCGGTGCGCGGACGAGATGTGGCGAGATCCGCTTCACGCGCCCCTCGAACTGGCCCTGATGAAAGAAGCGCAGGCCTGGCGCCAGATAGGTGACCACAGCCGCCGCTTCATGCGCACCCGGCGCGAAAGTGGCCGCCGCCCGGGGCTCGTCGTGATTTTCGAGAAAGCGTGCCAAGCGGCTCTGGTAGTCGAGCCCGGCTAGGAGATGCTCCCGCACGGCACGCGCATGCCCCTCGCGTAGCCGGTCGTACAACCTCTTGTCGTAGGCGTAGTCGAAACCCTGCTGCTGCATCGTCCATTCCAGGTCCCAATAAACTTCGGCGAGGAACAAGAACTGCGGATGCTGTTGCCGCACGGCCGCGAGCGCTTTCGGCCAAAAGGGCTCGGGCAGCCTGCCCCACGTGCGCTCGAAGACCTCGGGCAAGACGAGCATGGCCATGTCACAGCGCACCCCGTCGCACTGCCCGGCGATCTTGCGCAACTCGCCGATCATCGCCGCCTGTGTGGCCGGGTTGGCATAGTCGAGCTGCAGCGTGTCGGGCCATCCTGGGAAGTACGGATCGCGTCCGTAGGCGAGCAGCAGAGATCCGCCCGACGTGCTCACACGAGTGTAGTTTTTGGGCGCCCGCGCCAGATCGATCTCGCTGCCATGGACGAAATAGTCCGGATGTTGCTCGACCCACGGGTGGTCGGTAGCCATGTGGTTGGGAACGAAATCGAGCATCAGCCGTAGGCCACGTTGTCGCAGTTTCGCGCGCAGGCGCGCCAACGCCGCATCGCCTCCCAGAGCTGAATGGACGGTGTAGCCCGTGATCGCGAAGCCGGAGCCTGCAATGTCCTCCTCGCGCAAGTCCGGCAGCGTCTCCTGGAATTCCCTTCGCCATTCGACATTCGCGCGTGAAATGCGCTGCCCGGCCAGCCCCGTTTGCCACACGCTCAGCAGCCAGATCCAGTCGAACCCGTGACCGGCGAGACGGTCCAGCTCGCCCTCCGGGATATCGTCCAGCGTGGCTGGCCTGCCCAGGGACTGCGCGAGCTCCGTGAGCCAGACGCGGGTGTTGATCTGATAGAGCGACGGGTAGAGCGGTTCGCCCACTTCAGACGCCGCGGCCCACAGCCGTGCTCCGCGCTCGGCCGCCGCGTGTCGGCTCTACCTCCGTCACGGCGGCCAGTTTCCCGAGTTCCAGGAACTGATCGCCCATGCTGGTCGCGAACAGGTGCATGATCCGGGCGACGATCCCGGTCCAGCCTGTCTGATGGCTCGCTCCCAGGCCGGCGCCGTTGTCGCCATGGAAGTATTCGTAGAACAGGACGTAGTCGCCCCAGTGCGGGTCCTCCTGGAACTTGCGGGAGGCGCCGAACACGGGGCGTTTCCCCGTCTCGTCGCGCAGGAAGATGCTCGTCAACCTGCGGCCGATCTCCTCGGCGACCTGGTACAACGTCATCTGCCGCCCGGAGCCCGTGGGACACTCGACGGTGAAGTCGTTCCCGTAATAGGTGTGATACTGCAGCAGCGCGCGGATGATCAGAGCATTGACGGGCATCCAGATCGGACCGCGCCAGTTGGAGTTGCCACCGAACATCCCGGTGTCGGATTCCGCCGGGAGATACGACACTCGATATTCCTGATCCCCGACGCGGAAGACGTAGGGATGCTCTGCATGGAAGCGCGAGAGCGCGCGGATCCCGTAGGGGCTCAGGAACTCGTTCTCGTCGAGCATTTTCGCCAGCACGCGCCGGAGCTTGGTTTCGTTCAAGATCGAGGCGAGCAAGCGGTCTCCGCGACCGCGCTTGGCCGGGTCGTGGATGTTGGCTGTGAGCTCCGAGCGAGCGGTGAGGAATCGGCGCAGAGGTTCGAGCAGTTCCGGATGCTGCTTGATCAGCTGTCCTTCGAACACAGTGACCGCGCAAAGCGGAAGCAGGCCGACCATGGAGCGCACCTTCAGGCGCTGGGCCGTGCCGTCGGGCAAGCGCAACACATCGTAGAAGAACCCGTCCTCCTCGTCCCACATCCCGACATCCTCGCCGGCGTGCATCATGGATGAAGCGATGTAGAGGAAGTGCTCGACGAACTTGAGGGTCATCTCCGCATAGGCGGGCCTTTGCATCGTGAGCTGTACGCCGATCTCGAGCATGTTCTGGCAGAACAGCGCCATCCAAGCCGTGCCATCCGCCTGTTCCAGATATCCTCCGGTGGGCAGCGGTGCGCTGCGGTCGAAGACGCCGATGTTGTCCAGCCCAAGGAACCCGCCCTCGAACACGTTGTTGCCGGAGCGGTCCTTGCGGTTCACCCACCAGGTGAAGTTGAGCAGTAGCTTGTGGAAACAGCGTTCGAGCCACTCGACGTCGCCTTGGCCGCGGCGCAGCTGCTCGAGGCGGTAGGTGAAGATGGTGGCCCAGGCGTGCACGGGTGGATTGACATCGCCGAAGTTCCACTCGTAGGCGGGGATCTGCCCGCTGGGGTGCAGATATTGCCCTTTGAGCATCAGGTCCAGCTGCTGCTTGCCGAACCCCTCATCCACCAGCGTGAGCGCGAGTACGTGAAAGGCCAGATCCCACGCTGCATACCACGGATACTCCCACTTGTCGGGCATCGACAGGATGTCGGCGTTGTACATGTGGTGCCAGTGCTCGTTCCGGGGCGCTGCACGCTGCTTGCGCTTGTACGGGTTCGCTCCGCGCTCTTCGAGCCATTTGTCGACGTCATAGTAGTAGAACTGCTTCGACCACAGCATTCCGGCCAGCGCCTGGCGCATCACGCCTGCCGCGTCCCCTCTCAGCGCAGCGGGGATGATCGAGGCGTAGAACTCGTCGGCCTCTTGACGGCGCGCTTTCACCACGTCCTCGAAACCCCCGAACGGACCGCCTCGCGCATCGCGCGACTTGGCAAGCGTACCTGGTGCCTGATCGCTCAGTCGCAAGCGCAAGATCCGGCACTCGCCCGCTCCCACCGTCAGCCGATAGTGCGCGGAGGCCTTCGTTCCCGTCTTTTCGGGGCTCACCGCGTCCTGATGGCCGTGGACGACATAGTTGTTGATCCCGTCCTTCACATAGGGAGTGCGGTTGGGAACTTGCAAGAGACGGTCACTGTTCGTTTCGTTCTCGGTGAAGAGCAGCGTAGGCGCGCCGTCGGCGTAGAAGAACCGCTCCCCCAACTCCGGGTGCGAGGCCGCAATCATGCTGCCTGCATCGGCCACAGAGGCATCGCGGAGCACGGGTCGAGGGGGATTTCCGCCCCACGACCACAGGTTGCGAAACCACAACGTGGGGAGCACGTGCAGCGTCGCCAGCGCCGGTCCGCGGTTGTGCACGCTGATCTGGATGAGGATGTCCTCCGGCGAGACTTTGGCATACTCCACGAACACGTCGAAATAGCGATCCTGATCGAACACGCCTGTATCCAGCAGCTCGTACTCGAGCTCGTTCCGGCTACGCTGCCGGTTCGTAGCGACGAGATCGTCGTACGGATAGGCTGCCTGGGGATACTTGTACAGATACTTCATGTACGAGTGCGTCGGTGTCGAATCGAGGTAGAAGTAGTACTCCTTGACGTCCTCGCCATGGTTTCCCTCGCTGTTGGTGAGGCCGAAGAGCCGCTCCTTGAGGATCGGGTCCTGGCCGTTCCACAACGCGAGCGCGAAGCAGAGCAGCTGCCGGTCATCGGAGATCCCACCCAGCCCGTCCTCTCCCCAGCGGTACGCGCGCGAACGGGCCTGGTCATGGGTGAAATAGTCCCATGCATTGCCCGAGTCGCTGTAGTCTTCGCGCACGGTGCCCCACTGGCGCTCGCTCAAATACGGTCCCCACTTCTTCCAGGGAACCTGCTGCTCCCGAGCCTCTTGCAGGCGTGTGTCTTCGACGGTCATGGCCCCTCTTCGCAGATAAAAGGATAAAACAGGGTCGCGGCGCTGCAAGGGCCGCGATTTCACGGCAAACTGTAAGTAGGTTCGCCTACGGCTGGTTTGATCTAGGTCAGCCGGAAGGAGATCCGGTCGGGTAGGCTCGGAGTGATTTCGGAGTCTTTCATCATTGCGCAACGAAAGCAATCATCCGGGCCTCATCCCCGGCTTAACGTGGCTGCGCAGCTACCCTGGGCGGTGGCTGCGCGCGGATGTGACCGCGGGGTTGATCGCGGCCGCCGTGGTCATCCCCAAGGCGATGGCGTTCGCCACGATCGCGGGCCTTCCGGTACAGGTCGGGCTGTATACCGTGTTCGTGCCGATGGTGGTGTACGCGCTGCTCGGCACCTCGCGTCCGCTCAGCGTCAGCACCACCACCACGCTCGCCATCCTGGCGGCCGCAGAGCTCGCTGAGGCGGTCCCGGATGGCGGGTCCGCGGAGCTCGCGATGGCGGGCGCAACCTTGGCGGTACTCGTGGGCGCGATGCTGGTGCTCGCCTCGGTGCTGAGGCTCGGCTTCGTCGCCAACTTCATCTCGGATCCCGTGTTGGCCGGCTTCAAGTCCGGCATCGGACTGGTGATCGTCGTGGACCAGGTCCCTAGGCTGCTCGGGTTCCATATTCAGAAGACCGGGTTCTTCAGAGATATCCTGGCGATGGTTCACCACTTGCCCCAAGCCTCGCTGGCGACCGTGGTGCTGGCACTGGTGACCCTCGTGTTGCTGTTTGGGTTGGAGCGCTTCCTGCCACGGGCCCCTGCTCCGTTGATCGCGGTCGCAGTGGGCATTGCGGCCTCGGGCCTGCTCGGCTTATCGCATGTGGGCGTGGAGACCGTTGGCAACCTTCCGCGCGAGCTTCCTACCTGGGCCTGGCCTCGGCTCGACCTCGCCGCACAGATGTGGCCTGGAGCGCTGGGTATTGCGCTGATGAGTTTCACCGAGAGCATCGCCGCCGCGCGCGCGTTCGCGAAGCCGGGGGAACCGCGTCCGCTGCCCAATCAAGAGCTGCTGGCGATCGGCATGGCCAACGTAGCCGGCGGCTTCCTCGGCGCCATGCCGGCCGGCGGCGGTACGACGCAGACAGCGGTCAACCGCAGCGCCGGCGCGCGAACTCAGATGGCCGAGCTCGTCACCGCGGCAGCGGCAGTTGCAACGCTGCTCCTGCTCGCGCCGCTCATCGCGCTCATGCCGAACGCAGTGCTCGCGGCCGTGGTGGTGGTGTATTCAGTGGGCCTGATTCGGCCCGCCGAGTTTCGCGAGATCGTGCGCGTGCGAAGGACGGAGTTCTACTGGGCCGTGATCGCCTTCGCCGGAGTGGCTTTGCTGGGCACGCTGAAAGGGATTGTCGTCGCGGTGATTGCCTCGCTGCTCGCGCTCGCCTATCAGGCGTACGATCCACCCGTGTACGCGCTTGGCCGCAAGCGCGGGACATCCGTATTCAGGCCGCTCTCGACGGAGCATCCGGACGATGAGACCTGGCCGGGCCTGCTGATCGTGCGGGCCGAAGGACGCATCTTCTTCGCCAACGCGCAACGCGTCGGGGACAAGATCTGGCAACTGATCGAGCGTACCAAGCCCGCCGTCATCGTGATCGACTGCAGTGCCCTCTTCGACATCGAATACACGGCGCTCAAGATGCTGGCCGAAGCGGAGGAGAACCTGCGGCGCGATGGCATTACACTGTGGCTCGCGGCCCTCAACCCCAACGTGCTTGCCGCCGTCCAGCATGCCAGCATCGGCGAGACCCTGGGCCGGGAGCGGATGCTCTTCAATCTGCAGGTGGCGGTCGAGAAATACGAAGAGGCCAGATCGTCGCGTGCGGCTGATGAACCGCGATCGCGTGCCGGAGCTCGGTCGGAGGCGGCGAGAGCAAACAGGGACAAGCGGAGATGACACCATGAAAACCGAATCGGGTAAAGCCAAGGCGGCCAACAGCAAGACGGCTGCGAAGCAGACCAACTCGGAGCCGAAAGAGAAGCTGAAGGGGAAGGAGTACGCGAAGGAGCTTGCGCGACTGCACGTCGAGCTCGTCAAGTTGCAGCAGTGGGTGGTCCACAAAGGGCTGAAGGTCTGCATCGTGTTCGAAGGCCGCGATGGCGCCGGCAAGGGCGGAACCATCAAGGCGATCACCGAGCGCGTGAGCCCGCGCATATTCCGGGTGACGGCGCTGCCCGCGCCGACCGAGCGCGAGAAGACCCAGATGTACGCGCAGCGCTACATCCCGCATCTGCCGGCGGCCGGCGAAGTGGTGATCTGGGATCGCAGCTGGTACAACCGCGCGGGCGTGGAGCGCGTGATGGAGTTTTGCTCGGAGGAAGCGGCAAAGCGCTTTCTGTCGCTCGTGCCGGCATTCGAGAAGATGATGATCGAATCCGGCATCATCCTGCTCAAGTACTGGCTGGAGGTGAGCATGGAGGAGCAGACCCGGCGGCTGGAGGCGCGCATCGACGATGGGCGCAAGATCTGGAAGCTCTCGCCGATGGACCTGAAGTCGTATAGCCGCTGGTACGACTACTCCAGGGCGCGCGACGAGATGTTCGAGGCGACCGACACAGCGTGGGCGCCGTGGTACGTGGTGAATTCGGACGACAAGAAACGCGCGCGGCTCAACCTCATCACCCACCTCCTCAGCAAGGTCCCGTACGAGGAGGCGCCGCGCGAAAAGGTGAAGCTGCCGAAGCGGCAGAAGCCCGGCAGCTACCGCGAACTCGACTATCCGTTCAAGTACGTCCCGGAGAAGTTCTAACGCGGGCAACGATCGTCGAGCTTTCCCTAGCGACCCTGGGCCGTGCTTGCGGCCGGGTTTTCAGTCGAGCGCAATCCGCACCGGACGGGCGCCCCAGATCTTTTCGCAGTACTCGCGAATCGCCCGGTCCGAGGAGAACTTGCCGGCGCGGGCCGTGTTCAGGATCGACATGCGGGTCCAGCGCTTTGGATCCTGCCACGCCGCACTCACGCGCTCCTGGCACGCTACGTAGCCGGCATAGTCGGCTAGCACCAGGAAGGGATCCGAATGCAGCAGGTTCTCCACGAGCGGACGGAACACCTCGCGATCCCCGCGTGAGAAATGGCCGCTGCCAATGAGATCCAACGCTTGGCGCAGCTCGGCATTCGCCTCGACGTAAGCGGCGGGCCGATAGCCTTCGCGCTTGACGCGGTCCACCTCCTCTGCAGTCAAGCCGAACAGGAAGAAGTTTTCCGCACCGACCTCTTCCCGGATCTCGACGTTGGCACCGTCCAGCGTCCCGATCGTCAGCGCACCGTTCAGCATGAACTTCATGTTTCCGGTGCCAGAGGCCTCCTTGCCGGCGGTGGAGATCTGCTCGGATAGATCGGCGGCCGGGTAGATCGCGTGCGCGTTCTTGACGTTGAAGTCGGGGAAGAACACCACCTTCAGCCGTCCGCCCATCGCGGAGTCGTTGTTCACCGCCTCGGCCACGCCGTTGATCAGGCGGATCATGAGCTTGGCCATGTAGTAGCCGGGTGCCGCCTTCCCACCGAAGACGAAGCAGCGCGGCACGATGTCCAGCTTCGGGCTCTGCCGCAGACGCTGGTAGAGCGTGACGATGTGCAGCACGTTCAGGTGCTGGCGCTTGTACTCGTGGATGCGCTTGACCTGGATGTCGAACAGCGCGTCCGGATCGACGACCACGCCGGTGCGCTCGCGGATGCGCGCCCTGAGCGCATCCTTGTTCTGCCACTTTACCCGGCGCCATTGCTCTTGGAACGACGCGTCGCCGGCGCGCTCTTCGAGGCCCTTGAGGCGCGACGGGTCCGTGACCCAGCCCTCCCCGACGGCGCCGGTCAACAACCGCGCAAGCTGCGGGTTGCTCAACACCACGAAACGGCGCGGAGTCACGCCATTGGTGACATTCTGGAAGCGCTCCGGCCACAGCTCCGCGAAGTCCCGCAACACAGTCTGCTTGAGCAGCGTCGAGTGCAGCGCGGCGACGCCGTTGACGGTGTGACTGCCGACGGTCGCGAGGTTCGCCATGCGTACGCGCTTTTCGCCGGCCTCGTCGATCAGAGACAGCCGCGCCACGCGCGCGTCGTCGCCGGGATAGCGCCGCCGGACCTCGTCCAGGAAGCGGCGATTGATCTCGTAGATGATCTCGAGCGGGCGCGGCAGCAAACTCTGGAACAATGGCAGGCCCCAGGTTTCGAGCGCCTCGGGCAGCAGCGTGTGGTTGGTATAGGCGAGCGTGCGCTGGGTAATGTCCCAGGCCTGCTCCCACGGGACCAGCCGCTCGTCCACCAGCAGGCGCATCAGCTCGGCCACTGCGATCGAGGGGTGAGTGTCGTTGAGCTGAACCGCGAACCTGTCCGGGAAGCGCGCGAGCGGTTCACCCTTCAGGTCGAGCAGGTGCAGCAGGTTCTGCAGCGAGCAGGAGACGAAGAAGTATTGCTGCGCGAGGCGCAGGCGTTTGCCGACCTCCGGCTCGTCGTTCGGGTAGAGCACCTTGGACAGCGTCTCGGAGATCACCTTCTGCTCTACCGCACCGTAGTAATCGCCGATGTTGAATCCCTGGAAGTCGAAGGACTCGACCGCCTCGCTCTTCCACAACCGCAGCGTGTTGCAAGTGTTCACGCGATACCCGAGGACGGGGGTGTCGTACGGCACGCCCTTGACTCTTCCTCTTGGGACCCAGCGCACGCGATAGCGCCCCTCGACATCGGCCTGCGCCTCGGTGTGACCGCCGAAGTTCACATAGAAGCTCACATCCGTGGGAACGATTTCCCAAGGGTTGCCCTTCTGTAGCCACTTGTCGGTCACCTCTACCTGGCAACCGTCGCGGATTTCCTGGTCGAAGATGCCGAACTCGTATCGGATCCCGAACCCGACCGCCGGCACCTGGAGCGTCGCCAGCGAATCCATGTAGCACGCCGCCAGCCGGCCGAGGCCCCCGTTGCCCAGGCCCGGCTCCTCTTCCAGCGCGATCAATCGGTCGAGGTCCTGGCCGAGCGAGCGCATCGCCTCACGCGCGGTTTCCTCGATGCCGAGGTTCACCAGGTTGTTGCCCAGTTGCGGTCCGGTCAGAAATTCCGCCGACAGGTAGCAGGCGATCTTCACATCGCGCGCGGCGTAAGCCCGTACGGTACTCACCCATCGCGCCAGCAGCCGGTCCCGCACGCTGTAGGAGAGCGCCATGTACCAGTCATGAGGCGTTGCGATCTCCGGCAGACGAGCCTGCAGATAGGCGAGGTTATCGAGCACGGCGCGCGCGAGCGTTTCGGCGCTAAGCCCGGTGCGGGTCGGTTCCGAAGGCATCCCTGCTTCCTCTAGTAGCCTGGCGGCGCGAGCACGGCTCGGCGCGTCTGGCGTGACGGCTGCTCGGCGAATCCCGGCGGATCTGCTCCGAGCATCAATACGGCCACATCCAGTTGGTGATCTCCGGCCGGTCTGTGCCCTGCTCTCGTGCATAACTCAAGTTGAGGATGATCTCGTTCTTCATCCTTTCCTTGAGATGCGCGGCCTTGTTCTGCAGCCGGGGTACCCGGTCGATCACATCGATCACCAAGTTGAAGCGGTCCACCTGATTGAGGATCGCCAGCTCGAGCGGGGTGTTGATGTTGCCCTTCTCCTTGTAGCCTCGGACATGCAGATTGTCATGATTGTGGAAGCGGTAGGCGAGCTTGTGGATCAGCCAGGGGTAGCCGTGAAAGTTGAAGATGATGGGCTTGTCGAGCGTGAACAGGCTGTCGTATTCGCGCTCCGTCGAGCCATTCGGATGTTCGGTCGCCGGCTGCATCTTGAACAGGTCGACGACGTTGACAAAGCGCAGCTTCAGATCGGGCAGATGCTCGCGCAAGATGGCCGTGGCGGCCAGCGCCTCCTGCGTGGCCACATCGCCACAGGATGCCATCACCACATCCGGCTCTTCGCCGGCGTCATTGCTCGCCCGGGCCCAGATGCCGATGCCCTTGGCGCAATGCCCGACCGCCTCTTCGATTGTGGTGAACTGCAGGTGCTTCTGCTTGTCTGCGACGATGACGTTGATGCAGTCCCTCGACCGCAGACACTGGTCGGCCACAGCGAGGAGCGTGTTCGCATCCGGCGGCAGATAGATGCGAGTGACGGTCGGGCTCTTGTTCGTCACCAGGTCGATGAAGCCCGGGTCCTGATGCGAGAACCCGTTGTGGTCCTGCCGCCAGACGGTCGAGGACAGCAGGATGTTCTGGGACGATACCGAAGCACGCCACGGCACGTGGTTCTTGCAGATGTCCAGCCACTTGGCATGCTGGTTGAACATCGAGTCCACCACATGGGCGAACGCTTCGTACGTGTGGAAAAAGCCGTGGCGGCCGCTCAACAGGTAGCCCTCGAGCCATCCCACCAGGGTGTGCTCGGAGAGCATTTCCATCACCCGGCCATCGCGCGCCAGCTCGCCGCCGTCGGCATCCTCCGGCAGAAGATCGGCCATCCAGGTCTTCTTGCTCACCTCGTAGATGGACTGCAGCCGGTTCGAAGCGGTCTCATCCGGGCCGAACACCCGGAAGCTCGCCATGTTGTTGCGCATCACATCGCGCAGGAACTCACCGAGCGGCTTGGTGTTCTCATGCAGAACCTTCCCCGCCTGCTCCACGTCCACCGCGTAGTTGCGGAAGTCGGGGAGCTTCAACTCCTTGCGCAGCAGACCGCCGTTGGCATGCGGGTTCGCGCTCATGCGCCGCCGGCCCTCAGGCGCCAGTGCTCTGAGCTCCGCGATCAACCGCCCGTTTGCGTCGAACAACGCATCGGGCTTGTAGCTGCGCATCCAATTCTCCAGCATCCGGAGGTTGGCCGGGTTGTCGCGCACATCCGCAAACGGCACCTGGTGCGAGCGCCACGAACCCTCGAGCTTATGTCCGCCCATTTCCTTCGGTCCGGTCCAGCCCTTGGGCGAGCGCAGCACGATCATCGGCCAGCGCGGCCTCTCGGGATTGCCGCTCTCGCGGGCCTTCTTCTGAACGGCGCGGATTTCAGCGACCGCGGCATCGAGCGTCGCGGCCATCTTCTGATGCATCTCGCTCGGCTCGGAGCCCTCGACGAAGTAGGGCTTGTAGCCGTAGCCTACGAACAACGCCTCCAGCTCGTCGTGGCTGATGCGGGCAAGGATGGTCGGGTTCGCGATCTTGTAGCCGTTGAGGTTCAGGACCGGAAGCACGGCGCCGTCACGAACCGGGTTGATGAACTTGTTGGAGTGCCAGGCCGTGGCCAACGGCCCTGTCTCCGCTTCGCCGTCGCCGACCACGCAGGCAACGATGAGGTCAGGATTGTCGAGCGCCGCGCCGTACGCGTGCGACAGGCTGTACCCGAGCTCGCCGCCTTCATGGATCGAGCCCGGTGTCTCGGGAGTGACATGCGAGCCGATATGTCCGGGAAAAGAGAACTGCTTGAAGAACTTCTGCATCCCCTCCTCGTCCTCGCTCTTGTCGGGATAGATTTCGGAGTAGGTGCCTTCGAGGTAGCTGGGGCCCAGCACACCGGGCGCGCCGTGACCGGGGCCGGCCATGAAGACGACGTCCAGGCCGTCGCGCTTGATGATCCGGTTCAGATGCGCCCACACGAACGACAGCGCCGGGCTGGCTCCCCAGTGCCCCAGCAGGCGATACTTCACATGCTCGGGCTTCAGGGGTTCCCTGAGCAGCGGATTGTCCTTGAGGTAGATCATCCCGACGGACAGGTAATTGCAGGCGCGCCACCAAGCGTCGATCAGACGCAGCTCCTCGCTCGTGAGCGGGTTGTGTGGGTGCGAATGCGAGCTTGCGGGCTTGGCCATTCTGAGGTCTCCTGTAGATACGGTTCCTAGCGCTGCCTCCCGATCCTATCGAAGTCTGATTGCGTCACGGTTGCAGCCCGATGTCGTCGACGCGCGTGCGAGTCTCTGCCCCGTCCGGCCTGTCGCAGGCGTTGCGATCGGAACGATGAAGATCTTAAACTTATCCCGGGCCTGGAGCAGCGTGCTTGACCCAGGTCAAGCATCCGCGCGCGGAACCCAAACGGACGCTGCCGGGCTCGAACCGGACAGCCGATTACAGGTGTCGCGATGGAACAGATCGTCCCTCGGTGGGAGTGGAGAACCTTCGCCCAGAGCTTCGGCAAGTCCGACGAGCGACTCGCCGCGCTCAAACCCAGCGGCGTGCAGGAAAGCGATGAGCTGTACCTGCTCTCGCCGCTATCCGACGAGAACGCCAAGATCCGCGACCTGCTGTTGGACATCAAGACGTTGCAGCAAGTCGACCAGAATGGTCTGGAACAGTGGCGGCCCGTGATGAAGGCTGCTTTCCCCTTATCCGCCGCCGACGTCACAAAGGTGTTCAACGTCCTCGGACTCGTCCCGCCTCCTTCGATCGGGGCACAGTACACGCTCGAGCAACTCACCACCGCGCTCGGAGGGCCCGGAGGAGCCACGCGAGTGGTCAACGTGCACAAGAAGCGGGCTCACTACGAAGTCGACGGGTGTCTGGCGGAGATGACCGAGGTCGTGGCGGACGGAAACAGGACCCGCACGGTCGCGATCGAATCCGAGGATCCCGCGCGCGTGGTCGCTGCCGTGCGCAAGCTCGGACTGGATCGGTTCGAGAATATCAACTATCCGCGCGGCCTCAAGCAACTCCTCGGAATGAAGAGCTGAGGAGATTCGGAATGCCCGTCTACGCGGTCATCGACGTCGGGACGAACTCGGTCAAGTTTCATCTCGGCGAAAGGCGCGAGGACGGGACATGGCGGACGGTCGTCGACCGCGCGGAGATCACGCGATTGGGCGAAAGGCTGGACAAGACGGGCGAGTTGAGCGGTGAAGCCATAGCGCGCACCGCCTCTGCCATCGCGGCGATGGTGACCGAGGCCCGGGAGCATTCGGCGGCTGGCATCGCCGCGGTCGGCACGATGGGGATGCGGAGTGCACGCAACAGCGATCAGCTCATCGACGCGGTCCGGCAGCGCAGTGGCGTCTCGATCGAAGTCATCTCAGGCGAGGAAGAAGCGCGGCTGGCGTATCGGGCCGTCGAGTCCGGGCTGGGCCTTGCGGCGGCTTCACTGGCGATCTTCGACACCGGCGGGGGCAGCACCCAGTTCACTTTCGGTCACGGGTCGAAAGTCGACGAGCGCTTCAGCCTCGACGTCGGTGCGGTCCGCTACACGGAGCAGTACGGCCTTGGAGGAGTGGTCTCGCCTGCGCAAATCCACGCGGCATTGGACGCGATCGCCACCGAGCTTACGCAGCTCGACACGCGGCGTTCACCGGAAGTCCTGGTGGGCATGGGCGGCGCCGTCACGAATATCGCAGCGGTGAAGCATGGGCTCGCGAAGTACGATCCGGAAATCGTCCAGGGCTCGTTCATCGATCATGGCGAGATCGAGCGGCAGATCGCGCTCTACAGCTCTCGGTCGCTCGCCGAGCGGCGCACAATCGTCGGGCTGCAGCCGAAGCGGGCCGACGTCATCCTGGCGGGTGCGTGCATCGTCAAGACCGTCATGGAAAAGCTCGGCAAAGACAGCCTGCGTGTCAGCGACCGAGGGCTGCGCCATGGGCTGCTGATCGATCGATTCGGAACGTGATCTTTCGCTGCACAGTTGCCGCTCATCCGGGGGGACCGCGCACCTGGCGAATCGCGTTGCAAAGCTCGACGAAGCGATCATCCTGCGGCCAGCGTTCCAGCTCGAGCGTGAGCTTGCGCCGCCAGTTCGCGTAGCTCCTCGAAGTTCCCGGGAGATTGACCTGGTCCGTCTGGCCCAGCACGTCCTCGAGCTGCGTCACCGCGAGCCTGCAGGGCGTGCGCGCAAGGTAGACCTGCACCGCGCGCGCCAGCTCCGGGGTCATGGCCGGAGCGGACGCGGGGTCGGTCGTGACGCCCGCCGGCAGCAAGCCTTCGCGCTGTAGCGCGAGCAAGAGGCGCGCGCGGTCCTGGTCGCGTTCCAGAACTTGCCGCTCGCGCTGCTCCTCGGAGGGAAACAGCCTCAGCTCGGCACGCAGCGCGAGATCGCGCGCCTCCCAGAATCCGGCCAAAGTGGGCAGGTCGTGCGTAGACGCAGCGACCAGCGCCTCGGCGGGATACTCATCCGGTGCCTTGAACTCGCCGCCATCGCGCCGTTCGAAGTAGAGCACCCGATAGGACAGCACCCGCAGCCGGGAGAGCGCGTGCCTCACCTCGTCGGGTACGGTACCGAGGTCTTCGCCGATGACCAGGCACCGGTTGCGCTGGCTCTCCAATGCGAGGATCCCAAGCAGCTCATCCAGCGGATAGCGCACGTAAGCGCCATGCGCCGGGCCGGCTCGCGGCGGGATCCAGAACAACCGCATCAACCCCATCACGTGATCGATGCGCAGCGCCCCGGCATGGCGCATGTTTGCACGCAGCGTCGCGATGTACGTCGCGAAACGCGAATCGGCCAGCCGCGCCGGAATGAGCGGCGGCAGCCCCCAGTTCTGACCGTTCAAGCTGAAGTCGTCCGGAGGTGCGCCCACGCCGGCCTCGACGGCGAAGAGGTCCTGATTGGACCACGCTTCCGCGCCCCCGCGATCTATGGACACCGCGAGGTCACCGTATACGCCTATGCTCATTCGCAACTCGGACGCGCGCTCACTGACCTCGCGCACCTGGCACTCGGCCTGCCATTGCAGCCACTCGAAGAACTCGATGCGCTCGCGGTGCGTCTCGGCAAACTGCGACACGTCGGCGGATCCAGGCTCGCGGTACGCGGCTGGCCAGACTGGCCAGCCCCAAGCATCTGGATCCTGCCGAAAGAAGTGCTCCTGCAACGCCTCGTACAAGCCATGCAGGCGCAAGGCCGCGCCTCCACGCGCCTGAAAATCCCGGAACGCCTGCTGGCGCGCAGATTCGAGAGCGAGATGGCCTTGGCGGAAGCTGGAATAGAGCAGCTCGAGCACGGCCATCTTGGCGGCAGCCACCCCGGGATAGTCGACCAGATCCGCAGCCCGCAGCGTGCGTAGCCGCGTCTGGAACTCGGGCGAGGCCACCAACCGGCGCGCTTGCTCGCACTCGCGATAGCCGTCGATGCGCTCGGGATCGAGATACAGCGGGTTGAGAAAGAGCCGGCTCGATGGGCTGTAGGGGCTGGCGCGGTTGGGGTCGTGCGGAAAGAGCGCGTGCAGCGGGTTCAGCCCCACGAACCCGGCACCGCGTTCCGCCCACTGCTCAAGCAGATGGCGCAGGTCCGTGAAATCGCCTATCCCCCAATTTCGCGCGGAGCGCACCGCGTAGAGCTGGACTGCCGGACCCCAGGCACGTGCGTCTTCGAGCCCCGCCTCTGGCTGGTAGCAGGCATCCGGTGCGACGATCAACAGCGTCTCGGCCAGGACCTGTTCACCGCGCCGCAGGAGCAGCCGGTGGTAGCCGGGAGGTGGGCTCGCGTCGAGTGTGAGGCGCCGCGCGACGAACGTTTCCCCCTCCACTTCCCCGCGCCCGGCTTCCGGCAAAGTGCCCGCGACGAAAATCCCGCGGCTTTGTGCACCGCTTTCTTCTACCAGCTGCCAAGCAATCGGATCTCGATCCGATTGCTCGGGCAACCAGAGAACCGTCTGCGCGGGCAGCGCCGCCTCGCGCACGACCAGCACGGGCGGCAACGGTGCTCGCAGAGGGGCGCTCTCCCGGTCGTCCAGAGAGCGCTGCACTTGCGCATCGTCGTCGGCCTGCACGTGCATGGCCGCGAGCAGCGCACGTAGCGTCGCTACGGGCACCTCGTGGGTGCGACCCCAGATATCGTGCCAGCGCGGCTCGATCCCGTACGCGGCAGCGAGCCGGGCCAGCGCCTGTGATTCAGGCGGCGGCATGGTCGAGCTCTCTTTGCCTGTGAGCCTTGAAATCGCTCATCGCCCTGAAGATCCGAAACGAAGCTCGCGCGCCAGCCACGACTGAACCGCGCTGCCTCGAGGCTGGATCCGGATCGATGCTAGTCCCGAACTCGACGGCACGCTTGACCAAGGTCAGAAAACCTTGGTTCGGATCGGTTCCGCTGCCGTGGCTGGTTTGTGCACCGAGTCGGGGTGCACAGGGATCTTGAGCGTAACCTGCGAGCATCGCGGATCAAGAAAGCCGCTATTCTATGGCCCCGACCTCCACGGAGTAGCCATGAGCGACCCTGCGCGCGTGCCGCCCTGTCATGCTTGCGCGCCGTCGCGCACCGCTCAGCACGTCGCTCGAAAGCCGGTGTCGGCACTTTCTCGCTTACCGCTGCGGATCGGCGTAGTAGCCTGCTCGCTCCTGTGCCCACTCGCCGTCCGGCTCGCCTTGTATGCGGCTGGCGACGGCTGGAGACTGGTGTCGTGAAGTTCTTCCTTCTCGCCTTTCCCGCGCTGCTGTCCATCATCAACCCGCTGGGCGGCGCATTCGTGTTCCTCGGCGCGACGCAGCGCCTTGGGCCGGAGATGCGCGCCCACCTCGCGCGCTGGGTCGCGATCCACAGCTTCTTCATCCTCAACGCATCGCTGTGGGTCGGCGCCTACGTGCTCAGTTTCCTCGGCATCTCGATGCCGGTGCTGCGCGTGGCGGGCGGGATCGTCATCGCGTTGGCCGGGTGGCGTATGCTCAACGCCAAGGATGAGTCGGAGCAGCGTGACAATGCCATCGAGCTCGCGAGCAGCAGGGATGCCAGCCGGATCGCCTTCTTTCCGCTGACCATGCCGATCACGGCGGGTCCGGGAACGATCTCCGTGGCCATCGCGCTGGGCACGAGCCGGCCGCGCGGCGCCGACCATCTGTTCTGGTTCTTCCTCGCCGCAACGTTCACGACGATACTGATCTGCGCGGTGATCTACGTGCTGTACCGTTATTCGAGCCGGCTCGCGACGCTGATCGGGCCCACCGGCACGGTCATCGTGCTGCGGTTGACGGCGTTTCTGCTCTTCTGCATCGGGATCCAGGTACTGTGGACGGGCGTCAGCGACCTGTTGGAGGAGGTGTTGAGGCGGTAGGCAACGGCGCAGCGCCGGCATCCCTCCGTTCTCTCACGTCGCCGTCATGAGCACCACGATCACCGACCCCCACAGGGCGAGCAGCACGTTGCCGACGGCATAGCTCACGCCGTAGCCCAGGGTCGGGATCTTGCTGCGTGCCACTTCCTGCACGGCCGCAAGCCCCGGGGCGGAGGTGCACGCTCCAGCGCAAACGCCCAGCAAGATGCCGGGATGCATTCTCAGCAGGTGCCGGCCGACCAGAATGGCGACAATGGGCGGGATGGCCGCGACGAGAATGCCCGCCACGACGAGTGATACGCCCGACTCTCTGAGGCCGCGGACGAACTCGGGACCGGCGCTCAACCCCACCAGCGCCAGGAAAGCGGTCAAACCAACGGAGTCGAACAGCCAAAGCGTCGCTTCAGGAATGCGCCCGAACCGGGGGTTGACGGAGCGCAGCCACCCGAAGACGAGTCCGCCCAGCAGCACACCCACCGCAAGACTGAGCCCGACCTCGAGCTTACCGAACGCCAGTGCCGGCAATCCGATCATCCCGCCCAGGAAGATCGCTGCGCCGACCGTGACCATATCCGTCGCCGCCGTCGGCCATTCGGCGAAACCGAACTCCTGCGCCACGCGCTCCACATGATGTTTGACGCCGGCGACGGTGAACACGTCTCCGCGCTCCACCACGGTGCGCAGCGTGAAAGGCAGCTCTTGCCCAGCTCGACTGAGCGTGCGCAGGAACACCCCTCGCGAAGCGGTCGCGTTGCCCAGCTCACCCAGCGACTTGCCGGCGATGGCTTTGCTCGTGAGCACGATGTCGACCACGACCGTCGGGATATCGAGCAGCTCTCGATCCTCCGCTTCGTGCTCCCACAGAGGGTTGTTCTTGTTCACGAGCGCCTCGTGCCGACCGAACAGCGCCACGCGGTCTCCGGTCTGCAGTCGCATCGAAGGCGCTCCATCGCCGAGCTTGCCACCCTGGCGAATACGTTCGACGAACACGCGATGGTCGGGGAACATGCCTTCCAGCTCCGCGATGGTCTTGCCGTCCAGCGCAGCGGGGACCACATAAGCGCGCATGATGAACTGGTAGTAGGCCGAGACGCTGCCCTCGTCCCGCGCGCCCAAGCCCATCTCCTCCTCGAGGCTACGGCATTCCGCCGCCAGGTCCACGCGCAGGAGCCTAGGGCCCAGCCAGGACAGCAGCCAGACGATAGTCAGCAGCCCGATGAAATAGGTGACCGCAAAGGCTACGGTGATCTTCGTGGTGAGATACTCCTTCGCGGAGTCCTCGATTGCGAGCTTGGCGATCGCGTCACCAGCGGTTCCGACCGTAGCCGATTCTGTCAGCGAGCCCGCGATCAACCCGCCTGCGGTCCCTGCGTCCAGGCCGAGCGCTTTGGACACCACATACGCGGTGGCGAGGCCGGTCCCACACGCCAGCACCGTTAGCCCGGCCTGCGGCAACCCGCTGGCCTTCAACCCACGGAAGAACTGCGGTCCGGTTTTGTACCCGATCGAGAACAAGAACAGCAGAAAGAAGGCGTACTTGAGCTCGCTGGCAACCTTGATCCCCAGTTGCCCGATGAGCACTCCTGCTACCAGCACCCCGATGACGGAGCCGATCTGGAAGCTGCCGATCTTGATCCTGCCTACGGCATACCCTATGGCCAGTGCGAGGAACAGCGCGAGCTCCGGGTGGTGCCGCAGCGCGTTGGCGAACCATTCCATGCGTCAGATCCTCCTTCCACGATGCGCGCTCGCATGCACTGACCCGCGTTCCCCGCCGCACAATCTACAGGCTGCGCTCGGGGCCGGTGCCGTAGGCGCAGCAGGGGCGACGATGCGCGTGCCGCAGCCTAGACCAATGCTGGGTGCGAGCTAGTCCCATCGCTCCCCTCGCACGGCAGCGGTCAGTCCGGTTCCGCCGGGTCAATATTCGTAGAAATACTCCTGGAGCTGCTTCGCGTCGCTCGTCTTCGTGAGCCCCAGCATGAGGAGCACGCGCGCCTTCTGCGGGTTGAGCTCCATGGCGACCAGCGTCCCGAGCTCATCGTCGTTGAGCTCCACGTTGCGGTCGGTGATGCCGCTGTTGGTCCGCGACGAGCGCACCACCGCCACACCCTTCTTCACAGCGTCGCGCAGTCCGGCTACCGCGGCCTGGGTGGCGTTGCCATCCCCTACCCCAGCCAGCACAATCCCTTTGCAGCCCAGCGCTACGCAGGCGTCGATGAAGTCGCGCCCCACGTTCGCGTAGGCGTAGACGATCTCCACGCGAGGCAGCTCGGTCAGCTTGTCCACCGAGAAGACGCTCGCCTGCATGTAGCGGGTGGCCAACGGGTCGTACCAATAGACGCGGCCGGCATTGGCCATGCCGGCCTTCCCCCGGTTCGGCGACTTGAACGTGTCGAGCTGGGTGGTGTTGGTCTTGGTGACCTCGCGTGCGTAATGGATTTCGTCGTTGAGCAACACCAGCACGCCGCGCCCGCGAGCCTTGGGATGCACGGCGGCCGCCACCGCGTTGTACAAGTTAGCGGGGCCGTCTGCACCCGTCGCTGTTGCCGGCCGCATCGAGCCCACCATCACCACCGGCTTAGCGCTGTGCGTGACGAGACTCAGGAAGTAGCCGGTCTCCTCCATGGTGTCGGTACCGTGTGTAATGACCACCGCATCGACGTCGTGCTGGGCCAGCACCTCGTTCAGGCGCTTTGCGAGCTTGAGCCAGACCTCGTTGTTCATGTCCTGGCTGCCGATGTTGACCACCTGCTCGCCGCTGATGTCGGCCAGGTCGGGCAGATTCGGGACGGCCTTGATCAGGTCCTCCACCTGGAAGCTCCCCGACTTATACCCCGCGTCCTGCCCTTGCGCCTGCGCGCCCGCGATGGTGCCTCCTGTCGCAAGGATCACCACCTTCGGTTTGGCAGCGAGCACCGGTGCGGCGCTGAACAGCATCAACACGATCGCCAAGACCACCTTCCCTGCTTTCATCGCCATCCTCCTGTGTGCAAGAGAGCTCTTCATCAGACCTTCCCCTTCGCCGGCTTCGTCTGCGACTGCTTCCAGCGCTGGACGACGCCGTCCAGCAGAGAGCGAAGCTGGTCGCCGATCTTTTCGTAGGCGGCATCGTCGAGGTTCGCGAGCGACACGCGCACGGACCAGTCGGGACCGGCAAATCCGCTGCCGTTCAGCAGCACCGTGCTATAGCGCTCGGCCAGCGCGAAGAGCACGTCGAACGGGTGAGAGTTGCGCGCGAACTTCACGAACTCGGGCCCGTACTCGTGCTTGGCCCAGTTCAGCAGATCGATCGTCGCGTAGTACTCCGCACGCAGAGGATCGTCCCACCATTCGATGCGAAGCCCTGCGGCGAGCTTGCGCAGCCGGCGGTTGACGATCGACTGCGTGAGCTTCTTGTACCGGTCCTCGGTGTCGAGCAACGCGAACAGAGAGAACAGCGCCATCTGCACTTGCTGCGGCAGCGACAAGCCCGCCGTGTGATTGAGCGCGACCTGGCGGCTGTCCGCGACCATCCGGTCGATGAACTTCAGCTTCTCCGGTTGGAGCGTGATCGCGCCGTAGCGCTTGTTGAGCGCCCGGCGCGCGGTCGCCGGCAGCTTTGCCAGCATCTCGTCGTAGACGTTCTTCTCGTGGATCGCCACCACGCCCAACCGCCAGCCGGTGCAGCCGAAGTACTTGGAGTAGGAGTACACGCCGATCGTGTTGCGCGGAAGCTCGGCCATCAGCGAGCGGAAGCCGTTCACGAAGGTCCCGTACACGTCGTCGGTCAGGATCATGAGGTCCGGGCGTTTGCGCCGGACCAGATTCACGATCCGCTTCACGCTTTCGGGGCGCATCGCCACGGACGGCGGGTTGCTCGGGTTGACGACGAAAAACGCCTTGATCTTCGGATTCGCGAGCTTGTCGATCTCGCTGTCCGGGTACTGCCAGGCGTGATGTCCGGCGGCGGCGAACTCGGAGGCCTCGATGTGGACGACCTTGAACTGGTAGCGGCCCAGATGCGGCATCTCCAGATATGGCGTGAACACCGGGGTGCCCAGCGCGATCGTGTCACCGGGTTTGAGCAAGCGGTTCAGCACCAGCGAGTCGAAGATGTAGCACATGGCCGCAGTCCCGCCCTCGACCGCGAACAGGTCGTAGCGCCCGCGCGGCGGATTGCGGCCGCACATCTCTTGCACGAGATACTCGTGCGCGATCCGCTCGCAGTGCACCAGCATGCGCCCGGGCACGGGATAGTTGTCGCCGATGATGCTATCCGTGAGCTCATGCACGAAGGCGTCGGCGTCGAAACCGAGCTGCTGCACGCCATAGTCGAGGCTCGCGCGCAGCAGCGCCACACCCGACTCCTTGCCGTTGCGGTCGAGGAACGCGCGCAACCGCTGGGCGATGTCCTTCTTTTGCGGCATGCCGCCCAGGTCGGGCTCGTCCCACACGCGCTTGGATTCTTCGATGCCGAACCGTCCCAGCGTGAAGAACGCCTCGCGCGGAGTGGTGGCGATCCAGTTCGGATTGCCGCGCCCCGCGTTGAGCATCTGGCGGGTGCTGGCCTTCGCCTGCTCGCTGGCGAGCTGGATCAGCTTGTCCTTCAGCTCGAACGGACTGAGCTTCTCCAACTCACGCATCTTGGACAGGTGCAGTTGCTGTTTCTTGGTCCGCTGAGCCATCTCATTTCCTCCCAGGCTGCTAAGTCATCAACAGCACGATGACCACGCCCCAGATGATAAGCAAAGTGTTCCCGACCGCGTAGGTGACCGTGTAGCCGAGCGCCGGGACCTTGCTCTTGGCGGCCTCCTCGATGGCTCCGAGCGCCGCAGTCGTCGTGCGCGCGCCGGCGCACGCGCCGAGCAGAATGCCCGGATGCATCTTGAACAGGTACTTGCCCAAGAAGAGCATCACCAGGAACGGAATCGTGGTGACGACGATACCGGAGACGAACAACCCCAGTCCGTTTGCCTGAAGCCCGGCGACGAAGCCCGGGCCCGCACTGATGCCCACCACTGCGATGAAAGTGTTCAGCCCGACGTTGTTGAACACCCAGAGCGCCGGAGCGGGGATGCGCCCGAACGTCGCGTTGACCGAGCGCAACCAGCCGCACACCAATCCGGCAATCAGGGCCCCGCCGCTGGTGCTCAGGCTGAACGGCACGCCGCCAACACGGATGGTAAGCGCACCGAGGAGCGCGCCGATCACGATACCCAAGCCCATGAACAGCATGTCGGTCTTCTCGGTCATGCGATCGGCGTAGCCGATCTTGGCGGCTGCGCGTTCTATGGCCGCCTTCGGGCCAGCAAGCTGCAGCACGTCCCCGCGGTCGATCTTGGTCCCCGGCGTGAACGGCATCTCCTGGCCGGCACGGATCATTTTGCGCAAGTAGACGGCCCGTAGTTCCCGCTCGCGATCCGACTCCACGAGCTCGCGCAAGGTCTTCCCCGCGAAGGCCTTGTTCGTCACGACCACGTCCAAGATCTCCGCAGTGATGTCGAGCAGCTTGGGTTCGTCCACCTCGACGCCCACGCTTTGCATGGCTTCCGGCACGAATTCACGCCGCCCGACCACGACGACGACCATGTCTTTCGCGAGCACCGTGGTCGGCTCGCTATCGAACGCCTGTCCGTCGTGCTGAACCCGGAGGATGAACAGGCGTTTGTCGGCGAAGCGCTGCTCGAACTCTCCCACCGTCTTGCCGATGAACGGGCTGTCGATCAGGCGGTACGCACGAACCACGAAGCGCTGATAGGTCGAGATCATCCCCGGCTCGGCCTCGCTCGCGCCCATGCTCGCTTCCAGTTTCTTGCACTCCGCCGGCAGATCCACCCGCAGAAGCCTCGGCCCTAACGTGCCCAGGATCCAGGCCGAGCCGGCAGTGCCGAAGAGGTACGTCACTGCGTAAGCCACGGGCATGGCGTCGATCCAAGCTTTCTTGTCCTCTGCCGACACGCCGAGCTGATTGATCGTGTCGGTCGCCACGCCCAGGACCGCGGAGATGGTGCAGGCACCGGAGAGCAGCCCGGCGGCGAGACCGGTGTTGTAGCCCATCACCCTGGCGACAAAGAATGTGCTGACCAAGCAAGACACGCACAGCAGCGCTGCGAATAGCACCTGCTGCAAGCCGTCGCTCTTCAAGCCGCGGAAGAATTGCGGCCCCACGCCGTAGCCCACGGCGAACAGGAACATCAGGAAGAACACCGACTTCACGTTTGCCGAGATCGTGATGCCGAGCTGGCCGATCAGCACGCCGGCGAGCAGCGTGCTCGTCACCACGCCCAGGCTGAACCTGCCCAGCTTCATCTGCCCGACCCAGAAGCCCACCGCGAGGGTAAGGAAGATCGCGATCTCCGGGTATTGCCGCAGCATGTCGCACAGCCACTTCAGCAAGTTCTCCTCCGTGTGGGTGGATGGGAAGTCAACGCTCGTGTGCAGCCGGCGTCTTCTCCGCCAGGACAGCGGCTCCGAGAAGCGTGCGCCCAAGTCCCGCCGGATAACGCTGGATGGCCTGCATGGGCAGCTTGCCTGGAGACTAGACGATCTCGTGGCTGGCTGTCCGGCGCTGTGGCGGGAAGCTGGGCGGATACGGTATCACGAAGCAGGTCGAAGCCTCGTGGGCCAGGGTGATAGCCTCACGGCAGCGACCGGGCGTTTGAGATTCCTCGCCTTTCCGAGTAGTCTCCCGTTTCTGTGGGCGATCAAAGGATCGCGAGGGACGCCCACGGACGTCCCCCTCGATGACCACTGAGCGCGAGCCGCCCCCACATGGCCAAGGCAACGCGAAAGAAGCCGAAGCGCTCAAGGCAGACGGGCGACATAGGGAAGGGAGCGAAAGCTGCCAGGGGCGCTAGCACCCGGGACCGGCAGCGCAAGCCGGTCGAGGCTTCCGTCAGCGCGGCTCCGGTGCCTGCGCCGACCATGCAACCGCCGGTCAGCACGGAGAAGCCAACCCCGGTCGTCGGCATGGTCGCCTCGGCTGGCGGCCTGGACGCGTTCAAGCGCTTCTTCCAGGCGATGCCCGCGGACAGCGGGATGGCCTTCCTGCTGGTCCCGCACCTCGACCCGCGCCACGAGAGCCTCATGGTCGGGTTGCTGGGCAAATACACCAGCATGCCGGTCGTCGAGGCCGCCGAGGGCGTGAGCGTCGAGGCCAACCGGGTCTATATCATTCCGCCCAACCGGTATCTCGGCGTCTCCAACGGGCGCCTGCGCCTGACGGGTCCGGTCGAGCGCGGAGCGCAGCAGACCGCCATCGACTTCTTTCTGCGCTCGCTGGCCGAGGATCAGCAGGAGAATGCGATCTGCATCATCCTCTCCGGCACGGGCTCGCACGGCAGTCTTGGCCTTAAAGCGATCAAGGCCAATGGCGGCATGGCGATCGTTCAGGACCCCAAGACCGCCGAGTACGACCAGATGCCGCGCGCGGCCATCGGTACGGGCCTGGCCGACTACCTGCTCGCGCCGGAGCGCATGCCTGAGGCGCTGCTCAAGTACGCAGCGCACTTCTTCGCAGGCCCGGCCACCCTGCCCGAGTCGCCCGCCGTCCCGGACGACTTGACCCAGGTACTCTCCCTGCTACGGACGCGCAACCGGCTGGACTTCCGCCCCTACCGCAAGCGCATGCTGCTGCGGCGTATTCAGCGCCGCATGGGGTTGCGCCACGTCGATGGGCTCGCCGACTACGTTGCCGTGTTGCGCTCCGACGAGGGGGGGCTGGAGAAGCTCACCAAGGATCTGCTGATCAGCGTCACCAGCTTCTTCCGCGACCCGGAGATGTTCAGGGTCCTGGAGGCGCAAGTCATCCCCGAGCTGCTGCGCGATCGGCCGGCGGAGGCTGCGCTGCGCGTATGGGTGCCCGGCTGCGCGACGGGCGAGGAAGCCTATTCCATCGCCATGCTGTTCATCGAGCAGCTCGCCGCAACGCACAAAGCTTGCCCGCTGCAGATCTTCGCCACCGATCTCGACGCGCAGGCGCTCGATGTCGCCCGTCGCGGAATCTACCCCGCGAGCATCGAGGAGGACATCACGCCCGAGCGGCTGGCTCGCTTCTTCACCAGAGTCGACGAGCATAGCTATCAAGTCACCAAGCAGCTACGCGAGCCGGTGCTCATCGCCCAGCAGAACATCCTGAACGATGCGCCCTTTTCGCGGCTGGACCTGATCAGCTGCCGCCCGAGGCCAACCTCATGGCGGTGGCACATTATCTGGATGCGCTCGTCTGGCAGCGCGACGTCGCACGTTTGCACGCCGTATTCGGCGGCAAGAACCCTCACCCCAACTTCCTGGTGGGCGGCGTGCCCTGTGCGATCAGCACACACCCGCAGCCCGTGGCAAGCGGCGGCGAAGCGGGCACGGCGGTGAGCCTGATCGGATTGCAGGAAGTGCAGAATATCACCCGTACCATGCAGCAGTTCGTCGGCGAGGTCTACGTTCCCGACACGCTCGCGATCGCAGGCTTCTACAAGGACTGGGCGGCGCTCGGCGAGGGTTTGGGCAACTTCATGATCTACGGCGAGTTCCCAGCCAAGGGCATGCGCGACATCGACGCTCTCATGATCCCGCGCGGGGTGATCCTGGGGCGCGACCTCGCGAACATCCAACCGCTCGATCTGCATGCCGACAGTCAGATCAAGGAATACGTCGCGCATTCCTGGTACGACTACTCGGTGGGCAAGGATGAAGGCCTGCATCCGTACCGGGGCGAAACCACGCTGCACTACACGGGCCCCAATCCGCCCTACCGCAACCTCGACACGAATGCCTCGTACTCGTGGCTGAAATCGCCGCGCTGGAACGGCCAGGCGATGGAAGTGGGGCCGCTCGCGCGCGTGCTGATGCTCTACGCAAGCGGACACCAGCAGACACGCGATCTGGTGGGCATGGCGCTCAAGAAGCTCGACGTTCCCTTGCCCGCGCTCTACTCCACGCTCGGCCGCACCGCCGCTCGCACCTTGGAGACCAAGATCATTGCGGACGCCATGCAAGGCTGGTATGACGAGCTGATCGCTAACATCAAGCGCGGCGATGTGCGAACGTTCAACGGGAAGCTGTGGGATCCCTCCGTCTGGCCGAAAGCCGCAAAAGGCGCCGGTTTTACCGAAGCGCCGCGCGGTGCGCTCGGACACTGGGTGGTGATCGACAATGGCCGGATCGCGAACCACCAGGCGGTGGTGCCATCCACTTGGAATGCCGGGCCGCGCGATGCGAACGGTCAGGACGGGGCCTACGAGGCGGCGCTCAAGGGCACGCGGCTGCACGACGCCAAGCAGCCAATCGAGATCCTGCGCACCATCCACAGCTTCGATCCGTGTATCGCATGCGCCGTGCACGTAGTCGATCCGGACGGCGAGGAGCTGGTTCGCGTGAAGGTCCGCTGAGGCGGCATCGAAGAGGCTGGCCGACGGTGTTGACCGAGATCCAACGCTAGTCCGGCTCTAGGTCCACCATTTTTCCCCAGCTCCGATCCTCGGGAGGCCACGCGATGAAAGATGCGCTGCTGAAGGTGCAGGTCGCCCTGCTCGCACTCGGCACCGCGTTCTCGTGGATTACGTTGATCCTCGACTACCGCCGCTTTTTCGCCTCGGGGGGCCAGGTTCTCAAGATATCGGGTTGCACGGTGGCAAATCCCGTCGCAACGCCGTGCTTCTACGGCGCGCTCGCGTTCCTCGGGGCGCTTGTGTGGTCGATCGCGATCCTGCGTTCAACGCCGGAGGCGATAGCGAACAGACAGCGCGGGCTGCGCTGGCTGCTCGCCGCCGGGACTGTCTTTGCCTGGGGTAACTTCGCTTACGAGGCCTACCGCTTTCTGCAACCGCAGCCCGCACCCTCCCCGTTCGCTTGCCCGGCGGGCGAGCCGACAGCCAATCCGCTGCTCGCGCCGTGCTTCTACGGCGCACTGATCTTCCTTGCGGCGCTGGTTGTTTCCACCTTCATCCTGCGGATTCACCGGCGCCATCAACACGGGCCGAGGCGCACCGGTCAAGGATGATCGTGCTCGCGGCGAGCGTGTCTGCAACGCCCAAAGATCGATGTGGATGATCCGGCGCCGGGAGTGCAGGCGGATTGATCGAAATCAAAGAGTCCGAAGTCGCCCATGATAGCGTGCCGTCTGTCGGGCGCAGGGCGCGAAGAGCCTGGCGACGTTCAGGCTCGGAAGCGTGTGCTGGATCTGTGAACCAGAAGGGGATCAAACGATGATGCGACTCTATTTCCTCGTGCCGGATGTGACCACTACCCAAAAAATCGTCGACCGGCTTCTCCTCGCCCGCGTGGAGGAGCGGCACATTCATGTCCTGGCGAAGCGGGGGACAGCGCTGGAGAAGCTGCCGGAAGCCTCGCTCTTGCAGAAGACGGATTTTGTGCCCGCCGTCGAACGCGGGCTGGCCATGGGCGGCGTGGCCGGGACTCTGGCCGGTCTGGTGGCGGTGGCGCTGCCCCCGGGCGGGACCGTGATTGCGGGCGGGATCATTCTTGGCAGTGCGCTGGCTGGCGCGGGCATCGGCGCCTGGCTGGGCGGAATGGTGGGGATGAATATCGGCAGTACGCGACTCAAGCAGTTCGAGGACGCCATCGAGCGCGGCGCACTGCTGATGATGGTGGACGTCCCGCGTACCCGAGTCGACGAGATCACCGAGACGATCAAGTCCCATCATCCGTCCGCCGAGGTCCGTGGCACCGAGCCGATCATTCCCGCCTTTCCCTGAGCGGCATCGCGCCTGCCGCCTCATCACGTCCACCTCGCTCCTGGCCAGTGCGCATGTCGTAGCCGAAGAGGCAACGCCATGTACACGACCTGCAGCGACACGGCTGCGTGTGCCCGGCAGCGCCCCGCCTTGTGCAACCCGTGATCGCCCGGCCTCTCCGCCGATTGGGTAAACTTCCGTCCAGCAGGCAAGCGACAGCCACCACGACACGGAGAGCAGAATGGCGCAGACGAAATGGAAGCTCGGCGGCGAGTACATGGAGAGCTGCAACTGCGACTATCTTTGCCCGTGCATCTTCACCAACCCGCAGGCGCCGGTCACCTATGACCAGTGCACATCGCTGCAGGTGTATCGCATCGACCGTGGAAGCTATGGCGAGGTCGAGCTGGACGGCCTTTCGTTCGCCCTGATCATCCGCTCCGGCAAAGTCATGTCGCAGGGCGATTGGATCTTCGCTGCCATCGTCGACGAAAAGGGCAACACCTCCCAGCGTGAGGCGCTGACCGCGATCGTAAGCGGGCAGGCAGGCGGCACGCCCGCGCGCATCCGGGACAACCTGGTCGGCGACTTCCGCGGCGTCCAGGTGAAGCCAATCGCGTTTTCGATGGACGGGCTGCAACGCTTCGCCTCGATACCCGGCGTGCTCGAGTTCGCGGTCGAAGGGGTCGCCTCCCGCAACAACAACGGCGAGCCGATCTATCTCGACAACACCGCCCACCCGGCGAACCGGAAGGTCGCGCTGGCGAAGTCGAAGCAGACGCACATCCATGCCTTCGGGCTGAACCTCGATCTTGCCGGCAAGGGCAACAACGGCCACTTTGCACCGTTCAACTGGAGCAACTAGCGCCTTCGACCCGCACTCGCAGGCGAGCTCCCATGCCGGCCGGCAGCAGCACGCCCACCCCGCTCCCCTGGCGCGATCGCGCGCCGATCCTTCTCGCCCTGATCGGGGTCGCGGCTGTCTCCTGGCTGTACCTGCTGCACCTCGCGCGGAACGGCATGGGCGGCATGGAGTCGATGCCCGACATGCCGGACATGGCTGCGATGGGCCCGATGGCGATGCCGTGGACCGCAGTCGACTTCGCCCTGATGTTCGCGATGTGGTGGGTCATGATGACGGGCATGATGCTGCCCAGCGCCTCCCCGATGATTCTCCTGTTCGCCGCGGTGAATCGGCGCAAGCGCGAGCGTGGCGAGGCGTTCGTGCCGACGTTCCTGTTCAGCACCGGATACCTGCTGGCGTGGGGCGGCTTCAGCCTCATGGCGACGCTCGCACAATGGGGGCTCGAGCGCGGCGCGCTGCTGTCGCCGACGCTGAAGACCGGCAACGCACTGGTTGCCGGTGCGCTGTGGATCGCGGCCGGCCTCTATCAATGGACCCCGCTCAAGCGCGCCTGCCTGGCAAATTGCCGCTCCCCGCTCGATTTCGTTCTGAACCACTGGTACGACGGGCGCGTCGGAGCGTTGCGGATGGGCGTCGAGCACGGCACTTACTGCCTGGGCTGCTGCTGGGCGCTGATGGCGCTGCTGTTCGTCGTCGGCGTGATGGATCTCATCTGGGTGGCCGCGATCGCCGCCTTCGTATCCGCGGAGAAGCTGTTTCCGGGCGGCCAATGGATTGCGCGTGCGAGCGGCGTGCTGATGATCGGGTTCGGCGCCTACTTGCTCGCCTCGGCCTGACTCGTCGCGACTTGCGATCTCCCTATCGAAGAGTGCCAAACGCATGAACAAGATTTCGGCATTGCTGCGCTGTGCATCGGTCGCGGCGTTGCTCTGGGGTCCCGGCCAGCTCGCAGCCGCGGGCAGCGGCGAGATCACGCTGATCCACATGGGCGACCTGCACGGTCACTTGGTGCCCCGGCCCGGCTTTCGAGACGGCCAGAGCGACCAGATGCTGGGCGGTCTCGCGCGACTGTACACGAAGCTCCAGGAGATTCGCGCCCGAGAGAAGAACACGCTGCTCGTCAACGGCGGCGATACCGTTCAAGGCTCCGCCGAGGTGCTGTACACGCGCGGGCAGGCGATCGTGGACGTGCTGAACCGCTTCCGCATCGATGCCTTCAATCCCGGAAACTGGGATTTCGTGTACGGCAGCCGGCGCTTCGTGGAGCTCTTCGCCGGCAAGGCCCCGAGAGCGAACTGGAATGCGATCGCCGCGAACCTGTACTACGTCACGGTCGAGGCCGACCCGCAGACGTTCTTTCCCGGCCTCGCGGGTCAGCGCGTGCTGCCGCCCTATCTCATCCGCCAGTTCGGCGATCTGAGAGTCGGCGTCCTCGGGCTCACCACCGACCGCGGGCTGCCGGCTGTGGGCAGAACAGTCACGCGAGGCTTCGCGTTCTCGCGCGGAGAGCCCGAGCTGGGCGAGTTCATTCCGCTCCTGCGGAACGTCGAGAAGGTCGACCTGCTGGTGGTCGCCTCCGAGCTCGGGCTCGCCAACAATATCCGCCTGGCGGAGCGCTATCCCGGCATCGACGTGATCCTGTCCTCCGATATGCACGAGGAGACGCGCAAGCCGGTGGTCACCCGCGCCGGCACTGTGGTGGTCGAGGAAGGCCAGGACGGCACCATGCTCGGCGAGCTGAACCTGCGGATCCGCGATGGCAAGCTCGAGAGCTGGCACTGGACGGCGCACACGATCAGCGACGCGATCCCGGAGGACCCGGACATCGCCGAAGCCGTCAAGCAGGCGCGCGCATCCTTCGTGAGCGGGCCCGCCTTCGTCGAGCACGTGAATCCGTTCAACGGCGCACGACTGACGCGCCCGATCGATACGGTGGTGGGCAATACGAAGATCGCACTGAATCGAGCTGGTTTCTCGGATAGCGAAATGCCCGCGGTCATCGAAGGCTCGGCGCATGATCTGCTGACGGACGCTTTTCGCGCGATCGCCAAGGCGGACGTCGCCGCCATCCGCGGATTTCGCTACGGGACGCACATACGCCCAGGACCGATCCAGCTGGAGGACCTCTACCATTTCATCCCGATCGGCCCGGAGATCGGCGTGGTCCGCATCCAGGGCCGCTGGCTCAAACGCCAGCTGGAAAACTCCGCCGAAGGCGCGCTCGACCCCAACCCGTCGAACTGGACCGGTGGCTGGCTGTTCGGCTTCAGCGGTCTCACCATGGACCTCGATCCGTACCGCGCCGCCGGATTCCGGGTCTCGAACATTCGGGTGAACGGCAAACCGCTCGATCCAGAAACGGTGTATGCCTACGCCGGCTACTGGTATGCCGACGACCCCGACGACATCAACGGCTGCGAGTGCCCCAAGGTGCCGGGCACCTTCATCCGACTGGTGCGGGGCGAGAACGGCGAGATCCTGGATGCGACAGAGGTAGTCGCCCGCTATCTGCAATCGCTTCCGGATCGGACCGCCGATCCGCAACTGCATCGGATCCGCTTGTTGAAGCCGCTGCCCCGACCGCTGTACGGCTTCCCCGAGCTGCAGCCTCTGCATGGTGCCAAGCCCAACTAAGCCGTAGGCCGGTCGCTGGTGTTGATTGCCGTCAACGATCCCGGCTTATCCTGCGCTACGCTGCACGGCAGGAGGTAGTGCCTCGATGCAGCATCGCTTTCTTCCCTTTCTTCGCTGGGGGCGCCATGTGGATGCGCGCTCGTTGCGCGCGGATCTGGTCGCCGGCGCTGTGGGCGCGGTCTTCGTGCTGCCCCAGGGGCTCGCGTTCGCCACGCTTGCGGGCATGCCACCGCAGTACGGCCTGTATTGCGCGATGGTCCCCACCGCCGTTTCCGCGCTATTCGGCTCCTCGCTGCATACCGTGTCGGGGCCGACCAATGCGGTATCCCTGTTCGTCTTCGCGGCGTTGAGCCCGCTCGCGCAGCCGGAGTCACCGGAGTACGTCTCGCTCGCGCTCACGCTGGCCTTGCTGTCGGGTGTGACGATGGTCGGGCTCGGCCTGCTGCGCATGGGAGCCCTCGTCAACTTCGTCTCGAACGACGTCATCGTCGGCTTCACCGCCGGCGTCGGCATCCTCATCATCGTGAGCCAGCTTGGCAACTTCACCGGCATTGCGGTGCCGAGAGGCGCGCCGCTGCCCGATACGCTGAAGGCGCTGGAGCAAGGCGCGCGTGAGCTCAGCCCATGGGTGATCGTGGTGTCGGCGGCGACTCTGGCAGCGGCCATCCTGTCGCGCCGGTGGCTTCCGCGCGTGCCGTACATGATCGTGTCGATTCTCGCCGGCAGCGTGGTCGCGTACCTGTTGAACCGCTGGCTCGGGGCAGACCGGACCGGCATCCACACGATCGGCGCGCTGCCGCGCAGTCTGCCACCGCTCTCGCATCCGGAATTTTCGCTCGACACCTTCGCGCCGCTCGCGGCCTCGGCGATCGCGCTCACGGTCGTGTCGCTGACCCAGTCGATCTCCATCGCCCGCGCGATCGCGCTCAAGTCGGGACAGCGCATCGATGCCGATCAGGAGTTCGTCGGTCAGGGCCTGGGCAACATCGCCGCGAGCTTCTTCTCGGGCTTTCCGACCAGCGCTTCCGTGAACCGGTCCGGACCGAACTTCGAGTCGGGTGCCCGCACTCCGCTCGCCGCGCTGTTCGCGGCGCTGCTGCTGGCGGCCGTGGTGCTGCTGTTTGCGCCGCTCGCGGCATACCTGCCGCTTGCTGCGATGGCCGGCTCTTTGTTCCTTGTCGCTTGGGCGCTCATCGACTTCCACCGCATTCGCGCGGCGATTCGCACCAGCCAGGCTTCGGTCACGGTGATCGCGACGACCTTCCTCGCGACGCTGCTGCTGCCGATCGAGTTCGCCGTGCTGACAGGCGTGTTCGCCTCGCTGATCCTGTACCTGTATCGCACCTCGCGCCCGGCGATGCGCAGCCTCATCCCCGACCCAGCGCACCCGGGGCGCAAATTCACCGAAGTCCATCGCGGGCTGCAGGAGTGCCCGCAAGCGAAGATCCTGCGGATCGAGGGCTCGATCTACTTCGGCGCGGTCCATCACGTCGAGACGCACCTGGAGACGCTGCGCGAAGTGCGGCCGGAGCAGAAGCATCTGCTGGTGATGGCCAAGAGCATCAATTTCATCGACATGGCGGGCGCCGAGACGCTGGTCGGCGAGGCGCGCAAACGGCAGGCAGCGGGCGGGGCGCTCTACTTCTACTCACTGCGCCAGCCCGTCGAGAGCATGCTGAGGCGCGGCGGCTATCTCCACGAGATCGGTGAGAGCAACATCTTCCACAGCCGCGACCAGGCCATCGCGGGGGTATTCGCGCGTCTCGATCGCTCGGTCTGCGCGCGCTGCACCGCGCGGGTGTTCCTCGAGTGCCAGACGCTGCCGCCGCCCGCGGCGCCAGGCGCGGTTTGATACCCCGACCCGTCGACTCAACGAGCCGACGGCGAGCCGTTCTGCATCCAGCCGGTCAGCTGCACGAGCCCGGTCATGATCGGCACCAGTGCGTCTTCGATTGCACGCTGCACCGAGCGCAACTGGTCAAGCGCCGGTCCGCAGTCGGCCGGTGACTCTTCGAACTCCATGATCAGGTCTTCGACCATCGCGACTTTCAGGCCCGGATGTCCGGCGAAGCCGAACGCCCGCTCGCCGATCTGCCACAGGACCGGCCGCTCGCTCGGATCGCGCGCGAGCACGCGCGCATAGGAAGGCGGCACCGGCCAGTCGCGCGTGTAGAGCGCCACGGGGTACTCCTCGGGTAGATAGCCGTTGAGCGCCTGCGCGTCGACGCGTCGCGCGACCGTCATCTCGAACGTGAGCGCGGTGCGCTCGGAGCGGCCGCCGGCGGCGATCGCGAGGATCTGCGCGCCCAACCCGATGCCGATCACCGGGCTCTCGAACATGAGCGCGGCATGCGCGAGCTTGACCTCCTGCGCCAACGTCGGCACGTCGCGCTCGCCGGCGCTCCCCCATGGTCCACCACCGAGCAGGACGAGCCCGTCGCGCACGCTGTCCAGCGCCGGCAGCTTGGCGCCTGCGGTGAACGGACGGAAATACTGGAAGCGGATGCCGCGGCCTTCGAGATGATCTTCGATCAGACCCAGGTATTCGGCCGAGGTGTGCTGGATGACGGAGACGACGCGCATCAGCCTGCTAGTGCGCGGCTCCGACCGCTGCTTCCACGGCGCTGCGGAAGTCGCTCGGCGAAACACTGAGCAGGCCGACCTCGGCCCGCTCGAAGAAGCGGTCGATCACGGCGCCGGCTTCCGCCACCGGCACCTGGCGCAGCGCCGCTTCCAGATCGAAGACCGTCCGGGGCGGCGTAACGAAGAAGTCGCCCGTGATCAACACCCGGTCGATGCGGTCGCGCTGCGCTCCGGCGAGCTGTGCATAGACGGTGATCGTGCCGCCCGCGCCGGTGTGGCTCGCCGACCGCACGTCGTCGGCGGCAGGCGGATCGTCGATTTCGGCGACGAACGCATCCGTCCCGATCTCTTCCTCGAAGTAGCGCGCAGCGAGCTCTTCTTCCAGCGGGGTGATGGCGCCCGGGATCGGGGTGACGCACAGCCGTTGCGCAAATCCCGCAAGCAGCGCCTGCTGGATCGCTTCGATGGTGGGCGCCACACCGAGCAATTCTTTGAGCGTCACCACCCGTTGCGCCGCGGAATCGAGCGAGCGTTTGGCGAGCTTGGTTTGCGGCACTTTGAGCGCAGCCGTCATTTCGGCCGGGTTCAAGTCCACCAGCACCGTCCCCTGGTAGAACAGCGTCTCCTGGTCGAAGAAGCCGCCGGTGCCGCTGATCTTGCGGCCGTCGACTTCGATGTCGTTGCGTGGCCGGTAGCGTGCGGTCACGCCGAGCCGGCTCAAGCCCGCGGCAGCCGCTTCACAGATCTCACGGGTGAGCTCGGCGAGCGTGCCGATGCCAAGGGTCTTGCGGTCGAACACCAGCTCCCATCCGAGCTGCCCCTCGTCGAAATAGATCGCCCCACCGCCGGTGATCCGGCGAGCGATGCCCACATCATGGGTCTGGCAATACTGTGCATCGACTTCGCGCGACAACGCCTGGTGGCGCCCGATCAGCGCGGTCGGCGGAAAGCGGAGGAAGCGGATCGTGTCGGGGACGCTGCCCGCTCGATGCGCGTCGATCAGCGCCTGATCGAATGCGATCTGGCGCCGGCCGTCCCGGATCCCGGTGTCGATGACACGAAACGTCCGCGCCATGACCGGCAGGTCAATGCCTGCGCTCGACGATGCGAAGCTGGCGGCGAATCTTTCCGATGTCGGTCTTGTTGGGCTGGAACGGAAAGCTCGCGATGTTCGAGGGCGGAGAATCGCCGTAGGGCCGGTCGCACGCGGAGACGTCCTCTGCAAACTTGCCCGGGCAGCCGGACGTGCGGAACGCCACGCCCGCATCGATCACCTGGTCGAGCTCGCTTCTTGGAATTCCGAAATCGATCACCCGCCCTTCGCCGTCGAATCTCATCTGCTCGACGCGCACGCCGCGATAGTCGATCAGATAGCGCGCCAGCTGCACGCGCCGCCACTGATCGCGCGGCGTTGCCGGCAGGTGATCCATCAGCGAGCCCTTCTCCGGAAAGAAGCAGAACAGATGGCTGTGGCCGCCGAGATCGACCAGCCGCTGCACCAGGGTGAGCGCCTGGTGCTCGGTCTCGCCCATGCCGACGATGATGTGCGCGCCGAACTTCTGCGGCCCGAACACGTCGCGCGCATCCATCAGGATGTCCCAGTACTTCGACCAGGCGTGCGGCGACTGCACGCCTTTGCCGCGCGTGCGATCGAAGATCTCCGGCGTGGCCGCATCCAGTGCGACCGTGAAGATGTCGGCCCCCAGCTCGTGCAGCCGCTGAACGTCGCCTCGCGTCATCGTCGTCGGGTTCGAGAGGATCGACACCGGAATCGTGGACGGATCGATCCGATCGGTCCAGCGCTTGAGCACGCTCACCGTATCCCCGTCCGAGCGCGGATGGGTGATCATCGAGATGCACATGCGATGAAAGGGGCTGGCAGCGGCGTCGCGCGCGACGATGTCGATCACGATGTCGAGCGGCACGGCCGGCCAGTCGACCCGGATGAAGTTGCGGTCGGCGTAATCGCGTTCCGCCTCGCGGTGGCGCGCCAACCCGCAGTAAGCGCAGTTGGCCCGGCAGCCTTCCGGATAGGTGAGCAGCAGATTGAGGCAGCGCGTGCAGGAGCAGCGATACATCTTTCCCTGCACGATACCGAGCGTGATCGCCGCCGCGGTCGACATCTGCACGTAGTCCGGCGAGCGCATGTGCGGCGTCAGGATGTTGTAGTTGGGCAGGTAGACGCCCTGCGGCGCCACGTTGTTCGCCTTCACCGGGGCGCCGTTTCGCAGGGCTTTCGGGGTCGGCTCCGGCGCCCGTGGCTGCATCAGCGCGAGCGTGTTGTGATCGTGGCCGGCCGGGGTGGAGCTCGCGACGGCCGTGCTCTCGGGACGATGGCAGCTCATGGGTTCGTTCCTCTCACAATGATGCCGACCAATATTGCGGGTAGGCGATCCAGCCGCGCCGTAGTTGAGCCTTGTCGGGAAAAGTGCCTGCATCCATTGCGGCGGCGAGCTCCGCTCGGCGGTTGAGTGCGCGATCGAGCGCAGCCTTGAACAGGCTTTCGATCTCTTCCTCGTAGTCGGCGGCGGCCGTGCTCATGCCGGCGACATGATTCGCCGCAGCCTCGCCGGCGAACCGACCCGAGTGCACCGCGGCGGCGATGCCGGCCCCCGTCACCGGGTTGGCAAGCCCGGCCGCGTCGCCTGCGAGGAGGATCAGTGCATTCCCCAGCTGACCCACAGGCCGCAGCATTCCACCCACCGGGATCGCCCCACCGGTCAGCTCGAGGATCTTGGCGCCGACGCGGCCGCTCTCGATGAGATGCGCATGCAGGCGGCTTACGATGCTCTTCAGCCGCGCCTTGTACGCCGGATCGACGCCAGCACCCAAATTGGCTACCTCGGCTTTGGGAAACAGCCAGCCGTAGCCGCCGGGGATCCCGGCCGACAGGAAGATGTCGGTAGCGGCATGCCGCTCGCGCAGCGGTACCGTGATCTGGCGCGTCTCGACAAGCTGCCGGTTGACTTGCCCGATCGCGCGTCCGACGACCGAGCGCGGGCCGTCGCCGCCGACCACGACTTGTGCCGCGACGATGGTCCCGTCGGTCAGCCCGACGCGACCGTCCGGACCGATCGAGCGGACGCCGGTTCCGAACACGCAGCGCGCGCCGGCTCGCTGCGCGGCGGAGACGAGCGCCGCATCGAACGCTGCTCGATCGAGCATATATCCGGGGAAGTGCGGTTTCACGTCCGGTGCGTCGTCTTCGACGTAAGTGACCATGGCGTCGATCGGCTGGCGCACGGATGCGGCGAGAACGCCGCTCGCCGTACCGATCATCGCAGGCACGAACTCCGCGCATTGCACCGGCCTGCCGGGCTCGCGCTTGCGGTCGACGGCGAGGACCTTGCAGCCACGGCGAGCCGCCTCCGCCGCGGCGCTGGCGCCGGCCGGCCCCAGACCGACGACCAGAATGTCGGCTCGCTCGCGGATCATCCTGCAGCCACGGCGGTGCGCCGGTGCAGTTCGATCGTGCGCCCAGTCTTGATCGAGCAGCAGGCGTGCTCCTGCAATGCCGGGCGACCGATCGCGTTCGCCACGGCCAGCGTCCCATCCGCGGGAAAGGCGATGCCGTCGAGGCCGGCCGCAACGGCGTAGGCGTCGGTCACCCTCCGGTGCATGCCCGGAGGGCGGGCACACCCCAGCAGCACCTGACGGTCCGGCAGGCGGCGGCGCGCTTCGAGGAAGATGCGGCCGACATGCGCGGTCTCGGGCGTCTGAAAGGTTCCCGCCTTGGCGTAGAAGGGCATGACCACCACGAGCACCAGCGACTGGATGCGATGCCGGCTGACGAGTTCGAGCGCGTTGGGCTCGCCCACGATCCGCCCGTAGTGCAGGCCGATGACGATGTGCGGCACGATCTCCATGCGCGTCGCGCAGAGCGCCGCGAGCGTGGACTCGAATTCGTCGACCGTCCGGTCGAGATGGTAGACCTCGGCGATGGTCTCGTTCGCGCCGATCACGTCCATCATCGCCGTATCGACGCCGGCCGCCTCCATGCGCCGCGCGCGCGGCTCGTCGAGCAGAGCGGAGTGGATCGCGATCTTGAGGCGTGGGAACTGCCGCTTGAGCGCTTCGATCACCGGATAGTAGCGCTCGTAGCGGATCTCGTTGCGGCGGTTCGAGCCGCCCGACAGGAGGAAGCCGTGCAGATCCTGCTGCTCGATCATCTCGCGCACCTGGCGGTCGAGCGCCTCCGGAGTGACCGCCGGGATCATCGGCTCGAGGATCTTGGCCTGGCAGTGATCGCACATAAGCGCGCAACCGCCCGCGGTGACGGAGAAGGCAGGGAAGCTGTTCTTGCCGCAGCCGCTCAACTCGCAGCTCGAGTAGGACTTGAACGTGGGAGTGGAGAACCGGATCGGCCGCCCCACGACCGCATCGGCTTGAAGTTCGCATGCCTCGAGCAGCGCTGCATCGAGCTCGGCGTCTTCCAACGCTTCGAGCCCGGCCAATTGGTCTAGCCAGCTCATCGCCCTCTCCGCTCAGATCATCGTAACCGCTTCCAGCGGTGCGGCCGCGCCCCCCGGCGCCCAGGCCGACCGGTTCGCGCAGGCCAGCGCGCGGCTCGCGAGCAGCCGGATCTCGTCGCGCACGGCGCCGCGATCCGGCCGATCGGCAAGCGTGGTCAACCATTCGGGACGAATATCCTCGTCGTCGATCAGCTCGCAGCGCATCGCCCCCAGAATCGCAAGCGCATCCGCCGGCAATTCCGATGGGATGACCTTTCCAGACAAGATACCCCACAGGCCGGACCAGTAGCGCGCGACGGTCCAGGGGTTGTAGCCTCCGCCGCCCAGCACTACCACCGCGGGTGCGAGCCCCGCGATCCGCTTCACGGCGGACCACAGTGCGACGTTCGACAGCCGCATGGAGGACAGCGGATCGCCGTCGAGGGCATCGGCGCCGCAGGTGACCACGAGCGCCTGCGGCGCGGCCGCCCACGCAAGCGGCAAAATCACGTCTTCGAGCAGCAGCTCGAGCTCCGGATCGTTGATTCGCGCCGGCACCGGCAGATTGCACGCGCGCCCTTGCGCGGTATCGGTTACCGCTCCCGAGTAGGGCCAGCGGCCCTGCTCGTGCAGCGAGATCGTCTGCACGCGCCGATCGCCGGCAACTGCATCCTGCACGCCATCGCCATGATGCGCGTCCAGATCGATGTACACGATGCGCTCGAGACCGGCCGCGAGCAGGGTGAGCACGGCGAAGACCGGGTCGTTGAAGTAGCAGAAGCCGCTGGCGCGGTCGCGACGGCCGTGGTGCGTTCCCCCAGCCGGATGAAAGACGGTGCGTCCCGCGAGCGCCAGCTCGGCGGCTCGGATCGATCCGCCGACGCTGGTCGAGGCCCGCTCGAACACACCCGGGAAAATCGGATTCTCCAACGTGCCGATCGCATGCCGGCGCCTCACGTCGACGCTCACTCGACCCGACTCCGAGGCCTGCCTCAGCGCCTCGATGTACTCGGGCGCATGGAATGTCGCGAGCTGGTCGATGCTCGCACGGGGGCTTTCGTGAAACACATCCTCGCCGAGCCAACCCAGTGCGCCGCACAGGTCCATGACCGATTCCACGCGCGGGATCGCCAGCGGGTGGTTGCTACCGTACGCGGCCTTCCGGTAGATCGCGTGGCCGACAAATAGCGGACCATGCCGCCCGCACAAGCGACTGGACGCAGCAGCCTGCACGGCGCTCGTGCACTCCGGATCGACTAGAATCTCACGCATCGGCCACTGAGGCTGCATGCCATGCGTCTGATCGAAGAGCTCGAGCGCTATATCGCGCAGGAGCAGAGCTTGTTCCGAGCGCAACTGTTGCGCGAAGACCTGGCGCGCATGATCCGGCTGCGTCAGCTCGCGCGCGCCGCAACCGATGCGACGGCATACAAGAAGCAGGCGTTGCGGCTCGGATGGACGCCGGGCGACTTGCGCACGCACGAGCTGCGCGCCCCGTTGGAAGAGTTGCTCGATGCCGTCTACGCATACGAGACCGGCATCGCCGGCGAGGAGCAGGACGAGCGCATCATCGCAGCCTGGCACGCGCTGCACCGCTTCCGCATGGAGCGGATGGTGGGCTGCCTCTCCACGCCGGTGCCGAAGCCGACTGAGTAGGTGTGCGTCCCACAAACTATGCGCAGGCGCTCGCGTCGTGGTTCTTGCATCAACGTGTTAGCCGCCATTTCGCCCCGACTTGCCGCAGAACACGTCATGCAGCGCGAGCATGATCGTCTGCGCCTCCTTGCTCGCGAGCGAATAGAAGATCGATTGCCCCTCGCGGCGCGTGGTCACCAGCCCTTGCTCTCGCAGCACGCTCAGGTGCTGTGACAGAGCGGATTGGCTCAAGCCCACGACGCCTTCCAGCTCTCCAACCGCCTTCTCGCCTTCTGCGAGCTGGCAGAGGATGATCAGCCGGCTCGCGTTCGCCATCACTTTGAGCAGCGTGGCGGCGTGACTTGCACGCTTCTGCAAGCGCGCCAGGTCGATGCTGATCGGGAGCTGCGAGCGCACTGCCAACGTGGACGGCTTCATATCCTCCTCGTCAAGGTTTCGATTCGATCGGACAGGCACAACCGGGAAACCCGTCCGCCTGCATTTTGGCCTCGTACCGGGGGCCAACTTCCGCGCCGCTGACGAGCAGCGGCTTGACCGACGCCCAATCGTCGGGGCTCACGATCACCATCCAGCCTGCGCCGTACGGATCCTCATTGGCCAGCGCCGGGCGCGCGACCAACGCTTCGTTGACCACGGCGACCTCGCCGGCCGCGATCGATTTCGCCGGGCCGACCCATTTGCCCGACTCGATCGTCGCACAAGATCGGCCTGCTTCCAGACGGCGGCCGGCTTTCTTCGGCGTGAAGGCGACGAGCGGCCCGGCCATCGCGGTTGCGACCGTCGTCATGCCGAGCTTGACGTTGCCGTCCGGGAGCTCCCGGAACCAGATGTGGTTCTCCACGTCGTAGAGCAGATCGTCGGGCAGGTGACATCCGCGCACATCCACCATTGCGGCCTCGCCCCGCCCTTCAAGCGGACGCCGTGCGCAACGCGCGTGACGAGCAGCAGAACTCGCCGAGCTTCGCGCTTTGCATCTTGCCCGCGACGAACAGCGCAAGGTGCTTCGCGAGCATCGCCATCATGCGCTGGCGCTGCTCGTCGAGCTGCGGATCCGGCTGCAGGTTGAGCAGATTGTAGTGGTAGGCGATCTCACGGCAGGTCTCGCGGCAGGCGTTGAAGCTGGGGTCGCCTTGGGCACCCTGCCGGTGGAGCGCGAGCAGGCGAAACCCTTCCCGCTGCTCCTTGGTGGGCGTCTCGCCCCGTGCGAGGATCCATTGCTCGAGCACTTCCTCGGCCAGGGCGAGCAGGGAGCGTGCAGCCGATGGCCCGTCGGGTTCCGCTGGCCACGCATCGAGCTTCGCTTCGACGATGGCGAGCGATGTCATGCGAGCTGCTTCTCCTTGAGCAGCTCGAGTGACTCGGACACGTTCTCGTGGACGCCGACCTTGCGAGCGGACAATCCGAGCGCGAGCCCGATGAGCTGCGTGAAGTACAGCATCCTCACCGTGGTCTTCTGCCCGAGCACTTTCTCGGCGCGCACCTGATGCATCTCGAGCCCCGAGTGACAGGTGGGACATTCCGTCGCGATCACATCCGCCCCGGCGGCCTCGGCAGCCCGCAGGATGTTGAGCACCAGCTTGGTCGAGATGTCGCTGTCCGACAGTGTATGCGCGCCGCCGCAGCAAGCGGTCTTGAGCGGGAACTCGACGTTCACGGCTCCGGCCGCCGCCAGCAGATCGTCCATGAAGTGGGGCTTGGAGGTCGATTCGCTTCCCGGCCCCTGGTCCTTTTCGGGGAAGATGTGGCGCGGCCGCGTGTACATGCAGCCGTAGTAATCGGCGACCTTCAACCCTCGCAGCGAGTTGCGCACTCGCCGCTTGAGCTCCTCCTCGCCGATGCCGTGTTTGATCCAGTCGAGCGCGTGAATCGTCTCCAGCTGGCCGGCGCGGTAGGTCTCGTGCCCGGCTTTGCTCGACAGGCGCTGCGTCACCTCGCGCGACTCCGCATCGTGCGCCAGGTCGTACTCGGCTTTCTTGAGGTTGTGATAGCAGCCGTTGCAGGGCGCCATGACGACCTTCGCGCCCATCTGGTTGGCCGCGATCGACATGACGCGCGACGAGAGGTAGGTCTGCAGCTTTGGGTCGATGTTCTTGACTTCCATCGCCCCGCAGCAGTTCCAGTTCTTCACCTCGTCGAGCTCGAGGCCCAGCGCTTTTCCGACCGCGCGGGTCGAGCGGTTGTAAGCGTGCCCGGTGCCCTCCAGCGCGCAGCCGGGGTAGTAGGCGACGTGCTGGTACTTCTGCTTGGTGTCCGGATTCGACATCGGTTCGTTTCCCTTCAGCCCGGCGGCTTGGCCAGCTCATGCTGCGCCTGCTCGATCAGCTGCGACAGACCGAGCGCCCGGTGCTGCCTGGCGTGCTGTTCCTCGACATACTCGCCGATGGCCGCACGGGCACGCGCCCAGCCGCGCGTGCGCGGCCGCAGCAGCGCTGCCAGGCCCATCGCCATCAGCATCTTCACCGGCAGATGGCGGGCGAGCCGCTTGGCCATCTCGATCAGCCAGTCCTGCTTGAGCGGCTGCCCGGTGCGCCGGAAGAAGCCGCGCACGACCCGGCCTTCCTCGATCTTGCCGGTCTCGAATACCTGCTCGGAGAACTCTTCGTCGAACAGCGTCGACTTGGACTTCGGCGTGTGGCCCTTGAGCTCCAGCCAGTGCGCGGTGGCCTTCATTACGCCCTCGGGAACGACGTCGCGCGGGCAAGCATAGGTGCATTTGTTGCAGGACACGCACTGCCAGATGATCTCTTTGTCGCGCAGCAGCTCCGCTTCCATGCCGAGCCGGATCAGATAGATCCAGTAGCGCGGATTGAAAGCGGGATTGACGGCATTGACCGTGCACGAGTTGGTGCACGACCCGCACTGCCAGCAGCGGTGGATGTTTTCGCCGCCCGGCAGCGCCGCGATCTCGTCCTCGAGCTTCTCGTTGTAGTCGGTCACTACGCGGGACCGGATGAACGTGCTCCAGTGACCCGAGACGTCGACCTCGTCGATGACGAGCTTGTCGTGCGTCTGGATGTTCTCCGGGCGGATGAGCGAGCGTTCGTGAATCGGCATGGCGGGTTAGCCCAACAGCTTGAGGTCGTCGACCACGAACACTTCGCCGTCCACGCATTTCAGGCGCGTGCGGCCGGCGGCGTTGACACCGTCCAGTCCGAGCAGGCGGCGCGTGTGCTCCATCGGGTCTTCGGGAGCGTTGAAATCGGCGCGCAGATAGCTGCCGCCCTGCTCGCAGATGTAGCCGGCATACACCTGGGCGGTCAGCAGATCCACGTAATGGATCACATCGCGGAACACGCCGTTCGCCGTCAGAAACTGAGCCAGTTCCTCGCGCAGCATGACGAACGTGCCGTAACCGTCCGCCACATCGATGCCGACGTAACCGTCGTCTTCGCTGTGCCAGATCTCGCGCAGAGCGCCGGTTCCCGAACGTGCATCCCAGACCCAGCGGCACATGAGCGGGTAGCGTTCCGGATCGACGTTGTGAAGGACTTCGGCAGCGAGATCGCGCACCCAGCGATGTTTGCGGTCCTGCGGAAACGCGGCGCAAAACGCGGCCATGCGCCGATCGGCCGTCCCCGTCTCCTCCGCGCCGTCCAGTAAGGACATCAGCTTCGTGCGCATCGACTCGAACGCGGGACCGAGCAGGTAGTCGCCAACCCGCCGCCGCACCGGCGACATCACCGCGCACAGGGCCTTGAACGTGGGCAAATCGAGCTCTTTGACCTTACCCGCCGCCAGCGCATCGCGAAACAGAGCCCCCTTCACCTGCAGAGCCGCGACAAAGCGCTCGACTCCGCCGTGGGCCTCGGTGCGCTCGATCAGGGTCTCTAGCGCGGCAGCGAGCTTCGGCCCGCTCAGCTCGAGCTGCGGGCGCGCCGCCTCGACGGAACGCAGCGCGGGCGAGTCGTCGGTCGCGGCCATGTGCGCGCTCTCACGCCATGGTTGCGGCCGACGCCGCCGGCTGCTGAACGAATGCGAGCGCGCAGAGCGCTGCCGCTCGCCCCTGGCCGATCGAGTCGTCGATCGTCTCGGGGCCGGTCGCCGCCCCGGCGACGAACACCCCGGGCCGCGAGGTCTCGGCGTAAGTGCCGTAGGCGTTCGCCCGGCCGATATGGCCGTGCGTCTCCAGAGAAACGCCGAACACCGAAGCGATCGAGCGGTTGTCGACGTTCGGGTCCATGCCGATCGCATGGACTACCAGGTCGAAGGGGATGGTGATCGGACGCTTCACCAGCGTGTCTTCGCCCTTGATGATCAGGCGCTCTCCGTCCGAGGTCACCTCGGCGATCCGCGCCTTGATGTACTTCACCTTGAACTCCTCCTGGCTGCGCCAGTAGTAGCGGGTTTCATACAGCCCGAAAGTGCGGATGTCCATGTAGTAGATATAGACGTGGCAGTCGGGCAGCTCCTCGCGGATCTCGATCGCCAGGTTGCACGACACCGTGCAGCAGATCTTCGAGCACCATTCGCGCCCGATCTGCCGGTCGCGCGAGCCCACGCACAGCAGGATCGCCACCCGCTCGGGCTTGCGGCCATCGGAGGGGCAGCGCACGCCCTTGCCCGACGAGATCATCTGCTCGACCTGCGTGGTGGTCACCACGTCCGGGAACGTGCCGAATCCCCATTCCGGCTTGTTGATCGAATCGAAGTGCGTGAAGCCCGAGCAGAGAATTACCGCGCCGACCTCCAGCGCTTCGCCGCCGGAAAGCGCCGCCTGGAAAGCACCCGGGCCGCCGCCAAAAGCGGTGACGGTGCGCTCCTTGTGGACGGTGACCAACGGATTGCCTTCGACCCTTGCAACCATGCCGCCAATGGCGTCCTTGGCCCACTCACCCGAAGGAACTAGCTTCGCATAGCCGGACAAAATCGGAGCGCCGCCCAAGCGCCGCTCCTTCTCCACGAGAATCGAGCGCTGGCCGACGCTCGCCAGCGCATGCGCGGCCGCGAGCCCGGCCGGCCCACCGCCGAGAATGAGAATGGGTTTGGTCACGGCCGCCTCTCGATGCGCACGAAGCCGGGGCCCGACGTGATCATGCGGCGCGGGTCATAGAGGTGCTCGGGCTTGCCGGCCTTGACCTGCTCCAGGTAAGCCTCGAACTCGGCCTTCTTCGCGCGCCAGTCGATGCCCAGCTTGTCCATCAACCCTTCGGTCGCCGAGGCGTGCCAGTGCAGCTGCACGATCTTGAACGGATGCGCGCCGCAGGCCAGCGCGGCGAACTGGCAATCGGCCATCACCGGCAGCTGCACGAACTTGCCGCCGGCTTTGCTGATCCATTGGTTCTTGTCGAGTGTCGTGATGCAGCCGGTGTCGTGACCGATCATCACGTCGGCATGCGCCTGCTCGACCGCGACACGGATCTTGCGGTCGATCGCGAACGAGCGCGTGAACTCCCGCTCGGAGATGATGTGCCGGAAGCCGAAGCCGCAGCAGTCGTACCAGGTCGAGTAGTCGATCACCTGGGCGCCGAGGGCCTGCATGATCCCGGTCGACACCGCCAGGCGATTGCCACCGAGAATGCCGTCGTCGTAGATGGCGTCCTCCGGCACCATTTTGTAGACATGGCAGGCGGGATGGATGGTGGCGCGCACGCCGCTGCAGTCCACCTGCTGGCGCGCCGCGATCGGATCGCGCATCACGTGAACCCACTCGGAATAGTGCACGATCTCTTCGGGGATCAGCAGCTTGCCGTCGACCAGCCGGCCGAGCTTGCCCAGGATTTGCCTGACGCGCTCGCGCAGCTTCGCTGAATGCAGCAGGTACTGCCGCACCTCTTTGTAGTTGCCGAACGAGGTGCCGCAATGGACCAGCGGGTAGTAGTGCCCGTCCGGCAGGCCTTGCGCGCGCCCCGACACGTAGGCCTGATGGAAGTTGCGCAGGAACACAGCCGCCAGGCTTTCCAGGTTGCCGATGCCCGAGCCGTGGTAGTTCCAGGCAGTGCACGACGTCTGGTCGGTCTCGTCGAGGTAGTCGACTTCGAGCTCGTTCATCAGCCAGAGCAGCGACACCGGGTACCCGGGGATGTTGCCGCACTGGCCGCACGACTTGTGATGCCACAGGCGCTGCGTCGGGATCCTCTTGTCCCAGCCGTACAGCGTCTTCACCATCGCCGGCTGGTGGCCCTCGCCGACCCGGTGCACGACGATCTCGCCGTCCTTCTCCAGCTGCCACAAGATGTCGCGCACGTCCTCCACGCGCTCCTTGTCGGTGAGCATCGAGCGGCGGTCGATCTTCTGCTCGACCCAGGCGGTGGCGAGCTGCGCTTGCTCGGTGCTCAAGTTGGCGTCGCGCCACTCGCCGCCGTGGCCGGTGAAGCGCTGGCCCTGGGGCGGATCATTGCGTGTGGTCATGGCTTTCTCCTCGTCTCAAACGGCAGGCATGACGGTCAATCGTCGCTTTCGTCTTCCTGATCGGCGAGCCAGTCCTTCCAGTCCTCGCGCTTCTCATCCATGAAGTCGACGATCACGTCGAACAGATTCTCGTCGATCGTCTCGAGCTGCTTCAGCACGCCGGTCTCTTCCCAGATCGTGTAGAGCTCGATCGAGGTCTTCAGGTTGACCTCCCACGCCGTCACGGTGGTGTTGAGGGTGGGCATCGGGATCGCCTGGCGCAGCAGCTTGAGCGGCGCGTCCACCTTGGAGATGTTCGGACCCCAATCGGGAAAGTGATCCCGAGTGATCATGTCGGGCGCGAGCTGATTGCCCGTGGAGATGAGCTTCAGCATCACCCGGCTGAACGGGCGCAGCACGCTCTTCGCCGATTCCATGCCGTGCTTGATCGCGGTCTCGCGCATCAGCATCACCAGCCCGCCGGGGGAATTGCCGAACGGGCAGCGCGCTGCGCAGGTATAGCACTGGGCGCAGGCCCAGATCTTCTCCTGCATGGCGTCGTAGATGCCCTCGAGATTCTCGGTCCACAGCAGCTGGACGATCTCGCGGGGACTGAAGTCGTAGTAGTGCGCGGCCGGGCAGGTCGCGGTGCAGATGCCGCAATTCAAGCAGCCGTTGAGCTCGTGGTCGTAGCGCAGGTCCGACTGGATGTCCTTGAAGATCTCTTCGAGCTTCGCTCGCGGCTGCGGAGGCGAATCGGATAGCGGATCGCCGATGTGGGTCTCGAACCGCGTCGCCGTCGCGTGACTCATCGCAGCACCTCGCCCGAATCAGTACGTCAGGACCTTGCAGTCCTCTTCCATCACTTCTTCTATCAGATGGGCGCCGCCGATGACGCCGGAGCATTCGGGGATGAGATCGCCCTCTTTCATGTTGAACAGATCGAGGTTCGGCGAGCAGCAATAGAACTTGACGCCCGCCTCGTGTGCATCCTTGATGAAGTCGTACACCGATTTGGGCGAGCCTTCCTTCACGAACAGCTTCTCGGCGACGCCTTTCATCATCAGGCGGCCTGCGGTCGCCGTGCAGACGACCTCGACCTCATACTCCATGGCGGCGGCCACGGTGGCCTGGAAGATCGGTGCGCCCAGCTCCTCACCATGGCGCGGGTCCGTGTTGGCCATCACGATTATGAGCTTGCGAGCCATATCTCACTCATCTCTGGTCCGACCGTTGCACTGGCATGAGGTCCGGCGAAGGTTGCGTCAGCGGTTCCGCGAGCAACAGAAAAACGTATATTAGACTCTCCTAAAATAAAAGCAACGACACACTCAGATGAACAGTGCGACGTCCGCGTCCTTCGCCATCGGTAGGAACGTGGCCGCGCCGACGTACTCCTTCACCTCGGGGATGAAGTCGTCACGCCCATAACCGAACAGATCCACCGTCATCTGGCAGCCGATCAGATTCACACCGGCCTCGACGGCCAGGCTGCGCAGCTCGCCGATATCGGCCACGCCCTTGTTCTTGATCGTCTTCCGCATCATCGCGGTGGCGAAGCTTTCGAAGCCGGGAATGACCGATTGAACGGCGTTCGGGATGGTCCAGCGGATCGATTTGAACCACTCCGGCCCGAACGGCATCTTCATCGGCATCGCCGGGTTGCCAAGCGGGCTCACCTGCAGCTTCGAGAGATCCTTCTTCAGCAGCTCGAGCCCATAGAACGTGAAGAAGATCGAGACGTCCCAGCCCAGCGCCGCGGCGGTCGAGGAGAGAATGAACGGTGGATAGGCCCAGTCCAGCGTGCCCTTCGTGGCGATGATCGTCATCGACGGTGTCTTCGCCGCCTTCAGCGCGGCCAGCTTCTCCTCGAGCTTCTGGTCGAGTATCTCATCGACCCGTTGTCTCACCAGCTCGTCGATCAGGTTGGTGTCCGGTGTTGCACCCATCGCTCTCTCCTTGACTCGGTTCGTGTCAACACGCAGTCGGCGTTGCGTCGCTAGCGAATGCCGGTTTGTGTACGCAGGCTGCGCCCCAGCGCAAGCAGGAATCGCAGCGTCTCCTGGTTCTCGCGCTCGCGCAGCAACTGCCACACGCCGCTTAAGCCCCCGCCCGCAGCCGGCCCGCGTGCCATCTCGGCGCCAGCCGCATCGATCGCGCCCACCACGCGCTCGAGCAGACTCAACCCTGCGCCCAGCCGATCGGCGAGCGTATCCAGCCGTTCCAGCGCGCCGCTCGAAGCCAGCCGCTCCAGCATGCCGACCAGGCGGTCCACGCCGGCACGGTTGAGCCGATCCATGAGCGAGAGCGAGGCGCCGATCGTCTCCGCCATGCGCGCGACCATCTCATCCGTCACGGCGTCCTGCGCCGCACCGTAAGTGCGCGCAAGCGCAACCAGTCGCTCGAGATCGCCATTCGCGACCAGCTGCGCCAGCGCCGGCAGCGCCCTGCCGACGCCAGAACGGTTGATTTGATCGAGCAAGTCGATCCCGTCCGCTGCGGTCGCCGACAGACGGCTCACCATTTCGTCGGTGAGCGCATCGCGCGCGGCGGCGGTGAGGCGTTCCAGCTCCAATGCGTCGTTCGCGTCCATGGCGGCCTCCTACAACAGACCGCGGGCCGAGGCCCAGTAGAGCTTGTTGTAGGCCATCTTGAACCAGTGCACCGCGCGCGTCGGCGGCTTCGGATCCGGCGGCGTGGTGTAGTTGAACATGGCATAGGTTGCTCGATCCTTGCCGCATTCGATGAAGCAGAACACCTTGCCGTCGTGCTCGCGCACCGGAGCGCCGAGCTTGACGATTGCGGCGAGGTTCTCGCCGAGCGTCTCGGCTTGATAATGGACCGTGGAGCCGGCCTTGCTGATGGGAATGTTGGTGGTGTCGCCGATCACATAGACGTTCGAGCGCTTCTCCATCGTGAGCTTGGTCTTGTCGGTCGGAATGAAGCCGCCGGCGCCCAGCCCGTTCTTCTCGACCACTTCCATGCCCTTGTGCGCCGGGATCGTGATCAACAGATCGTACGGGGTCTCGCTGCCCTCCTCGCTCCTCAACACCCGCTTGGCGCCGTCGACCTCTTTCATGTTGAACAAGGTCTCGTAGGTGATACCGAGGCGGTCGAACTCCGGCGTGGCCCACTTGGCGACGTTCTCCAGGCTGTGCACGCGGCCGATCGGGTAGGTGTAGTGAAGCTGCACTTTGTCGCGGATGCCGCGATCCTTGAAGTAATCGTGCAGCATGAACGTGATCTCAAGCGGTGCCATCGGGCACTTGTGCGGGACTCCGACCGCGATCACCACCCGGCCCCCCTGGAACTGCTGTAGGCGCTTGAACATCTTCAGCGCCGTCTGCTCGGTGTAGAAGGTCTCGGCGTTCTCGGCGAGACCGGGAATCATCTCCGGCACGGCCCGGGAGCCGGTCGCGATGACCAGGATGTCGTAGCCGACGGTCTTCCCGCTCTTGGTCTTCACGCGATTGTTGTCGAGCTCGAACGTCTCGACCGGGTCGACCTGGAATTCGATGCCGGGCTCGAGCAGACTCGCTTGATCGCGGTAGAGCTCGTCGGGCGTCATGCGCCCGAGGCAAAGGTAGAGCAGGCCCGGCTGGTACATGTGCTTGTCCGAGGCCGACAGCATCGTCAGCTGGACTTTGCCCGCGCGCAGCTCGGGAGCGAGGCGGCGCGCGAGGTTGTTGCCCAGAATCGTGCCGCCCATTCCACCGCCGACGATCAGGATCTTCATCGCTTCCTCCCTCGTAGTTTTGTGCTGTGTAGACTGAGGCTATTTCATCTTCTTGAGCGCGATGTGAAACACGCCGGCTTCCTCTCGCGTCCCAAGAAGCTGATGCCCGACCTTGTGCACCCATTCCGGGATATCCGATGCCGAGCCCTTGTCGGTAGACAGGACTTCGACCTCATCCCCTACCTGCGCGAACTTGAGCCGCGCAATGAGCTCCATCAACGGCCCTGGACAAAAGCTCCCACGGGCGTCCACCACGATTCTCTCTGCCATCGTCCCTCCGATCAGAACGACCAGACCTGGCCGCCGTGCGCGTCGGACAGAAACCTGGTGAGGCCCATCGGCTCACCGAGCCAGGGCTCCAGGTCGTCGGCCGTCACCCCTAGTACGTCGACGGCCATCGAGCAGGGCCGGATCTTCGCATCGCCCAGCTCGGCCGCGCTCTGAAAGAGCTGCTTGAAGCCGGGCGCCCTCCTCTCGTCGAGCAACCTGCCGAAGGCGCCTTCCGAAGGGGCCGGGTCGGACGCGCCCTTGCGGAAATGCGCCAGCGCGTTCATCGACAGCAGCACCGTGACCGCATCGCCGCTCACCGCGCCGACCGACGCCATCATCGCGGCCATCTGCAGGCGTTCCCGCGTGCCCGATACCACCACGATGCTGATCTTGTTCGGCATGAGACCCCCTGCTCGTTCGTCAAGCGCGCTACGGGCAGCCGGCGAAACCGTCGGCCTCCATCTTCGCCTGGAACGCCGCTGCCACCGCGGCACCTGTCACAAGGCTTACTGCTTCGGCGTCCCAGTTCGCGGGCTTGAGCTTCACCAACCAGCCACCGCCGTACGGGTCCGCGTTGATGCCCTTCGGGCTCGCCGTGAGCGCATCGTTGACCGCCACCACTTCGCCGCTGACCGGTGCCTTCACCGGCCCAACCCATTTGCCAGATTCGATCGTCACGAGCGACTTGTTGAGTTCGATCGCGCGACCGACCTTTTTTGGCGTGTAGGCCACCACCTCGCCGGCCAGCGCGCAGGCGTATGCCGTGATGCCGACCGTCACCGTCCCATCCGGCTCGCGGCGGGCCCAGACGTTGTTTTCGACGTTATACAGAAGATCCTCGGGGAGGTGGCAGTTCTTCACCGATGCCATTGCGGTCTCCCAAGTGAAAAACGGTTCTCATTTCTCATCGGGCTGGTGCGCTTTGCGTTGAACCAAGACAGCCTGAAGATCACTTCTTCTTCATGAAGAAGGTGTATTCCTTGTTCGCTTCGGAATGCGACAGCAACTCGTTGCCGGTCTGCTTGGAGAAGGCCTGAAAGTCCTGCACCGAGCCGGGATCGGTCGCGACGATGCGCAGGACCTGCCCGCTCTGGAGCTCGTTGAGCGCTTTCTTGGCACGCAGGATCGGCAGCGGGCAGTTCAAGCCGCGCGCGTCGAGATCTTTGTCGAAGTTCATGCGGTTCTCTCCTCCGTCTATGAGCGCCGGGAGGCGCAACCCCCGCCTCCAGCGGCCCGTCTCACGCCAAGGCCAGTCCGGCCATAATATTAGAAAAACCGAATATATCAGAAGCCGGCGCCGCCGGAAGGGCTGCGGCATCCGGTCTGCATCCCAGTTTCAGGTCACATGCCCTCACGAAACGCGCTGGTAGTACAGGTTTTGGGGGTGATTCGCCTGAGCGAAGAAGAACCAGCGCTCGAGCAGCAGACCGGCGTACTGGACCAGGAAGGCCGCCGCCAACCATCCTGGAGCGCCGCCGATCGAGCCGGCGGCCAGCAGGGCCAGCGGGACCGGGAACACCGCAGCCAAGAACAGCCATTTCACCGACCGCATCACCGTGCTCGATGCGCCATGGAAGAACTCGCGGGTGTTGAACGAGCCGCCCAGGAATCCCTGCGAGGCCTGGACGATGCGAGGGTGCTTGACGCCGATGGCGCTCTGCAGGGTAGAGCGCGGCTTCAAGCGGGCGTTTCGGATCAGGCTGGCGCCACGCCCGACCAGCGCGGCCAGCGTGAACACCGCGGCCCAGCCCGCGAAAAAGCGCACCAGGCCAGGCTCGACAAATGCCGCGTAAGCCGCAGCGAGCATCAGACCCGAAGCGCTGCCGAACAGCAGATAGTTGATCACCGTGAGCGGCGTGTGCCACTCCTGGAGGAACTTGAGGCAGGCGTAGATCATCCCCGTGCACAAGAACAACAGCAGGCATAACGCCATGCCGATCGCTCCGACGATCAGCGTGGCATCCACTCCTCCGGGCGCCGAGCTCGCCCCCCCGAGGTAGTGACCAACGCCATAGAGGAAAACGCAAGCCATGAACGCAGGCAGCACGATCACCTCGCGCGAAAGCCATGAGGTTCGCCACATGGCGACGGCGCGCCAGGCACGCTCGGGCCGGCCGAGGTGGAAAAAAGAAGCGCCCAGCCCAGCCGCGAGGAAGGCGAGCGCGAACGCCGACCCGACCGGATAGAACAGCGGGCCGGTGGGGCCTTGGATCAGCCCGATGCGCTCGAAGACCTGGACGGTGTAGAGGCCGGCGAACAAACCCTGGCCCACGCCGATCAGGGTGGTGAGCAGAATCACCGAGAGCGCGGGCCGCATTACCAGCTGGTCACGTCGTCGAGCGACGGCGACTTCACCGCCGGCTTCGGCAGGCGGCCGTCGATCTTCAGCGGATTGTCCACGCGGGTCAGATCCTCTTCGCGAACCCTGATCTCCTGCTTGCGGCGCGGCAGATAGTGGTTCGCCGGATTCGTGCCCCATTCCGGCATGAGTTGATAGCCGCCGTTCTCCTGGATCGCCTTGGAGGCGGCGGACTGCGGGTCGTGGATGTCGCCGAACAGCCGTGCGTTGGCCGGACAAGCCATGACGCAAGCCGGCTTACGCTCCGCTTCCGGCAGCGCCGGATCGTACAAGCGGTCGACGCAAAGGGTGCACTTGGTCATCACGTGCCGGTGCTCGTCGATCTCACGCACACCGTACGGGCAAGCCCATGCGCAATACTTACAGCCGATGCACTTGTCGTAATCGACGAGGACGATGCCGTCCTCGGCCCGCTTGTAGCTCGCTCCGGTGGGACACACCGGCACGCACGGCGGGTCCTCGCAATGCAGGCACGATTTCGGAAAGTGGACCGTCTGCGTGTCGGGATACTCGCCGACCTCGAAGGTCTGCACGCGGTTGAAGAACGTGCCCGTCGGGTCTTTACCGTAGGGGTTGTCGTCGGAGAGATAGCCGGCGGCGCCCGAGGTGTTCCATTCTTTGCAGCTGGTGACGCAGGCGTGACAGCCGACGCACACGTTCAGATCGATCACTAGTGCGAGCTGTGTCATGCGCCGATCCTCCGGCCGGCGATGAACGCCTGCCAGGCGCGGCGCACGCGCTCGACCCCTGGGACCGTCTCGACCGGCGCCACCCGCGGCCAGGTCTCTTGCGGCTCATCCGCTCCCGCCTTGTAGATGCGCACCCGGACGTCGTACCAGCCCGCCTGGCCGGTGATCGGGTCGGAGTTCGATATCCTCGCGTCGGGGCCCGGCAGCTCCTCGGTGATGAGATGATTGAGCAGGAAGCCGCGCTGCGCCTCGTTCGCATCCGGCGCGAGATTCCAGGCCCCCGGCGCTTTGCCGATCGCATTCCAGGTCCACACCGTTCCTGGCTCGACCGCTTCGCTGAACCGCGCCATGCAGCGCACTTTGCCCCATTGCGACTCGACCCAGATCCAGTCGCCGTCGCCGATGCCGGCGGCTTTAGCGGTGGACGGGCTCACGTACAGATAGTTGTGCGCGTGGATCTGGCGCAGCCATGCGTTTTGCGAATCCCAGGAGTGGTACATCGCCATCGGACGCTGCGTGACCGCGTTCAGCGGATACTTCCGGGTGTCGGTCACTTGCGCCTCCAGCGGCTCCTGGTAGAACGGCAGCGGATCGAAATGGGCCGCGATGCGGCTGCGCAACCGCTCGGGGGGGCGGCGCGTCTTCCACTTGCCTTGACCGGCGAGTCGGAAGCGCTGCAGCACCTCGGAATAGATCTGGATCAGGACCGGCTCGCTGAAACGGCGGATGCGCGTGCGCTGCGCCCACTCCATGTAGCCCTTGTTCCAGTTGCGCATGTACTGGTAGGACGGCGGCAGCCGGTGATGGAACACGCAGTTGTTACTTGCGTACATCTCCCACTGGCGCGGGTTCGGCTCGCCGACCATGAACTTCTCGCCGCCTTTGCCGCGCCAGCCCGCCAGGAAGCCGATGCCCGAGCCGGGCTCGGTCTCGTAGTTGACGATGAAGTCCGGGTAGTCGCGGAACTTGCGCGAGCCGTCCGGCCGCACGAAGGCCGGCAGCTTCAGCCGCGAGGCGAGCTCGATCAGCACGTCCTGGAACGGCTTGCATTCGCCCTTCGGCGGCAGCACCGGTATGCGCACGGCATCGGTCGGCCCGTCGAACTCGGAGATCGGCCGGTCGAGCAGCGACATCACGTCGTGCCGCTCGAGGTAGGTCGTATCGGGGAGCAGCAGGTCGGCGAACGCCGTCATCTCGGACTGGAACGCGTCGCACACGACGAGGAACGGAATCTTGTATTCGCCGGTCTCGTCGCGGTCGTTCAACATGCGGCGCACTTCCATGGTGTTCATGGTCGAGTTCCACGCCATGTTCGCCATGAAGATCATCAAAGTGTCCAGCCCGTACGGGTCACCGCGCCAGGCGTTGGTGATCACGTTGTGCATGAGGCCGTGCACGGACAACGGATGCTCCCAGGAGAATCCTTTGTCGATGCGCACCGGAGCGCCGTCTCCGTCGACGAACAGATCGTCGGGTGAGGCCGGCCAGCCGAGCGCCAGGCTGCCGAGCGGCGTGTTTGGCTTCACCGCGTGCGGGCCGTTCGGCGGCTTCGCCGATGGCGGAATCGCTCGCGGAAACGGGGCGCGGTGACGGAAGCCACCGGGCCGATCGATGGTGCCGAGCAGGCTCATGAGAATCGCCAGCGCCCGGATCGTGTGGAACCCGTTCGAGTGCGCTGCCAGGCCACGCATGGCATGGAACGCCACCGGGTTGCCGGTGACCGACTCGTGCTCCCTACCCCAGGAGTCGGTCCATGGGATCGGCAGCTCCACTTTCTGGTCGCGGGCGGTGACCCCCATCTCCTGCGCGAGGCGCCGGATCGTCGCCGCCGGCACGCCGGTCAAGCGCTCCGCCCACTCGGGGGTGTAGCGCTGCACGCGTTCCTCGAGCAGCTGCAGCGCCGGCTTCACCGGCGTTCCATCGGGCAGCGTGAAGCTGCCGAACAGATAAGGATCGGCCCCCTCGGTGTGCGAGGTGACCGGCCGGTTGGTGTGCCGATCCCACCAGACGTGGTTCTGCGGGTACTGCGGATTCATCTCGTCGGCCTGCGCGTCGCGCGCGAGCAGGCCGTAGTCGTCGCGTTTCTCGTCGAGCTTCACGAGCTGCCCGGCGTTGGTGTAACGGACGAGAAAGTCGCGGTCATACAGCCCGAGCTGAAGGATCTCCCGGACGATCGCGAGCAGCAGCGCGCCGTCGGTGCCCGGGCGGATCGGCACCCACTCGTCTGCGATCGCCGAGTAGCCGGTCCGGATCGGGTTGATCGAGACGAAGCGCCCGCCTTCGCGCTTGAACTTCGAGATGGCGATCTTCAGCGGATTCGAGTGGTGGTCCTCGGCCGTGCCGATCATGACGAACAATTTCGCCCGCTCGAGGTCGGGCCCGCCGAACTCCCAGAACGAGCCGCCGATCGTGTAGATCATCCCCGCGGCCATGTTGACCGAGCAGAAACCGCCATGGGCGGCATAGTTCGGCGTACCGAACTGGCGCGCGAACAAGCCGGTCAACGCCTGCATCTGATCGCGACCGGTGAATAACGCGAACCGCTTCGGATCGGTGGCACGGATGCGAGCGAGGCGCTCCTCCAGCATCTGAAACGCCTCTTCCCATGAGATCTCGACGAACTGATTGTCGCCGCGGTCGGTTCCTGGCTTGCGCATCAGCGGCTTGGTGAGCCGGGCGGGCGAGTACTGCTTCATGATCCCGGATGATCCCTTGGCGCAGATCACGCCGCGGTTCAGCGGGTGCTCGGGATTACCGTCGATGTAGCGGACCTCTCCGTCGCGCAGGTGCACGCGGATGCCGCAGCGGCACGCGCACATGTAGCAGGTGGTGTTCTTGATCTCGTCGACCGTTTCGACTGTGGCAGATGGCTCCGGCATTGTGCTCATGTCTGGTTCGGGAAGGTCCGTTCTTCTCTTGGTCAGTAAACCGGCAGCGGCGCGCACGAGGCTGGGTTCAGGTTACCGGTCCTCCCGGCCGCTCGCGCGCCGAGCACTATTGTCACGCCCTCGGAAATGGGTCTGTGACCTTAGTCACACACCCCCTGGTCTCCAGGCCACGGGACGATAACCCCATCCTGCGCGAACCCGCTTGATGCAGGTCAACCCGCCCACGCGGGGCGTCAAAGGACAGCGACGAATGCTGCGGAGCCGAATCGTAGAATGCGCCAGGTTCCGCTCGGGCTTGAGCGAAGTGACCCACGACTGAGCCCACTGGTAATGGATGGCGCTGAGTCGCGCCGCCCGGATCCTCTGCACGACACAGCGAGAGCGCGCTGGGTAACCAGTTGAGGTTGTGGAGCCCCGGGGTGGGAATCGAACCGGCGTAGACGCCTTTGCAGGCCGACTCCCCGCCCTAAGAGCCAAGAACTTGCCAGATCTCCCACCTGGATTGCCACTTCGGGGGCATACGGATCGCAGTGCGCCTCGTTTGTGATGGCACCGGGAGGCGCGAGCAGAACTGCCCGAGGCTTCAACCGCCGGGATGGGCCATGAAGCACGCCGCGCGGTCAGGAAACCAGCTTGATCCGCCGCGAGATCCCGATTGCGAGGAGTGTGCACCCCACCGCGATCAGACCGACCACCCAATACCGCGTGAGGGCTCCCGAGTCGTCCTGGCCGATGATCCTCCCGGCGCTCAAGGAAGCCAGGCCGGAGGAGAGGTGCTGCAGCGCCGAGTTGAAACTCATCAGCCCGCCCCTCACTCTGGGCTGGGCGCTCGAGGTCACCAGCGCCATCGCCGGCACCACACGGCCGGAGATGAAAACCGTGAACAGCGTGGTGCAGGCGACCAGCAGCCACACCGGCGCGGGCGGGAGATTCGTGATGAGCAGGATGGGAATGATCGACAAACCGGCGACCATCGCGAAGGTCTCGCGCTTGCCGTGTCGATCCGAGAGCCGTCCGATGTAACGCGACGTGAACGCGGTGGCGAGCCCGCCGAAGAAGTAGATATACGGGAGATCGGTCTCCTTCAGGCCGACGTTGGCAACGGCGTACGGGCTCAAGAACGGAATCACGGAGAAGCCGCCGAACACCATCGTGGCCGGTAGCGCCAACGCCCAGCGATGGTTGGCATCGCGCAGAACACCCTTCGCGCGACGTAGCGGGCTCGCATCGTGAGTCGCGGCATCGATGTGCCTGTGCATTGGCGGCACGAAGCGAACGATGCTGGCGAGAATGAGCAAGGAGAGCGCGACCAACAAGAGGAAGGGTGCGTGCCAATCGAAAGCGGCGGCCAGGAACAACCCGGCCGGTACGCCGGCAATCGCCGCGATCGAAAACGCGGTGCTCACCACCCCGGTCGCGCTGCCGCGACGTTCCAGTGGAATGGCATCGCCGATCACGGCGAAGACCGCGGCACCGCACACGCCCCCGAACATGCCGGACAGCAATCGTGCCGCCAGCAGCGCGGCATAGTCTGTGGCCAACCCGCAGAGCAACGTCGACAGCGCGAAGCCGGTGTAGAGAAAGATCAGCGCGCGCTTCCGATCGAAGCGGTCGATGTACAGGGCGGTCAGAAAGGATGCAGCCGAGGCACTGAAGGTATAGGAAGCGACCAGGAAGCTGAACTCGCGCGGGCTGATCTGCATGACCCGCATCAACTGCGGCCCCAGCGGCATCAGCACCATGAAGTCCATGATGTTGGTGAACTGGACGCAGGCCAGGATCAAGACCAAGATGCGTTCGTTGGTGGCGGCTGTCATGGACACAGCGGCCTGGCAGCCTGCAGGCTGTTCCGATACGCTTGGCGGACCGCATCGCCGTTTGGCGATCGCGATGGGACCACAGGGAGGGCGAAGAGCATGGGCAGCGAGCTGTTCTCACTTGCCGGGCGAGTTGCGCTGGTCACCGGAGGCAACAGCGGGATCGGGCGCGCGATCGCCCTTGCGTTTCGCCAGGCGGGCGCACGAGTCGCGATCGGCGCGCGGCGGGCTGAGCGCAACGCGGCGGTTGCGGCCGAGCTGGGCTCCGACGCCGCGGCCTTCGAGCTCGATGTGCGCGACGAGAGCTCGATAGAGCGAACCGTCGCTGCGGTCGCCAGCCGCTTCGGGCGGCTCGACATCCTGGTCAACAACGCCGGGGTGGTCAATCGCAAGTCGGTGCTGGAGCTCGAGCGTACGGCCTGGGAGAACGTCCTCGCGGTCAACCTGACGGGCCCGTTCCTCTGCACCAAGCACGCCGGACGCGTCATGAAGGCGCAGGGTTCGGGAAAGATCATCAACATTTCCTCGATCTGGGGGCTGGTGGCGCCGAGCAAGGGCCTGCAGGTGGCGTACACCGCCTCCAAGCACGCGGTGATCGGCTTGACGCGTGTCAATGCCGTTGAGTTGGCTGCGTACGGGATCCAGGTGAACTCGATCGCCCCCGGGTACTACGGGACAGAGATGACCGCCGAGCTCAAAGGCACGCCCCTCGAGCAGGCGATCAAGCGCCGCACGCCCAGCGGCCTCTTGGGTGACACGGGCCAGCTGGCAGCCACCGCCGTGTTTCTTGCCTCCAGTGCGTCGGACCATGTGACCGGCGTGTGCATTCCCGTCGACGGCGGCTACATGGCCTCCGACGGCATGGAGCGCGGATAGCGCGTTGCCTCGCGCAGCGACCGCGTGAGCGAATCAGCCCGGCGCCGAGCCCCTTGACGGGAGCGACTCGGACCCCCGCGGGGGGTGGCGCTTAGCTCTACTGCAGTCCAAGCAGCGGTACCGGATCGGTCTTCTTCCAGCACGGAAGCGCTTCGACTCGCTCCATCCAGGCACGCACGTGCGGATGCGGCACGAGCGGGAGCTTCTGATACTTATGCAGGTGCATCGGCGCTGCCACCGCGATGTCGGCGATGGTCACGTTCTGTCCACACAGCCACGGCTGCTTGGCGAGCCGTTCGTCCAGGATGTTCGCAAGCTGGTGGAACTTCGCTTCCGCCGCATCGAGCACGGCCTTGTCGGGCGGCGCACCAAGGATGGGCTTGACGACGTTCTCGACCAGCCAGGTGTAGCAGGAGGGGAACCATTGGTTCGACTCCCAGAGCAACCAGCGGTTGACGTCCGTCCGGGTCCGCAAGTCCTGCGGATAGAAGGCTGCCTTTCCATCTTTGTCGGCAGCGTACTGCAGTATCGCGTTCGATTCCCAGACCGTGAAGTCTCCGTCGACCAAAGCGGGTAGCTGCTGGTTCGGATTGATCGCAGTGTATTCCGGGCCTTTGTGTGCGCCTGCAAAGTAGTCGACCTTCACGGGCTCGTATTTCGTGCCCATCAGCTCGAAACCTGCGAGCACCTTCCGGCAGTTCACCGTGACTGGGTCATGATAGAGTTTCATCGTCTCCTCCTTGATTCTAGTTGTCGCGCATAGGTGGGTCGGATGCGCCGCTGCAGACCTCGTCCCTGCATCGCAACACCCAACGCGGCCGCGCGAGCGCTGTCTCTGCGGCCGGCCGTTTGCGGCCGTTGTGACTCGTGCGCCACGCTGCGCCCGAGCACTCTAGCAGGAATGGAACGCCAATGGCGCGTACAACGGATGCCCACGGCGCTGTCTCGCACGCACAAGCCCAGCCGCCGAGTTACTCGGTCCAACGGCGCGCCTCGGTCGGGGAGTCGGCGGTATGATAGCTATCGATAACGTTGCCTTGGGATTCGAGCGAAATGGATGACGGACTTGTGCGGTCGCGAAGCAAGGAGAGCACCTCGGGCGAGTTCAACTACCTGCAGGCCTCCGTAGAGTCCTCGCTCTTCCGGAACGGCAAGGTGTTGACGCGGCGCGACGCCGACGGGAGCGATGCCGGCACCGAGGGCGTGCTCCTCGATGCAAAGGAGACCCTGGTCCGCAATGCGCGGCGCCTCGTGGGGGCCGAGCAATGCACCCTCGGTCGCAACGGGTTCGAGCTGCGCACCGGCTTGCGCTCGCACGACGGCATCGACTTTCTGAATCAGAACCAAGTGGTGCAGAAGTACTATCCTCGCTGCGCCGAGATCGTTCAGGAAGCCACCGGTGCGCGCGCCTTCGCCTTCGACCACAACATCAGGTCGGCATCGGGCAAACAGCAGCAGCAGCGGATTTCGGGCGGTCAGCAGGTGCAGGGGCCGGCACACATCGTCCATGGGGACTACACGTTGACCAGCGCGCCGCAACGGCTGCGCGACCTCACCAGACCGCCGACCCGCAACGACACCCTGCGCCAGGCCCTAGGCGACGATCGTCCACTGATCCGACCGGAGCTCGCCGCACCGGCGTTGGAGGGCGCCAAGCGCTTTGCCATCATCAACGTGTGGAGGAGCATCGCCCGCGAACCCGTCGTCACGAATCCGCTCGCGCTGTGCGACAGCCAGAACGTGGAGCCCGATCAGCTCGTGGTGTTCGAGATCCACTATCGCGATCGGATAGGCGAGAACTACTTCGCCAAGTATTCGCCGCGCCACCAGTGGTTCTACTATCCGAGCATGACGGGCGAGGAGGCGATCCTGATCAAGCAGTGGGACTCCGCCGGCGCACTGGCCCGCTCACGCGGCGCGGCGAGCGACGCAAGCGACAAGGACGCCCCCTGCACGTTCAGCTTCCACAGTGCGTTCGACGATCGATCGACACCCCCCGATGCGCCCGACCGGTGGAGCATCGAAGTCCGCTGCATGGTCCTGTACGACACCTGACGGTGTGACGCAAGAGTCGCTTCGCGGCGGGCCTCCGAGCTGGCGAGGGCTTCGTGAAGTAGCCGTGGGTATCGCTGATCCACCGTAAATTGCGGGAAGGAATGAATGCAGAGCTATCGCCGATGGCGATGTCCACTGCACCGTTGCCGTCCAGATCCGCCCTGTTTAGCCAGGGAAACCACTGGGCGGCGTCGCCTTCCCAGGTGGCTGCATTCTTTATGATCCTGGGAATCGACTCATCCGCGAAACCCCCTCGGCCTGTTTGTCGAAGGATCTGAATGTAATAGCCGTGCAAGGGCGCCCGTCAGGCGCAGCAGGACGAGGTCACGGATGCCGTCCCCATCGATCTCCTCGGCCTTGATGTCGTATGTGACCGGAAAGCCGCTCGGGTTCCGCAGCGTGGTCGATCTCGCGTCGGAGTAAGTGTCAGTACCACCTCCGCAGCAGATCGTAGTAACGAAGCGCTGGGCTACCCCGTCGTCATCTCGGCGGCAGGCTTGGAATCGGTTGCCCGATCCACTTTCCCGAGGTCTTGTCGGAAAACATCAACACGCTTTGCGCGCCTGGGACGGGCGGATGATCGTACCCGTGGTCAACGAACTGCAGATCGGGTATCCCATCTCGATTGAAGTCTGCAGAGATCACTTTGCGCGGGTGGACTTGTCCTGGATGCGCGGCGAAGAAGGTGGTGGTGGCGTCGACTTAGCCGGCGCCGACTTTCTTGAAGACGTGGACAGGCGTCGCTGTGGTGGTGTCATATCCCGGTGCAGACCTCTTTTTTGCCAAGACAGCCAGCAGGCCGAGATCGAGGTGGCATTGCCACCCAAAACCGGTGGCACGAGCCCGTTTCAGGGCCTTTCCGCTCCTCACGCAAGCGGCCGACATTTCGACCAGAGCTTGGCTAGGTGCTTGATTGCGCGATGGCGATGCGACGTGGCAAGTTGGAGGCGGGGGTCGGAATCGAACCGGCGTAGACGGCTTTGCAGGCCGCTGCATGGCCACTCTGCCACCCCGCCGCCTGAGGTGCCCAATCTTCTGCGCTGGCCGACCGTGTCCGAACTTTGGCATTCGGGCGACGATCGGTGGGGCGCACTTCCAGCGCCGGTCGATGCCAGCGTCTTGTTCTGGGGCGCGTAGAACTAAAAAGGGAAAGCGAAGCCGCGAGGCTCCGATTTCCCTGGAATTCTGGAGCGGGAAACGAGGCTCGAACTCGCGACCCCAACCTTGGCAAGGTTGTGCTCTACCACTGAGCTATTCCCGCGCGAAAACGTTGAATTATAGGGGCCTTCCCGGTGCTGTCAAGCCGGTAACCAGCCGCCTCGCTTCGGTCGCTTACCCCTCATGTCGGCCCCACATGAAGGGCAGCGCCATCTTCAGGTAGTAGATCATGGACCATAGCGTCAGGCCGGCCGCGATGTAGATCAACACCGTACCGAGCCGGCCGGTATCGACGACGTCCAGCAGCACGCCGTTGTAGAGCAGCAGCAGGATCGCCGCCATCTGGCAGAACGTCTTGACCTTGCCGAGGAAGTTGACGGCGACGCTCTTGCTCTTGCCCAGCTTGGCCATCCACTCCCGCAACGCCGTGATGGCGAGTTCCCGCCCGATGATGATGACGGCGATGATGGCGTTCACGCGTCCCAGGCCAACAAGCAGGATCAATGCCGCCGCGACCATCAGCTTGTCGGCTACCGGGTCGAGAAATTCTCCAAACGCGGAAGCCTGGTCCAACACCCGCGCCAGATATCCGTCCAGCCAGTCCGTGACGGCGGCAATGGCGAACAGAGCGGTCGCAACGAGATCCTTCTGCGCGCCGGTCAACCACGTATCGGGAACGTAATACACGACCAGGAACGCGGGGATCAGCAGGATCCGCAGCCAGGTCAGCAGGTTCGGGACGTTCAGCGGCATCAGTGCAACTGCTGGTAGATGCGTTGAGCAAGCGCGCGGCTGATGCTGTCGACCTGTGCGATCTCGTCCACACTCGCCGCCTGAAGGCCCTTGAGGCCGCCGAAGCGCGCCAGCAGCTTCTGCCTGCGCTTGGCGCCGACCCCATCGATGCTTTCCAGCATGGACGTGCGCCGCGCTTTGCCGCGGCGGCCGCGGTGGCCCGTGATCGCAAAGCGATGGGCCTCGTCGCGGATCTGCTGGATCAGATGCAGGCCTGGGTGGTCCGGCGGCAGCCGCAGCGCCTCACGGTGTCCGGGCATGACAAGCTGTTCGAGCCCGGGCTTGCGCTGCTCGCCCTTGGCCACGCCCACCAGCTTGACCTCGCCTAGCCCCAGCTCCTCGAGCACGCCCACGGCCGCGGAAACTTGTCCCTTGCCGCCGTCGATCAGGATCAGTTCCGGGATCCTGCCTTCTCCCGCCACCACCTTGCGGTAGCGTCGATCGAGTGTTTGGCGGATGGCGCTGTAGTCGTCGCCAGGCGCAACGCCGTGGATATTGTATCGCCGGTATTCGCTCTTCTTCATCTCGCCGCCTTCGTAGACGACGCAGGAAGCCACCGTCGCTTCTCCGAAGGTGTGGCTGACGTCGAAGCACTCGATGCGCGTCGGCGGCGCGGTCAGGTTCAGCCCCTGCTGCAACGCTTGCAACCGCGCCTCCTGAGTGGCCTGCATGTGCACTGCCTGGCGGGTCGCCACCTGCGCGTTTGTCTCCGCCATTGCAAGCCACGCTTTGTGCTCCGCGCTTGTAGCGCTCGCGATCTGCACGGCATGCCCCGCCTGCTCGCTCAACACCTGCTCCAGCGACGAGGTGTCGATGCGCTGATTGATCAACACCAGAGGCGGAACCTCCCGCTGGACGTAGTGCTGCGTGAGGAATGCGTCTAACGCCCGACCTGGCGTATAGCCCTCCGCGTGCTCGGGGAAGAAGCTTTTGTCCCCGCGGTGCTGCCCCGCTCGGACGGTGACCAGGTTCACACAAGTCAGGCCCTCTTCGAGCACCAGCGCCACGATGTCCACGTCGCGTCCCTTGTCGCTGCTTACGAATTGGGTTTGGCGCACGCCCCTGAGCGCGCGGATCTGATCGCGATAGCTTGCCGCCTTTTCGTAGTCGAGCTCCGCGGAAGCCTTCTGCATGCGCGACTCGAGCTTCTCCAGCACTTCGTCGTCGCGCCCGAGGAGGAACAGCTCGGCATTATGCACGTCCTCCGCATAGGCGCCGACGTCGATCAGACCCACGCACGGGGCGGTGCAGCGGTTGATCTGGTGGAGCAGACAGGGACGCGTGCGGTTTGCGAAGACGGTGTTCTCGCAGGTGCGGATGCGGAACACCTTTTGCATGAGCTGCATGCTTTCGCGCACGGCGGACGCGCTCGAGAACGGTCCGAAATAGCGGTTCGCCTTGTCCAGGGCGCCCCGGTGAAAGCCGAGGCGCGCGAACGCGTCTCCCGTCAGTACCAGGTAAGGGTACGACTTGTCGTCGCGGTACAGAATGTTGTACCGCGGCGCGAAGGTTTTGATGAGGTTGTTCTCGAGCAGCAACGCCTCGGACTCCGAGCGCGCCACCGTGGTCTCGATGCGACTCACCTGCGAGACCATTACCTGGATGCGGAGCTCCAGACTCTCGCCTTTCTGGAAGTACGAGGCCACGCGCCGCTGAAGGTCGCGTGCCTTTCCGACATACAGCACGTCGCCCGCAGCATTCAGCATGCGGTACACGCCGGGCAGATGCGGCAGATTCGCGACCACCTCTGCGAGGTCGGGGGTCGGAGATGGCGCAGGCACCGCTTTTGCTGCCGAACGCCGGACATGTCCCGGGAGTTTGGTCATCTGGCGAGTCCTGTGACCGGATCTCGAGCGCTGCCGCGGCTGTCTGGGGAGCTGTGGGTACGCTCGTCGCTCATGCGCTGTGCAAGCCCGGGGACGCAACCGCAGTTTGACGCGGAAGAAGCCTCAGGCCACCGTGCGACGACGTGGGATCCGGCGCGACGCCGCCTCGCATCGGGCCCGGCTCAGATCTCCGCTGCGCGTATTATAGCGGCTGCCATCCCAGCTACCGGGCCGCTGGAGCCGGCCGGCCGAATCTTCCATTCGGCCTCGGCGGGCCCGTGATGTAAAATCGCGCGTTTTTTCCACATCTCGCCCTGTTGGCGGTAGAGGACATTCGCAATGGCAAAAGTTCTGGCAACCGAAATCCGCGCCGGCAACCTGCTGGAATGGGACAAGCGCGTCTGGCGCGTGCTCAAGTCCTACCACGTGCACGTGGGCGGCCGCGGAGGTGCCTTCATGCAAGTGGAGATGAAGGACATCGAAGCCGGGACCAAGACCAATCAACGCTTTCGCACCGACGAGAAGATCGAGCGGGCGTTCGTCGAAGGGCGGGAGATGGAGTATCTGTACAACGACGGAGACACGTTCTGGTTCATGGACAAGGAAAACTACGAGCAGCTCAATCTGCCGCGGGACTTGCTGGAGAGCCAGGTGGAATATCTGCTGCCCAACACCGTCGTCATGGTCAACTTCCACAACGAGCGCCCCATCGGAGTCCAGCTTCCTCCCAGCGTAGTACTGACCATCACCGAGACCGAACCCACTCTCAAGGGCGCCACCGCAACCGGCTCCTTCAAGCCCGCAAAGACCCAGACCGGGCTGACCGTCATGGTGCCGCCGTTCGTGGGCGAAGGCGAGAAGATCAAGGTCAACACCGACTCCGGCGAGTACATCGAGCGCGTCTGAGCCGCCGCCCGGCTCGGCCCACTCGTCTCAGTCGGGTTTGGGAAACGGGAGGATCTGTGCCGCCGGGCGCCGCGCGAGCCCTGCCGGCTCCTGTCTACCGGCGAGCACCAGCAGCGCCTCGCGCAGCTCCAGCAGCCGCTCCCACATCATCGCGTCGAGGCGCACGGCGGCGCCGAGCGCCGTCTTCGCGCGCATGCGTTCCAAGTCGATCCGGCACTGCAGCGCCCGTAGTCGCGGCTGGTGCTCCGGCGGCATGCCCGCGATCGCGGCTTCGATCAGAGCCTGGCGATTGCGCTCGAATTGCTGGGGGTCGTCCTGGGCAAGCCGCTGCCAGCGTTCGAAGTCGAACTCCATGCGGGCAGTGTAGCCTGGGCCGGCTACAGCGCCAATAGACCTGGTTCGGCGGGCGTCTACGTCCGGCCGAGGATCTTGATTACCTTTGGACCCGACCCCGCGCCGACTTCCGGCTGGAGCGTGATGTGGTCGATCCCGAAGCGCCGGTGAAGCAGCTGCCGCGCCTGCTCCAGGATGGCCGGCCAGGCGGCGAGGTCGCTGACGTTCATGTGCGCCGACAGAGCCGGCCGGCCTGCCGAGATATCCCAGATGTGCAGGTCATGTACGCTGCGCACCCCTTCGATTCCAGCCAGCACCCGGCCGACCTCCTCCAGCCGCATGCTGCGGGGCACACCCTCCATGAGCACATGGAGTGCCTCGCGCAGGAGCTGCACCGTCGAGCCCAGGATGAGCAATGCGATCACCAGCGACAGGATGGGGTCGACCGGCTTCCAGCCCGTGAAGTAGATCACGGCCCCCGACGCCAGAGCGGCAACCGATCCCACCACGTCTGCCACGACGTGCAGCATCACGGCCCGTAGGTTCAAGCCTCGTTCGCCGCGGCTCAAGATGAGCACGACTGCGAGGTTTAGGAGCAAGCCCACGAACGCGACCACCATGACCCCGATGCCGTCCACCGGGGTCGTGTGCAGTAGCCGACTGATCGCCTCCACCGCGATCAACACGACCACCAACAACAGCGCGAGCCCGTTGACGAAGGCTGCGATCACCTCCGCACGGGCCAGCCCGTAGGAGTGGCGGGCGCCGCTGGGGCGTGCAGATACCCAAGCCGCGAACCACGCCAGCCCGAGAGCCATGGCGTCGGAAACCATGTGCCCCGCATCGCTCACCAGGGCCAGCGACCCGAATGCAAAACCGGCGACCACCTCGACTACGGCGTAACCGAGCGTGACAGCCAGCGCGGTGCCGAGGACTCTGCCGACGGTCGGATGGGCGTGCGTGTCGCCGTGGCGATGCGCGCCCGCGTGCGCGTGGAAATGACCTTCAGCCACGGCGCGAGGCCCCGCCGGAGGACGCAGCATCCGGCATCGCAGACCCGAGCTCGTCGAGGGCGGCCAGATAGTGTGCGTCCGTGCGGAGAGCATCCAGGTCCGCGAACTGCGTCTTCGCACGCATGCGAGCCAAGCGCGCCTGCGCTTTCTCGCCCGGAAGGCGTGGCCCGTGCGAGAGCAGCGCGCTGGCGAGCTGCGGCCGGTTGCACACCAGCACCATGTCGCACCCCGCGGCCAGCGCGGCCTCGGCACGGGCGATCACGTCTCCCGCTATCGCGGCCGCCTCCATGCTCAGATCGTCGCTGAAGATCACGCCGTCATAGCCGATCTGTTGGCGCAGAACGCCGTGAAGCCACGCGCGCGAGAAGCCTGCCGGAGCGCTGTCTATCGCAGGATAAACCACATGCGCAGGCATGACGCCCGCAAGCCTCGGTGCCAGGCGCAGGTAGGGCACTAAGTCTGCCGCGCGCAGCTGCTCCAGACCGCGCGGGTCCACGGGGAGGTCCGAGTGGGAATCCTCTGTCACATAGCCGTGCCCTGGAAAATGCTTGCCGACCGCCGCCACCCCTGCCCGCGCCAAGCCATCGATCAAGCTCGCGGCCAATTCCGTTACGGCTTCGGGATCCGAGTGGAAGGCGCGGTCGCCAATTGCACTGCTGCGGCCGAAGTCGAGGTCGAGCACCGGGGCGAAGCTGAAGTCCACACCGCTCGCGGACAGCTCCGACGCGATGACCAGGCCGGCCGCTTCCGCCTTGCGCCGCGCAGCCTGACGGTCAGTGTTCCAGAGGGCGCCCAGCACAGCCATGGCCGGGATGCGCGTGTACCCGTCACGGAAGCGCTGCACTCTGCCGCCCTCGTGGTCCGCCGCGATGAGCAACGGCGGTGTACGCAGCGATCGGATCTCGCGGGTGAGCGCGGCCAATTGCCCGGGCGAGGCATAGTTGCGAGCGAATAGGATCACGCCTCCGGTTGCCGGATGAGTAAGCCGCGAGCGGTCCGCGTCGGTGAGCTCACTCCCTTCCACGTCCAGCATGACGGGACCGAGCGGCAGGAGGACGGGCTGCACCATGGCTAAGCCTCCAGCACCACCACGGCGCAGGCGAGGCTGCGCTCGTGCGTGAGCGTGATGAAGTGCGCCCCCACCCCACGTTGCGTGGAAAGCGCCTGCAGTCCAGGGCTGAGCTGGAGCGCGGGCCGTCCCGCCTGGTCGTGCGTGACGCAGATGTTGGTGAGCAGCACCGGCGCGCGCAGGCCCGTGCCGAGCGCTTTCGCGAAGGCCTCCTTGGCCGCGAAGCGGCTGGCGAGGAACGTCTCGGGGCTGGGGCTCGCGCGGTAGCCGGGCCATTCTCCCGGGGCCAGGACGCGGCGCGCGAAGCGCTCGCCATAGCGCTCCAGCAGGCGCGCAACGCGCGCGACCTCCACGAGATCCACGCCGATGCCCAGAATCACGCCGCGACCCCGCGCGCAGCGACCATGAGCTGCTTCATCTCACGCACCGCGCCGCTCCAGCCGACGAACAGCGCATGAGCGACGATCGCGTGTCCGATGTTGAGCTCGCTGATCTCGGGGATCGCCGCGATCGGCTGCACGTTGTGGTAGTGCAGCCCATGCCCAGCATGGACCTTTAGACCCAGGCCGGCCGCATAGCTCGCCGCTTGACGGATGCGCTGCAGCTCGTGCTGCTGCGCCGACTCGTGCTCTTGCTCGGCATAGGCCCCCGTGTGGATCTCGATCGCGGCGGCTCCGGCTGCGCGCGCGGCATCGATCTGGTCGCGGTCCGCGGCGATGAACAGCGACACGCGGATGCCTGCGGAGGCGAGCTGGCTGCAGGCCTCGCTTACGCGCGCGAGATTGCCCTTCACGTCCAGTCCGCCTTCGGTGGTGAGCTCAGCCCGCCGCTCCGGCACCAGGCATACATCCTGTGGGCGCACGCCCATCGCCACCGCCAGCATCTCCGGAGTCACGGCGCTCTCCAGGTTCATGCGCGTGGCCAGCACGCGCCGCAGAACGTCCACGTCGGCGTCCTGAATATGCCGGCGATCTTCGCGCAGATGCAGGGTGATCGAGTCGGCGCCCGCCGTTTCCGCCACCAGTGCGGCCTGGATCGGGCTGGGATAGCGCGTCCCGCGCGCCTGCCGCAGCGTCGCCACGTGGTCGATGTTCACTCCTAGGCAGATCGGATGCATGCGAGCCTCGCCGTCGATCACAGCTGTTGCATGTCGCGCAAGAGCTGCCGCGTGTGCAGCGCCTGGCCGCCGAGGTAATGGTTGAGCACGTATCGCATCAACGTCCGCGCCTGCTGCAACGTGGTTGCATCCTGGTAGTCGTCATGGGCCAGATCGAGCAAGGTCTTCCCGGCCACCTCCACCGGCGGGTTCGTCCCCGCTTCCTCGAGCGGCACTGGTCCCCGCTCCACCACATACGCATACTGGCGATCGGGCAAAACCGGCCGCCCGCCGGCGTCGTGGTCCAGAGGCATGCCGTAACCGAGCTCCCGCAGCAGGCTCTTCTCGAACCGGCGCAGCGCCGACGCCGCAGGCATGCCCGACCGCAAGGCTTCCAGCGCGAGCTCGTATGCAAGGTACAGGCCTTCGTGCGGGTCCTCGCGCGGTAACAATTTGAGGAGCAGCTCGTTGAGGTAGAACCCGCATAGCAGACTCAGTCCGCCGAGCTGGGCGTGCCCTGCCGCCCACTCCGCGCGATGCAGCGTGCGCAGCTCGGACTTGCCGGCCCAGCTCAGACTGAGCGGTTGAAACTGCATCAGTACCCCGCGCAGCGAGGACTTCGGCCGGCGAGCCCCGCGCGCCACCAGGCCGACGCGGCCGAACCCACGCGTGAACGCCTCGACGATGAGGCTGGTCTCCTTGAAGGGATAGCTGTGCAGCATGAAGCCCGGCTCGTCGTCGGCCACGCCGCGCCGTGTCCAACCCTGCACCGCCGGCTCCGCGGCTCTGTGCCCTTGCCCCACTTGTGTACCGCCGGTTGCGCTAAGCCTCGTATCCCAGGCGCCGGAGCATGGCGGGATCCTCCGCCCAGCGCTGCTTTACACGCACCCACACCTCGAGATGGACCTTGGCGCCGAACAAGCGCTCCATCTCCTGGCGCGCCTGGCTCGCAATCGCTTTCAGTTTCTCTCCGCCCGCTCCGATGACGATCGCCTTCTGCCCTGGCTTGTCGACCAGGATGCTTGCCGCGATGCGCCTCAGGTTGTCGGTGGTCTCGAAGCGCTCCACCTCCACCGCGGTCGCGTACGGCAATTCTGCGCCAAGCAGCCGGCAAAGCTTCTCGCGCAGGAATTCCCCCGCCAAGAAGCGCTCGCTGCGGTCGGTCAGGTCGTCTTCGCCATAGAGCGCTGGCCCCTCGGGCAAATGCGGCGCGATGGCGCGGATCAAGTCGTCCACCTGGCGTCCGGTGCGCGCGCTCACCGGGACGACCTCCTGGAACGGGAAGAGCTGCGCGACCTCGACGATGAAGGGCAGCAGGCGCGCTTTGTCGGCCAGGATATCGACCTTGTTGATCGCCAGGACCGCGGGGCGGCCGCGTGGCAGGTGCGCGAATACGGCTCGATCTTCCGCTCCAAAGCGACACGCCTCCACCACCGGCACGATCACATCCACGGTCTGCAACGCCTCGATGGCCGCGCGGTTCAGGGCTTGGTTGAGCCGGCCCGAAGGCTGTATTTGCATCCCGGGTGTGTCGACGAACACGAACTGCGTATCGGGCCGCGTGAGCACGCCTACGATCCGGTGACGCGTGGTCTGGGGACGTGGAGAGGTGATGCTGAGCTTATGCCCGATGAGGCGGTTGAGCAGCGTGGATTTGCCCACGCTCGGGCGCCCCACCAGTCCCACATAGCCGGCGCGATGTGCGCCGCCGGACTCTGTCATGGATGCGCGACCAGCTCGTACGCCCGGCGCGCGGCGTTCTGCTCCGCGCTGCGCCGGCTCGAACCCTCCCCGACGGTGCGGATGTTGAGCTCGGGAATCGAGCATTCCACCTGGAACTGCTGCTCGTGCGCTTCGCCGCTCACGTTGACCACGCTGTACTGGGGCAGCGACAAGCGGCGCCCCTGCAGGTGCTCCTGCAGCAGCGTCTTGGGGTCCTTGCCCAATGCCTGTGGGTCGAGCTCCTCGAGCAAGGGTGCGTAGATGCGCCGGATCACTTCCGCGGCCTGGGCAAAGCCGCCGTCGAGGAAGATCGCCCCCATCACCGCCTCCAGCCCATCGGCGAGGATCGACGGCCGGCGGAAGCCGCCGCTTTTGAGCTCACCTTCTCCCAGGCGCAGCTCGTGCCCCAGATCAAGCTCTGCGGCGAGACGGCTCAGCGTTTCCTGGTTGACGAGATTTGCCCGCAGGCGGGACAAGTGGCCTTCGGGCAGGCGCGGAAAGCGCTCATACAGGATGGATGCGATCACGCAGTTGAGCACTCCATCGCCGAGGAACTCCAGGCGCTCGTTATGCGGGGTGCTGTGGCTGCGATGAGTCAGCGCTTGGCGCAGCAGCGCAGGGTCCCCGAACAGGTAGCCCAACCTCGCCGTCAGCGCCTCGCTAGGCATGCCGGGACCCGCGGCGATGCCGCCGGCATTAATTCTTGGCTTCGAAGTCCAGGCAGGCGCTGACATTGCCGAACAGCGGCACTCGCGCGGTCCAGGTCCCCACGATCTCGAACCCGTCGCCGATCTTGGTCACCTCGAGGTCCGCGCCCTTGAGCGAGTTGATGTTGTCGATCGTCGCGCGCCGATCGAACGCTTGCTGCACGTCGCGGACGGATCCGCCACGCAGGCTGGGGGAATGGGCGAGGTCGTTCACCACGCGTTGTACCGTGAAATACTCGATGTACGACGGCAGCAGCTTGAAACCGATCAGTGCGAAGAAGACGACGACCGCCGAGGTGATCAGCAGCCCGATGAGGCTCAGACCGCGGTGCTTGTTCATCCCTGCCCCTCTCATTTGATGCTACGCCCGATACGGTGGAGATCGCTGAAGTTCCACCAGATCAAGAACGCCTTGCCCACGATGTTGCGCTCGGGAACGAAGCCCCAGTAGCGGCTGTCGCTGCTGCTATCCCGGTTGTCACCCATCATGAAGTAGTGTCCCTTGGGTACCACACATACAAACCCGCTCTCATTGTATTCACAATCCTCGTGGTGCGGAAACTGCCGCACACTCGTCAGCTGCACGGCGGGTTTGTCCGGTTCCACCAGGATGGGGTGCTCGTGGCCATCGAGGTCTTCGCGGAACTGCTTCGCGGCCACGTAGTTGAGGCCGCTGTCCCCATACTGGTAGCCAGCGTCGGGCGTAAGCGGCAGCAGCTTGCCGTTGATCGTGAGCTGCTTGTTCACGTATGCGACGCGGTCGCCCGGCACACCCACAACGCGCTTGATGTAGTCCACGGACGGGTTCTCCGGATAGCGGAACACCATGACCTCGCCGCGCCTGGGCTCATCGATGTCGAGGACTTTGGCGTTGATCACCGGCAGCCGGATGCCGTAGATGAATTTGTTCACGAGGATGAAGTCGCCGACCAGCAAGGTCGGGATCATCGATCCCGACGGGATCTTGAACGGTTCGACGAGGAACGAGCGCAGCAGGAACACCACCAGGATCACCGGAAAGAAGCTCTTCGAGTACTCGACCCACCAGGGTTCCTTCTGCTCGTGCGGCCGGCGGGCGTGCAGGTAAAGTCGGTCGAGCAGCCAAATCCCGCCGGTCACGGCGAGCAGCACCAGCATCGCGAGTGCAAAGTTCATGTCGGTCCGGACCAGATGTTGAGTCGGTTCTCGTGCATTACTTCCGTTCCACCTGGACGATGGCCAGGAAGGCTTCCTGCGGGATCTCTACCGTCCCGACCTGCTTCATGCGCTTCTTGCCCGCCTTCTGCTTCTCCAGCAGCTTGCGCTTGCGCGTCACGTCTCCGCCGTAGCACTTGGCAAGCACGTTCTTGCGCAGGGCCTTGATGGTCTCTCGCGCGACCACCTGGGAACCGATGGCCGCCTGGATGGCCACGTCGAACATCTGCCGCGGAATCAGCTCGCGCATCTTCTCGGCCAGCTCGCGCCCGCGCGCCTGCGCGTTGGAGCGATGCACGATGAGCGAGAGCGCGTCGACCCGCTCCCCGTTGATCAACAGATCGAGCTTCACCAGGTCTGCGGCACGAAACGCCTTGAACTCGTAATCCAACGACGCGTAGCCGCGGCTCACCGACTTCAACTTGTCGAAGAAATCCATCACCACTTCGTTGAGCGGCAGCTCCCAGGTGAGCATGACCTGGCGCCCCATGTACTGCATGTTCTTCTGCACGCCGCGCTTGCTGGTGCACAACGTCATCACCGGGCCCACGTAATCACCGGGCGTGAGAATGGTAGCGGTGATGAGTGGCTCGCGGATCTCTTCGATCTTGGACGCATCGGGGAGCCGCGAGGGGTTCTCCACCTCCACGACCTCGCCGCTGCGAAGTTGCACCTCATACACGACCGTCGGTGCGGTGGTGATGAGCTCCATCCCGTACTCGCGCTCGAGGCGCTCCTGCACGATATCCATGTGCAGCAGCCCGAGGAATCCGCACCGGAAGCCGAACCCCAGCGCCTGCGAGGTCTCCGGCTCGAAGCGCAGCGATGCGTCGTTGAGCTGCAGCTTTTGCAGTGCGTCGCGCAGTGCCTCGTACTCATTGGACTCCACTGGGTAGAGGCCGGCAAACACCTGCGGCTTGATCTCCTTGAACCCGGGCAGCGGTTGCACCGCCGGCCGGTTGGCCAGAGTGATGGTGTCGCCCACACGGGCGTTCTTCAGCTCCTTGATCCCGGCGACGACAAAGCCCACCTCTCCGGCGGCCAGTCGCTCCCTCTGCGCAGACTTCGGCGTGAACACCCCTACCTGCTCGCACAGGTAGCTCGCCCGGGTGGACATGAACAGGATCCGGTCCTTCGGCGCGAGCACGCCGTCCACCACGCGCACGAGCATCACCACGCCCACGTAGTTGTCGAACCAAGAGTCGATGATGAGGGCCTTCAGCGGACCGTCTGGATCGCCCCGGGGCGGTGGAATGCGCGCCACCACGGCTTCGATCACGTCCTCCACGCCCATGCCGGTCTTCGCGCTGCAGCGAATCGCCTGCTTGGCGGGGATCCCGATGATGTCCTCGATCTCGGCGATGACGCTGTCGGGATCCGCGGAGGGCAGGTCGATCTTGTTCAGCACTGGAACGACTTCCACCCCCTGCTCGATCGCCGTGTAGCAGTTCGCGACCGTCTGCGCCTCCACCCCTTGCGAGGCGTCCACCACGAGCAGTGCACCCTCGCAGGCCGACAACGAGCGCGAGACCTCGTAGGAGAAGTCGACGTGGCCCGGCGTGTCGATCAGGTTGAGCAGATACGTGCGCCCGTCCCGGGCACGATAGGTGAGCGCTGCAGTCTGTGCTTTGATGGTGATGCCCCGCTCGCGCTCGAGTTCCATGGAATCCAACACCTGCGATTCCATCTCCCGCTCGGAGAGACCTCCGCAGAGTTGGATGAACCGGTCAGCCAGAGTGGATTTGCCGTGGTCGATATGGGCGATGATGGAAAAGTTGCGGATCAGCTCCATCAAAAAAAGGGGCACCGCAGAAGTGCCCTCCACCGCATCCGAAAAGTCGGAATTCTAACGGAAATCCGTCCCCTCCGCCGGTCGGCTTACGGCTCGGGGCGAGATCGCGGGCGATGGCCGTGCGCGTCAGTTCAGCTTGAGCGGGACGTATAGGGAGCCTTCCCCGCGTCTGATGAGGAGCGCCACCGTGCGTGCGCGGTCGCCCGACGCCAGAAGCCGGCTCAATTCGTCCGCGGACTTGACCTCTTGGTTGTTGACCGCCTGGATGACATCCCCGCGGCGCAGGCCTGCGCGGGCCGCGGCTCCGTCCGCGTTCTCGACCATCACCCCGCTGGCGATATTGAGCTCCTTCTTCTGTTCGGCGCTGAGCTCGACCACCGACAGGCCGAGCTTGGCCAGCGCATCGCTGGAGGGCTTCTTCCCCTGCTGGCGCTTCGCGCCGCGCTCGTCTGGAATCTCCACCACGACGATCTGCAGATCCTTCTTCTCGCCTTTGCGCCAAACCTGCACGGTGACCTTGGAGCCGGGCTTGGTCGCCGCGACGATCCGCGGCAATTCGTTGGAGGAGACGATGTCCTTGTTGTCGAACTTCAGGATCACATCGCTCGGCTGGATGCCGGCCTTCTCGGCCGGCCCACCCTTCTCGACGGAATTCACCAGGGCACCGACCGGCTTGGACAACCCGAAGGACTCGGCCAGCTCCTTGGTAACCTCCTGGATCACCACTCCGATGCGCCCTCGGCTGACCCGTCCCGTGGCCTGCAATTGCTTGGCTACGTCCATCGCGACGTCGATCGGAATCGCGAATGACAACCCCATGAAGCCGCCGGTGCGACTGAAGATCATCGAGTTGATCCCCACCACCTCGCCCTTCATGTTGAACAGCGGACCGCCGGAATTGCCGGGGTTGATCGCCACGTCGGTCTGAATGAACGGAACGAAGTTCTCCTGTGGCAAAGAACGGCCTTTGGCGCTCACGATGCCGGCCGTCACGCTGTTCTCGAACCCAAACGGCGAACCGATCGCGACCACCCACTCGCCTACACGCAACTTGCCCGGCTCGCCGATCGCCACCGTAGGCAACGCGGTGGCATCGATCTTGAGCACTGCGACGTCGGTGCGGCGGTCGCTGCCGATCACCTTCGCCTTGTACTCGCGCTTGTCGGTGAGCCGCACGGTGATGTCGTCGGCGGCTTCCACGACGTGTGAGTTGGTGAGGATGTAGCCATCCTGATTGATGATGAAGCCCGAACCCAGCGACCGCGTTTCGTAGTCCCGCGGCGGCTGCGGCGGCCCGAAGCGACGGAAGAAGTCTGAGAAGGGGTCGTCTTCCGATCCCGGCGGCGCTTCGGCCGTGCTGCGTACCGTTTGGGTCGTGCTGATGTTGACGACCGCCGGGCCCTGCTTCTCGGCGAGATCCGCGAAGTCCGGGAGGTCCCGGCCCTGTGCCATGAGCGACAGCGGGAACAGCAGCGCCGCCAGAAATGACGTTCTGAACATGTGTTAGACCCTAGGTTTTCGGAGATGCCGCTTGCGCGACCGGACCCCTCGCCCTGCCCCGCCCGGCGGGTCGAATGCTGCTATTGGCCGTTGAGGCTGACGGAGTTGGCCATCTGCATCACAGTCACCGGCGGCACCTCCCCGAGCACGGTGACCAGTTGATCCGAAACGGCGTGAGTATAGATGTTGACGGCCCCTTGGTGTGCGAGCCCGGCCTGGAACTCTTTCGCCGCCTTCAACGGCTCGATGAACACGGACACCGCAGCGAGCCCGTCACAGAACACGAGGTGCACCACGGGCACCTGCGAGTCGGCCTTGAAGCGCTTCAGCTCCAGGACCTTGCGGAACCCTGCCGGCTGGTCCTTCACGATCCAACCGGTATCGACCAAGGTCGTCGCCCCCCTATCCACCGGTTCGCGCCGCCACTCCGGGCTGTTGGGGTTGATGCTAGGACGCACCGAGTCGCGGGTGACGCCGTCTCCGATGATGAGCTGAGTGAACATGAACTGCTCGACCACGCGGTTGCGCTCGTCCAGCATGCGCGCCTTGAGCAGCAGCCCCGTGGCTGCGTCTGCCCACAGCTTGTGCCCATAGCGGAACTGATCGCGCGGCTCCAGAGCCAGCGCCAGCGCGTCAAACCCCGCGATCCGCTCGTGTTCCCCCTTGTGCAGGGAGTAGAAGCTCGCCAGGCTGCCCAGCTGCTCGGGAAGTAAGGCCGGAAAGGCTTTGCGGGGCGCGCGTTTCTCGCGTCTGACCACGCGATGCTCGGCGTCGAAGCTCAAGATCTCCGTGTTGCTGCGGATGATCTCGCGCTTGGGGCCGTCGAGGGTCTCTAGCTTTTCATATTCCCCGGTGCGATCGACATAGTGCGTGATCCGGGAAGTCTCGACCTGGTCGCCATGCTGGTAGACGAACGTGCCCTGGTAGTTCAGCTGGCGTGCAGCGTTCGCGATCTTCTGCAACCAGGTCAGTGCCGCATCCTGTTCCAGCGTCCCGGCCGCGGCATACGCCGCCCAGAAGGAGAGCAGCAGGACGCTGGGTTTCAATGCACGGGAGATCCTCCTCATTGGGGCAAGTCCGGATCTCCGGTAGATACGGTCCGCACATAGGAGGCCCCGCCTTGCATCACGGAGGTGGGGGAGAATTCCTGATGTGCCAGCAGATACTCGTTCACGCGACCGCTGGGACGGACCGAGAGCGGAGCCGGAGGCGTCCGGACCGCACCGGACGCCGAGGCAAGCCGGCCTTGCACCGAGCTCTTCTGCACCGCCACCGAGTCGCCATGGCGAGAGGTCGGATGGAAGCTCAGAGCCAACCATCCCACTAGGGCAACGCCGGCGACGGCCGCTGCCATCGGCAATGTCTGACGGACGGCGCGCGGGGGTAACCATGTCCGCGCTGCGAGGACCGTGGCCTCCCGCTCCAGATCGATGGCGACCTGCCGCACCACGCCATGACCGCTGCCGGCTTCATTGCGCAATACGTCGCGGATGAGATGGTAGGTCTCCCAACACTGCGCCAGCTCGGGGTCCTGTGTGAGCCGCCGGATCTGCGCGCGGCATTCCTGTGCTTCTAGCTCGCCGTCCACCAGTTGCGAAATCTTTTCCATCTCACCACCTCTTGTCTTTCCTTGTATCGAGCAAGGGCCGCAGCCGTTCCGCGATCGTTTCCCGGGCGCGAAAGATCCGCGAGCGCACCGTTCCGATGGGGCAGTTCATGACCGTGGCGATCTCCTCGTAGCTCAGGCCATCGATTTCCCGCAGCACGATGGCGGTGCGCAACTCTTCCGGGAGTCCTTCCATCGTGTCGTTGACCGTCTGGGCGATCTGCTTGCTGATGAGCTCGCTCTCCGGCGTATTGACGTCGCGCAGCTGGGCCCCGTCTTCGAAGTTCTCTGCGTCCTCGCTGTCGAACTCCGTGGTGGTCGGGGCGCGTCGACCGACGGCTACCAGGTAATTCTTTGCCGTATTGATCCCGATCCGATACAGCCACGTGTAGAACGCGCTTTCTCCACGGAACGATGGCAACGCCCTGTAGGCTTTGATGAACGCCTCCTGCGCCACGTCTTCCACCTCTGCCGGGTCGCGGATGAATCGAGATAACAGTCGGGCGAGCTTGCGCTGGTACTTGGCGACCAGCAACTCAAATGCCTTCTTGTCGCCCCGCTGCACCCGCTCGACCAGCTGCTGGTCTATTTCACGGTCACCCATCTCGCCGACGGCCTGGAACACGGACAAAAAAGCGCGACCTGTGTCGCGCGAGGCGCCCAAGTATAAACGTTCAGGGCGTGTTCCAAAAACGGCGGCGTCGGCTGTCAAGGCACAGACACCGGCGAGCGGGGTTAGTTCATGTCCGCCAACGGCCCCGCGGCGCAGCGCACTGGAGAGCACTCATGCCTGGTCGCCAGCGCGTAGATCATCGTCCGCACGACGACGCCATCCGAGCCAAACCCGCAAGCGACGGAACGCTTCTGCGTCTACGCTGTCGTTGGTTAGGAGGATAGAGCGCAAGCGGCCGCCACCCTCCGCCCGGAGGTTAACAATCGTCAACGCGGAAGAGACGAGGCTAGAACCGTCGATGCGGTACTCTGCCCAGCGCCCGGCGCGGGAACATGCCGCCGCCGAGCCGTCCTCGCGCAGCTCTAACTCGATCAGCGCGTCTTCCGAGAGCCGCAGGGCATGGCGGCGCAGCGCCATCACGAGGGAAGCGGCGACCACTGCTGTCGCTCCGGCGGCCAACGGCCAAGGGACGGGCGCCAGCCAGAATCCGGACGCCCCCATGAGATGCGCGGCGCCGATGACCAGCGCGAGGCGCACCGACGGTCGGACGCGGACGGTCAGGCGGTCAGGCACCCTTCGTTCCTCCATCTTGCGCAAGCGCCCACCGGCAGACGCCCTATAATCGCCCGGTTCCGTGCGGAAACGTGCCCAATGGCTATCAGCGAACCTTGGATCCAGGCGTTGCGCGCGCGCGGTGCGCGTTTGGAGGGCGCCCGCGTGATCGCGTTCGCTGGCTCCGGCGCCGTCGAATCATCCGCTAGAGAGACGCCGAAACTCAGCCCGGTGCTCTCGGATGGTGTGCTCCACGTCGAAGGCGCGGACGCTCCCGAATTCTTGCAAGGGCAACTCACGAACGATGTCGCGGCCGTAACCTCTGCACATGCCCAGCCCACGGCGTACTGTACGCCCAGCGGGCGGGTCCTCGCTACGGGGCTCCTGTGGAACGAGGATACGCACCTCCTTCTGCTCACTGCTGGCGACCGATGCGAGCCTGTCCGCAAGCGCCTCCAGACCCACGTCCTACGCTCAAGAGTTCGGCTAACCGATCTGTCGGAGCAAAGGGCGTTGGTGGGCCTCGCTGGTGCGGCGGCGAGTTCAGTGATGCGCGATCGACTCGGGTTCGCACCGTCGCTGCCGTATGAAGCCATCACTCGCGAGGGGACGACGGCGATCTCGTTGCCGGGGGACCGGGTCCTGCTCATACTCGATTCTGACTCGGCGCCGCGGGTCTGGGACGCTCTAGCGCAGGGGTGCACTCCAAGCGGTCAAGGCATCTGGGATTGGCACGCGGTGGCCGCAGGGATCCCCACAGTCACGGCCGCGACGCAAGATCGATTCGTACCGCAGATGCTCAACCTGGAACTGGTCGGGGCGGTGAGCTTCCGGAAGGGGTGTTACACCGGCCAAGAGATCGTTGCGCGCACCGAGCACCTGGGCGAAGTCAAGCGTCGACTCTTCCGCTTCTCCAGTTCCGCACCCTCCTCACCGGCGGACGCCGTCTTCGCCGGCGCGACGGAAGTCGGCATGGTCGTGAACTGTGCGCCCGCTCCTACCGCCGGATTCGAACTGCTCGCGGTCGTCCAGCTGAGCGCGCGGCACGGCCCGCTGACGGCGGGCGTGCCCGAGGGTTCGCCGCTACACCCGCTGCCGCTTCCTTATGCGATTCCGGGCAGCGTGACGGTCTGACTGCATGCCGACCCTCAGCTACTACGTCTATTACCGGGTGGCGCCGGAATTTGCCACGGCCGCCAGGGATGCGATCACGCAGCTACTCACCCGCGTGTCCGAAGAGACCGGCATCCGAGGACAGCTGCTCACTAAACGCCAGGAGCCGCATCTATGGATGGAGGTCTACCCGGGCGTGGAGGATGCGAGCGCATTCGAGCACGCGCTGGAGGTTCACGCCTCCGCCCTGCGGCTGCAGCGGTACCTGGCTAGTGGGCAGCGCCGCCTCGAGTGCTTCGAGGGCTGATGATGTGCCTGATTCTTCTGGCATGGAAAGCGCACGCGGGCTATCCGTTGATCTTGGCGGCGAACCGCGACGAGTTCTTCTCGCGGCCCACCCGGATTGCCGAGCCCTGGGCAGACGCCCCGGGGATCATCGCCGGGCGCGACCTGGAGAAGGGCGGCACCTGGCTGGCTGTGAGCGCACGCGGTCGCATTGCCGCTGTCACCAATTACAGGGAGGGCACGCACCCAAAGAGCGGGACGCGCTCGCGAGGCTTGCTGGTGAGCGACTTCGTCACGTCCGATCTCGAGCCGGTCGCTTTCCTGTCTCGTCTCGATGAGCAAGTAGAGTCCTACCCGGGGTTCAACCTCCTGGTGGCAGCGGAGGGCGTGCTGCTCCACTATGGCAAGCCCGGCCATCGAGTGACGCCGGTCACTCCCGGCGTCCATGGGTTAAGCAACCATCTGCTCGACACCCCGTGGCCCAAAGTCGAGCGCGGTAAGGCAGCCTTGCGCAAGCTGCTCGCGGCAACCGATGAGCCGCTGATCGACGGTCTGTTCGAAGCGCTGAGCGACAGGCAGGTGCCCCCCGATGCAGCGCTTCCCGACACCGGGGTGGGCATCGAGCGGGAGCGCATTCTGTCGACCGCTTTCATCGCCACCCCCGACTACGGCACGCGGGCATCCACCGTCGTCCTCGTGGACAACTCGGGAGAAATCACCTTCGTAGAGCGCAACTTCGGTCCGGGAGGGAAGGCGCTGGATACGCGCCGCTTCCAGATCACGCCTCAAGTATCGACGCTGCCGCTTGCTTGACTGCTAGTTCGCAGCGCACGGCGCATGCGTCGGTGCGGGATGCCGGCGTCCAGGAACTCCGCTCCTTCCGCCTCAAACCCCATGCGCGCATAGAACCCGAGGGCGTGGATCTGTGCATCGAGCGTGACCTCAGCCAGCCCACGCTCGATCGCGGCGCGGATCAACTCCGCCAACAGCGCGGAGCCCACGCCCTTCCCGCGCCACGGCTGCAGCACAGCCATGCGCCCGATCCGTCCGTGCGGCAGCAGCCGGCCCGTCCCGATCGGCGCGCCAGCGCGGTCCTCCGCGATGACATGCAGGCTGGCGGCATCCAACCCATCCCATTCCAGAACGAGCGGCACGTTCTGCTCACGCACGAACACCATCTCCCGGAGCTCGCGCAGCGCGCGCTGGTCTCGGTCCCAGCTCGCGCGTCGCACGGTGAACTTACGGTTCATCGCCACGATTATAATGACAGGATCACTCGCTCCCAGGCGGTCCGTTCCCGGTCCGCCTATCTCGATGCAAAGCCCGTCCGACACCGCACAGGACAGATCCGCGCATCCTGCGCGCTTGCAGGTCGAAACGCTGCGTTGGCGCGATGGCAGGCTGGAGATGCTCGATCAACGCCTGCTCCCGCTGCAGGTCGAGTATCGACGCTACGAGTCGGCCGAAGGCGTGGCCGATGCCATTCGCAGCCTTGTCGTACGCGGCGCACCGGCGATCGGCTGCGCCGCCGCCTACGGTGTCGCGCTCGAGGGTGCGCGTTTGTCGGCGTCGCGATCCGAAACGTTCTCTTCGGGGTTGGAACGGGGGTTCGATCTGCTCCGCCGCAGCCGGCCCACCGCCGTGAATTTGGCCTGGGCGCTGGACCGCCAGCGCCGGGTGTGGAGCGGACTGAGCGCGGCGCAGCCGACTCAGATCGCACACGCGCTCCTCGCGGAGGCACACGCCATCCTGCAAGAGGACATCGCGGCAAACCGGGCCCTAGGCGGGCATGGATCCGCTCTGGTCCCGAATGATGCCCGCATACTCACGCACTGCAACGCCGGGGCACTCGCAACCGGCGGCTACGGCACTGCGCTTGGGATCGTTCGCTCCGCTGCGGCGGCCGGGAAGCGCGTCACGGTCGTCGCCGACGAAACCCGGCCGGTGCTGCAGGGTGCGCGGCTCACGGCCTGGGAGCTCACCCAGGAAGGCATCGGCGTGACATTGATCGCCGACGTGGCGGCTGCGCTATTGATGGCGCGCGGTGAGATCGATATGGTGATCGTCGGTGCAGATCGGGTCGCGGCGAACGGCGACGTCGCAAACAAGATCGGGACCTATGGCCTCGCCGTACTGGCCCAGCGGCATGCGATCCCATTCTACGTGGCCTGTCCGCTTTCCACGATCGACCTGTCGATCCGGCATGGAAGCGACATCCCAATCGAAGAGCGCTCTGCGGACGAGGTTACGGGGTTCGGCGGAGTGCGCTGGGCGCCGGACGGCGTTGCGGTGCGTAATCCGGCCTTCGACGTGACGCCGGTGGCATTGGTCACGGCGCTGATCACCGACCGCGGGGTCGTTCAGCCCGTGACCGAAGCCGGAATCCGCGGACTGTGCGCGACGGCTGCTCGCGAATCCTCGCTGTAGGCTAGAGCGTCGCGCCGCCGCTCACCTCGATCACGGCGCCGTTGATGTAGCTTGCCTCGTCGGAGGCGAGGAATGCGTAGGTGTTGGCGATTTCCTCGGGTTTGGCCAATCTGCCCAACGGCACACGCTCCCTCAATGCCTGCAGCACACGCTCGGGGATGGTGTTCAGGATGGTCGTCTCCACGAACCCCGGACACACCGCGTTGGCACGCACGCCTTTGCGTCCCAGCTCGCGAGCCCAGGTCTTGACCATGCCGATGACCGCGAACTTGCTGGCTGCATAATTCGTCTGCCCGAAGTTGCCGTACACCCCCACGATTGAAGACGCGTTGAGGATCACGCCGGACTTCTGGTCGACCATGATCGCCGCGACAGCCTTGGTGCAGTTGTAGGTCCCCTTGAGGTTGACTTCGAGGACACGGTCAAACTGCTCGTCCGTCATCTTGATGAGCTGCGCGTCCTGCACGATGCCGGCGTTGTTTACCAGCACGTCTATGCGGCCGTAGCGTTGCACCACGCCTTCGACCATGGCCCGGATCGAATCCGCGGAGGTCACGTCCACCAGGAATCCGACCGCCTCGCCGCCAGCGGAGCGCACCGCGCTCACGGTCTGGTCGACGCTGTCTTGGTCCAGGTCGCATACGACGACCAGCGCCCCTTCGCGCCCGAATTTCAGTGCCGTGGCCTGACCGATGCCCCGGCCCGCCCCGGTGATGATGGAAACCTTGCCTGCCAACCGCATAGTTCTCCTTCTTGGCCCGCCGTCACCTCACGGCAAAAGGCGGCAATGTAACGGAATCTTCCGCGGCGCACAATACCGCATGCTCGCCCGCGGACTGGTCCAGGATTTCGACCGGTGTACCCGGTTGAACTCGGTCGAACACCTCCAGCAAATCCTCGTTGTGCATCCGGATGCAACCCATGGACCCGGGAGTGCCCATCGCGACGCTCGACGGGCTACCGTGGATGTAGATGCAGCGTCGCATCGTATCCACTGCGCCGAGGCGATTGAACCCCGGCTCGCAGCCCGACAGCCACAGGATCCGGGTCAGGATCCAATCCCGTCGGCCGGTGGCAGCGGCGAGTGCCGGGCTATAGATCTCGCCGGTGGGTCGCCGCTCGACGAACACGGTGTTGATCGGCCGTCCGGCCCCGATCTTGGCGCGGATCACATGTCGGCCGCGGGGCGTGCAGAAGCTCCCGTTGCGTTCTCCAACCCCGCGCGCAGCCGTGGACACCGAGTAACGCCGGAGGAGCGCATCTGCGGGGTCGATCAGGTCGAGCACCTGATCCGGGATATGTACTCGGATGCGGTTCAGTTTTCGGGGCTACGGCGAGAAGCGAAGAAGGCACGCAGCAGTTCGCCGGATGGCTCGGCGAGAACTCCGCCGCTGACCCGCGTGTGATGGTTGAGGCGTGCTTCCGCGAGAAGATTGATCAATCCCCCGCACACCCCGGTCTTCGGGTCCGGCGCACCGAACACCAGCCGCGACACCCGGGCATGGAGGATCGCGCCGGCGCACATGACGCAGGGCTCGAGCGTGACATACAGAGTGGCTCCGGGCAGCCGGTAGTTCTGCGCGTGCTCTGCGGCTTGTCGCAAGGCCTGGATCTCGGCATGAGCGGTCGGGTCGCGCGTGCCGATCGGGCAGTTGTATCCTTCGCCGAGGATCGCGCCGTTCAGCTCCAGCACAGCGCCCACGGGCACCTCTCCGGCTGCTAGCGCCATGCGGGCCAGCTCCAGCGCCCGGAGCATGAAGCGCTCGTCGTCGCTCGCCGCGAGATTCATCGTCGGTCCGCTCCCCACCGCGTGGCAACGGCTACTCCCACTCGATTGTCGCAGGGGGTTTGCCTGAGATGTCATAGACGACGCGGTTGATCCCGCGCACTTCGTTGATGATGCGGTTGGATACCTTGGACAACAGCTCGTAGGGGAGCTCGGCCCAGCGCGCGGTCATGAAGTCCTCAGTCTGTACGGCCCGTAGCGCGACGACATGCTCGTAGGTCCTGCCGTCTCCCATCACGCCGACCGCACGCACCGGGAGAAACACGGCGAACGCCTGCGCCGTCTTCTCATACCAGCCCGCGGCGCGCAGCTCATCGATGAAAATTGCATCCGCGCGCCGCAGCAGATCAGCCGACCCGCGCGTGACCTCACCCAGAATGCGTACTCCCAGACCGGGCCCCGGAAACGGATGTCGGTACACCATCTCGTGCGGAAGGCCGAGGGCCAACCCGAGCTCACGCACTTCGTCCTTGAACAGCTCGCGCAGGGGCTCGAGCAGCTTCAGGTGCAGCGTCTCGGGCAGCCCGGCGACGTTGTGATGCGACTTGATGGTGGCGGCCTTCTTGGTCGTGGCACCGGCGGATTCGATCACGTCCGGGTAGATGGTCCCCTGCGCCAACCATCTGGCATTCTTGATCTTGCCGGCCTCGCGCTGAAACACCTCGACGAACTCCCGACCGATGATCTTCCGCTTGCGCTCCGGGTCGGCCACGCCTTCCAAGGCGTGGAGGAACTGGCCGGCGGCATCCACATGCACGACCTTCACGCCGAGGTTGCGTGAGAAGGTTTGCATCACCTGCTCCGCCTCGTTGAGCCGAAGCAGCCCCGTATCCACGAACACGCAGGTGAGCTGGTCCGCGATTGCCCGGTGGATGAGCGCCGCGGCCACCGCCGAATCCACCCCGCCCGACAGGCCGAGGATCACTCCGTCGGCTCCCACGGTAGACTGGATCCGTCCTACCGCCTCCTCGAGGTAGTCGGGCATGTTCCAGTCGGTGTCCAGGCCACAGACGACGTGCACGAACCGTTCCAGGATCGCGCGGCCTTGCAGGGTATGCGTGACTTCGGGGTGAAACTGCAGGCCGTATAACCGCCGCGATTCGTCCGCCATCCCGGCGATCGGCGTAGCCGCATTGCCGGCGATGACGCGAAAGCCGGGCGGAAGCGCGGTTACCTTATCGCCATGGCTCATCCAGACGTCGAGCAGTCCGTGGCCTTCGGGGTCCACGCGGTCTTGGATGTCGCGGAGAAGCTGAGAGTGCCCACGCGCGCGCACTTCGGCGTAGCCGAACTCGCGCACGGAGCCGCTTTCCACGCTGCCACCGAGCTGGGCAGCCATGGTTTGCATGCCATAGCAGATGCCGAGGACGGGCACCCCCAGTTTGAATACGACCTCAGGCGCTCGTGGCGTCCCTCCTTCGTACACGGATGAGGGTCCACCCGAGAGGATGATGCCCTTGGGCGCGAACTCCCGCACGAACTGGTCGGAAACGTCGTGGGGATGGATCTCGCAGTAGACGTGGCTTTCCCGTACGCGACGGGCGATGAGCTGTGTATATTGCGCGCCGAAATCGAGGATCAGGACCTTGGGATGCATCATCTCAGTGAGGGGCGCCGCCCAGCCGGCACTGCACAGCGCGGGGTGCCCACGATCCCCTCGGTCCTCCCGTCCCCCACGTTTTGGCTGGCAACGCTTCGCTTCACTCGACCCTGTAGTTCGGCGCTTCCTTGACGATCTGAACGTCGTGGACATGCGATTCACGCACGCCTGCGGAGGTGATCTCGACGAACTCGGCCTGACGTTTCATGCCGTCGATCGTGGCGCAACCGACATAGCCCATAGCCGAGCGCAGACCGCCCATGAGCTGAAGGATCACGGCCACTACGCTCCCCTTGTATGGAACCCGCCCTTCCACGCCCTCGGGAACGAGCTTCTCCGGCGTGTCCTCGTCGTCTTGGAAATAACGGTCGCTCGAGCCCAGCTGCATGGCGCCGAGCGAGCCCATCCCCCTGTACGATTTATACGAGCGGCCCTGATACAGCTCGATCTCACCCGGCGCCTCTTCGGTACCGGCAAACAGCCCGCCGAGCATGACTGCGTCCGCTCCCGCGGCGATCGCCTTGGCGATGTCGCCCGAATAGCGGATTCCACCGTCGGCAATCATCGGCACATCGGTGCCCTTCAGCCCGGCGGCCACGTTTTGCACGGCCGTGACCTGCGGCACTCCCACGCCGGCGACGATGCGAGTCGTGCAAATGGAACCTGGCCCGATTCCGACTTTGACTCCGTCGGCGCCGTGATCGACCAACGCCTTCGCCGCGTCGGCTGTGGCGATGTTGCCCCCGATCACTTGCAGCTGAGGAAACGTACGCTTGACCCACCGCACGCGATCCAGCACCCGTTGGGAGTGTCCGTGCGCAGTGTCCACCACGAGCACATCGATACCCGCCTCCATCAACGCGGCGGCGCGCTCCTCCGTGCCCTCGCCGACGCCGATGGCCGCCCCCACGCGAAGCCTCCCCAGGTCGTCCTTGCAGGCGTTGGGGTGCTCGGAAGATTTCAGAATGTCCTTCACGGTGATCAACCCCCGCAGGTGAAAATCCCCGTTCACCACCAAGACCCGCTCGAGACGATGCTTATGCAGCAGCCGCATGGCCTCCTCGAGCGACGCACCTTCTCGCACCGTGACCAGTCGCTCGCGCGGCGTCATGATGCTGCGCACTGGCTGGTCCAGATTGGTCTCGAAGCGCAGGTCCCGGTTGGTGACGATGCCGACTACGCGTTCGCCGTCCACCACGGGCAGTCCCGAGATCTTGTGGGCCCGGATGAGGTTCAGCACCTCGCGCACCGTCATGCTGGGCGGGATCGTTACGGGATCCTTGACCACGCCGCTCTCGAAGCGCTTGACCTTCGCCGCCTCGGCGGCCTGCACTTTGGCTGGGACGTTGCGGTGGAGGATGCCGATTCCACCCTCCTGGGCCATCGCGATCGCCAAACGGGCTTCGGTCACGGTGTCCATCGCGGCGGACACCAGCGGCAAGTTCAGGGGGATGGAGCGCGTCAACCGGGTCTTCAGGCTAACATCACGGGGCAAGATGGCGGAATGGGCGGGAATCAGGGAGACATCGTCGAAGGTGAGGGCCTTCTGTACCACTCGCATGCTCATGATCCTTCACAAAAAAACCATTATACGCGACGGGCGCCTCGTGCGCACTGCAACATGGGGCGGAACCTCATAGCGGCCAGATCGGGTTCCTATTCGAGCGCCGTGTCAGCCAATTCACGTCCCGGCCTCCACGCCCCCTGAGTGAACGGTATGGTTGTTGCTACGGTTGTGCTGCTCTGGGTCTCCTCGGCGCCAGGTGCCGAGGGGCCCTACCTGGAATCCTGCCCTCCCGGCACCCCCCAGAGCTGCCAGCAGGCAGGGCTAAGGCTCGCCGAAGCCGAGGCTGTAATAGAGTCGGCCGCCCGACTTCGAGCGTTGTGGACCACAGCGCAGCACGCTTTTACGGAAGCAAAGACGTTGTTCAAGACAGGGGACTACGAGGGCGCCGAACGAGCCGCCGCGATCGCCATCGAGCAGGCCAAGCGGGGAATCGCGCAGACGCGCTATCCGTCGCTTCCGATCCCGAAGCCGTAGATCAAACTGTCATGCTGCGTTTCGTTCCTCTGGCACTGTGCATACTGGCGCTGCCCGCATCGGCCGAGATGTACAAATGGACGGACGAAAACGGCAGCGTGCACTACTCCGATCAACCTCCCCCGCCGAACGTACGCAAGAGCGAGGCGCTGAAGACGCATACCCTGGCGCACCACTCGACGTCGGGCGAGAAACCGGCCGCGGCACAGAAATCGGCAGCCGAGCTGGAGATGGAGTTCCGCAAGCGCCGGCTGGAGACCGCGGAAGCCGAGGCCAAGGCCCAGAAGGAGGCAAAAGCCGAGGGAGAGAAGAAGGAGAATTGCAAGCGCGCCACGGGTCAGGTGAGCGCCATGCAGAACGGCGGTCGCGTCACGCGTTACGGACCCAACGGGGAACAGGTGTTTCTCACCGACGACGAGATCGCCAAGGCGGTCGCCGAAGCTAAGAAAGCAGCCGACTCCTGGTGCCACTGACGTCGGCGTAATTGCCGTCAGCGTCTGCCCCGTCGACGCCTGCGTGCCTCCTTCGGGTCCACGCACAACGGTCTGAGAATCTCGACACGGTCGCGGTCGTGCAGGGTGGTCTGCAGCGTCGCGATTTGCCCGAAGATCGACACTCGATGGTGCGCGAGATCGATCTCTGGATGGCGCAGCGTGATACCGGACAACGTGATCGCTTCCCCCGCACAGGTCCCCTCTTCGACCTCAAGCCGACGGAGGTCCTGGACCAGCGGCAGCGCGTAGACGACCTCGACCTGGATCCGGCGCATCAGCCGTAGAGCTGCTCGGCCCGTTGCATGAAGGCATCGACAAAGGTGTTGGCGATGTGCTTGAACACCGGCCCTACGATCTTGTCGAGGATGCGACTGGCAAATTCGTATTGCAGGCGAAACTCGATCTTGCAGGCGTGCGCTGCGAGCGGCGTGAATCGCCACACGCCGTCGAGATGCCGGAACGGCCCTCGCACCAGCCGGATCTCGATCAATTCCGGCGGCTCGCCGCGATTCTCGGTCTCGAAGCTCTGCCTCACGCCATGGTAGACGACCAGCAGCGAGGCACGGGTCAACGTGCCATCGCGTAGCTCCACACGCGCACCTCCGCACCAGGGAAGGAACTCTGGATAACGCTCGACATCCTCCACCAGCCGGTACATGCGCTCAGCGGAGTAGCCTACCAGTACCGACCTTTCCACTAGCGCCATGCGCGTATCACGGTTCCGAGGTCGTGCCCACTGTGGCACCCGAGCTGATACACTGCGCGCCGGCCGAAACGAGCGACCGTAGCGACATCCAGACTGCCAGCCGACCATGAGCATCGTTCAAAACCGGAAGGCCTTCCATGACTATTTCATCGAAGAGCGCTTCGAGGCCGGGTTGGCACTGGAAGGCTGGGAGGTCAAGGCGATCCGGGCCGGTCGCGCGCAGCTCTCGGAAGCCTATGTCGTTCTGCGCAACGAGGAACTGTTCCTGATCGGCTGCCACATCAGCCCACTCCCCGCCGCGTCCACCCATGTGCAGGCGGATCCAGCTCGCACTCGCAAGCTGTTGATGCGCAGCGAGGAGCTGCGGCGGCTGATCGGGAAGGTGGAACGCGCGGGCTATACCCTTGTTCCGCTCGATCTCCACTATCGCGCAGGCTGGATCAAACTGGAGATCGGCTTGGCGAAGGGCAAGAAGCAACACGATAAGCGCGAAGCCGATAAGGACCGGGAGTGGCGCAGGGAGCAACAACGGCTGCTGCGACGCAAAGCGTGAGGCGGCAACCTCCTGCGTCGCGCAGCTCGAGAGCCTCGAGCGATCGCCCGTTCAGCCGTGACCGCAGTTCCGGCGGATCGGCCGAGATCTGGGACGAGATCCAGCGCCTGCAACGCGCAGACGAGCCAGTGCTCCGCCTCATTTCCATCAGTCGTAGCTGAGCCCCATGGCCTCGCGCACGTCGCGGATCGTCTCCGCCGCCTGCTTGCGCGCGCGATCGCAACCGTCCTCAACGATATTGCGCACCAGCGTCGGGTCGTCGAGATAGCTCTGGGCGCGCTCGCGCATCGGCTCCTGCTCCTTGAGCACCGCGTCGATCACCGGCTGCTTGCACTCGAGGCACCCGATGCCCGCGCTCCGGCAACCGTCCTGCACCCATTGCTGCGTCTTCTCGTCCGAATACACGAGATGAAACTGCCATACCGGGCACTTCTCGGGGTCGCCCGGGTCCGAGCGCCTGACACGCGCAGGATCGGTGGGCATCGTGCGGATCTTTCGCGTGACGCTGTCCGCGTCCTCGCGCAGCGTGATCGTATTGTTGTACGACTTCGACATCTTTTGCCCGTCGAGCCCGGGCATTTTCGAGGCCTCCGTCAGCAAAGCGCCGGGCTCGGACAAGATCATCTTGCCGCCGCCCTCGAGATAGCCGAACAGGCGTTCGCGGTCGCCTATGCTCAGGTTCTGTGCCTCGTCCAGCAACGCGCGCCCGGCCTGCAGCGCCTCTGCGTCGCCGTGTTCCTGATAGCGGTTGCGCAGTTCGCGATAGAGCTTGCCGCGTTTGGCTCCCAGCTTCTTGGTCGCCGCTTCCGACTTCTCCTCGAAGCCCGGCTCGCGGCCATAGATGTGATTGAAGCGGCGCGCGATCTCGCGCGTGAACTCGATGTGCGGGACCTGATCCTCACCCACGGGAACCAGCGTCGCCCGGTAGATGAGAATGTCCGCGCTCTGCAACAGCGGATAGCCGAGAAAGCCGTAGGTCGACAGGTCGCGATCCGACAGCCTCTCCTGCTGGTCTTTGTATGACGGCACGCGCTCCAGCCAGCCAAGCGGAGTGATCATGGACATGAGCAGATGCAGCTCGGCGTGCTCAGGTATACGCGATTGGATGAACAAAGTGGCCTGCGCGGGGTCCACGCCCGCGGCGAGCCAGTCGATCACCATCTCCCAAGCGTTCTGGGCGATGACTTCGGGATTTTCGTAGTGGGTGGTGAGCGCGTGCCAGTCCGCGACGAAGAACAGGCACGGGTGCTCGTGCTGCAAGCGAACCCAGTTCTTCAATACGCCATGAAAATGGCCCAGATGCAGGGCGCCCGTCGGGCGCATGCCGGACAGAACTCGATCGGGAAACATCGTGAGGACGGTCTTCAGGATAGCCCGAACAGGGCGAGCGTCAGGTCGTAGCACACCGCCACGAGAGGCCAAATCACCGCGCCGAGCACCCGGGTGGCGAGCAGCACGACGATGATGATGAGTCCATATGGTTCAATCATAGCAAACCGGTACGCCAGCCGGTTCGGAAGAAGGCTGACCGCGATGCGCCCTCCGTCCAGCGGCGGGATCGGGATGAGATTGAGCACCATCAAACCCAAGTTGATGATCACACCGCCCACGGCCATCTTCTGCAGCGGGGTGGAGAAGTACGTGGCAGGTGCGGAGACGACGAGCTTCAGAATCAACGCCCAGAGCAGCGCCATCGCCAGGTTGGCTCCGGGTCCGGCCGCCGCGACCCACAGCATATCGCGCTTGGGATTGCGCAGATTGCCGAAGTTCACCGGGACGGGCTTGGCCCAGCCGAACACAAGCTGCCCCGCGCTGAGCACGATGAGCAGCGCCGGCACCAGGATCGTTCCGACGGGGTCGATGTGGTCGAGCGGGTTGAGCGAGATCCGGCCCGCCTGATACGCGGTGTAGTCCCCAAAGTACTTGGCCGCATAGCCGTGTGCTGCTTCATGCAACGTGATCGCGAAGATCATCGGAATTGCATACAGCGTGACCATCTCAACGATGGCATTCAGATTCATGCGATATGGGCTCCGAAGAGTGCGGTGCTTCCTTTACCAGCTCGGAGAATCGTGGGCTGCGGCTGGGTGAGGTCGACCACCGTGGTCATCTCGATTCCGCAGGACCCGGCATCGAGTACCAGCTCGACCCGGTGCTCCAGCCGGCCGCGAATCTGCTGAGCATCGTTGAGCGGGAGGTCATCGCCCGGCAACAGCAGGGTGGACGACAACAACGGCTCGTCGAGCTCGCGGAGCAACGCCTGGGCGACCGGGTGATCGGGTACTCGCAATCCGATCGTTCTGCGCCCGGCGTTGCGCAGCCCGCGGGGCACCTCGCGCGTGGCCTGCAAGATGAAAGTGTAGCTTCCGGGTGTAGCCGCCTTGAGTAGGCGGTACACTCGATTGTCTACGCGTGCATAGCGTGAGATCTCCGACAGGTTGCGGCAAACCAGCGCGAAATGGTGCATCGGGCCCAATTGTCTGATGGACCGAATGCGCTCCGTCGCGTTCTTGTCTCCCAGGCGACAGCCGAGCGCATAGCAGGAGTCGGTCGGATACACGAGCACTCCGCCGCCGCGCAGGATCGCCGCCGCCTGGCCGATGAGCCGCGGCTGCGGGTGCGTCGGATGGATCGAGAAATACTGTGCCATGTGCAAGCGGCAACGGCGCAGCCGTCGACTGCGGCCAAACTATGGATCCGTGCGTGTCTGCCATAGAGGCGGGGCGCTGCGGGAACCGACGCCCGCAGCAAAGGCGCGAATGGTAGCAAATGCGGCTCCTTGTGGTTCGGGCGCCGAAGCGCCAGAGGCCTTGCCCGGCCGTCTGCTGTCCGACGGAGTCGGATCGGGTCGTTATGGTACGCTGTGGTCCGGTAAACCTTCTGGCCAAGCCGAGCCAAGGCGAGCGGCTTCCAGCGCTGCGCCGCAGCCGCGTGGTGCACACATGGGGTTGCGATCGGCGCGTTCAAGCCACTGATACCGACCCTCACCGCGGCGCTGCGGGCAGTCGGAGTGCTGCCCCCCGACGGGATGCAACGACGACGAAGTGTTCGTGGAATCGCAAAGAGAATGACGCAATTCACCTGGGAATTTCCCTACTGGTCTCAGCGGATGCCAGTGCTGGGCGCCAATGTGGTGGCCAGCTCGCAGCCCCTGGCGGCTCAAGCAGGACTGCGGATGCTGCTTCGCGGAGGCAACGCGGTCGATGCCGCTTTGGCCGCCGCGATCGCGTTAACCGTCGTCGAACCGACCATGAACGGAATCGGTTCGGACGCGTTCGCACTGATCTGGGATGGGTCGCAGCTGCACGGGCTCAATGCGTCGGGCCAAGCCCCGCGCGGGTGGGTGCCGGAGAGGTTCGGCGGCAGGGATGCGATGCCCGTGACAGGATGGGACAGCATAACCGTTCCTGGTGCGGTTTCCGCCTGGGTCGCATTGTCAAGTCGGTTTGGCAGCCTGCCATTTGCTGAGTTGTTCGCGCCTGCGGTCGAGTATGCGGACGGCGGCTTTCTGGTGTCGCCCATCGTCGCTCGCCAGTGGCAAGCGCAGGGGCCGCAGCTGCGCGACTTGCCCGGGTTCGCGGAAGCGTTCTTGCGCGGCGGCCACCCAATGCACGCGGGAGAGTTGTTCCGGTTTCCCGCACAGGCGAGCACGCTGCGGTCGATCGCGGAAACCCATGGGGAGGCCTTCTACCGCGGCGTGTTGGCTGAGAAGATCGCGGCGGCCAGCCGCGCACAGGGCGGTGCGATGACGCTGGAAGACTTGGCCGACCACCAGCCGGAGTGGGTGGAGCCGATTTCCCTGAGCTATCGGGACATGCGCCTGCACGAGATCCCGCCCAACGGTCAGGGCATCGCCGCGTTGATCGCTCTCGGTATCCTCGGCCATTTCCCGCTGGCAGACCTCCCGGTCGACTCCGCCGACAGCCTGCACCTGCAGATCGAGGCGATGAAGCTCGCGTTTGCCGATGCGTACCGCTATGTGGCCGATCCCGGTGCCATGAGCGTCTCAATCGGACAGCTGCTCGACGCGGACTACCTGAAGGAGCGCGCCGCACTGATCGATCGCGCGCGCGCGAAGGATTTCGCCCCCGGCCGGCCGGGGGCTTCGGACACCATCTACCTGACTGCTGCCGACTCGGCCGGGATGATGGTGTCCTATATCCAGTCGAACTACATGGGCTTCGGTTCCGGGGTAGTCGTGCCTGGCACCGGCATCAGCCTGCATAACCGCGGCGCTTGCTTCCGCTTGGAGCCTAACCATCCGAACCGTGTCGCGCCCGGCAAGCGGCCGTTCCATACCATCATCCCCGGCTTCGTCATGGACGGGCCCCGCCCCTTGATGAGCTTCGGCGTGATGGGCGGCGATATGCAGCCGCAGGGCCATGCACAGATCATGATCCGGCTGGCCGACTATGGGCAGAACCCACAAGCCGCCGCGGACGCCCCGCGCTGGAAAGTGCTTGGTGGGCGTAATGTTGTGCTCGAGCATGCAGTGGCGCCGGGGGTGGTGGAGGAGCTGGCCCGGCGCGGCCACATCGTCCGCCACGCCGAGCGTGGAAGTCTGGAGTTCGGCGCCGGGCAGTTCATCTACCGCCTCTCCGGAGGATATCTCGCGGCTTCGGACCCGCGCCGGGATGGACAGGCAGTCGGGTTCTGACCGCTACTCGTCGCCCGACGACACGGAGTGCATGCGCTCCGCTATGGCTTCTCCACGCCGTGTGGACGTGCTCGCTGGAGCGCGGCTTGGCGCACCCCGGTCAGCGTGCTCCGCGTGGTGATGGCCTCGGGATCGATCCGAAGCTCCAGCAGCGCGGGTCCGCCCGCAGCCACGGCATCCTCGAAGGCCGGAGCGAAATCGGCGGTCTGTTCTACCACGGCACCAAAAGCGCCGAAGGCGCGGGCGAGCTGTGCGAAGTCCGGGTTACGCAGCGCAGTGGCATAAACGCGCTCGGGATATTCTCGCTCCTGATGCATGCGGATCGTTCCGTACATGCCGTTATTGACGATCACGAAGATCACTGCAGCTCCGTACTGAACCGCAGTGGCGAGCTCCTGCCCGGTCATCAAAAAATCGCCGTCCCCGGCGAAGCACACCACTACGCGTTCCGGATGTACGAGCTTGGCGGCAATCGCGGCGGGCACCCCATAGCCCATCGCGCCATTGGTAGGGGCCAATTGCGTACGCCAGCCCGTATATTGGTAGAAACGCTGGACCCAGCCGGAGAAGTTGCCGGCGCCATTCGTGACGATGGCGCCTTCAGGCAGGCGGCCGCGCAGCCATGCGACAACTTCGCTCGGATTGAGCCGCCCGGGCGTCGAGACCGGATCGAGCGTCACCAGATACTCTTCCCGCAACGCGCGGGTCCAGCCGGTCCAGGTGAGCGCGGACGAGGGCCGTAGGCTGCGCGCCGCAGCACAGAACTCAGCCATCCCGGAGTTGATCATCAGCTCGGCCTGGTATACACGACCCAGCTCATCCGCCGCGGGATGCACGTGCACCAACGTCTGGCGTGTGCGCGGCGGTGCGAACAGCGTGTAGCCTCCCGTGGTCATCTCCCCGAGCCGTGGCCCGGCGGCGAGGATCAGATCGGCCTCGCCCACTCGTTTCTTCAGCTCCGCGCTGATGGCGATGCCCACCTCTCCAACGTAGTTGCGATGCCGGTTGTCCAGCAAGTCCTGACGCCGGAACGAGCACGCGACGGGCAAGTTCCAGGATTCGGCGAAGGCACGCGCATCGTCGCAGGCCTGAGGCGTCCAGTCGCCGCCCCCGAGGATCAGCAACGGCTTCGACGCGCGTTCCAGCGCGCTCCCCAGTCGCTCCATCTCGTGCGATCCCGGGTTGGGCTTGATCCGCTGGTAGCGCTGGGTCTCGGCTGCAACCGCCTGGCTCGCGAGCATGTCCTCGGGCAGTGCGAGCACCACCGGCCCCGGCCGCCCGGAAACGGCCAGATGGAATGCGTGGCTCACATACTCGGGGATGCGCTCCGCGCGGTCGATCTGCGCGACCCACTTGGTCATCTGGCCATACATTCGGCGGTAGTCGAGTTCCTGGAACGCCTCGCGCTCCACCACGTCGCCGCCAACTTGTCCGACGAACAGGATCATCGGCGAGGAATCCTGATAGGCGGTGTGGACGCCGATGCTGGCATTGGTGGCACCCGGCCCACGCGTGACGAAACATACGCCAGCACGCCCGGTGAGCTTGCCGTAGGCCTCCGCCATGAACGCCGCGCCTCCTTCTTGGCGACACACGATCAACCGCATCCGATCGCGACAGTCGTACAGAGCGTCCAGGACGGCGAGGAAGCTCTCGCCGGGCACGCAGAACGCCAGTTCGGTGCCATGGATCCCCAGGCAATCGACTAGGATCTGTCCTCCGGTTCGAAGCGGTATGTTCTGGTTCATCGCGACTGGTCTCCCACAGGAGGGCTTGCTCGCCTGCGCGATTATAGTCTCGCGATCGGAGCAACTCCGGTAGCGCAAGGCTGTTGCCCAAGGGATTTTGGATATAATGCGGCTCGACTCGAGGTCCATGATCGGATGATGCGGGCTGCTGAGCAGCACACGCCGCAGCGCAGATGTGCCCGTCGCGCGGGCGCTCGGGCAGACAAATCAGAAAAGTCGCTCTTGGGGAGGACTCTATGGTCTGGACGCAGGTCTACGATCCACTCAACAACCCGTGGCTGTCTACGCTCTGTGCGGCGATTCCGGTCGTCGTCCTGCTCGGTAGCCTCGGCGTGTTTCGCATCGCTGCGCACTGGGCTGCGATTCTTGGGCTGATCAGCGCTCTACTGGTCGCAGTGCTCATCTACGGTATGCCAGCCAGTCTCGCCGGCGCCTCGGCGTTCAACGGGGCGCTCTTCGGGCTTCTCCCGATCGGATGGATCATCCTCAACATCATCTTTCTGTATCAACTGACCCTCGAGAAGGGCTATTTCAAGGTCCTGCAGGACAGCATCGGCGGCGTCACCGAGGATCGCCGGCTGCAACTGTTGCTGATCGCGTTCTGCTTCGGAGCGTTCTTCGAAGGTGCCGCGGGATTCGGCACTCCGGTCGCTGTAACCGGCGCGATTTTGATCGGCCTTGGCTTTTCGCCACTCGCGGCGTCTGGGCTATCTCTGATCGCCAACACCGCGCCGGTCGCGTACGGAGCGCTCGGTACGCCCATCATTGCGCTGTCGGCCGTGACCGGGCTCGACCTCATCAAGCTCGGTGCGATGGTTGGACGGCAGCTTCCGTTCTTCTCGCTGATCGTGCCGTTCTGGTTGATTTGGGCTTTTGCCGGCTTTCGCGCGATGAAGGAGATCTGGCCCGCGATTCTGGTTGCTGGCGTGTCGTTCGCGATCCCTCAGTTCCTCGTCTCCAATTTCCATGGACCGTGGTTGGTGGACATCGTCGCCGCGATCGTTTCGATGGCCTGCTTGACCGGATTCCTCAAGCTGTGGCACCCGAAGACGATCTGGCGCACCACGGCGCTCAAGGGTCACGAAAGCGATAGCGGCAGCGTCGCCGCGGGTGCGATCACCGCGCCGCTCAAGCATGAGACCGGGGTGGTAGCCAGGGCGTGGCTGCCGTGGATCATCCTGAGCGTATTCGTGTTCGCCTGGGGCATCCCGCAGGTGAAGTCAGCGCTCAATGGGATCGACGCCGCCACGAAGACGCCCTACGCTTGGAACGGCGCCACCAAGATCGACTTCAAGATTCCCGGTCTGCACGAGGGCGTGGAGCGCGCCCCACCGGTGGTAGCGAAGCGTGAAAAGGAAAAGGCTGTCTACAGCTTGAACTGGCTCTCGGCAACGGGATCCGGGATTCTGCTCGCCGCGATCGTCGCCGGGTTCCTGATGAACTACTCTGTGGGGGCCTTGATCAGGAAATACTGGGAGACGATCAAGCTGGTGAAATACTCTTTGCTCACCATCGCGGCGATGCTGGCGCTCGGTTTCACCACGCGCTACTCGGGCACAGATGCGACCCTCGGGCTCGCCTTCGCCCACACCGGGGTGCTGTACCCGTTCTTCGGCACCATGCTGGGCTGGTTGGGCGTCGCTCTCACCGGATCGGATACCGCGTCCAACGTGCTGTTCGGCGGCCTACAGAAGATCTCTTCTGAGCAACTCGGATTGAACCCGATCCTGATGGCCTCCGCCAACAGCGCGGGCGGCGTGATGGGCAAGATGATCGATGCGCAAAGCATCGTGGTGGCCAGTACCGCCACGCGCTGGTATGGACACGAGGGCGACATCTTGCGCTACGTGTTCTTCCACAGCATCGCGCTTGCCGCGCTGGTCGGCTTACTCGTGACCATCCAAGCCTACTTGATCCCGGCAATGCAGGTGACAATGCCGGGCTAACCCGCCAGCGGCGTCCCGAAAGCGACAAAGCCCACCCTTAGGGTGGGCTTTGCATTTTTGCGTCCCGGGCGGCCGCTGCACCCGGACACCTAAACGGGGGTTCCGCGCCCCCGGATCGATTGAGCTAGTGACTCGCCGTAGTTTCGGCCGCCACCGCCTTCATCGACAGGCGCAGCCGGCCTTTCTCGTCCGCCTCGAGCACCTTGACGCGCACCGACTGGCCCTCCTTCAAATGATCGCCCACGTTCTTCACGCGTTCCTCCGCGATCTGGGAGATGTGCAGCAGACCGTCTTTGCCGGGAAGCACGCTGACGATTGCGCCAAAGTCCAACAGCTTGAGGACCGTGCCTTCGTACACCCGGCCGACCTCGACCTCGGCGGTGATCTCCTCGATGCGTTTCTTGGCCGCCAGCCCGCCCTCGGAGCTGACGCACGCGATGGTCACGGTGCCGTCCTCGGCGATGTCGATGGTGGTACCGGTCTCTTCGGTGATGGCGCGGATCACTGCGCCGCCTTTACCGATGACGTCGCGGATCTTCTCCGGCTTGATCTTGATGACGATCATGCGCGGCGCGTAGACCGAGATTTCCGCCCGCGGGGTTTCCAGCGCCTGCTTCATCAGCGACAGGATGTGCAGACGCCCTTCCTGTGCCTGGCTCAGCGCAACTTGCATGATCTCCTTGGTGATGCCCTGGATCTTGATGTCCATCTGCAAAGCGGTGACGCCGCGCTCGGTGCCCGCCACCTTGAAGTCCATATCGCCCAGGTGATCCTCGTCACCCAGGATGTCGGAGAGCACGGCAAAGCGGTTGCCCTCCTTGATGAGCCCCATGGCGATGCCCGCGACATGCGCCTTCATCGGCACGCCCGCGTCCATCAGCGCGAGGCATCCACCGCACACAGTTGCCATCGAGCTGGAGCCGTTGGATTCCGTGACCTCCGACACCACCCGCATGGAATAGCCGAACTCCTCCGCGGTCGGCAGCACTGCCGCCAGCGCGCGCTTGGCCAACCGGCCGTGCCCGATCTCACGCCGTTTGGGGCTTCCAACGCGGCCGGTCTCTCCGGTGGCATAGGGCGGCATGTTGTAGTGGAGCATGAAGCGCTCGGTGTACTCGCCCTGCAGCGCATCGATGATCTGCTCGTCGCGCGCCGTGCCGAGCGTGGACACAGCGACTGCTTGGGTCTCCCCGCGCGTGAACATGGCGGATCCGTGCGCCCGCGGGAGCACACCGGTGCGGATGGAGATGGGGCGCACCGTGCGGGTATCCCGACCGTCGATGCGCGGCTCTCCGTTCAGGATCTGACCGCGCACAATCTTGGCTTCCAAGTCGCTGAAGATCGTGCGCACTAGGTTCTCGTCCGCGGGCTCCACGGCTTGTTCGACGAGCGCTTTCAAGACCTGGTCGCGCACGTCCGCGATCCGTTCGGAGCGAACCTGCTTCTGCCGAATTCGGTAAGCCTGTTGCAGCGGGGCTTCGGCGATCGATGCGACGCGATCGATGAGGGCTTGGTCCTTCGTCGGAGGCGTCCAATCCCAGAGCGGCTTGCCGGCCTCGTCCGCCAAGTCGTTGATGAGGTCGATCACCGTCTGCATCTGCTGGTGACCATACACGACGGCGCCGAGCATGATCTCCTCCGGAAGCTCCGCCGCCTCGGACTCGACCATCAGCACCGCTTGCTGTGTACCGGCCACGACCAGATTGAGCCGCGATGTCTTGAGCTCGGTGGCGGTCGGGTTGAGCACGTACTCGCCGCCGACGTAGCCTACGCGCGCCGCCCCGATCGGTCCGTTGAACGGGATGCCCGAGATCGCCAGCGCTGCGGAAGCACCGATCATTGCCGGGATGTCGGAATCGACCTCGTTGTTCGACGACATCACTGTCGCGATGACCTGCACCTCGTTGTACAAGCCATCCGGGAACAGAGGGCGAATCGGCCGATCGATCAAGCGCGAAGTCAGAGTCTCCTTCTCGGAGGGCCGCCCCTCCCGCTTGAAGAACCCACCGGGGATCTTGCCCGCAGCGTAGGTCCGCTCTTGGTAGTCGACCGTCAGAGGGAAGAAGTCCTGACCGGGGTTGACCTCCTTCCTGCCCACGACCGTGACTAACACGCAGGTATCGTCCATGTTGACCATGACCGCACCATGTGCCTGGCGTGCGATCTCCCCGGTTTCGAGCGTAAGTCGATGCCGGCCGTAGGAAACAGATCTCTTGATCGCTGGTAGGGGATTTACGTCCATAGGTGAAGGGCGAGAGGGCGCCTCCGTGGGACTTTCAGGTTGTGGATCGGCGAACCCACCCTCGGAGCGGCGCGCAATCGCCGATGAGGTGGGTGCCGGTCGAGTTGGTGGATCACTTGCGCAGCGCGAGCCGATCCAGGATGACCTTGTACTTCTGGCCGTCGGAGCGCTTCAGGTAATCCAGTAGTTTGCGCCGGCGCGACACCAGTCGAAGCAGGCCGCGCCGGGAGTGGAAGTCCTTCACATGGGTCTTGAAGTGGTCAGTGAGATCGTTGATCCGCGCCGTGAGCAGCGCGATCTGAACCTCGGGCGAACCGGTATCGCCCTTCGCTCGCTGGTAGTCGGCCACAATGCGGGACTTCTGCTCGGTCGTGGTAGTCATCCTATGTCTCCGGAAAAACGCGCCATTTTACGCTTTGCGCCGAGGTTCCCTCAAGCGCCGTGTGCCCCGACAGCGCAACGCCGGGAAGTCGCCTGGAGCACATTCGCTTCGGGGTAACACGGTTATCCTCCTGGACCGACCCCAGCCCGAGGAAATTGCCATGCGGGTCGTACAGTCGAACCGTTCCTTGCGGGGAGAGGGATGACGTTTCCACCTGACGACCCTGCAGCACCGTTTGCGCAGCGCGATCGTCGAGCTCCACCAACGGGAGATCCAGTAAGACCGAGTCCGCCGGGCGGACGTGGGCCAATCTTTGGGCGGGAGTCAGCCCGGCAAGCGCGTCCAGACTGATCGCCTCGGTCACGCTGAGGCGACCGATCTGAGTCCTCCGCAGCGCCCGTAGGTGGGCGCCGCAGCCCAGGCGCATGCCGATATCGTGGGCCAGGGTGCGTACATACATGCCCTTACTGCAGCGTACCTTGATTGTAACCTCTTGTTCCGACACAGAAACGATTTCCAGCCAATCGACGCGGACGGGCCGCAAAGCGCGCGGCACCTCGGTTCCAGCCCGAGCGTACGCGTACAGCGGGCGCCCGTCGTGCTTCAACGCGCTGAACATCGGCGGCAGCTGTTCGAACCTGCCCCGGAACTGCCCTAACACCTCCGGGAGCCGATCCAGGCAGCCGTCGACCGGTCCCTCGAACACCGGCGCCCCCTCCGCGTCTCCGGAGTCGGTCGCCAAGCCGAGACGAACGACCGCCTCGTAGGTCTTGTCCGCCTCCAATGGCACACCGGCGAACTTGGTGCACTCCCCGAGGCAGACAAGCAGCAGCCCCGTGGCGAGAGGATCGAGCGTGCCCGTGTGCCCTGCCTTTCCCCACCCCAACAAGCGCCGCACAGACTGGACTGCCGCATTCGAGCTCAACTGGGAGGGCTTGTCGACGAGGATCACGCCGTCGACCTGCCCTCCGCTGCGCTCGTTCCGCGGCAGCTCATTCGCCGGCGTCGCCATCCTTCGTAGCCCGTCCCGCGTCGGCGACTATCGCCTCGTCGATGAGATGCGACAATCGCACGCCTCGCTCGACGGACGCGTCATACACGAATTCGAGTTGCGGCACGGTACGCAGACTCAGCGTCTTGGCGAGCAGCCTGCGCAGGTATGCAGCGGCATGCTGCAGGCTTCGTACGCTCCGCTCGGCGGACGCTGTGTCTCCAAGGCAGCTCACGTACACCTTGGCGTGAGTCAGATCGCGGCTGACCTCGACGCCGGTCAAGGTGACCAACCCAATCCGAGGATCCTTCAGTTCCAGGCGGATCAAGTCGGACAGATCGCGCTGGATCTGGTCAGCGACGCGTGAAGCGCGGGTGGAATCGTGTGGCATCGAGCGTGCCGCCCTTCCCGGGCCAGCTACAGCGTGCGGGCCACTTCCACGACCTCGTACACTTCAAGCTGGTCGCGCTCCTTGATATCGCTGAACCCTTTCAGCGAGAGCCCGCACTCGAAACCCGCCTTGACTTCGCGCACGTCGTCCTTGAAGCGCTTGAGCGAGTCCAGCTCGCCGGAGTGGATGACGATGTTGTCTCGCAGCACCCGCACCATCGAGCTGCGCTTGACGACGCCCTCCAGCACGTAACAGCCGGCGACGGTACCGACTTTGGAGATGTGGAACACCTGGCGCACTTCCACCAAGCCCGTGACGGTTTCCTTCCTCTCGGGAGCGAGCAGCCCGGAGAGCGCCGCCTTCACCTCATCCACGGCCTCGTAGATGATGTTGTAGTAGCGCACGTCCACCCCGTGGGCGCTGATGAGCTTCTTGGCCGTCGCGTCGGCCCGGGTATTGAACCCGAGGACCACGGCGTTCGAGGCGAGCGCGAGGTTGATGTCCGATTCGGTGATCGCGCCCACACCACTGTGAACGATGTGGACCTTCACCTCATCGGTGGACAGCTTCTGGAGCGCGTGAGAAAGCGCTTCCTGCGAGCCCTGCACGTCGGCTTTGATGACAAGCGAGAGCGACTTGCTGCCGCCGGCCGCCATCTGGTCGAACATGCCTTCGAGCTTCGCCGCCTGCTGTTTGGCGAGCTTCACGTCCCGGAACTTGCCTTGGCGGAACAGCGCGATTTCCCGGGCTCGCCGCTCATCGCCCAGCACGATGACCTCTTCTCCGGCCTGCGGCACATCGGAGAGCCCCTGGATCTCCACGGGAATGGACGGTCCTGCATCCGGCACACTCTTGCCGTTCTCGTCGAGCATGGCGCGCACGCGCCCGAAAACCGCACCGGCGAGGACAATGTCACCGCGATGCAGCGTCCCGGATTGGACGAGCAGTGTAGCCACCGGACCGCGCCCCTTGTCCAGCTTCGATTCGATGACAAGCCCCTTCGCCGGCGCCTCACGCGGCGCCTTCAGCTCCAACACTTCGGCCTGCAGCAGGACCGATTCGAGCAGTCCGTCGATGCCATTTCCGGTCTTCGCGGACACGTCCACGAACATGGTGTCTCCGCCCCATTGCTCGGGCACGACTCCTTGGGCGGCCAGCTCCTGCCGGATACGCTCGGGGTTAGCCTCGGGTTTGTCGATCTTATTCACCGCCACGACGATCGGCACCTTGGCGGCCTTCGCGTGATGGACTGCCTCCACCGTCTGCGGCATGACGCCGTCGTCCGCAGCAACCACGAGGATCACCAGGTCGGTAACCCTCGCGCCGCGCGCGCGCATCGCCGTGAATGCTTCGTGCCCCGGGGTATCGAGGAAGGTGATCATCCCTCTCGGGGTTTGTACGTGATAAGCACCGATGTGTTGTGTGATGCCGCCCGCTTCCGCGCTCGCCACCCGCGTGCGGCGGATGTAGTCCAGCAGCGAGGTCTTGCCGTGGTCGACATGACCCATGACGGTAACGACGGGAGCGCGCGGCTCCGCGGCCGCTGCGCTTTGCTCCCGCGCTTCGGTCAGGAACGCCTCGGGATCGTCGAGCTTCGCCCGTCGCGCGACATGCCCCATCTCTTCGACCACGATCATCGCGGTGTCCTGGTCGAGGACTTGGTTGATCGTGACCATGCTGCCGAGCTTCATCAGCGCCTTGATGACCTCGGCGGCTTTCACCGACATCTTCTGCGCCAGATTCGCGACCGTCACCGTCTCGGGCACCAAGACCTCGTGCACGATCGGCTCAGTGGGCAAGGAGAATGCGTGTTGGGTCACGCCGGTCTCCACTTTCGGCCTTGCGTGGCGATCCTTGCGCGCGTGCCAGCCGGCGACGCCGCCTTCGTCGCCGCGCGTCTTGATGGCGCGCCTCTTCGCAGCCTCGTCGCGCCAGACCACTTCTCGGGTCGGCTTCTTCGGCGCCTTTTTCTCCGGCGCTCCCGCTGGCTTCGTCGTGGGTTTATGCAGCGTCCCGACCGAGGCCGGCTTGACTGGCGCTTCCGCTGCCGGCGGCGCCTCTACCCGCTGCTCGGCTTCAGGCTTGGGCTCGGGCGCCTTCGCTTCGACCGGTGGGGGCGCGGCCTCGGCTGCCGCCTCCTGTGCTTCCTTGCGCTTCCTCTTCTGCTCTTGTTTGGCTGCCGCGTCCGCGGCCTGGCGCGCAATCAGCTCGGCCTGCTTGCGGGCTTCTTCCTCCCTCAGCGCAGCCTGCTCCGCATCGACGGCGGGAGCCGCTTCGGGGATCGCTTCGGCAACCGGCGTCGCTTCTCGCTTGACGAGCACGCGCTTTTTGCGCACCTCGACCTGAATCGTGCGCGCTTTGCCTGTGCTGTCGGCTTTCTTGATCTCCGTGGTTTGGCGGCGCATCAAGGTGATCTTATTCTTCGTTTCCTTGGTTCCGTGCACGCGCCGGAGATATTCGAGCAGCTGAGTCTTGTCTTGCTCGGTGAGCAGCGTATCCTCGACCAGTTGCTTGCTCACGCCCGCGGCTTGCAGCTGCTCGAGCAACAGCGACGAGGGAACACCAAGCTCCTTCGCAAACTGGGCGACGTTGGTCTGTGCCATCTATCCGCCTCTCAGGCTACGATTCAATCCTACGCTCCGATCTCACGCGCGCCTACGCAAACCAGGGTGCCCGAGCCGCCATGATCAGCTTCTTGGCGCGCTCGGCCTCCATGCCCGTAAGTTCCACGAGGTCGTCCAGGGCAAGCTCCGCCAATTCCTCCTGGGTATGGATGCCCTTCGCAGCCAGCATCCGCGCGGTCTGCCCGTCCATGCCTTCCAGGGCCTGCAAATCCGAAGCGAGCTCCTCGACCTTCTCCTCGCTGGCAATGGCTTGCATCAACAATGCATTCCGCGCTCGGCTGCGCAACTCGTTGACCGTGTCCTCGTCGAACTGCTCGATCTCGAGCAGCTCGTTGATCGGGACGTAGGCCACTTCCTCCAACGTGCTGAAGCCCTCTTGCACGAGGATGTCGGCGACCTCCTCGTCCACATCGAGCTTCTCCATGAACAGGGTTTTGACTGCGACCGATTCCTGCTCGCTTTTCCGCTGTGACTCCTCTTCGGTCATGATGTTGAGCTGCCAGCCGGTCAGCTCGCTTGCCAGGCGCACATTTTGGCCGGTCCGCCCGATCGCCTGGGCGAGGTTCTCCTCGTCCACCACGATATCCATGCTGTGGCGGTCTTCATCCACGACGATGCTGCTCACCTCGGCCGGCGCGAGCCCATTGATGACGAACTGCGCGGGGTCGGGTGACCAGAGGATGATGTCTACGCGCTCGCCGGCGAGCTCGGAGGTGACGGCCTGCACGCGCGAGCCGCGCATGCCCACACAGGTCCCGATCGGATCGATCCGAGCGTCGTTGGATTTCACCGCGATCTTGGCCCGTGACCCCGGGTCCCGAGCCGCCGCCTTGATCTCGAGGAGGCCCTCCTCGATCTCGGGTACTTCCAGCTCGAATAGCTTGACCAGAAACTCGGGAACCACACGCGAAAGCACAAGCTGCGGCCCGCGACTGCTCCGGTCGACCTTGAGCAGAAATGCGCGGACGCGGTCCCCGACTCGCAGATTCTCTTTCGGGATCATTTGATCGCGCGGGAGAATCGCTTCGATGCGGCCCGACTCGACGATCGCGTTGCCGCGCTCGACACGCTTGATCGTTCCCGTGACGAGATGTTCCTTGCGCGCGAGGAAGTCGTTCAGGATCTGCTCTCGCTCGGCATCGCGGATCTTTTGCAAGATGACCTGCTTTGCGGCCTGCGCTCCGATGCGCCCGAACTCCACAGGCTCGAGCGCCTCCTCGACATATTCGTCGAGCTGGATGTCCTCGACGAATTCCTGCGCCTGGACCACGCTCATCTGGCGCTCCGGCGCCTCGAGCTGATCGTCGGGCACGACATGCCAGCGCCGGAACGAACGATAGTCACCGCTGTTCCGATCGATCTCGACGCGCACGTCCACGTCCTCGCGGAACCGCTTCTTGGTCGCCGACGCAAGCGCTTGCTCGAGAGCGCCAAACACGGTGTCCTTGTCGACGTTCTTTTCTCGCGCCAAAGCATCCACCAGCAGCAGAAGTTCTCGACTCATATCGGGTCTCCGCTACAGATTAGGTACCAACCTCGCTTTGTCCAACTGCTCCAGCTCCAGACACAGAACCGTCCCGTCGACCTCCAGCCTGACCTGCGCCTCGCTCGTTCCGCGGAGGATCCCGACGAAGTTTTTCCGTCCCTGGATGGGCACCCTCATGCGCACCTGAGCCCGCTCTCCTGCAAAACGCTGGAAGTCCTTCAGCTGGCGCAGAGGTCGATCCAGACCCGGCGAGGACACCTCCAGGCGATCGTAGTCCACATTTTCGGCCGCGAACAGGCGCGTTAGATGGTTGCTGACGGCGGCGCAGTCCTCCACTGTGACGCCACCCGAGCGATCGATAAACACTCGCATCACGCCGCCCGATGGCGACGACTCCAGGTGCACGAGCTCGTAGCCCAGCCCTGTCAGTGTCCGGTTCAACAGCTCTTCGAGTTGGTTGCGGCTGATCACAAATAAAAAATGGGCGTGACGCCCATTAAGATTCTAATTTTGAAAGTTTAACAGATGCAGCGATCGTTTCCAACATGGGGACGCGGCACAGGTTTGCAAGGTGCGCCCGGTGCCTGGTCCAGGGGATAATCTCGGCTGCTCGTCGGACGCGCACGTGCAGAAACCCCTTCGGAGAGGCAGGGTGCGGGTTTCGGCCGCCTCCCAATCGAGGAGCCCGGCGCCGTGCGTCCGTGCCATGCCAACTAGGGCGGCCTGTGGCGGGGCCGCCACAGGCCGCTCACCGGCCTCGGGCATTCCCAGAGCGCAAGAGTCCTGAGCTTGCGGCCAGGCCCTAGGCCGTGTGGAGTTCGGACGATGACCTGCTCCGGCTTCGATGTGGCTGCAGCCTTCGCTTGCGCAGGCGCAAGTGGGCCTGCGCCTCAGCCGGCAGTGCACGCTCCCGCGCACACCGAGGCTGCAGGCTACCCGCCCGGGCGAATCGCTCATCATGGACGGTGCAAAGTAAAACGCCCTGAGCATCTGCCCAGGGCGTTACCGTGCACAGGGTGCTGACGATGACCTACTTTGTCTTCGGCCGTGCGCCGTGGGCGCCCTTAACCTGCGAACGTCACGCAGGTTAGCCTCCGACGCAATAAGCTCAGCGCCCTGCGCGCGCTCGCGTGTTGTGGCTCCGGCCCGGCCCGCGCCTTAGCTTGCGCAAGCGCAAGGTAGCCTGCACCTCAGTCAGCTGTGCACGCTTAGCCCGCGCGAACCGGTCATCGCGAGGCCCCCAAAGTAAGAAGCCCCGACCGAGGGCCGGGGCTTCTGCAGTGTAGGGTCCTGACGATGACCTACTTTCGCGCGGTATACCCCGCACTATCATCGGCGCAGCTGCGTTTCACGGTCCTGTTCGGGATGGGAAGGCGTGGGCCCACAGCGCTATGTTCGTCAGGAATTCTGTTGCCGGGCAGTGCAGAAGCCGGGATCTCCCCGGGCTCCTGCGCCCGACGTATTCTGGAAGAAGTATTGGGGTCAACGATTGCAACCAAGGCCTAGGAGGTATCCTCGAGCCGCAAGCTCAAGGCTATAGGATCAAGCCGCACGGGCAATTAGTACCGGTTAGCTTAAGGCGTTACCGCCCTTCCACACCCGGCCTATCAACGCGGTGGTCTTCCGCGACCCTTTAGCAGACTTAACATCTGGGGACGTCTCATCTTGGGGCAAGTTTCCCGCTTAGATGCTTTCAGCGGTTATCTCTTCCGCACGTAGCTACCCGGCAATGCGACTGGCGTCACAACCGGTACACCAGCGGTGCGTCCACTCCGGTCCTCTCGTACTAGGAGCAGCCCCCCGCAAACGTCCAACGCCCACGGTAGATAGGGACCAAACTGTCTCACGACGTTTTAAACCCAGCTCACGTACCACTTTAAATGGCGAACAGCCATACCCTTGGGACCGGCTACAGCCCCAGGATGTGATGAGCCGACATCGAGG
>DATJVI010000034.1:0-21772 GCA_035501875.1 Burkholderiales bacterium
GAACCGATTTCGGCGCCTACACGGAAGGCCAGTTCTTCGACGACATGGCGCGCGTGACCGAGAATCGCGCCGACCCCGATCTGGTGGAGCTGCTGGTCCGGCGCAGCAAGCCCACGATGCTGTGGCTGCGCGGCAAGGGTATGCGCTTCGCGCCCATCTACGGGCGTCAGGCATTCAAGGTGGATGGCCGCTTCAAGTTCTGGGGTGGGCTCACGGTCGAAGCATCGGGCGGCGGACCCGGCATCGTGGAGGCGCAGAAGTCCGCTGCTTCGAAGCATGGCATTCGCGTCGCCTACGAGGCACGCGCCATGTCCGTGCTGCACGACGATGACGGCGTGCACGGTGTCATCGTGCGCTACCGGGGAAAGACGCACTCGATCCGCAGCCGCGCGGTGGTTCTCGCGGCGGGAGGCTTCGAAGCGAACCCCGAATGGCGCACCCGCTACCTGGGTCCCGGCTGGGACCTCGCCAAAGTGCGGGGCACGCGCTTCAACACAGGAGACGGCATCCGCATGGCGCTCGAGGCGGGCGCAGCGCCGTGCGGCAACTGGTCGGGCTGCCACGCGGTCGGCTGGGACCGCAACGCGCCCGAGTTCGGTGATCTCACCGTGGGCGACGGCTTCCAGAAGCACTCCTATCCGTTCGGCATCATGCTGAACGCGCAGGGGGAGCGTTTCGTCGATGAGGGCGCCGACTTCCGCAACTACACCTACGCCAAGTACGGTGCGGTGATCCTGCGGCAGCCGGGACAGTTCGCCTGGCAGATTTTCGACCGGAAGGTGCTGCACCTGCTGCGCGACGAGTACCGGATCCGCCAGGTGACCAAAGTCGCGGCCGACACGCTCGAAGCGCTAACAGCGAAACTCGATGATGTGGATGCCGAAAGGGCGCTGCACACGATCCGCCAGTACAACGCGGCGGTGCGCACGGACATCCCGTTCAATCCCAACGTCAAGGATGGCCGCTGCACGCGGGGTTTGGCCGTGCCGAAGTCGAACTGGGCCAATCCGATCGACGAGCCGCCGTTCGAGGCTTACGCGGTGTCGTGCGGCATCACGTTCACGTTCGGCGGGCTGCGCATCACCACCGACGCGCAGGTGCTTGACACCGACGGCGCACCGATCCCCGGCTTGTACGCTGCGGGGGAGCTCGTTGGTGGGCTGTTTTATTTCAACTATCCGGGCGGCACCGGGCTGATGTCGGGTGCTGTGTTCGGGCGGATCGCGGGTCATAGCGCCGGCGGGCCCGCGAGCAGATAACAGCGGCGATGACGGAAGAGAGCTTCGACGTCGTGGTCGTGGGCGGCGGCGGATCCGGCCTGGCTGCCGCGATCGAGGCCCGGGGCGCCGGACGCGGAGTCGTGTTGCTGGAGAAGAATGCAAAGCTCGGCGGGTCCACCGCCTGGTCGATCGGCTCGATCAGCGCCAGCGGCACGCCGCACCAGCTGCGCCGCGGCATCGAGGACCGCCCCGAGGATCACTACGCGGACATGCCGCTGTTCGCCGGGGCGCTGGCCGGCCGCGACAACGACGAGCTGCGCCGCGTCCTGTGTGATGAAGTGCCGGACGCGTTTCGCTGGCTGCAGGATCTCGGCGTCCGTTTTTACGGCCCGATGCCCGAGCCTCCGCATCGACGGCCGCGCATGCACAACGTGCTGCCGAACTCGCTCTCCTATATCTATCATCTCGGCCGGCATGCCCAACAGCGCGGAGTCGATATCCGGCTCGGTGTGCGGGCCGACGCGCTCATCGCAGATGGCGATGCGGTAAGCGGTGTCACCTGCGGTGCAGACCACCGCTTCCGCGCACGCTGCGGGGTCGTTCTCGCCACCGGCGATTTCACCAACGACCCGGAGCTGAAGGCCCGCTACATGGGGACGCAGCAGGCCAAAGTGGAAGGCGTCAACCCGACGGCCACCGGCGACGGCCAGAAGCTCGCGTTGTCACTCGGCGCGCGAATCGTCAACGGCGACCTGGCGCTGGGCCCCGAGATCCGCTTCATCGCTCCAACGCATACGACGCTGGTCCGACGCCTGCCGCCCTGGCGCGCGCTCGCGCGCGGCATGGAGTGGGCCATGGATCACGTCCCGCAGACGCTGCTGCGCCGGTTCATCATGAGCTTTCTCACCACTGCGCTGGCGCCCTCACCCGAGCTGTTCGAGCGGGGCGCGATCCTGGTCAACCGGGCTGGTCGCCGCTTCTGCAAAGAACGGGACCAACCCGCTCTCGCACTCCCCGATCAGCCCGGCAAGGTAGGTTACATCCTGATCGATGGCCGTCTCGCGCACGAGTTCTCGGCGTGGCCCCATTTTGTCTCGACCGCACCGGGAGTGGCTTATGCGTATATTCCCGACTACCGCCGCAACCGGCCTGACGTGTATACCGAGGCGCCGAGCCTGACCCAGCTTGCGGTCAGACTCGAAGTCGACGCGCGGGCGCTGAACGCCACCGTCGGCGAGCACAATGCGTCGCTGTCGGACTCGGCCAAGCTGGCGCTGACCGAGGCTCCCTTTATCGCCTTGGGGCCGGTGCGATCGGTGTTTGTGCACAACGAAGGCGGCCTCGCTGTCGATTCGCGTCACCGCGTCCTCGGTGCTGGAGACCGGCCGATTCCTCGACTGTATGCGGCTGGTGCAACCGGTCAGGGCGGCCTGCTTTTGAAGGGTCACGGGCATCACCTCGCATGGGCTTTCGTCTCGGGGCGGCGCGCGGGACGATTTGCTGCCGAGCAAGGATCAGCAAGTCCCTCGCCCTCCGGGAGAGGGGTTGGGGTGAGGGAACGGAGGGACGACACATGGACCTGAACGGCAAGTCGGCGTTCGTCACCGGAGGCTCTGGCGACATCGGCGGCATCATCGCGCGTGCGTTGGCGAGTGCGGGAGCGGATGTCGCTATTTCCTACGCGGGCCATCAAGACGGCGCGGCCGCGACGATCGATGCGGTCAAAGCCGCCGGCAAGCGCGGCATTTCGGTGCAGCTCGACCAGCGCAATCCGGCGTCGATCGACGCAGCGGTCGCCTCCGTGGTGAGAGGCCTCGGGCGCCTCGACATCCTCGTCAACAACGCGGCGTGGAACATCGGTATTCCGTTCTCCGACCTGAACGCGCTCGGCGCCGACACCTGGGACCGCATTCTGGAAACCAATCTGCGCGGGCCGTATCTCTTGGCCAGATCCTGCGCACCGCATCTGCGCGCGCACACGGCAGGGCGCATCGTCAACATCGCTTCGGTAGCGGGGTTGTTCCCAGGCGGAAGCAGCATCGCCTACGCCGCCAGCAAGGCGGGGCTCGTGCATCTCACCCGCTGCCTGGCGGTAGCGCTGGCGCCCGACGTCACGGTCAACTGCATCGCACCGGGGCTGGTGGAAGGGACCCGCATGGCTCAGCGCATCCCCCAGGAGATCGCGCAAATGGTGCGCAAGGAGGTCGTGCTGGGGCGAACCGCGAGCGCTGAGGACATTGCGCGGCAGGTAGTGGCATTCTGCCGGGCCGAGTCGATCACCGGCCAGGTGCTGGTCGTCGACGGCGGCATGCCAGGGGCGATGCACTAGAGTAAAAGATTTTGAGCAATGACCGCCCTCCGCTTCGTCGCGGTTTGTCTGCTGTGCTGGTGCGCGTCCGCAGCGCAGAGTCAAATCTCCGACAAGCCCGAGCAGCCCTCCGCGACACAGGATCTGGAGCCCCTGCTCCGGTCTCTGTTTGAAGCGATCGGAACTCTGTCGGACTATCGGGCGCCCGAAAACCTGCCACCGGTATTCCTGCTTCCGCAGAGCGCAATCGAAGCCAAGGTGTGCGATGAACCGTGCAACGTGAGCGCGGCCTACATCCCGCACGACGGCATCTACCTCGCCGAGTACCTCGACCCGGAGCACCAAGCGGTAGACCGCTCCATCCTGCTGCACGAGCTGGTCCACTATCTGCAGCAAGGGCATCCCAAGTTCGCGCATCTCTTGGGCTGCGAGCGCGAACGCGCGAAGGAGCAGGAGGCGTACGAGATCCAGAACGCCTATCTCGCAGCTCTCCAGGTTGGACAAAGGGCCGTTTTCTACGACGGCGAGTTCGACTGCAGCGGTTCGGAATCGATGCGCACTCCGTAGTTCCAGACGCACGCGCAGGCTTAAGCGATTTGTGCAAAGCTTAGGCTTGCCTCGCGTTGACCGCGACGTTTTGCCCGCGCAAACCCAATCGATCGACAGGAGACCTTGATGCGATATCGACTGCTCGGCCGTACCGGCCTGTACGTTTCGGAAATCTGCCTGGGCACCATGACTTATGGCGGCAAAGGACGCTGGGCGCCGGTTGGCCGCCTGGGGTTGCCCGAGGCCCAGGCCCAGATCAAAGCCGCATTCGACGCCGGCGTCAATTTCATCGACACCGCCAACGTCTACTCCGAAGGCGATTCCGAGAGCCTCACGGGCCAAGCGCTCGCGAAGCTCGGTCTGCCGCGTGAAGACCTGGTGGTCGCGACCAAAGTGCGCGTACGCATGGGAGCGGCTCCCAACCGGGTCGGCCTGAGCCGCGTGCACATCATGAACGAAGTCGACGCGAGCCTGCGGCGCCTCCAGCTCGATCACATCGATCTGTACCAGATGCACGGCTTCGATCAGGTCACGCCGTTCGATCAGACGTTGCGCGCGCTGGAGGACTTGGTCCGCTCCGGCAAAGTGCGCTATCTCGGGATATCCAACCACGCCGCATGGCAGATCATGAAGACCATCGGCATCTCCGAGCGCAACGGGTGGAGCCGCGTGGAAAGCGTCCAGGCCTACTACTCGATCGCGGGACGCGACCTGGAGCGCGAGATCGTTCCCGTCGCGCTCGATCAGCAGCTGAGCATCCTGGTGTGGAGCCCGCTGGCGGGCGGTCTGCTGAGCGGAAAGTTCAGCGAAGGCGCCGCGGGCCCGGAAGGCGCACGCCGCACGACGTTCGATTTCCCGCCCATCGATCGTCCGCGGGCCTTCCGCTGCGTCGAGGCGATGCGGCCGATCGCAGCAGCGCACGGCGTGTCGGTGGCGCGCGTGGCGCTGGCCTGGGTGCTGCACAAGCCTGCGATCACCAGCGTCATCATCGGCGCGAAGTCGATCGAGCAACTCGCCGACAATATTGCCGCAACCGATCTCAAGCTCACGGACGCCGAGATCGGCACGCTGGACGAGGTCAGCAAGCTCGCGCGCGAGTACCCGGGCTGGATGTTCGAGCGGCAGACTGCCGATCGGCTGCCGGGTTGAGCTTGATAAAAATAGCTCGTGTCGGCGCACCAGCAGCCGATATCAGCGAATTGCGTTTGGAGAGGGGGCTGAGAGTGGGAACAGGGAGCAGCCGCGCGCGAGCGCATGGGCTGATTTTTTCCGTTGCTGCGCTGCTGCTGGTCGCGGGCTGTGCACCGGTCGTGGTCAAGGCGCCTACCGCCGCGACGCCAATGAAGGGGAAGGAAGGGTCGGTGGTCGTGTCCGTAACCGGCAATACTGCACGGGTGAGCCAGTTCGACTCCATCACGATCAAGCAATACATCAAGCCAGAACCCGGCATCGCGCCGATCAAAGCGGAGTACATCCTCAACCAGGTATCCGAAGGTCTGGCGCGCGACACGTCGCTGTTCGTAGGCGCGGTTCCCGAGGGCGACTACGTGTTCGAAAAGATCTCGGACAACAAGACGCGGAAGTACATCGCGTTCAATCAAGCGACGGTGGATCGCCTCGGGATCTTCCATGTCAAGGCCGGATCCGTATCCGACCTGGGCAGGCTGGTCGTCACCGGCGTCAACAGCCGCGTGCTCATCGGACGAAGCGAGCGCGTGCGCTCGAATGCCGATCTGGTGAAGCGCTTCGCGCCGGCCAACGCCGTCATCTACACGGCCGAGGTCAATCCAGGCTGGATCGGCCCGCGCGACACGGGGGATCTGGTGGAAGAGTATGCGCTGGACCTTCCGGTCGGCGCGGATGCGCTGACCGAGCTGCCGAATGGCTGGTGCATCGCCGCCAGCCGTCTCGGCACCGTGCTGCTGCGGAGCCCGACCGGGACCTGGCGTGCCGTGCGCAGCAACGGGCTGGAGTCGCTGCTCTGGGTGAAGCAGTACGAGAGCTCCAATTCGATGCTGCTCGCAGTGGGAGAGTTGAACACCATGCTGCGGCTCGACCGTCAGGGGAAACTGGTGGCGATCGACCCGGGCAATCTGCCGCCTGGGAACCTGCTGTTCATCGACGGCAGCGAATCGGTGGGCTGGTTCGTGGCCCAGCAGCGCGGCAAGGAGGTGACCATCTACCAGTCGCCGACCCTGGAGCGCGGCAATTGGCAGGTGATGAAGACGGAGAGCGTCGAGACGAGCTTCTGGAACGGACCGAACTACTTCTGGATCTGGCCCACCAAAGACGGCTTCGCCTATGCCGTTTCCGAGGGGAAGATACGTCAATACAATTTTGCGAAGCAGACGTGGACCGAGTTGAGCGCGCCCAAGGCCGCGCGGTTCCTCAAGGTGGCGCCGCAGCCCGGCAACGTTGTGAGCGCGGTCATGTCTCCCGGCGGCGCCGCGGCGGGAATGCTCGCGACGATTCACTTGTCGCGCGACGGCGGCGCGACGTGGAGCGAGATCAACTCTCCGTTCTCGAGCAAGGTCTTCGCACCCTATCTCATCGCCAGCGGAAACCTGCTGGTGCTGGGCGGGACGGAGCTTCAGCGCAGCGACGACATGGGTAAGACCTGGTACAAGGTGAACGACCGGGTTTCGTCGGAGGAGCAGATCGTCGTGCTCCCGACGCGCGGGCTGTTTCTGGTGTCGAGCGGGCAGCAATTCGGCCTCGCCAGCATCAAGCATTCCGAGGATGGCGGCACGAGCTGGAAAACCGAATACTCGAACTTCGACCGCGCCGCCTACGAAGCGCAGAAGAAAGACAAGAAATAGCCGGCGCGACCGTTACGCGCGGGCTGCAGCGTCAATTGCGATAGGGCGCCGGCGGCAGATTTGGCACCTGGGCAAACTCGGCCGGCACTTCACCCGTCAGGCTGCCGAGGAATGCCACGATGTCAGCAACGTCTTCGGCGCCGAGATCGCGGCCGAGCTGCAGCTTTGCCATGATGCGGACCGCATCTTTCAGCTCGGCCACGGAGCCATCGTGGAAGTAGGGCGGCGTGACGGCCACGTTGCGCAGCTGCTGAACCTTGAACATGAAGGCGTCGGCCTCGTTCTTGGTGTCCTGGAAGCGCCCCTTGTCGCGCCCCTTGAACAGCTCGACTTCCTGGCTGCCAGTCAACGTCCAGTAGTCCTGGGTCAGCCCGAACTTCTGGTACATCTGCCCGCCCACCGTCACTCCATTGTGGCACCCCGCGCAGCCGACGGACATGAACTTGTCCAGGCCGCGCAGTGCCTGCGCGTTCAGGGCTTTGGTGTCGCCCGTCAGGTAGCGGTCGAAGGGCGCAGGCGTCAGCAGCACGCGCTCGTACGCCCCGATCGCCTTGCCCCAGTTGTCCACAGTGACCGGTTCGGCTTCGCCGGGAAAAGCTTTCTCGAACATGGCTCGATACCCGGCGATCGCGCGCAGCTTCGCCTCGGCTGCCGCGTAGTCGAGGTTGCCGTAGGCGAGCGGGCTCACGAGCGCTTTGACCGCCTGCTCCTCGACGTCCTTCCGGTTGCCGCCGTAGTGCTGGGCGAACTGCAGCGCCGTGTTAAACACCGTCGGGGCGTTGCGCGGGAGCACCTTGCCGTGGTTACCGATGGAAGTCGGCAGGGCGTCGGTGCCATACAGCGTGGGGAGATGGCATTTCGCGCAACTCACCGCGCCGTCGCTCGACACTCTCGACTCGAAAAACAGCGCCTTCCCCAGCGCTACGCGCTCCCGTGTGACCGGGTGCTCCGCCGTTCCCGCGTCGGCGGGAAGCGGCTTGAACACCTGCCTGGCCCGGTCGAGCAGGGCCTGCTGGGAATCGTCGGCCAAAACGACGCAAGCGAATACCGCGGCCAGCGCAACGGCACCAGCCAGCAGGACGCCCGTTCTTTTCTTCATCACGCACTCCCTTGGATCGGTTGCGTTGTCATTGTTCCCCGATTCCGCCCGTCGCTGCAACCATTAGGGAAGCTCCCTAATCCACGGGTATCGCGCGGGCGCCGGCAATCTCGGCCGGGGACACCGCCGGCGCGTGATTGCCCCAGGATTGGCGGACGTAACTGACGACGGCTGCTATGTCTTCGTCGGAGAGGTCCTGGCCAAACGGCGGCATCCCATAAGGGCGCGGATTGTCCTGCGTGCTGGGCGGGAAGCCGCCGTTGACGACGATGCGGATGGCATTGATGGGATACCGCATGCCGATCGATTCATTGTTCGCGAGCGGCGGATAGATGCGCGGCACACCTTCGCCTCCGTGCTGATGACAATCTGAGCAATGGTCGTCGTAGAGCTTTGCGCCCCGCGCGACCAGCGCTTCGGCCTGCTGGTCCGTGACCTTGAAATGCGGGGGTTCGGGTGCATCCGTCTCCTGAGCTTGAGACTTGAGGTACGTCGCCATGGCGGTGACATCGCTCATCGTCATGTGCTGCAGGCTGTCGTGCACCACGATCGCCATCGGCCCGAAGACGGCGCCGCGCGTAGACACTCCGGTTTTGAGCAGATCGACCACCTCGCTGACCGCCCAATCGCCAAGGCCGGTCTCGCGGCTCGAGGTGAGCGACGGGGCATACCAGTTCTGGATCGGGATCAGACCGCCGGCGATGACGTCGCCGCGGCTGACGGCGCCGAGCATGTTGCGGGTACTGTGGCAGGCGTCGCAATGCCCGAGGCCCTCGACCAGATACGCGCCGCGATTCCACTCCGGCGTCTGGCTCGGGTCCGGCTTGTATTCGCCGGCCTTGAAGTACAGGGCGCGCCATCCGACCAACAGTTTGCGCTGGTTGTAAGGAAAGGCGAGCTCGTGCTTCCGGTTTGCTTTGCGCACCGGCTTCACTGACTGGAAGTACGCAAACAGATCGTCGGCATCCGCGCGAACCACCTTGGTGTAGTTGGTGTAGGGAAAGGCCGGATAGAGCAGCGTGCCGTCCCGGGACTTTCCTTCGTGCATAGCACGCCAGAAGTCCTCCGCGGTCCACGTTCCGATGCCGGTGTCGAGATCTGGTGTGATGTTCGGGGCGAACAAGGTGCCGAACGGCGTGGGTACGGCCAAGCCGCCTGCGTAGGCTTCCCCGCCCTTCACCGTGTGGCAGCCCCCGCAATCCCCAGCCTGCGCCAGATACTCTCCCCGCACCGCCTGCGGTGAATGCTGCTCGGTTTTTTGCGCTCGAGGCATTGTCGCCGCCGGCCGGACGCTCCCGCATTGCAGCGGAAGCCGCGTAGATGCCGATAGAATCGCGGGGGGTCTCGTTGGTGCCGGTTGATGGGCCAACCATGCGGAGATTGCCGAAATGTCCTCCGGCGTGAGCAAATCGGCGACCCGCTTCATGCAATCGGGGTGCTTTGCCAGCCGCCGGTCTGCTTTCCAGGCCCCCATCTGCGCGCTGACGTAATCCGCAGACAGGCCCAGCAGTCCCGGGATCGCCGGCGCCATCCCATTGAGCTCACGCCCGTGACAGTCCGTGCAGGGTGGCAGGCGCCGGGAACGATCCCCCTGGTCAACGAGCATCCTGCCCCGTGCGAGGGCTTTCTGTGACGCCGCTGCCGGAGCTGGATAAGGCGGCTTGAGCCTCGAGTAGTACTCCGCGATCTCCTGGAGGTAGGCGTCCGACAGATAGCCGACCATGTAGTTCATGACGGCGTACTTGCGCCGCCCGTCACGGAAGTTGACCAGCTGGTTGTACAGATACCCGGCGGGCTTGCCTGCGAGGCGCGGATAGATCTCACCCCTGCTCGCGCCTTCGCCCTGCTTGCCGTGGCAGGCTGCGCACGCCGTCAAGCGCTGCTCCAGCGTGTCGGGCACCTCGCCTGGCTTCAGCACCGCAGCCTCCGACGCGGCCTCGAGCATCAGCAACGACGAGAGTACAAGGAACGCTGTCCCGTTTCGGCGCATGCTTCCCGTTTCGATGCGACGGCTCACGGCCTCGGCAAAAGCGCTTGCGCGGTGGTCGTCGCTGACGGTTACGTACGCGGCCGCGAAACCATATCCTGGCTGTTCATGCCGTAGAACAGCTTTGCGGGTGCGCCGGTCTTGGACGGCCACGGGTGCGCGCGCAGGATTTCTTCGTTGATGTCGGCGCCCCAGCCGGGCGCGTCGGGGAGGAAGATGTGCCCGTCTTTGATCGTCGGCGGCCGCGTCACCAGCGTAGTCTTCCACGGCACATCGTCGATGTCGATCTCCATGATGCGCACGTTCGGCAGCACGGCGCACAGGTGCAGCGAGTGCAGATCGGCGAGGTGACTGTAGTAGTTGTGAGGCGCGATGTTGATCTCGCAGGACTCGGCCATGCGGCCGATCTGCACGGCCTGCGAGAAGCCGTTCCACGGGACGTCGATGATGGCGACATCGACCGCGTGGAGCTCGAGGAACGGCCGATACTGTCTCGTGCTGACCAGGCTTTCACACGAGGCGAGCCGCGTCGAGGTGCCCTGCTTGATCTGCAGCAGCGCGTGCGGGTCCCAGTTGTCGTACTCCATCCACTGCATGTTGAACGGCTCGAGCAGCTTGCCGATGCGCAGCACACCCTCGGTGCGGAAGTTGTAGTTGAGATCCAGGCACAGACCAACGCGCGGGCCAACGGCATCGCGGAAGGTACCGATCAGACGCTCGATGGCCTCCAGGATCTCCACGCTCGGCGCGCCGTCGGTGGAGTTGATGCCGGCGCTGAAGCCGGGGAAGTACACGTTGGCCGGATCCCCTGGGATGACGATGTTGGTCTTGAGCGCCGTGAAGCCGCGGCTGACCACCTCGCGGCCCAGGGCAGCGACGTCTTCGTACGTCCTGAGCGGCGGCGTGCCGAGCATCTGACCCATGCGCGCGCGCGTCGTCCCGCAATGCGACCAGTACAGCCGCACGCGATCGCGCAGCGGGCCGCCGAACAGCTCATACACCGGCACACCGAGGGCTTTCGCCTTGATGTCCCACAGCGCCAGCTCGATGCCGGCGATCGCCTTGTGTGTCACGCCGCCGAGGTTCTGCCGCGTGGCGCGCAGCATGTCCCAATACAGGCGCTCGACCGGGCGCGGATCTTCGCCGACCAGCAGATGAGTCAGGTCCCGCACGCAGCCGGCGATCCCGTGCGGGCTGCGATTGTCGCTGCATTCGCCCCAGCCCACCAGGCCGTCGTCCGTTTCGATCCGGACGAATGTCCAGGGGCGCCACCCGCCGTCGCAGTGCAGGCAATCTACGCGTGCGATCTTCATAGTTCACAACTATGCCACACCGTGGCGGTCGATTCCCTCACGCCCGTCCCCTCTCCCACCGGGAGAGGGTGGCGCATCGCGCCGGGTGAGGGTGCCAGCGTGGCGAAGGTCAAGCTGGCAGCGGAAACTCGCGCAGGTACTGCATGTAATCTTCTTCTACGTCGATCTGGAGCGCCGCCAGCAGCCGCACCACACAGCAATAGAACGAAATCGTGAGCAGCAGATCCACTAGGCCCTCGTTGTCCAGTCCCTTTTTCAGCTCGCCAAATGTGGCATCGGACAGATTCGGCTGCGCTGCCAGCTCGCGTGCCGCGCGCAGGATCGTTCGCGCAAGATCCGGCAGAGCGGTCTTTTCGCCTCGAGTCTCCGCCTCGATAGCGCGGATATCGTCATCGGTCACTCCGAAATCGCGTCCGATTTTGATGTGATGCGAGTATTCGTAGGGCGACCGCGTCACGTAACCCACCTGCAGTATCGCCATTTCGCGCAGACGCGGGTCGAGCCGGCTGTGGTATCGGATATACCGCCCCACGTTCATGAAATTGCGCGCCGCCTCCGGGCTGTGCGCCAACGCTCGATAGAGGTTGATGTTGCGCGCGAGCAGGTCGCGGTTCTGAGGGGCGAGATCGGCTTGATCGAGATACGGTACGCGCGCCATGGGCTGTATTCCTCGATGGTTTCAAGTGCGTCCGTTGGGACGCGGGGGGTTGGGCGGCCGCTTCCAGGTGCTGGCTGGCTTGTCGCGCACCGGGCCCACATAGTTGGCCATGCACTCCGCGCGCGCCTCGCCCTTCAGCCCGGCGCAGGCCCGCTCGGTTTCCTTGAGGATGTCCTGCTGCGTGCGCGGCCTCTCGTCCCGGCGCGCACTTTCGTCTTGTCCATAAGAGGTTCCCGGAGCGATCGCAACCGCGCTCACCAGCAGTACGCGAAGCGTGCGCCCTGTGCTGCCCAGTCCGCTGATGCCGATCTTCATCACGGAGCCCCCTCCCGGGAGGATACCCCCTCCAGCCTCACAACGTAGCGTGCGCCGATCATCGCGCGCGCCGGTGCAGAGGCACGACTCTCCAGCTCGGTGGCACTCGCGATCAGCGCAACGTCTGGTCTCGCCCTACAATCCTACAATCGACAGACTCGCCAGGCACACAGGAGCGCCAATGAGCCACGGGAGAACCGACCGCCGCCGCTTTCTCAAACAAGCTGGACTCGCGGCTTTGGCCGCAACCGCCGGAGCGGGTGTTCACAACAGCTGGGGCGACGATGCGGTTCCCTACTCCTCGGGAACGGAGCCTCCCAAATTTCAGCCACCGCCTGGCGCCTGCGACTGTCACATGCACATCTACAACAGCCGGTTTCCCGTGGCGCCGACCGCAACACTGCGTCCACCGGATGCTGGCCCCGCCGATTATCGCCTGCTGCAGAAGCGCATCGGCACATCGCGCAACGTGGTCGTACAGCCCTCCACCTACGGCACCGACAACTCGTGCACGCTCGACGCCGTCGCCCAGATCGGGCCGAGCGCGCGCGCTGTCGCTGTTGTCGATACTTCCGTGACCGACCAGGAGCTGCAGCGCCTCGCGAGCCTCGGCGTGCGCGGAATCCGCTTCAATCTGGTGCAGGCCGGCGCCACCACGATCGACATGATGGGACCGCTGTCGAGCCGGGTCAACGAGCTCGGCTGGCACGTGCAGATCCACATGCTCGCCGATCAGATCGCCCAGGCCGAGAAGGTGCTGGCTCAGCTGTCATCGCCTCTCGTGATCGATCACATGGGGCGCATCCCGCCGTCGGCCGGGGTGAATCACCCGGCATTCGAGGTGATCGCTCAGCTCGTCGCACGCGGCCACACCTGGGTCAAGCTGTCGGGTGCCTACATGGGCACCAAGGTCGGGCCGCCCAGCTATTCGGATGTCGCGCCGCTCGCGCGAGCCTACATCCGCATGGCGCCGGAACGGATGGTGTGGGCGACCGACTGGCCGCACCCGACAGAGAAGACGGACAAGCCGGACGACGCGATACTGCTCGATCTGCTCGCTGATTGGACTTCCGACGAGCATACGCGTCACCGCATCCTGGTGGAAAACCCGGAAGCGCTGTACGGATTCTCGAAATCGCATTGAGCAATACAGCCAACCAATCCCCTCTCCATTTGCGTGAGAGAGCCTCACCGATCGATCCCCTCTCCGCGCTAAAGTAGATCAGTGCAGCACCCCGCTGTAAGCATGCGTGAACGCATCGCCTCCGTAGTGGCGGTGCTGCTCCGCGCCTCACCTCTTCGCCATGAGCGCTTCCGGCGGTTCTACGCCGGTTCCGTGAACACTGCGCTCGGCTATACCATGCAGGCGACCGTCGCCGCATGGCTGATGGCTACGCTGACGACATCCGAGCTCATGGTCGCGCTGGTGCAAACGGCGAGCACGGCGCCCGCCCTGCTGTTCGGATTGATCGCCGGGGCGCTGGCCGATATCGTCGAGCGTCGCCGCGTGGTCCTGTCGACGCAGGTCCTGCTCCTGACGAGCACTCTGATCCTGGGCACAGCAACAGTGCTCGGCCTGGTTGGCCCCGTTTCGCTGCTCTTCCTGACGTTTCTGGTCGGCATCGGATTCACGTTCTACATGCCGGCGCAGCAGGCGCTCGTCAACGATCTCGTTCCCCGCACCGAGCTGCCGAGGGCCGTGTCACTCTCGGCGGTGGCGTTCAACGTCGCGCGCGCCGTCGGTCCTGCCCTGGCTGGGTTGCTCGCGGCGGGGCTCGGTTCGGGAATCGCTCTGTTGGTCAGTGCCCTGTTTTTCGTTTGGATGATCGTTGCTTTGCGAGGATGGCCAAAGCATGTGCGGGCCATTCCCGGTGTTGCAGTACCAGAAACATTGCTCGTAGGCGTACGCAGCGGTCTGCGCTACCTGCAGCACTCACCGCCCCTGCGCGCACTGGTGATTCGCAACCTGAGCTTTGCCGTCTGCGCGAGCGCGCTGTGGGCGCTCCTTCCCGTGATCGCCCGCGATCAGCTCGCCTTGGGCGCCGGCGGCTTCGGCATGCTGCTGGGGTTTTTCGGGGCGGGGGCGGTGATCGGCGCGCTGTGGATTCCGCGCCACCTGCAGAAGGTTTCGCTGAACACCGTGGTGAGCGGCGGGTATCTGCTCTGGGCGGTCGCGGCACTCACGGTTGCGTTCGCGCCGTGGGTCGTCCTCGCTGTCGCAGGCTGTTTTGGCGCAGGCGCGGCCTGGGTGAGTGTGTTTGCCAGCCTCTCGGCGGGAACCCAGACCTCCGCTCCGGCGTGGGTCCGGGCACGGGCGGTCGCGACGAATCTGGTCACGACTCAGGCGAGTCTCGCATTGGGAAGCATCGTATGGGGGGCGCTGGCGTCGGCAGCGGGAACGCCGATCGCGCTCAGCGTGTCGGCGGGCGTGATGATGCTGCTCTTCGTGCTGAGCCGCCGCGTTCGCGTGGAGCTCGGGAATGAGGCCGACGTCACGATGGGGGTGCAGCCACCCGAGCTCAATCTCGTCGTTCAGCCGATGCCTGAGGACGGACCGGTTCTGATCCAAATCGAATACCGTGTCGCACCGGAGCATCACCGGGCGTTCCTGCAGGCGATCCGCGCAATCGAAGTCGTGCGCCGCCGCAACGGGGCGGCCAGCTGGCGCGTATTCCGCGACGTCGAAGACGAGGAACGCTTCGTCGAGCGCTTCGTGATCACCTCGTGGGCGGAATATACGCGTCAACGCGCGCGCATGACCGTGACCGACCGCGAGCTACAGGACCGCGTGACGCAGCTGAACCGGTCGGGGGTACCGATCCGGGTTTCGCGCTTCCTTGGGCTCGACGCGTGAACAACCGTCGCGTTGATTGCCGTCATTCCGGGGCTGCCCGCAGGGCAGAACCCGGAATCCAGCAGGTTGTTGGTCTCGACCTTCTGGATTCCGGACGCCGCTGCGCGGCTCCGGAATGACAGGCTCAACCGCCGCGCGCGCCCTGCGTGTTCACGTACAGCGCGTAGACGCTCTTGCTCGCTGCCATGAACAGGCGGTTGCGCTGAGTGCCGCCGAAGCACAAATTGGCGCAGCGCTCGGGCAAGTTGATCCGGCCGATGAGCCGGCCGTCCGGGTTGTAGATGTTGACTCCGTCCAGCGCGGCGTCGCCCATCCCCCAGCCCATCCACAGGTTGCCGTCCACGTCGCAGCGCATCCCGTCGGGCGTCCCGGCGCCAACGTCGATGAGCTTGCGCCGGTTGGTGAGCCGCCTGCCGCCGTCCGTCACGTCGTACGCGTACACGTTGCGCGGTGTGCCGCCTGATTCGACCAAGTACAGCTTCGATTCGTCCGGTGAGAAGCACAGCCCGTTCGGGCGGTTGACTTCGCTCTCCACCACTGTCATCTCCCCGCTCGCGCCGTCGACCCGGTAGACGTTCATCGGCAGCTCCTGCTGCGCCAGATAGCCTTCGTAGTATCCGAGCAGGCCGAACGGCGGATCGGTAAACCAGATCGATCCGTCCGACTTCACCACGACGTCGTTCGGGGAGTTGAGCTGCTTACCCTGAAAGCGGTCCGCGATCACCGACACGGAGCCGTCGTATTCGGTGCGCGTAACGCGCCGCGCGCCGTGCTCGCACGTAACGAGCCGCCCTTGCCGGTCGCGCGTGTTGCCGTTCGCGAAGTTGGACGGTTTGCGGAACACGCTGACAGCGCCGGTTTCCTCCTCCCACTTCATCATGCGATTGTTCGGGATGTCGCTCCACAGCAGGTAGCGCCCGTCGCCGAACCAGACCGGACCCTCGGACCAGCGGAAGCCGTGCGCGATGCGCTCCACCGATGCGAGATTGAGTCGATACTTGGCAAAACTCTCATCCAGCACCTGCACCGCCGGATCCGGGTAGCGCTGGCTGGGCTGCCAGGAGACGGGCTCCATGTGGCGCTGCTCCAGGGTACTCGACGCCTACCTCACCACGTTGCGCACGTCGAGCGTGTTGCCGGTGCTGTCGTCGATCTGCACCCGAACGTGGACACCACTGTGCAACGCGTTGGTCATGACCGTCCACACCACGACGGAATCGGCCTCGTCGCGCGATGCTCCCGCCGACACGGGTTCGCTCCAGCGCAGCCCGGCGCTCTCGGTCGCCACTTGCGCGAGGCCGATCGCTTCCTCTCTCGAAAGATAGGTCACCACGGGCGCTTCGACGCGCCGCACGCGCCTGCGATTGTCGCCAAACAGCTTCATGTTGAGCTCCCTGCGCACGGCCCCGGGCAGGCTTTCAGATCGAAGCCGTTATCAGGGCGGGACGGGGATGGTAAACCAAACCCGGCGCCATGTCGCCCAGCGGCGGATCGGAGAATCCAGATTCCGGATCGCCCTGCTGGCGTCCGGAATGACGCCCCTCAGCCCCGCGGAATCAATTCCCGATCACCTCGCCGAAGCGGACCCACTGCCTGCCGTCGAAGCGCTGCAGCTGAACCTGGCGGATGACGTGATAATCGGTCGGGGTGGTGTTGATCCGGATGCCTGGCAGCAGGAGCGGCAGCTCGAGATTCTTGAGGTTCGTGGCCTGCGCCATGACGTTCTCGCGGGTCAGCTCGTCTCCGCATTGCTTCAACACCTGCACGAGCGTCTGGGCGGCGGCGTAGGCGTACACGTTGTACCAGTCGTTCAGGTCGCCATCCGGATAATACTTCCGCATGAATGCGCGCCACTCCTTCATCGCCGGATCGTTGTCCCACTGCGGATCGGTCGGATCCTTGACGAAGCCGACGGTGATCGCGCCCACACCCTTCTCGGTGCCGGCCGGGATCATCACCTGGCCCACCGACGACCCGGGCATGGCCAGGAACTGGAGCGGCTTCCATCCGATGTCGTAGGCCTTGCGGATGGCGAGCGCCGAGAACTTGGGCGTGCCGATGTTGAAGAACACATCCGCCCCGGAGGCTCTGAGCGACACCACCTGGGAGTCCACCGTCGGATCGCTCAGCTCGAAGCTCGACTCGGCGACGATCATCCGTTTCGCCTTATCGCCCAGCTCGTCGTGCAGGCCGTTCAGGTAGTCCTTGCCGAAATCGTCGTTCTGGTACAGCACGGCGATCTTTGCATTCGGACGGGTGCGCACGACGTACTGTGCGTACGCCCTTGCCTCCTTGTAGTAAGTCGGGAGCCAGCCGATGGTCCACGGAAAGCTCTTCGGGTCGGCGAATTTGCTCGCTCCGGTCGACACGAAGAGCTGAGGAACCTTCTTCGCGTTGAGGTACTTCTGCACCGCGGAATTGGCGGCGGTGCCGTTCGAGTTGAATACCACGAGCACCTCGTCCTGCTCGACCAGCTTGCGTGTCTGCTCCACCGTGCGCGGCGGACTGAAGCCGTCGTCGAGCGAGATCAGCTTGATCTTGCGCCCGTTGATCCCACCCTCCGCGTTGAGCTTCTCGAAGTAGCCGATCTGCACGCGGCCACCGGCGCCGTAGGCCGACGCCGGCCCGCTGTAGGGCTTGGTCTGCCCGATCCGGATTTCGGTGTCGCTCGCGCCGGGGTCATACCTTTTCTCGGCGCGAGCGGGGCCGAGCGTGGCGGCCAGCGCGAGCCCGGCCGCAAGCCAGACGTAGCGCGTGAGCATGCGACCTTCCCGCCTCCGCTACCGACCGGCTTCGACCACGCGCTTGAGGCTCTCGAGACCGGCTTTGTAGAGGCCGTTGTACAAATCCGCGAGTGATTTGTCGTCCTGGCCGGGCGGCGGCGGATCAACCGCGTAGGCCAGCCGCTTGAGGTGCGCGCTCCACTCGACGACGCTGGTGCCGTTGCCGCCGTCCTTGACCTGCAGCACGGGAAAGTAGTCGCTCGCCATCACCGCGCCGTCCACGTAGGTGTAGGCGAAGCGCATGTTGTGCGGATCGTACTCGAGCAGGCGCTCGCTCACCTTGGTGCCGTTGCGCCGCGTGACAAGCCGGATGCAGCCCACTTCGTTGTTGGTACCAGCCACGATCTGGCTCGCCTCGACGAACGACAGCCAGCGCGCCAGGCCATTGAAGTCGCCCAGCACCTCCCACACTGCGTCGGGCGGGGCGTTGATCTTGATCGACTGACGGACCGAGATGTCGTTGGCGTCGGCGCCGCACACCTGAGGCGCCAGCGACACGAGTGCCGCCAGCGTTGCGGCAAGAATGGCTCTCATGCTCTCCTCCCTGTTTGAGGTCTTGTCATTCCGGCGGAGGCCGGAATCCAGTCGCGCAGCGCGGTTGCAGGAAGCGCAACCTGCGGTCTTATATCCCGATTACGCTACGCGGCATCCGGGCTACACTTCGCCCACGAGAGCGTATAACGGCGCGCACCAAACGGCAAGCGACGGAGAACCGTGTCTACAGAGGTCAATCCCTACGCCGCACCTAAGGCCGTGGTGGAGGATGTCAGCGTCAGCGCTAACCCGGAGGCGGAAGCGCTCCGCCGCGAGCACATCAAACACGAAGCGTCGATCCGGTCCATCGGAATTCTCTACTACATCGCGGCCCTCGTCATGGCCGGCGGCGCTGCGGCCAGTGCGCTCCAGCTGGCAAGGAATCAGCCGGATCTGAAAGCAGCGCTCAGTCTCGTCGCGGCAGCTCTGCTGACGATCGGATTCTTCGTGATAGGGCGGGCACTGCGTGCACTGCAGCCGAGGGTGCGAATTCCGACCGCGATCCTCGCTGGCCTGGGCCTGTTGAGCTTCCCGATCGGGACTCTGATCAACGGCTACATTCTCTACCTCCTGCTGTCGAAGAAAGGGCGGTTCAACCTGTCTCCGGAGTACGCCGCAATCGTCGAAGCCACCCCGCACATCAGGTACCGTGCGTCGATCCTGGTGTGGGCCATCCTGGCGCTGTTGATCGCTCTCGCCGCGTTCGCGATCCTGGTCCCGAGATTCCTCCGCTGAGATCCCGGACTGGACTAGTGATTGTCCCTCGGCACGCCCTTCGCCGCGATGCGCTGATACTTCACGGCCGGTTTCAGCACCATGCCAGCGGAGAGCTCGTCCACCATGCTGCGCTGGATCTCCTGCCAGGGCGTCTGGTTCGCCGGGTACTTGTAGCCGCCTCGCCGCTTGAGCGCCGCGCGCCGCCGCTCGTATTCAGCCTTGCTGATGAGGATGTTGGCCGTGCGCTTGTTCAGATCGATTCGCACGCGGTCGCCGGTCTGAAGAATCGCGAGGCCGCCGCCCGTTGCCGCTTCCGGTGACGCGTTCAATATCGATGGCGAACCCGAGGTGCCCGACTGCCTCCCGTCGCCGATGCACGGCAGCTCGGTCACTCCGCGTTTGATGAGCGCGGCCGGGGGCTGCATGTTCACCACTTCGGCGCCGCCTGGATAACCCACCGGGCCGGTACCCCGGATAAACAGCAGGCAGGTTTCGTCGATCTTGAGCTTGGGATCGTCGATGCGATGGTGATAGTCCTCGGGGCCGTCGAAGACGATAGCGCGCCCTTCGAATGCGTTGCGGTCCTTCGGATTCGACAGATAGCGCTTGCGGAACGCGTCCGATATCACACTCGTCTTCATGATCGCGCTGTCGAACAGGTTGCCCTTCAGGTTCAGGAATCCTGCGTTCTTCTTCAGCGGCTTCTTGTACGGGTAGATCACGTCGTGATCCAGCACGGGGCTGTCCTTGCAGTTCTCGCCGATGGTTTTTCCATTGACGGTGAACGCGTCACGGTGGATCTTGCGAGCTTTCATCAGCTCGTTGATCACCGCTGGCACGCCGCCGGCCCGATGGAATTCCTCACCCAGGTATTTGCCCGCCGGCTGCAGATTGACCAGCAGGGGAATTTCGTAGCCGATTTTCTCCCAATCGTCGTTGTCCAGCTTCACGCCGACATGACGCGCGATGGCGTTGAAATGGATCGGCGCGTTGGTCGAACCACCGATCGCGGAGTTGACGACAATCACGTTCTCGAACGCTTCCCGAGTCATGATCTTCGACGGGCGCAGGTCTTCCCATACCATCTCGACGATGCGCCTGCCGGTTTCGTATGCGACCTGCCCGCGCTCCTTGTTTGGAGCCGGGATCGCCGCACTGCCTGGCAATGACATCCCAAGCGCCTCCGCCAAAGAGTTCATCGTCGTGGCCGTGCCCATGGTATTGCAGTGCCCCTCCGAAGGCGCGGAAGAGGCGACCAGCTCGATGAACTGCTCGCGGTTGATCTCGCCTGCGGCGAGCATCTGGCGTGCTTTCCATACGATCGTGCCCGAGCCAGTGCGCTCGCCCCGGAACCATCCGTTCAGCATGGGGCCCCCCGAGAGCACGATGGCCGGCAGGTCGATGGTCGCCGCCGCCATGAGCTGCGATGGGGTCGTCTTGTCGCAGCCCGTTGTCAACACCACGCCGTCGATGAAGTAACCGTGCAGGATCTCGACCAGCCCCAGGTAGGCGAGATTGCGATCGAGCGTTGCGGTCGGTCGCCGTCCAGTCTCTTGAATCGGGTGCACGGGAAACTCAAAAGCGATGCCGCCGGCTTCGCGGATCCCTTCCCGCACGCGCTCAGCCAGTGCGAGGTGGTGGCGGTTGCACGGGGAGAGATCCGACCCAGATTGCGCGATGCCGATGATCGGCTTCCCGGCCTGCAGCTCTTCGCGCTTCAGCCCGAAGTTCATGTAGCGCTCGAGATAGAGCGCCGTCATGTCGGGATTGTCCGGGTTGTCGAACCAGCGGCGCGATCTGAGCTTTGATGGGTCTCTCGAGTTGCCTTGCTTTGCCATGACCTCACTCCTCCTGCGGTTCTTCAGCGTCGAAAGGCGGAACGATAGCGCCGATGTCCGTGCGCGCGCAAGCCGCACCTGCCGGTCGAGGTCTACAATGCCGCGAACGAATGCACCCTCTCCCCGGGAGAGGGCTTGGGCGAGGGCCAGCCATGAGCGAATCCGTCACGATCACCACGAGGAACGGTATCGGCGTCGTCACGCTGAACCGGCCCGAAGCCTTCAACGCGTTCGACCTGCAGATGGGCGAGCGCTTTGCCACCCAGCTCGTCGCCCTCGGATCCGAGCACGGGATTCGGGGCATCGTCATCTGCGGCGCCGGCAAAGCGTTCTGCGCGGGGGGCGATCTGAAGTGGGCCCTGTCGGTGCAGGGCGGCACGGCGGCGGCTTTTCATCGGCTGGCCGGACACTTTCATCTTGCCGTCACCGAGATCAGGCGTGCGCCAAAGCCGGTGATCGCCGCGATCAATGGCGTGGCCGCCGGGGGCGGTTTTTCGCTAGCGCTCGCCTGCGACTTCAGAGTGATGGCGAAGTCGGCCGTGCTGCGCCAGGCCTATACGTCGAGCGGGCTGTGCCTGGACGGAGGCGGAACGTTCAACCTGCCGCGGCTGGTCGGTCTCGCCCGAGCCCTCGAGATCGCCGCGTTCGATCCGCCGATATCGGCTGAGCAGGCACTGGCGTGGGGGCTCGCGACGAAGGTTGTCGAAGACGGGACGGCGTTGGACGCGGCGATGAAGATGGCGGAAGAGCTCGCGCAGAGGTCCCTCAATGCCTACGG